>CAKTLJ010000014.1 GCA_934572535.1 uncultured Eubacteriales bacterium
GCGTGGGCGCCAGAGGCGCACAGGACCTGCGCGCGGCGGCCTGCCATCCCCTTCTGTCGGAAAAGGCGCAGCCTTTTTCGACAAGTTGAGCCCCCGCTGCTTGTCAGCGGGGGCTTCGTCTGTTTCACAAGCCTCGGTCGAGGAAGAGGACCGACCGGCCGTCGGGGTCCTTGTGGATGCTCCGGCAGACCCTTGGCCCGTAGGGCCCGGGATGGGAGGGCGGCTCCAGCCGCAGGCAGTCCAGGTGGCGCAGGTGCGCCCCCACCATCCGCTTTGGCTGGGGGGTGGGATAGTGGCTGGCCAGGTAGCGGTCGAAGGGCAGCGCTTCCGCGGCCAGCAGGGTCTCCCGCAGCACCGACACCGGGGCGCACTCCCGGCCCAGCATCAGCAGGGTGGGGTTCAGGGCGTCTCCGGCCAGCAGGAGGCGCGCCTCCTCCAGCAGCAGGCCCACAGACCCCCAGGTGTGGCCCGCCAGGGAGACCACCCGGCCGCAAAGCCCGCCCAGGTCGAAGACCGTCCCGGGGACCAGGTCCTCCACCTCGTAGGCAGGCGGCGCCCCCGTGGTCATTCGGCTCTGGGCGGCCAGCAGGTCCCAATCCGCCCGGTTGGCGTAGACCCTGGGAAAGCGATGGTTGCCCCCGATGTGGTCGGCGTGGCCGTGGCTGTTGAGGACCAGGCAGTCCGTGGCGACGTGCTCCGCCAGGAAGGCCGACAGGTCCCCCTTTCCCTGGCCGGTGTCCCAGAGGATGGCCAGCCGCTCGCCTTGGACCAGGGTGCAGTAGTCCCGATAGTCCTCCTCGATGTGCCAGACGCGGGGGGTGATGGCTTGATAGCGCATGGGCCGCCTCCTTTCAGCGAGAAAGAGGGGCGCCGGAAGCGCCCCTCAATGGATCACGAAACGGGATCACTCCTCCAGCAGCGCGGCGGCGCCGGAGATCATCTCGGTAAAGGTGGGATGGGGATGGATGACCGCATAGAGGCCCTCGGCGGTGATGACCTTCTGGACGGCCAGCGCCAGCTCGCCGATCATGTCGGTGGCGCGGGGGCAGATCAGCTGCGCGCCCAGGATGCGGCCGTTGGCGCTGTCGGTGACCAGCTTCACGTAGCCGCTGTCGGTGTTCTCGATGAGGCACTTGCCGTTCGCCCCGGTCAGGAACTTCACGGCCTTGGGCTGGAGGCCCATCTCCTTGGCCTGGTCCTCGGTGAGGCCCACGGCGGCGATCTCGGGGTTGGTGTAGACGCAGCTGGGCACCACGGACATGTCGATGGGGGGCTCCTTCCCCGCGATCACGGCCACGGCGTTGGTCCCCTGCGCCTCGGCCACGTGGGCCAGCTGGATGTTCTTGGCCTTCGCGTCGCCGATGACGTAGACGTGGGGCAGGCTGGTGCGGCCCACCTCGTCGCCCACGATGGCGTTCTTGAACATCTCGATCTCCACGCCCTCGGCGAAGAGGCCGTCCACGTTGGCGCAGCGGCCGGCGGCGGCCAGGACGCCCTCGGCGGTGACCACGTTCTCCTTGCCCTTCTTGTCCAGGTAGGTGACGGTCATGTTGCCGGGGGTGCCCTCGATCTTCTGGACCATGGCCTTGGCCTCCACCTTGCAGCCGCGCTTCTTCATCATCATGGTCAGGCGCTGGCCGATCTCCTTGTCCATGACGGGCAGGATGTGGTCGGCGGCCTCCAGCACGGTGATCTCACAGCCCAGCGCCCGGTAGATGGAGGCGCACTCCACGCCGACCACGCCGCCGCCGATGATGATGAGAGACCGGAACATCTTGCCCTCGCCCTCCAGGATGTCGCGGCTGTTGTAAACGCCCTCGCCCCGGATGCCGGGGATGGGGGGATAGGCCACCTTGGAGCCGGTGGCGATGATGATATCCTTGACCGCATAGGTCTCGCCGCCGCAGGTGACCACGCCGGGCGCGGCGATCTGGGCCTGGCCGTAGACCACCTGGATCTTCCCGGCCTTCATGAGCTTCTCCACGCCCTTGCGCAGCTCCTCCACCACCTGGGTCTTGCGGGCGTGCATGGCGGCGAAGTCGTAGCGCACCTCGCCGGTCTGGATGCCCAGGCTCTGGGCGTGGAGGATGGTTTCATAGGTCTCGGCGCTGTGGATCAGGGCCTTGGCGGGCATACAGCCCCGGTTCAGGCAGGTGCCGCCCAAGTTTTCCTTCTCGAACAGGACCACCTGCATCCCCAGCTTGGCGGCCTTTTCCGCCGCGTTGTAGCCGCCGGGGCCACCGCCGATAATCGCAATATCAAAATTCATACTTTCCTCATTCCTTTTCATCGTGTCAGACCCCCAAGAGGGACAGGACGCTTTCCACCGCTTCCTCGGTGCTGTCCGGGTCGGCGGTGAGCTTCTCCCGCAGGGGAGCGGCCTGCAAAGGACAGCCCTGGAGCAGGGCGGGGACGCGGCTCAGGAAGTCCGCCTCCAAGCCGTCGGACCAGAGGGCGGCCTCGGTGATGGTCCCGTCCGCCTGGGAGTAGTCCAGGCGCAGGATGCCCCAGTCGAAGCGGGCCTCCCGGCTGACCTGCATGGGGCGGCTGTCGCCGTAGATCCAGGCGGGGTCGGAGAAGCGCGCCTGCCCCTGGGCGATGGCCGCCTGGTCCAGGTCCTCATAGCGAAGCTCGGTGACGGGCTGTCCGTAGACCGAGCCGAAGGCCTCCACCAGGGCCTGGTTCAGGCGGGAGATGGTCAGATCGGGCAGATAGTCCCGCAGGTTGGCCACCCGGGCGCGCACCGACTTGACCCCCTTGGCCTGGAGCTTCAGGGGGGACACGTTCAAATATTTCTCCAGGGGCGCCATGTCCACGTCCACCATGATGGTGCCGTGGTGATAGCACTGGCTGCCCGTGCGGTAATAGGCATGGCCGGAGAACTTCTGGCCGTCCACGGTCAGGTCGTTGCGGCCGTTCCGCTCGGCGTGGAGGCCCACCAGCTGGACCGCCCGGAGGATGACCTCCGTCTGCTTGGCCACGTCGTAGTCCTCCTCGGTCACCAGGAAGGTGAAGTTCAGGTTGCCCAGATCGTGGTAGACGGCGCCGCCGCCGGACAGGCGGCGGACCAGGTGGCCGCCGTCTCCCTCCAGCGTCTGGATGCGGCACTCATTCTCCGCGTTCTGGTTGCGGCCGATGACCACCGTCCGCTGGTTCTGCCACAGGTACAGGATACACTGGCCGGGCTGCACCGTCTTCAGCAGGTACTCCTCCAGGGCCAGGTTGTGCCGGGGATCGTTTTCCCGGGAGTAGATCACAAATAGAGAACGAATCACAGGATACCTCTTCTTTTCTGTTGTATACAAGTACCCCGGCGGCGTACACGCCGCCGGGGTAACGGGGAAAGCTTACAAGCGGCGCGCTCAGGCGTTGAAGTCGTAGCGCACGATCGGGGACCGGGCGGCCGTGACCTCGTCGGGACGGCTGATGGCGCAGTCGTGGGGGGCGGTGTGCAGGCTCTCGGGGTCGGCCTTGGCCTCCTCCATGATCTTCAGGAAGACCTCCGCAGCAGCGTCCAGCGTCTCGGGGCTCTCGGTCTCGGTGGGCTCCACCATGAGGGCCTCGTGAACGATGAGGGGGAAGTACATCGTGGGCGGGTGCATCCCGAAGTCCAGCAGGCGCTTGGCCACGTCCATGGCGGTGACGCCCAGCTCGTGCGCGGTCCGCTCCAGAGACATGACAAACTCGTGCATACACAGGCCGTCGCAGGACATGTCATAGACGCCTTCCAGCTTCTTCATCAGGTAGTTGGCGTTCAGGACCGCACCGGCGGAGGCCTCGGGGATGCCCTCCTTACCCAGGGTCAGCACGTAGGTCAGGGCGCGGACCACCACCAGGAAGTTGCCGTAGAAGCCGCGGACGCGGCCCATGGACTGCTCGGGTGCGGTGAACTCGTACCCGGTCTCGGTCTTCTTCACCCGGGGGGTGGGCAGGAAGGGCTCCAGGAAGGCCTTGCAGCCTGCGGGGCCGCTGCCGGGACCGCCGCCGCCGTGGGGGGTGGAGAAGGTCTTGTGCAGGTTCAGGTGGACGCAGTCGAAGCCCATGTCGCCGGGGCGGACATGGCCCATGACCGCGTTCAGGTTCGCGCCGTCGTAGTAGCACAGGCCGCCGGCATCGTGGACGATCTTGGTGATCTCCAGGATGTTGGCGTCGAACAGGCCGACGGTGTTGGGGTTGGTGAGCATCAGACCGGCGGTGTCGGGGCCGACGGCTGCCCGCAGAGCATCCAGGTCCACGCTGCCCTCGGGATCAGAGGGGATGGAGACCACCTTGAATCCGGCCATGGTGGCGGAGGCAGGGTTGGTGCCGTGGGCGGAGTCGGGCACGATGATCTTGGTCCGGGCGGTGTCGCCGCGGGAGAGATGATACTTGCGGATGAGCAGCAGGCCGGTGTACTCACCGTGCGCACCGGCGGCGGGCTGGAAGGTCATGCCGTCCATGCCGGTGATCTCGCACAGCAGCTTCTCCGCGGTGTAGATGGCCTCCAGGCAGCCCTGGGCAGTCTCAACGGGCTGCAAGGGGTGGATCTGGGTGAAGCCGGGCAGGGCGGCCATCTCCTCGTTGACGCGCGGGTTGTACTTCATGGTGCAGGAGCCCAGGGGGTAGAACCCGTTGTTCACGCCGTGGGTCTGCTCGGCCAGCTCAGTGTAGTGGCGGCCCAGGTCGATCTCGGAGATCTCGGGCAGGCGGGGGGCCGCGCCGCGCAGCAGGGCGGCGTCAAAGGATGCGGCAGGCACGTCGCAGGCGGGCAGCAGGTCCGCGCCCCGGCCGGGACAGCTCCGTTCAAACAGCAGTTTCATTATGCGCACACCTCCCCAAGGATCGCCACCAGGCTGTCGATATCACTGCGGCTGTTCAGCTCGGTGCAGCACCACAGGATGCCGCCGTCCACGGGCAGGCCGCCCAGGATGCCCCGCTCCTCCAGAGCGGCGCAGATCTTCTCGGGGGCCACGGGACAGTCGGTCAGGAACTCGTGGAAGAAGGGCTTGTCGGCCCGCAGCTTGAAGCCGAGCTTCTCCAGCGCGGCGGCCAGATAGTGGGCGTGCGCGGCGGAGCTTTCCGCTGCCTGGCGCAGGCCCTTGGGCCCCATGGCGGCCAGGTAGACCGAAGCGGTCATGGCGCACAGGGCCTCGTTGGAACAGATGTTGGAAGAGGCCTTCTCGCGGCGGATGTGCTGCTCGCGGGCCTGGAGGGTCAGGACGAAGGCGCGGCGGCCCTCGTGGTCGGTGGTCTGACCCACGATACGGCCGGGCAGCTTGCGGATCATGGCCTGCTTGCAGGTCATGATGCCCAGGTAGGGGCCGCCGAAGCCCAGGGGCATACCCAGAGGCTGGCCCTCGGCCACGCAGATGTCAGCGCCGTACTCGCCGGGCGTCTTCAGCAGGCCCATGGCGATGGGGTTGGTGCTCATGATGACCTTGGCGCCCACCTCGTGGGTGGCGGCCACAACGGCGTCCATGTCCTCGATCACGCCGTAGTAGTTGGGGCTTTGCACGAGGACGGCGGCGGTCTCCTTGCTCAGGGCGGCCTTCAGCGCCTCCAGGTCAGTGGCGCAGTTGTCGGCGGGGATGACCACCACGGGCACATCGCGGCTCTCGCAATAGGTCTTGATGACCTCGATGGTCTGGGGATCGACCGCGCCGGAGATGACAGCGGTGGCGCGCTTTCTCTCCTGGCACATGAAGACGGCCTCTGCGGCGGCGGTGGCCCCGTCGTAGACGGAGGCGTTGGACACGTCCATGCCGGTCAGCTCGCACATCTGGGTCTGGTACTCAAAGATGGACTGGAGCACGCCCTGGCTGATCTCAGCCTGATAGGGGGTGTAGGCCGTCAGGAACTCCTCCTTGGCGGTGATGGTCTTCACGACGGAGGGGATATAGTGGCGGTATGCGCCGGCGCCACGGAAGATGCTGCGGAACTGGCGGTTGCGCTCGGCCAGGGCGGAGACCTTCTGGCTCACTTCCAGCTCGCTCATGCCCTCGGGCAGGTCCAGGTCCTTCACCCGGGCCTCCTCCGGCACGATGTCATAGAGCTGGTCCAGACTGGTCAGGCCGATGCTTTCCAGCATACGCTGCCGCTCTTCCCGGGTGGCGGGAATGTAGCTGCCCATACTTATGCCTCCTCAGCTGCCACGACGGCTTCGTAACCCTCTGCGTCCAGCAGCTCCTCGGTGTCGGTGACGTTCTCGACCTTGATGAGCCATGCCTCATAGGGGGCCTCGTTGACCTGTGCGGGGTCGTCCAGCAGTTCCTCGTTGACTGCGCAGACGGTGCCGGTGACGGGGGAGAAGACGTCGGAGACGGCCTTGACGGATTCCACGTCGGAGAAGGACTCGCCGGAGGTGACCTCGTCGCCCTCCTCGGGGAGGTTGATGAACACGATGTCGCCCAGGGCGTTCTGCGCGTAGTCGGTCAGGCCGATGGTGAAGACGCCGTCCTCTTCCTTGATCCACTCATGGGACTTGGAATACTTCAGTTCAGCAGGAATGTTAGACATGATTGGTTCCTCCAAATATCATTAATTTTTATTTTAGAAACGAATGGGATGGGGCAAGCTCACTTGCCTCTGGTGTAGAAGGGCAGGGGGATGATCTCGCAGGCCACCCGGCGGCCGCGGACCTCCACTTCCACAGCGGTGCCCACCTCGGCGTGCTTGGCATCCACCAGCGCCATGGCAATGGCCTTGCCCAGGTAGGGGCAGTGGGTGCCGGAGGTGGAAACGCCGATCTTCTCGTCGCCGATGAAGACGTCCTGATGCTCGCGGACGATGCCGCGCCCGGTCACGCCCAGGCCCACGCGGACCCGCTTCGGCGCACCGGCGGCCACCAGGGCGTCCTTGCCGATGAACTCGTCCTTGCCCAGCTTCACGCCGAAGTCCAGACCGGCCTCCAGGGGGGTGATGGTCTCGTCCATCTCGTGGCCGTACAGGGGCATGGCGGCCTCCAGGCGGAGGGTGTCACGCGCACCCAGACCGCAGGGGATCAGGCCGAACTCCTCGCCGGCCTCCCGCAGGGTCTTCCACAGCTTCACGGCGTCCTCCTTGGCGCAGTAGATCTCATAGCCCAGCTCGCCGGTGTAGCCGGTGCGGGAGATCATGGTCTTCACGCCGTTGATGACGATGTTGGGCAGGGCGGTGTAGTAGCCCTTGGGGATCTGGTCCTCGGGCAGCAGATTCTTCATGACGGCGGGCGCCTTGGGACCCTGCAAGGCCAGCTGGGCCACGGCGTCGGAAATGTCCTCGCACTTGGTCCCCTCCAGGACGTTCTTTGCCATGTGCTCGTAGTCCTTGTGGCGGTTGGAGGCGTTGACGACGGCCAGGTAGGACTCCTCGCCGAACTTATAGACCACCAGGTCGTCGATGGTGCCGCCCTCGGCGGTGCACATCACGCCGTAGCGGACCTTGTTGACGGGCATGTTGGTGTAATCGTTGGTCAGCAGATGATTGAGGGTCGCCAGGGCCGTGGGGCCGGTGAAGAGGATCTCACCCATGTGAGACACGTCGAACAGGCCACATTCCTGACGGACAGCCATGTGCTCCTTGATGACGCCGGAGGCCTCATACTGGACGGGAAGCAGGTACCCGGCAAAGGGGACGATCTTGCCGCCTTCTTCCACGTGGACGTCATAGAGAGGGGTTTTCAGTTCCATAATACTCGCTCCTTTTTTCGTATCTGTCGCAATGTTGGTAAAAAAACAGAGACACAGTTCTTGCTCGCGTGTCAAGTTCTGCGCCTCCGTAACCCATACCGTTCCCTTGAAAACACGCGCGTTTCAAGAAGGACCGGCATAACCTGAAAGATTCTCCACCTGGGGATTGCCTCATCGGTGCGAGCTTGCTCGCTCTCCGGAGTTTCGTCCAAAACCGGTCCTCTTTGCCTGAGAGTTTCCGCAGCCCCTTCGGCTCCGCTGCACGCGGTATCTCCCGGTTTTATCATCCGAACGATATCATATTGTCTCTGTCCGGCGCCCCTTCTATGCAGGACGCCGACCCACTCCCATTATAGTAACCCAATTTCTCCCTGTCAACGTTAATTTTTCGGCATTTCACAAAAAGAAGCCCCGGAGCTTCGCCACGCTCCGGGGTCAGGGTTTTGGGGGGCCGATCAAGGCAGGTCGAGCTCTCGGTCGATGACGAAAGCTGTCTTTCTTCTCCTATTCCGCTTCCGAGAAGAGCGCCGCCTCCCACGCCGCAGCGCGGGAAACCAGGTCCTTAGAGCCGTGGTAGGTCACCTGGACCACCACATTCCCCCGGTGAAACAGTAACACCGCTTCCTTTCCCTCCTGGGGGTACTCGGCGATCCAGGAAAGGCCACCGGCTGGAGCGTCCACCCCTCTTTCTCCGCCCCCTTGGCCAACTCTCCGGCATAGACCTCTGCCAGATCTTCCCGGCGGAGCTCTGTGTAGAGGATGTGATACCACTCGCCGCCTCCCCCGTCCTGGCGCAGGATCAGGTAGGTAGGCACGAAGAAATTGCTGCCAATGTCCACAAACCCATTCTTAACCGGCTGCTGCACCGAGAAGTCAGGGGTTTCTTCCTCCAACTGCTCCATCAAGGGGAGGACCCCCTGGGAAATATACGGGACCTCTCCAGAAACCATCCGATTTCCCAAGGGGCTGTGATGATACACTGAGAAAAGCAGGCATAGACCGACGACAGCGCAAAAGGCAATCCCAACGCCTTTTCTTCCCTTGGCGTTTTCCTCCCTCCTAAGCTTCGGCCAGTGATAGAACCAACTCCAGAAAACAAGGAGCAGGCACACAATACACTGGAGACCGCAAAGGAGGCTAGCCAGCAGCCCCTCCTCCACCAAATAGGTGGCCAGGCCGCCCGCAGAGTAAAGTCTTGATCCCCACACCAGCAATGACAAAACAAATAGTATCATTGAGAGCGGTCTCAAAAGTTTAGCCGGTTTCTTCTCCATGGTACTCCTTTCCCAATTCGTTGCCATCATCTTTATTTGTAATGTTGACCTCTAAACCATTCGTCTTCCGTCAATTGTGCAGAATTTCTTTGTTCCGCTTTTGGTCCTCTCCATTTTCATCCATTTTACTGTGTGCAATATCGCCTGTCAAGAAGTATTTAAGAGATTTTGCAACCTAAAAAACGAGAACCGGCATCCTTTTAGGCTTGGATCACCTGAAAAGGATGCCGATTTTTTTTGTTTTTCCGATCAAGGCAGGTCGAGCTCTCGGTCAATGTGGAAACGCAGGGTCTCCAGGGCCAGGCTGTTGTACTCCAGCTCGCCGTTGTCGAACATGATGATGGCCCCGTAGATAAAGGACCGCACGGCGTAGATCTTCCGACGGCGCACGTCCATGGGCATATCCACGCTGTCGCAATATTCCTTCACCAGCCGCTGGGTCACGCTGCTCAGCTCCCCCCGCAGGCGGTGGTAAACGTTGTCGAAGTCGTCGTTCTTCAGGGTCAGGATGGAGCGGAAGTGGGGATGGTCCACGAGAAAGCGCACGTATTCCACGCTCAGCTCCACGATCTGCCGCCGGGCGTCTCCCTCGTACTGGGCCATGGTCTTCAGCTGCTGCTCCCGCCACTGGATGTTGACATATTCGATCACCGCGGCAATGAACTCATTCCGGTTCTCGAAGTGCTTATAGGGCGCGCCGCAGGAGAGTCCGCAGGCGTCGGCCACCCGCCGCATGGAAAAGGCGGCGATGCCGTTCTTGTTGATCTCCTCGATCCCCGCCTTGACGAGGTCCTCCCGCTTGCTCCGGCGTCTGGTCTGCCCTGCCATTTTCTTGCTCCCCTCTTTCTCCGCAGACGGTTTTCGGGTCACTTGCGCAGCTCCGTTTTTCGGATCTTCCCGCTGATGGTCTTGGGCATGGACGGCACAAACTCGATCCTTCGGATCCACTTGTACTCGGCCATCTTGGCGTTGGCAAACTCCTTGATCTCCAGCTCCAGGGCGCGGGAAGGCTCCCTGCCGGGCGTCAGGACGATGACCGCCTTGATGGCCTGGCCCCGCAGGGGGTCGGGGACGCCCACCACGCTGCACTCCAGCACGGCGGGGTGCTCCATGAGGACGTTTTCCACCTCAAAGGGACCCACGCGGAAGCCGCCGGTCTTGATGATGTCGTCAAAGCGGCCGTGGAACCAGTAGTTCCCGTCCTCGTCCCTCCAGGCGGCGTCGCCGGTGTGGTAGACGCCGTCCTTCCAGACGTGGCTTTGAAGGGTCTGGTTGCCCAGGTAGTAGGAGAAGAGGCCCACCTGCTTCCCGCTCTCCGGGGGCAGGATGACGATCTCCCCGATCTCCCCCACGGGGGCGAGGGTCCCGTCCTTCCGACGCAGCTCGATGTTGTACAGCGGCGAGGGAACGCCCATGGAGCCCTCCACGGGGGTGCACCCCTTGAAGTTGGCCATGAGCAGGGTGGTCTCGGTCTGGCCGTAGCCCTCCGCCAGAGGTAGGCCCGTCTTTTCCGTGAACCGGCGGAACACCTCCGGGGCGAGCTGCTCACCGGCGGTGGCGGCGTGGCGCAGGGAGGGCATGTCGGGCACGCCCTTTTTCACCAGATAGCGGTAGACCGTGGGCGGCGCGCAGAAGGAGGTCACGCCGTAGCGGTTGATGACCGAGGTGAGCTTTTTCGGATCGAAGTTGTCAAAGTCGAAGACCATCACCGCGCAGCCCACCAGCCACTGGCCGTAGATCTTGCCCCAGGAGGCCTTGGCCCAGCCGGTCTCGGACACGGTGAAGTGGAGGCCGTCCGGCTCCGCCCGGTGCCAATACTTGGCGGTGACGATGTGGGCCAGGGGGTAGGTGAAGTCGTGGACCACCCCCTTGGGGTAGCCGGTGGTGCCGGAGGTGAAGTAGAGCACCATGGGGTCGTGGGCCAGGGTGGGCTGGCGGTCCAGGACCTCCGGGGCCTCCTCCATGGCGGTGGTGAGGTTTTCAAAGCCCTCCGCCGCCTGCTGGACGGTCCACATCTTGCAGGACAGCCCGCAGCGGGCCGCCGCGCCCCGGATGCGCTGGGGGACCTCGTCCTGGGTGGTGCAGACCACCCCCTGGATGGAGGTGGAGCCCATCCGGTAGACGATGTCGTCCTCGGTGAGCATGTGGGTCATGGGGATGAGGATGGCCCCGAGCTTGTGCAGGGCCACGGCGGTGAGCCAATACTCATAGTGGCGCTTGAGGACCACCATGACCTTGTCTCCCCGGCGCAGGCCGGCGGACAGGAAGACGTTGGCCACCCGGTTGCTCAAGCGGCTGATCTCGCGGAAGGTGAAGACGCGCTCCTCCCCCTCCCCGTTGCACCAGACCATGGCCCGCTTGTCAGGCTCCTTCCGGGCGGTGGCGTCCACCACGTCGTAGCCAAAGTTGAAATCGTCGGGATAGTCCACCCGGAAGCCGGTGAGGCGGCCCTGGGGGTCCACCTCCTCCCGGCAGTATGTCTCATAGATCTGCATGATCGGTTTCCTCGCTCTTTGGGTCAGTGGTTCCTCGGCCGAAGGCCCGGAACCGGGCATAGCGGGCCTCCAGGCGGTCCTCCTGGGCCAGCAGGGTCTTCAGCTCCTTTTCCAGCCCCTGGGCCAAGCGGCCATAGAAGCTGGGCTGCCCCAGGTCCCGCTCGTGGAGGATCCTTTCGATGATCCCCAGCTCCAGCGCGTCCTGGGCGGTGAGCTTGAGCCGCTGGGCGGCCTCGTCGGCCTTGGCCGCGTCCTTCCAGAGGATGCTGGCGCAGCCCTCGGGGGAGATGACGGAATACACGGCGTTTTCCAGCATCCACACCCGGTCGGCCACCGACAGCGCCAGCGCGCCGCCGGAGCCGCCCTCCCCGATGAGGATGGAAATGACCGGCACGTCCAGGGTCATCATCTCCATCAGGTTCTCTCCGATGGCCTGGCCCTGGCCCCGCTCCTCGGCGTCCACGCCGCAGAAGGCCCCGGAGGTGTCCACGAAGCACACCACCGGCCGGCGGAACTTCTCCGCCTGCTTCATCAGGCGCAGGGCCTTCCGGTAGCCCTCGGGGTGGGGCGCTCCGAAGGAGCGGTGCATCCGCTCCTTGGCGCTGTGCCCCTTTTCGATGGCGATGAGGGTGACGGGGATCCCCCGCAGGTGGCCCACGCCCCCCACGATGGCCGCGTCATCCCCGAAGCGGCGGTCTCCATGAAGCTCCAGGAAGTCGCCGCAGAGATTTTCGATGTAGTCCAGGCCGGTGGGCCGCCGGTTGGCCCGGGCCAGCTTGACCTTTTCATAGGCAGGCGTGCTCATAGGCTGCCTCCTTCCCCGTGGATGTGGAGCAGGAAGGAAATGGTCTCCCGCTGCTCCATCCGGGGGACGATGGCGTCCACGAAGCCGCAGTCCAGGAGGGACTCGGCCTTCTGGAAGCCCTTGGGCAGGGCCTTGCGGGTGGTCTGCTCCACCACTCTGGCCCCGGCAAAGCCCACGGTCGCCCCCGGCTCGGCCAGGATGATATCGCCCTCCATGGCGAAGCTGGCGGTGACCCCGCCGGTGGTGGGGTCGGTGAGCAGGACCAGGTAGAACAGGCCCCCGTCGCTGTGGCGCTTCACCGCCCCGCTGGTCTTGGCCATCTGCATGAGGGAGAGCAGGCCCTCCTGCATCCGGGCGCCGCCGGACACCGTGCAGCCCACCACCGGGAGGCGGTGCGCCAGGGCGTACTCAAAGAGGCAGGTGATCTTCTCGCCCACGGCGGTCCCCATGCTGCCCATCATGAAATAGGGGTTCATGACAAACAGGGCGCAGGGCGCCCCGCCGATGGCGGCGGTGCCGCAGAGGACGCCCTCCTTCTCCCGGCTGGCGGTGCGGACGGTCTCCAGCTTTTCCTGATAGCCGGGAAAGTCCAGGGGGTCCGCCGACTGGACCCCGGCAAACAGCTCCCGGAAGGAGCCCTTGTCGGTCAGAAAGTCGAGCCGCTGCCGGGCGCTCATGCGGAAGTGATAGCCGCAGAGGCAGGTGTTGGCGTTGGCCCACAGGCGGCTCAAGGGGACGGCCTTTCGGCAGTTGGGGCAGGTCTTTTCCGGCTCGCTGGCGTCCGCTTGCAGAAGCGCCGCCGTCCGCCCGCCCTGCTCCAGTTCGTTTCTGGGCTTGTAGCTGAATTTCAAAAAGGCCATCTTCCTCACCTGCCTTCCATCAGAGTCAAGTCATAGCCGCCGGACATGAAGGCCTCCTGGCCCACGATCTCCAGCTGCTCGGCGATGTTGGTGCCGATCCCCTCGATGACCAGCTCGCAGAGGGCGGCCTTCATCTTGCGCACGGCCTCCTCCCGGGTCCCGGCGTAGACCACGAGCTTGCCCAAAAGGGAATCGTAATAGGGGGAGACCGTCACGCCGGTGACCAGGTAGGTGTCAAACCGGACGAAGGGCCCCCCGGGGACGTGGAGCATCTCCAGCCTGCCCGGCGAGGTGGCGTTGATGCGGCACTCCAGGGCCGCCCCCTTCAAGCTCACGTCCTCCTGGTCGAAGGTCAAGGAGACCCCCGCCGCCGCGCGGATCTGCCACTTCACCAGGTCGATCTTGGTGAGCATCTCGGTGACGCCGTGCTCCACCTGGAGGCGGACGTTCATCTCCATGAACCAGAAGTTTCCCGCCCGGTCCAGGAGGAATTCCAGGGTCCCCGCCCCCACGTAGCCCACCCCGGCCACCGCCTGGGCGCACAGGGCCATGAGCTTCTCCCGCTGGGCGGAAGAGACCGCCGGGGAGGGAGATTCCTCGATGAGCTTCTGGTGCCGCCGCTGGATGGAGCAGTCGCGCTCGCCCAGGCAGAGGACCTTCCCGCCCTCGTCGGCCAGGATCTGGACCTCGATGTGGCGGGCCGGGTGGACGAATTTTTCCAAATAAACAGAGCCGTCCCCGAAGGCCGCTTCCCCCTCGGCCACAGCCAGAGGGAAGGCCGCGGACAGCTCTTCCGGCGTCTCGGCCAGCCGGATGCCCCGGCCGCCGCCGCCGGCAGTGGCCTTGAGCATCACCGGGTAGCCGATGGCTTCGGCCGCAGACAGGGCCTCGGCCGCAGTCCGCAGGATGCCCGTGCCGGGGATGACCGGCAGGCCTCCGGCGGCCATTCTCTTCTTGAGGGCGGCCTTGTCGCTCAGCTCCTCCATGCTCTCCGGGGAGGGGCCGATGAAGACCAGCCCGTTCCGGCCGCAGAGGGCGGCAAACTGGGCGTTTTCCGACAGGAACCCATAGCCGGGGTGGATGGCCTGGGCCCCCGTGACCAGGGCGGCAGAGACGATGCGCGTCTGGTTCAGATAGCTGTCCGCCGGGGCGGGACCGCCGATGCAGCAGCTCTCGTCGGCCAGGGCCACGTGAAGGGCCTCGGCGTCGGCCTGGGAGTACACCGCCACCGTGGCGATGCCCATCTCCTTGCAGGCGCGGATGATGCGCACGGCGATCTCCCCCCGGTTGGCGATCAGGATCTTGGAAAACATGCCTCAGCCCTCCGTGATGGCGAAGGAGAAGGTGCTCTTCACGCAGAGGGTGTCCCCCACGTAGCCCTCCCCCTCGGCGAAGTAAAAGGGGTGCTTGGACCGGGTGACGCGGCACCTGGTCCGGAAGAGGTCGCCCGGCTTCACCGGGGCCTTGAAGCGGACCTCCTTCATGCTGGTGTACATGGGGACCTGCCCCACCTCCAGCTTATCCCGGAGCAGGATGCCCACGGTCTGGGCCAGGATCTCGCAGAGGATGACCCCGGGGACCACGGGCGCGCCGGGGAAATGCCCCTGGAGGAACCACTCGTCCCCCTTCACCTGGTACTTGCCCAGGGCAAACTCCCCGTCCTGCTCCAGCTCCTCCACCAGGAGCATCGGCTCCCGGTGGGGCAAAATGGTTTTGATCTCGTCTTTCGTCATGGCTTCCTCTTGAGGCGGAAGAGCCGGCAGCCGTAGTCCACCACCTGGCCGTTTTCCGCGCAAATCTCCAAAATTTCGCCGTCCTCCTCGGCCATGATCTCGTTCATGAGCTTCATGGCCTCCACGATGCAGAGGGTCTGGCCCTTTTTCACCCGGTCGCCCACCTTCACGAAGGGTTCGGCGTTCTCTGCGGGCGCGGCGTAGAAGACGCCCACCATGGGGGAGCAGACCTCCACACCCTCCTCCGGCTGAACGGGCTGGGGCGCGAAGGCCTGGACGGCCTCGGCCCCATGGGCCGGGGCCACCGCCGCCGGGGTCCGCTCCAAGCGGACCACCCGGTCGTTCTCGGTGATCTCCAGGCCGGTCAGGCCCAGCTCCGCCATGAGGGCGGCGTACTTTCTGATATCCTCTTCGTTCATAACCGTACCTTTCGGAAGGCCAGGCAGGCGTTGTGGCCGCCGAAGCCCAGGGAATTGGACAGGCAGAGGTCCACCTCCGCCTTCACGGCCTGGTTGGGGACGTAGTTCAGGTCGCACGCGGGGTCGGGCTGCTCCAGGTGGATGGTCGGGGGGATCACGCCCTCCTCCATCGCCTTCAGGCAGGCCACGGCCTCGATGGCCCCGGCCGCGCCCAGCATGTGGCCGGTCATGGACTTGGTGGAGCTGACATAGGCCGCGTGGGCCTCGGCCTCGCCCAGCGCGCGCTTGATGGCGGCGGTCTCGGCCACGTCGTTCAGGGGGGTGCCGGTGCCGTGGGCGTTCACGTAGACGCGCTCGCCCTTCCGGTACCCGGCCTCGGCCAGGGCCTGCTCCATGGCCCGCGCGCCGCCGTCGGCGTCGGGCCGGGGGGCGGTGATGTGGTAGGCATCGCAGGTGGAGCCGTAGCCGCAGACCTCGCCATAGATCTTCGCGCCCCGGTTGCGCGCGTGCTCATACTCCTCCAGGACCAGGGCGGCAGCGCCCTCGCCGATGACGAAGCCGCCCCGGCGCTGGTCAAAGGGCAGGCAGGCGGCGTCGGGGTCCTGGGACACGGACAGGGCCTGCATGTTCACAAAGCCCGCCACGCCGCACTCGGAGATGGCGGCTTCCGCGCCGCCGGTGATGACCGCATCGGCGTAGCCGTGGCGGATGGCGCGCAGGGCCTCGCCGATGGCGTTGGAGCCGGAGGCGCAGGCGGTGACGGCCGGCAGGGCCGCGCCCTGGCAGTTGAACCGGATGGCGATCTGACCGGCGGCCATGTTGGCGATCAGCATGGGGACGAAGTAGGGGGAGACCCGCTTGGGGCCGCGGTTGATGAGCTTGTTGTGCTCCTCGGTGAAGGTGCGGATGCCGCCGATGCCGGAGCCGAAGTAGACGGCCACCCGGTCCGGGGGCAGGGTGCCGATGACGCCGCTCTCCTCCACCGCCTGGCAGGCGGCGGCAACGCCAAACTGGGCGTAGCGGTCGCTGCGCAGGGTCTCGGTCTTGTCCATATAGGCCCGGGGGTCGAAGTCCTTGACCTCCGCCGCCACCTTGGCCTTGTAATCGGTGGTGTCAAACAGCGTGATGGGGCCGATGCCGTGGACACCGGCGAGCATGTTCTTCCAGCAGTCCTCCACGGTGTTGCCGATGGGGCTGATGACCCCCAGGCCGGTGACCACCACTCTGCGGTTGGTATTTTCCATAGTTCAATTCTCCTAAACAGACGCAGTCCGCATCCCCGGGGGCAAAGCCCCCGGCATGGGACCACGTCCGAAGCGCAATCAAAGTATTCTCGTTCCTCCGCGGCGCGGAGAAACCGTGCAGGGGCATTACATGCCGCCGTCTACGCGCAGCACCTGGCCGGTGACATAGCTGGCCTGGGCCAAAAAGGCCACCGCCTCGGCCACCTCTTCCGCCTGGCCCACCCGGCCCATGGGGATGGCCTTGCGGACCTCGGGGTCGTCGGTCAGGCCGCGGGTCATGTCGGTCTCGATGAAGCCGGGGGCCACCGCGTTGCAGGTGATCCCCTTGGGGGCCAGCTCCTTGGCCACCGCCTTGGTCAGGCCCACCAGCCCGGCCTTGGAGGCGGAGTAGTTGGCCTGGCCGGGGTTGCCCACCAGCCCGGACACCGAGGTGATGTTCACGATGGCGCCCGCCTTCTTGCGGAGCATGATCCCGGCGCAGTGGCGGGTCAGGTTGAACGCCCCCTTCAGGTTCACGTCCAAGACCTCGTCGAAGGCCTCCTCCTTCATCATGAGCAGCAGGCCGTCCCGGGTGATCCCGGCGTTGTTGACCAGCACGTCGATGGTGCCGAAGTCGGCCTTGATCCGGGCCACGGTCTCCTTCGCCTGGTCAAAGTCGGCCACGTTGCAGCGATAGGCCCGGGCCGTGACGCCGTGGCCCTGACACCGGGCGCAGACCTGGTTGGCCAGGTCCTCGTTGCCCGCGTAGATGACGGCCACGTTGGCCCCCTGTTCGGCCAGCTTTTGGGCGATGGCCGCGCCGATGCCCCGGGAACCCCCGGTGACTACGGCGACCTTTCCGGTCAGCATCCCGCCACCTCCTTGCAGATGGTCTCCAGGTCGGCCTGGGTCTCCATGGGGAAGGCGCGGACGGTCCCGTCGATCTTCTCAATGAGTCCGCAGAGCGTCCGACCGGGCCCCAGCTCGAGGAAGGTGTCCACCCCGGCGGCGATCATGCTCCGAACGATGGTCTCCCACCGGACGGGGCTGCTGATCTGACGGGAGAGCAGCGCGCCGGGGTCCCCGGCGTAGACCGCGCCGGTGCAGTTGGAATAGAGGGGGATCTCCGGCTGGGCCAGGTCGGCCTGGGCCAGGACCCCGGCGAAGTCCTCGGCGGCCTTCGCCATGAAGGGAGAGTGGAAGCCCCCCTGGACCTTCAGGGGCAGGGCGCGTCCTCCCGCCTCCTTGACGGCGGCGGAGAAGGGCTTGAGCTGCTCCTTGCGGCAGGCGACGGACACCTGGCCGGGGCAGTTGTAGTTCACGGGGTAGACCTCCGCAAACCGGCCGCAGACCGCCTCCACCTGCTCGTTGGTGAGCTTGAGCACCGCCGCCATGGTGGACGGCTCCGCCTCCGCGTCCCGGGCCATCAGCTCGCCCCGGCGGCAGACCAGGCGGAAGCCGGTCTCCAGCGAGGCAGCCCCGCTGTAGGTCAGGGCGGCCAGCTCACCCAGGGAGAAGCCGGCCGTCATGTCCGCCCGGATGCCCTTTTCCGCCAGCGCGGCGGCCGCGGCCAGCTCCACGGCGAACATGCAGGGCTGGGTGTTGGCGGTGTTCTTCAGGTCCTCATCCCGGCCGGAGAAGCACTGCGCCGAGGTGCCGGGCCGGATCGCGTCCAGCTTGGCAAAGACCTCTCTGGCCCCTTCGGAGCACTGGGCCAGCGCCTGGCCCATGCCGGGGTACTGCGCCCCCTGTCCGGCGAAAACGAATGCTATCTTACCCATTTCGTGGCTCCTTTCAGGATGGGCTCCGCCCCCTCCATGACGTCGCGGACGATCTCTGCGGCGGGCTGGATCTTCTTGACCATGGCGGCGACCTGACCGGAGAGGAAGCAGCCCTTTTCCAGGTCGCCCTCCTCCACCGCCAGCCGGAGACGGCCGGTGGCCATCTCGTCCAGGGTCGCCTCATCCACGCCGCCGAACTCCGCCTTGGCATACTCCCGGGGGAAGTTGGTGCGCAGGCTTCGGACGGGGTGGCCGGTCTTCTTGCCCGTGACCATGGTGCACAGGTCCGTGGCCTTCAGGATGCGGTTTTTGTATTCGGGGTGGATGCCGCACTCCTCCGCGCTGAGGAAGCGGGTGCCCATCTGGACGCCGCAGGCCCCCAGCAGGAAGGCCGCCGCCACCCCCCGGCCGTCGGCAATGCCGCCGGCCGCGATGACGGGCAGGTCCGTCGCGTCGCAGACCTGGGGGACCAGGACCATGGTGGTCAGCTCTCCCACGTGTCCGCCGCTCTCGCCGCCCTCCGCGATGAGGGCGGAGGCCCCCAGCCGGGTCATGAGCTTGGCCATGGCCACCGAGGCCACCACGGGGATCACCTTCACCCCGGCCTGCTTCCAGAGGGCCATGTACCTGGAGGGGTTGCCCGCGCCGGTGGTGACCACCGCCACCTTCTCCTCGGCCACCACCTGGGCCACCTCCTCCACGAAGGGGCTCATGAGCATGAGGTTCACGCCGAAGGGCTTGCCGGTCAGGGACTTGGCGATGTGGATCTGCTCCCGGACGTAGTCCCCGGGGGCGTTGCCCGCGGCGATGATGCCCAGGCCGCCGCCCTCGGAGACCGCCGCGGCCAGCTTGCCGTCGGCGATCCAGGCCATGCCGCCCTGGAAGACGGGATACTCGATCCCCACCAGGTCACATAAGGGTGTGCGGATCATGCGCGCTTGCTCTCGATAAAGGCGACCAGGTCGCCCACGGTCTCCACCTTCTGGTCCAGCTCGATCTCCATGTCCAGCTTGTCCTCCAGGTTCATCAGCAGCTCCACGGTGTCCAGGGAGTCGATGCCCAGGTCACGGAAGGTGCTCTCCAGCTTGATCTCGGAAACGTCCTTCTCCACGCGCTCAGCGATCAGTTCTGCAATTGCTTCAAATACCATGATGATGTCCTCCTAAACTATGACGTCGAATGATGTGGTTTCTTTGGTAATCGTTGATTACTTTTGTTGCACAATATATACCCCATTCCCCCCGCGTTGTCAATACGATCTGCGGTGTTGTTCACACTTTGTTCATGTTTTATCCAACGAAAGAACGGCGGAAAAAGTCCTCTTTTCCCGCATTTCCGACCCATTTTGTCCCCTTTTTTCATAAAATCCTTCCGTTTTACAAAGTAATCAGCGTTTACTTTTTCTCTCCCATATCCAGAAAAAAAGCCAGGCCTGCCGGGAAGGGCGCAGCCTCGTTCGACAAAGCAAGCCCCTCCGCGCGGATGCGCAGAGGGGCTGTTCTCACCGGCCAATGGCCGCGTATTTGCCGAGCATGTTGTCGGTGGAGCTGTTGTAGATCTGGACCTGATAGATGACGTCCTGGATGTTGTAGTCCTGGACCATCTGGGAGATGGTGTTGCTCGTGTAGCGGGCGTCCACCCAGTAGATGTACTCGTAGTGGTCCACCAGCCAGGGGATGAAGGCGTTGCCGTAGGAGTCCTTGATGACCATGACGGCGCTGCCGTCGGTGATGCTGGGGTTGTGGGCATAGGAGAAGGGCCGGTCGCCGCCCACGAAGGTGGCGTACAGCTCAGACTTGGCGTAGCCCGACACGTCGTTGACGATGAACCAGTCCACCACCGAGCCGTTGGTGTAGTGCATGGTCATGTTGTTGGTCCCCTTGGGGACGTAGGCCACCACCGTGTCGGGATTGGCCGCCAGGGCGGGCGAGTTGTTGCTGTTGGCATAGAAGGTCCCGAGGAAGCCGGGGAACTCCTTCGTCTCATAGTCCTTGATGTTGTGGGGCTTGATCCCCTTTTCCTTGCAGAACTCCCGGTAGGCGTAGTACGCGCCCAGGGCCGTCCAGTGGTGGTCGGTGTGGAAGTAGATGTACTCGGCGTTGTGCTTTTTCAGGCTGTCGAAGGCGGAGACCGTGTGGACGCCCTTGTCGAGCTTGCCGTAGATGTAGTCGATGGCGTCCTTCTCGCTGCTGCACCCCATGTCGTCCAGCACCGACTGGTCCAGCATGACCCCGGCGCTGATGGGACAGATCATCACGTACAGGTCCACCTTGTCCTTCACGTTGGCGTAGACCTGGTTCATGGTGGCGGCGAACTTGTCGGCGGCGGACTGGGTGAAGTAGTACAGGCCGTAGCCGCTGTTGTTGGTGATGTAGATCTGCCCCTGCATCTCGCCGGTCTCGGTGACGGTGCCGTCGGGCAGGGCCTCCTCCGGCTCCGCCGCCTGGACCGTCTGGCCCGCGGCGTCCGGGTCGGGGATGGCGTCGGCCACCATCGCCCCGCCCACGATCTGGTCCGAGCGGATGCCATGGAGGTGTTCCATCGTCTGGCTGCCGGAAATGAGCCCCTCCCGCAGGGGGAAGGTGTCGGCGTACCAGGTGTCCACCGCCTGGAAGAAGCTGCCGTCCCAGAAGGAGGACCAGGTGGGGGCGGGGAACGCCGTCAGGGTCCGCTTCTCGATGACCGAGGTGTCGGGCCGGGCGAACCAGAGCAGACCGATGACCCCCATGACCGCCAGCACCAGGCCGAAGCCCAGCACCTTGATGCCCCGGACCAGGCCGTTGGCCCGCTTTCGCTTCGCTTTTGTAACAGGCATACCGTGACCTCCCCTCTCAGAACTGGAAATACAGGAACGGATTGTAGCTGTCCCCGGCCAGGGCCATGGCAGACAGGAGCAGCAGAACAGCCGGGTGGGCGGCCTCCCACACCGCGTTGAGCCAGAAGCAGGCGGTGCTGCGGCGGGAGAGGTTGCCCAGGATGTTGCGCAGGTGCTTGCCCAGGGGCGTGACCGCGACGGTGGAGAAGAGCAGGAAGAACAGGTTGTTCCGAAGGGCCAGGCCCACGTCCACCCCGGTCAGGCCGTTGCCGTTGCGCCCGAACAGGCCCTTGAGGGCAATGCCCAGCAGCTCGAAGTCGGTGAATTTGAAGAGGATCCAGCTGAACATCACCAGGAGGAAGACCCCCAGGACCTTCCCGGGCGCGGGCACCCGCGCCAGCCTGTCCGCCAGCAGGAAGCGCTCCAGCCCGATGAGCAGGCCGAAGAACAGGCCCCAGAGGACGAAGTTCCAGCTGGCCCCGTGCCACAGGCCGGTGAGGAACCAGACCACGAAGAGGTTCAGGATCTGCCGGGGGACGGCACAGCGGTTGCCCCCCAGGGGGATGTACACATAGTCCCGGAAGAAGGAGCCGAGGGAGATGTGCCACCGCCGCCAGAACTCGCCGATGGACTGGGACAGGTAGGGATAGTTGAAGTTCTCCTTGTAGTGGAAGCCGCACATGAGGCCCATGCCGATGGCCATGTCCGAATAGGCGGAGAAGTCCAGGTAGATCTGTAGGGTAAAGGCGAAGGCCGCCAGCAGGATGCCCAGGGCGGGGACGGCGGCCAGTTCCGCCGCGCCCACGTCGAAGAAGGCGTCGGCAATGGCGGCGCAGCCGTTGGCCAGGATCGCCTTCTTGGCCAGGCCCACGGTGAACCGGCTGATCCCCCGGCTGATCTCCGCGGGGGTGGCCCTGCGGCGGAGGATGTCCTGGTGGATGTCCTGGTAGCGGACGATGGGTCCGGCGATGCACTGGTGGAAGAGGCTGGCGTAGAGGAGCAGGACCCAGTATTTCTTCTGGGCGGAGACCTCCCGCCGGTACACGTCCACCACGTAGGAAATGAGCTGGAAGGTGTAGAAGGAGATGCCGATGGGCAGCACGATGGTCGGGATCACCTCGGGCACGCCGAAAATGGCCTGGACGTTGGACAGGAAGAAGCCGGTGTACTTGAAAAAGCCCAAAATCGCCAGGCACAGGGCGATGGTGATGACGAGGGCCTGCTTCCGCTCCCGTTTTCTCTGGCCGCGCTGGACGCGCAGCGCCCCCTGCCAGCAGATGAGGACCATGCCCAGCAGCAGGAAGAGATACCTCGGCCCGGACCAGCTATAGAAGACCAGGGAGAAGACCAGCATGGCGATGTTCTTCGCCTTGGCGGTCTTCAGAAGCAGCTGTGAGATCAGGTTTGCTGTCAGGAAGAAAAACACGAACAGCATACTTGCAAATACCATTTCGACACCCCTCGTTGGGCGCGCCGTGTGCAGAAAAAAGATCCAGGCCGGTGAGCCTGGATCGCTGCGTGGTCTTTCTTCGCGCCCGTCTCTCTCTTGGGTCCTATCTTACTCCCCTTTTCTCCACAATTCAACCGGATTCGACCATTTATTTTCCAAAAAAACAGAGGGGCGGGTCACCGGCTCCGCCGCCACAGCGCAAGCCCCACCGCATCGGCCAAAAGCCAGCCGATGGGGATGGCCAGCCAGATGCCCGTGACCCCCAGGGCGGGGAGGGCCGACAGGGCGTAGGCCAGGGCCACCCGGGTCCCCAGGGAGCAGACGGTGAGCACCAGGGAGACGGCCGGACGGTCCACCGCCCGGAAGTAGCCGTACAGCAGGAAGAGGACGCCGATGCCCAGGTAGAAGGCCCCCTCGATGCGGAGGTAGCCGGTCCCGATGGCGATGACCTGGGCCGACTCCGCCCCCACGAAAAAGGCCAGCAGCCTGGGGGCCGTCAGGCAGACCGCCCCGCCGATGGCCAGGCAGAAGACCACCACCCACAGCAGGGCCGACCGGGTCCCCGCCCGGATGCGCTCCGTCTTCCCGGCCCCGTAGTTCTGCGCCACGAAGGTGGCGAAGGCGTTGCCGAAGTCCTGGACGGGCATGTAGGCCAGGGTGTCGATCTTCACCGCCACAGCGAAGGCCGCCATCACCGCCGTGCCGAAGCTGTTCACCAGGCCCTGGACGAGCAGGATGCCGAAGTTCATCACCGACTGCTGGAGGCAGGTGAAGAGGGACAGGCTGCACACCTTCCCCAGGGAGCGGCGGTCCCAGACCATGTCCTCCCGCCTCACCCGGAGGTGGGGGTACTTCCACCAGGTCCAGGCCGTCAGCCCCAGCCCGGCGACATACTGGGCCAGGACCGTCGCGAGGGCGGCCCCCTTCACCCCCATGCCCAGGGGGAGGACGAAGAGCAGGTCCAGACCGATGTTCAGCGTCACCGACACGCCCAGAAAGGCCAGAGGGGTCACGGAATCCCCCACGGCCCGCAGGAGGTTGGCGAAGAAGTTATAGAGGAAGGTGGCGGCGATGCCCCCGAAGATCCACAGCAGGTACTCGCGGGTCAGCGCCGCGATCTCCGCCGGGATGCGCAGGAGCCAGAGAAAGCCGCCCAGGCAGCAATAGACCCCCAGGTTCAGGAGCAGGGTCAGCCCCCCGATGAGGAGGAAGGCCTGAAAGATCCCCTGCCGCAGCCGGGCCAGGTCGCCCCGGCCGAACTGGATGGAGAAATAGGCCGAGGCGCCCATGCAGAGGCCCAGGAGGATGGAGGTCAGGAAGGTCAGCAGGGTGTAGGAGGCGCCCACCGCCCCCAAGGCGCCTTCCCCCAGGAAGCGGCCCACGATCCAGGTGTCGGTCAGGTTATAGACCTGCTGGAGGAGGTTGCCGCAGATGAGGGGAAGCGCAAAGAGCAGCAGCCCCTTGGAGATGCTGCCCTTGGTCAGATCCCTGGTCAAGGCTTTGCTCTGCGCCGCTTGGCCTTCTCCCGCTCGTACGCCCGGATGGAGAAGCAGAAGGCGGGGTAGAAGGCCGGGAAGGCCACCTCATTTTCCAGGGTATAGCGGAGGAAGTCGAAGAAGAAGACATAGGGGATGTCCAGCCGACCCTGGAGCTTGAACAGGTCGAAGCCCAGCTCGACCAGCTCCGCCGCCTCCTTGGCGGTCAGGGAGATGTTGCGGCCCTTGGTGGTCCGCTGCTTGAAGTCGGGGACCCAGGGGCAGCGGTCGAGGAAGTTGGTGAACGCGCCGGTCCCGTCCAGGATGGCCGCCTGGTCCTGGGTGTTGGTCAGGTAGTGCTCTCCCCGCTGCGGGCACTGGTAGACGCAGCGCTCGTTGAGGAGGATCTCGGCCCGGTCCTTGGGAAGCTTGTTCAGAAGGGCCAGGTCGAAGTTGTCGTCAGGGTGGACCACGTAGCGGCTGTGGTCCCGGGCCAGGGCCTCATAGAAGGCCGGGTCCCGGTCCTTCTGAAAGGCGGTCATGATGACCGAGGCGTGCAGCTCGACGTTGGGATAGTGCGTCCGGATGTGCGCCTCCAGCAGCGGGTGGGACACGATGACGCCCGCCCCCAGCTTATCCGCCATGGCCAGCAGGTCGTTGCCCAGCGGGTCCTCCAGGTCCTTCTCCTCCATGACGGGGATGGAGAAGGTCAGCAGGGGGACGATCCCCCGGTCCAAGGCCCCTTGCAGCTGGGCCTCCATGTCCGCCCGGGTGTAGCCATGGTCCACCATCACCGGGCGGCCGCAGTTCCAGCGGACCCGCGGGGAGCCGTAGATGTATTTCACCGGGATCTCATAGTCAAACTTGGCCTTGATCTGGTCCAGACATTGGTAGACCAGGTCGGGGTAGAGAAACAGCCCCGGCACACTGTAGGTCGCACCGGGCAGCAGGGCGGCGGCGTCTCCCTGGGGCAGGAGGGGTTGATGCATGGTCATTCTCCTTCTTTCGATGGTTTTATCGCGCGGCGAACATCAAAAAAAGCATCGCCAACGGCGATGCTTTTTTGTTTGGTGGACGATACAGGACTTGAACCTGTGACCTCCCGCACGTCAAGCGGATGCTCATACCAGCTGAGCTAATCGTCCATGTTTTTGTTGTCACCCTTGCGGAACTTCTTTATCATAGCACGGGCACCTCCATTTGTCAACAGCCTTTTTCGCAAAATCCGCCCGCGCGGAAAAATCTCTTGACATTTTCCGCCCGGCGCGTATAGTACCTATAGTACCCGGCGGCGGCGCCCTCCTCCAGGGGCGCCTTTCCGCCTGGACCGACAAACGCCAGCAAGAAAGGAGGGGCCGCGCGTGACCCGTCAAATGTCGGAAAGCATCCTGGTCGGCCTGCTGCTGGCTCTCTCCGGCGGCCTGATGGACGCCTATTCCTATCTCTTCCGCGGCGAGGTCTTCGCCAACGCCCAGACGGGAAACATCCTGCTGTTCAGCGTCTATCTCTCCCGGGGCCAATGGCTGGCCGCCTTCCACTATCTACTCCCCCTCCTGGCCTTTTCGCTGGGCATCGCCTTTGCCGCGCTGGTCCGCCATCTGTGCCGGGAGCGGTGGCTCCACTGGCGGCAGATCTGCCTGCTGCTGGAGATCCTCATCCTGGCCCTGGCCACGCCCCTGCCGCAGTCGGCCAACCTGCTGGCAAACAGCCTCATCTCCCTGGCCTGCGGCGCGCAGGTGGAGAGCTTTCGGAAGATCAACGGCAGCACCGCCGCCACCACCATGTGCATCGGCAACCTCCGCCAGGCCCTGCACAGCCTGATCGAGGTGGGCTTCAACGGCTCCCGCTCGGCCATGCACACCGCCCGGATCAATTTGACCGTCATCCTCGCCTTTGCCCTGGGGGCCGTGCTGGGCGGCATCCTTCTCCCCCACCTGGGGCGCTATACCCTCTGGACCAGCGTCGGCCTGCTGGCCGCCGCCGCCGCGCTGATGCTCATCCCCCCGGAGAGGGAAGGCCGCGCCTGATGCCGCGCAGAGCGAAAAAACGAAGGACGCGACCGAGTCGCGTCCTTCGTTTGGTGGACGATACAGGACTTGAACCTGTGACCTCCCGCACGTCAAGCGGATGCTCATACCAGCTGAGCTAATCGTCCATGCCGTATTCTTTTTCGCCGTTCCCTTGCGGAACAGTTTGTATCCTACACGATATCGTCCCATTTGTCAATAACTTTTTCGCAAAATTTTTATTTTTTCCGCCCTTTCCCCCTCTGTGTGGGAATTTGACAAGGCGACAGGCTGCTTTTATAATATAAGGTAAGAAACGCAGGCAGGAGGGCTCCCCATGATCGACCTGAACAACATCATGCGCTACCACGAAAACAACCGCATCGAGGCC
This sequence comes from uncultured Eubacteriales bacterium, assembly GCA_934572535.1. Lineage (GTDB taxonomy): Bacteria > Bacillota > Clostridia > Oscillospirales > Oscillospiraceae > Evtepia. Next base: position 26,374 of record CAKTLJ010000014.1, read on the forward strand.
AAGAAGGCCGCCGGGGGCTTTCCCAACAGCCTCTGGGAGACCTACTCCGCCTTTGCCAACACCATCGGCGGGCTGATCCTGCTGGGGGTGGAGGAGTCCCGCGACAAGCAGCTGCGGGTCACCGGGGTCGCCGACGCCCAGGGCTACACGGAGGTCGTCTGGCAGACGGTGAACGACCCGGCCAAGGTCAGCGCCAACATCCTCACCCCGGAGGGCGTGGCCGTCCACACCATCGACGGCAAGCAGGTCCTGGTCATCTCCGTCCCCCGGGCGGGCCGCCGCCAGCGCCCGGTGTACATCGGGGAGAGTCCCTTCACCGGCTCCTACCGGCGCAACGGCGAGGGCGACTACCACTGCTCCGCCGAGGAGGTCCGGGCCATGCTCCGGGACCGGGACGACGCCCCGGCGGACCTGGCCGTGCTGGAGGCCCGCTCCCCCGACGACCTCTCCCCGGACACCCTCCGCCAGTTCCGCCTCCTGATGGCCATGCGCCGCCCGAACCACCCCTGGAACTACCTGCCCGACCAGGAATTTCTCCCCGCCGCGGGCATCCTGGGCCGCGGCAAGGACGGGACCCACCTCCACCCCACCCTGGCGGGCCTGCTCCTGCTGGGCCGGAGAGGCCCCATCCGAGAGGTCTTTCCCCAGCTCAAGCTGACCTACCAGGAGAGCGACACCGGCTTCTCCCTGTCCACCAGCTGGTCCGGCTGCCCGGAAAACCTCTTCGCCTTCTACACCACCGTCTCCCGGCGGCTCAACGCCGTGTCCACCCTGCTGGCGAAGGAGTCCGCCGCCCAGGCTGCCCTCGCGGCCGCCATGAAGGAGGCCGTGCTCAACGCCATCCTCCACGCCGACTACTTCGGCGGCGGCAGGCTCACCATCCAGCGGACGGACGCGGAGCTCCAGGTCACCAACGGGGGCCTGCTCCGCGTCTCCCCCGACCAGGCCAAGGCCGGCGGCGTGGCCGACCCCCGCAACGTGGTCCTCACCCGCCTCTTCTCCCTGGTGAAGCTCGGCTCCGGCGCGGGCACGGGCCTGAAGGGGATCTATCACCTCTGGGCCCAGCAGGGGTGGAACGCCCCGGTGCTCTCCGAGGCCTTCAAGGCCGGGGTCACCAGCCTCTCCCTGCCCCTGCCCCGGCGCGAGTTCTCCCCGGAGGAGCTGACCCGGCAGCTCATCGCCGAGTATCTCACCGAGCAGATCGCGGCCACGCCGCCCGCCCTGGCCGAGGCCCTGGGCCTGCCCCTCCGGGAGGTCCAGGCTGCCCTGGACGCCCTCAAGGCGGAGGACCTGGTGGTGGAGGCGGCGGACGGCTATCACCTGCGGGCCTGAGCGGCCCGAACACAAACCTTCTGCACCGGAAAAAGCTGCTGGGGCGTTGTACGCCTCAGCAGCTTTTTCGTGGTCTATGGAAGGGTAGATCGCAAAAACAGCGTTTCGTTTACTCGATCGCCGTAATGGTCGGCGCGACCCAGGTCTGGAGCGCCTCCATATCCGGCGTATAGATGCGCATGTACAGATGGAAGCCGCCGTCGCCGACCGGGAGCCAGTTTGTCGTGTCTTCCGGCGCGTCCTTCGACAGGATCACATCCACAGAGCCATCGTCATTCCTCTTCAGACCGGAACGATCGTTGATGCAGTAGCGGTCGATCGGATTGTCGATCAGGAAATCATCGTCCCCGTATGCGGTGATCGACCAGAAGCCGCCGTCAAGGACCTGCGGCTCGGTTTCGAAGTGGAGCGTATATGCCTTGTCTCCTGTCAGCAGCGCCCCGTCCGCATCCTTATCCGTCTTGGGATACAGGGCGACCTCGACCGTATTGGCCCCCAGCCCGGCGAGCGCCACCAGCGCGCGGTAGGCATATTCCGCACCAAAATCTCCGATCGGCGCGCCGAAATAGCTCCACTGCCCCAGCTGGTTTGAAAACTTCATGCCCTCTTCTACGAGCTTCGGCCGAAGGCCCTGAAGCATCTCCTTCCACTTTGCCTGCACATCTCCGGTCAGAACAGAGGCGTCAAATTCCATACCGGGCCCCACATGGACGGCCGCGAGCCTTTCCAGCAGCGCCGCGTCGGCGGCGGACGGCGGGTCCTTCTCCATCAGCACATTTGCCTTGTTGAAGAACGCGGCCGGGTCCAGAGAAAGGACCTTGTCGATGGGGACATAGTCGTTTTCTTCCTGATAGCTCCCCTTCGGGGGCTGATATGCCCCTCCGTTCAGGTAGGCAGAGAGCGGCAGGAGCTTCATGCCCGCCTGGATGGCATACACATTCGGCAGATCCGCCTCGCCGGAAAGCACCGTTCTGGTGATGGACCACGCCATATCGGTGGGCACATCAATGCGGGTCACATCCTCCGGCAGGTCGCCGCTCCAGGTATCGCGCGCGATCGCATAGGCTCCGGCCCGATCAAGGACGGCAACGGTATTGGTCCATGCGTCGAGCACCTGCACCTTGCAGAAGCGGTCTGCTTCCGGCAGCACATAGACGATCGGCTCTTCGCCCAGGTCGTACCACACCTGTGAATAGATGGTGTCCACATTCGGGCTTACCACATTTTTGAACTGCGCGTTGGCCAGCGCTTTGCCGTGCATGAACTGATTGACAGGCGCCTTGCCGGGCGCGGCTTCCTCCGTATTCGTTGCGGAGGTCTTCGTCGCGTCCATCAGCACCAGAGGAAAGGCGTAAACGTAGGCCTCTTCGAGGGTTTCCCACACATCTCCGGCGGTCGAATCGTCCTCCGGCTTGGCCGTCCCGGCACAGCCGGACAGCAGCAGGCTCATGCAGAGCAGCAGGGTTGCGATTCTCTTCATCATTTCCTCCTTATTTGAAAACAGGTCGTTCGGCGGTTGCTCGCTTGGCGGGTCTTCTTACGGCTCGATGATATTGAAGTAGAGTTCAAAGGCGGTCATGCTGTCACAAAGCGCTTGGAACAGCGCCGCATCTCCCTTTTCAACGGTGATGAGCTGCTCGATCTTTTCCTGGTCTCCGCTCGTGATGGCAAGGATCCCGAGCCGGGGGGTGGAGAGCGTCAGGTCGGCGTCGTCCGAGTGCGCATCCTTATAGTACAGGAGCACACCGTGGTGGAGCTTCAGCAGGTAATCGTCACCATCCGTCAGCTTGAGGTTTATGGTGAAGGAACGATCCTGGAGCTTTTCCGTATCCAGGACAATGCCCATGTAATCCAGCATGGTCTGTGCGTCCATGCCCCGGGCGGTGCTGCCAACGCCGAGCCGAACTGCCTCCGGATACTGCCCGGTGCCGTTTCGCAGCTCAAAGGCCGCCGCAAGGTAAGCGTTTCTCCATGCGCCGGACTCCGCCTGATAGCCAAGCTGCTCCAGAGCATCCGCGCACAGGCCGCGCGCTTCCCGGTTTTCCGGGTCGGCAAATACCAGCGTATTCGTGATCTGCGCGACCCACTGATACTCGCCCTTTTCATAATCGGCGCGCGCCATTTCAAGCACCTTATCGGTGTCGCCGAGATACGACACAAGCTTCTTTGCATATTCGCTCGGCTCCAGCTCGTCCAGGTGGATCGGGTTTGCATCGTACCAGCCCATGTATTTCTGATAGACCGCCTTGACATTGTGCTTCAGCGTGCCGTAATACTGCCGGGTATACCAAACCTTTTCCAGCTCCTCCGGCAGGCGGAGCATGGAGGCGATCTCCGTGGAGGTGTAGCCCGCATTGATGTACAGAAGGGTCTGGTCGTGGATGAACTTATAGACCGCGGCCGTGTTGGTCAGGTATTCGCCGACGACCTCCTTGCCCCAATGCGGCCAATTGTGCGCCTGAAAGACGACCTCGGCGTCCGGAAACAGCGATTGCGTCTCGGTGATGTAACGGGCCCAGCCGTTCGCATCCCGCACCTCCGCGCCGCGCAGCGTATAGAGATTGTGCATGGTCCCGCTACAGTTCTCGGCCATCCAGAGGGCTTTGCTGTCCGGGAAGTAGGTGTTCATTTCGGCGGGGGATTCCGTTCCCGGGGTCTGCTGGAAGATGGCCCTCACGCCATCAATGGTCGTTTCAAAAACCGGTTCTGTGACCTCGTAGCTCGGCGCAATATAGCCCACGCCGTTTTGCACCGAGGTCAGCCCTATCCCCACCGAAAGGCGGCCTTGCTCTCCGTAGGGAAGCATGGAGCCATACTGGAAGAAGGCCCGCCGCTTCATGGCCGTGCCAACAAAGACGTTTTCCTTCATCACCGCGTCCTCGTACCCCTTCGGCACGATGATCGCGGTCTTTCCGGAGGCGAGCTGCTCGTCAAGCGGCAGGCTGCGGTCCGCAACCTCCTCGGGTGCGATCAGCCCTTCGATCCCGCCATAGTGATCCACATGCGCATGGCTGACCACAACGGCGACGATCCGCGCATCGCCCATCTCGGCGCGGAAGAGCTTCAGCGCTTCCGCTGCGGTATATCTGCTGCTGCCGCAGTCCAGGACGATCCATCCGTGATCGCTGCGGACGAAGGTGAGATTGGAAACATCATAGCCGCGCACCTGATAGATGCCGTCGGTGACCTCAAACAGGCCGTAAAGGTGGTTTAGCTGCGTGTTGCGCCAAAGGCTGGGATTGGCGGTATCCGGCGCGTCTTTGTCAAGGAACGCATAGGCGTCCTGCGTCCACACGGTCCCCCCGTTCTCATCAAGGATCTCCAGGGTGTCCGGCGCGGCGAGAAACCCCCGTTTCGCATTTTCAAGCTCTGCGGTGTCCTCAAAGTCCAGAAGCTCGTATACCTGGCGGTTGGCATCGCTTGTGGACCGGGTCGCAGGCTTGATCTCTGCGTTCGAGGCGGCGCTCACCGCAGGGTCAGGGCTCTTCTCCGAACTGCCGCAGGCCGCCAGCGCGGCCGCCAATATGGCGGTCATCAAAATGGAGCAGACTTTTTTTCCTTTCATATAAAATCTCCCTTCTCATTCGGAAGAGAACGGGGCGTTCTCCTCCGGCAAGCACTTTTCTTCCGCTTTGCACCAGCGCAGGATCATCTCCTGCACAATGCGAAGCTCCTCGGTGTAGTCCGCATTGCTGCGGCTGGCCCAAACGACCCCCTGCGCGTAGCGCTCCGCCATGGACAGCATCCCGATCGCAACAACGGAAAACAGCACCTCCTCCGAAATGTCCGTGCGAATGCTGTGGTCCTCCCGCGCACGCAAATAGGCTGCATGAAAGGCGGTCTGAATGGGGCGCAGCGGACGCAGATGCGCTTGCAGGTCTTCCGGCTTCGTGCGCTGGCGGCAGATGAACGTCTTGTAGTTTTCGCTGAAGCGCAGCAGCGCAGGCCGCCGCCGATACAGCCCGATCATCCAGTCCGTGTAATAGCGGATCATCTCATAAGCGGTGAAATTCAGAAGCCTTTCCGTGCCGCACTGCTCTGCCGCCAACGCCACTTCCTCGCTCCATGCCGCCGCGCTGATGGCAACGACCAGCTTTTCCTTGGTCTGGTAGTACTTGAAGAGCGTCGTCGGGCCTACACCGGCAGCCGCCGCGACGGCGTTCATGCTGACCGATTCGATCCCCCGCGCGGAAAAGAGCGCGAGGCCCGCCTCTACGATCTGTGCTCTTCTGCGAGACTCGTCCCGCAGGTCCTTTTCCTCGTTCCTTGGCATATATCGACCTCCCATCGGAATCGCCCACAAAAGAAGTGGCGCTACTTTTGTGGATATTATAGCATAGAAGCCCCGCTTGTCAACTGGTTTTTAGGCAGAATTTCACTCGCACCGGCCGCTTCCCTCGCTTCTCCGGCAATGGGTGCTTGACATTTCCCGCCAAGCCCCTAGAATAGTACCTGCAACTCCCGCTGCACACGCCGGAACAGCGGGGATGCGAGCTCAACGGAATGGAGAGGCAGGCAAATGAACACCGCACGGAACAAAACTTTCTTTTCTTACGTCATCCCATCTGTCCTCGCATTCGCCTTGTCAGGGGTCTACACCATTGTGGACGGCTTCTTTATCGGCCAGAGCCTCGGCGACGCGGGCCTGGCCGCCATCACATTGGCCTATCCCATTTCCGCGCTGGTGGGCGCGATCGGCACAGGGCTTGGCCTGTCGGGGGCCATCCGCTTTACGATCCTGCGCGCCCAGGGCGAGAACAAGGAGCAGCAGGCGTGTTTTTCGGGCACAACGCTGCTGATGCTGCTGACGGCCGGGGTGTTGACGGCGCTCCTGTTTGGTTTCGCCAGGCCCATCCTGCATCTGTTGGGCGCAAGGGGCAGTACGCTCACCCTCTGCCTTGCATACGCCCGCGTCATTGCACTGGGCGCTGTGTTTCAGCTTCTGGCCACCGGCTTCGTCCCGTTTATCCGCAATATGGGCGGGGCGACCGTTTCCATGGTCGCCATGATCCTCGGCTTTGCAACAAACATCGTCCTGGACTATGCCTTCGTGTGGGCCTTGGGCTGGGGAATGGCGGGCGCTGCGTGGGCGACCATCATCGGGGAGGCTGTCACCATGGTCGCGGCGATCCTCTTCTTTCTTGTGAAAAAGAGCGGCTTTTCTCTGCCGGAGCCGCGGGCGCTGTGCAGCCTTTGGAAAACCGTCCTCAAGGTCTCGCTCTCGCCCTTTGGGTTGACCTTTTCGCCCACGATCACGATGCTTTTTATGAATCGCTTTCTGCTTCTGTACGGGAACGAACAGGCCGTTGCGGTCTACGGCTGCATCGGGTACATCATCGCCATCCTCTACCTGCTGCTGCAAGGCGTTGGCGACGGCAGTCAGCCGCTCATCAGCCAGTATTACGGGGCGAACGACCGCGCCTCCGTGCGGGCGACCCGAACGCTGGCATACCGGACCGCCGCTGTGATCACGCTCGTCTGCATGATCGGCCTTTATCTGGCAAGAGCAAAGGTCGGCCCCCTCTTTGGCGCTTCGGCGGAGGCAAACGCCGGGGTCATCCGCTACCTTCCGTTTTTCCTTGCCACGCTGCTGTTTCTGGCGTTTGTCCGCATTACGACCGCCTACTTCTACGCAACGGAAAAGGACCGGCTTTCCTATCTTCTCGTGTATGCCGAGCCGGTCTGCACGCTGCTGGCGCTCCTGCTCCTGCCGCCCATGCTGAAGCTGACCGGCGTTTGGCTGGCCGTGCCGCTCGCGCAGGTCGTTACCTTTGTGATCGCATGGGCTGCCAAGCGGCGCGTGGATGCAAACCTTTAAAACAAAAGGGTATGTGCCGGTAAGGCACATACCCTTTTTTGTCAGCAGCCCTTGCAGGGCGGCTTGCTTATTTTTGTAGCAGCCCTTGCAGGGCGGCTTGCTTATGGCTTGCTCTGGTCGTTCAGGATGGGCTGCAAGTGCATGAGCAGGTCCACCTTGCTGTTGACCTCGAACTTTTTATAGATGTTGGCGATGTGGGTGCGGACGGTGTAGATGCTGATGTGGAGCTCCTCCGCGATCTGCTCGTTCTTCATGCCCGAGGCCAGGTAGTAGACGATCCGCCGCTCCTGCTGGGTGAGGCTGTTGTAAGGATGGTCCACGTTCTTGGGCAGCTCCTTGGCCTGGCAGGTGACGAGCATCAGGTGCCAGGTCTGGGCCAGCCCCGCCGGGGTGGCGGAGAGGAAGGCCGTGTGGTAAAAGGTGATGTCCCGGGCCAGGGAGGTGATGGTCTGGCTGCTGCTGCCCTGGGCGCCCAGCCGCTCCCCCACCTCGTTGATCATGGTCTGGACCTCGCGGAACTGCGGGTCGCCCTGGTAGTTGCCGCGCAGGAAGTGGCCCTGGTTGTGGCGGTACTGCTCCCAGAAGATCTGGCTGATCTCCCTGGCGGCCGCGTTGCACTGGATGACCGTCATCTCCTGGTTCAGCAGGACGGCCCCCTCCTTCACGTCCTGGAAGAAGAGCTGGAAGTTGTCCTGGAACCGGCCCTCGCCGCTGTGGCGCAGGTAGTTCTGATAGCTGGCCTCCACCAGGCTGCCCAGATAGTCCAGCAGGGCGCGGTCCTCCTCCCCGAACGGCTCCTGCTCCTGGGAGCGGAAGAGGGCCATGGAGCCGGTGATGCGCTCCCCCTGGTAGAAGAAGATCACCGCCTGGTAATAGAGGTCCTCGCCCATCATGTGGATGCCGTAAGGGGTGTGCTCATACTCCTCAAAGGACATCACATCGTCGGTAAAGAGGAGCCGCCTGCCCTTCAGGTGGGCGGGCAGGTTGGCGTAGCGGAAGATATCGTGCTTATACACCCGCTCCCGGTAGTCGTACATGGGTCCGTAGCGGATCCCGTAGGTGATGTAGTTGTTCATAGCGCCCATCCGCCGGGGCAAGGGCCTCGAGGCGGGGGAGATCCCGTGGGTAAAAAAGATACTGCGCCGATAGCCGAAGTGCTTGTCAAAGAGGGAGAGGACCTTTTTGGGGAAGTTCTCGTTGTCCTTGGCCAGCTCCAGGGAAAATTCCATGACGGCGTCGTGCCATTTTTCCGGAACCCTACTCATCGCACGCCTCCTTGTGTCGTTTGGTCGGAGGGCGGCGCCGCCATGACGGCATACTTGCAGCCTTTCCCCTCCGGGTTCGCTTCATGCGTAATACCTTTTATTATACATAGTTTACACGAAGCGCGCAACTGCGTCTCCCACAAAAGCACCAGAAAAATTTTGTGCACTTTTATCGACTTCATCTTGACAGCGCCTGTTTTAGGTGTATAATAGAGGCGTTGCAGGATTTGATTCAGTACATTTTAGTATAAAATGAACAAATATATGTTTTGACAGGAGGATATCTCACATGAGAGAAGTCGTTATCGTCAGTGCTTGCCGCACCGCTATCGGTAAGTTCCAGGGTCAGTTCAAGGACGTTTCCGCGCGCGAGCTGGCCATCCACGCCGGCAAGGAAGCCATCCGCCGTTCCGGCATCGACATCAACCTGATCGACGAGATCGTGATGGGCGAATGCTACGCCGGTATGCAGGGTTCCCTGCCCGCACGCCAGGTCTCCATGCGCATTGGTCTGCCCATCGAAAGCTCCGCTGTTACCGTCAACCAGAACTGCGCTTCCGGTATGCGCGCTCTGGAGATCGCTTGCCATAACATCATGCTGGGCAAGACCGACATCGGTCTGGTCGTCGGCGTGGAGAACATGACCCAGGCTCCCTTCATGCTGCCCAAGGCACGTATGGGCTACCGCATGGGCGGCATCCCCACCGAGGGCGGCGCCGAGCTGTTCGACTCCCTGATCCACGACGCGCTGTATGACGCGCTGGTCCCCGGCCACATGGGCGTCACCGCCGACAACGTGGCAAAGCTCTGCAACGTCTCCCGTCAGGAGTGCGACGAGCTGGCCGTCATCAGCCACAACCGCGCCTGCGCCGCCATCGAGGCCGGTAAGTTCCAGGAAGAGATCGTCCCCTACATCATCCACAACAAGAAGAAGGGCGACATCACCATCGACACCGATGAGCACCCCATCCGCAACTGCAACATCGAGACCCTGTCCAAGATGAAGCCCGTCTTCACCCCCGACGGCGTCACCACCGCTGCCAACGCCTCCGGCATCAACGACGCAGCCGCTGCTGTCATCGTCATGACCCCCGAGAAGGCCAAGGAGCTGGGCTGCACCCCCATGGTCAAGATGATCAACACCTGCTCCGCAGGCGTCGAGCCCAAGTACATGGGCATCGGCCCCGCTTACGCCATCCCCAAGTGCTTCAAGGGCACCAACCTGACCTTCGGCGACGTGGACTACTGGGAGATCAACGAGGCCTTCGCCGCGCAGTTCCTGGGTGTCGGCCGCAAGCTGAAGGAAGAGCAGGGCTGGACCGTTGACCTGGCCAAGACCAACGTCAATGGCTCCGGTATCTCCCTGGGTCACCCCATCGGCTGCACCGGCCTGCGCATCATCGTCTCCATGATCCACGAGATGCAGCGCCAGGGCAGCACCATCGGCGGCGCATCCCTGTGCGTCGGCGGCGGCCCCGCGATGGCTTCCCTGTGGACCAGAGACATCTGAGCCTCCACACCGCACACCGTATGATCCCCGCCCCCTGGCGCGACCCCGCGCCAGGGGGCGGTTTCTTTCCTCCCGCTTCCCCGACCGGCCCGCCCCCGCGCCCCTTTTATGCAAGTGGTCAACGCAGGCCGGGTCCCGCGCAAGAGAAATGAGAGGGTTGACAAATTGTTTTTTCTCCGCTTTCCTGCTATACTTGTCCTTGTCTATCCCCGCAGCACCAAACAGGAAGAACGCAGGAGCGGGCGTCCGCCGGACGAAACACAAAGGAGGCAAACGCCATGGACAGCATGTGGCTTGAAATCATCCTGAACGCCAAATCGGAGGCCCTGGACGACCTCTGCGCCACCCTCATCGCCAACGGAGTCCCCGGTCTGGCGGTGGAGGAGGAGGCCGAGTTCCGCGCCTTTTTAGAAGAGAACCGCCAGTACTGGGACTATGTGGACGACGAACTCATGGAGCAGATGAAGGGCGTCTCCCGCATCAAGCTCTACGTCACCGACGATGCCGACGGCCAGAAGCAGCTGGCGGGGTATCTGCGGGGCATCGACCTGCCCTACACCGCCGTCCGCCTCCGCGAGTACGACTGGGCCCACAGCTGGCAGAAATACTACCGCCCCCTGGCCATCGGCAAGAGGCTCTACATCGTCCCCGCGTGGGAACGGGACACCGCCGAGATCCCGGCCGGCTGCACCACCCTGCTGATGAACCCCGGCCTGACCTTCGGCACCGGCTCCCACGCCTCCACCCAGCTCTGCCTGGAGGGCGTGGAGGACTACGTGGTCCCCGGCCGCCCCGTCCTGGACCTGGGCTGCGGCAGCGGCATCCTGGCCATCGCCGCCCTGCGCCTGGGCGCCTGCCACGCCACCGGCGTGGACATCGACCCCAAGGCCGTGGACGTGGCCTATGAGAACGCCGCCCTCAACGGCCTGGGCAGGGACCGCTGCCGCTTCCTGGCGGGCAACGTCATCGCCGACCAGGCGCTGGTCGAGGAGCTGGCCCAGGCGCAGGCCCCCCTGGTCCTGGCCAACATCGTGGCCGACGTCATCATCCCCCTGGCCCCCGTGGTCCCCGCCCTGCTGGCCGAGGGCGGCACCTTCCTCTGCTCGGGCATCATCGACAAGCGGGGCGACGAGGTGGCCGCCGCCCTGGCGCGCAGCGGCCTGAAGGTCATCCAGCGCTTTGAGAAGAACGGCTGGATCGCCCTGGCGGCCCGGGCCGAGTGAGCCCCCGCGCTTCTCGGCTTTTTCGCAAAAAAGATGTCTTCGGCGCCAAAAGCCCTTGACTTTTGGTTTGTCCGCTGATATAATTTTAGAGCCGCTTTGAATGGGTGATAAGTGGACTGTGACGGAAACAGTCCCGGTCCCGCCCCCGACAGCGAGCCCGTAATTAAGGAAAGAGGTGCACACAGTATGCATGCAATCATCGAGACCGGTGGTAAGCAGTACAAGGTCGCAGAAGGCGACGTCCTGTTCATCGAAAAGCTGAACAACGAGGCCGGCGACGAGATCAAGTTCGACAAGGTCCTGGCCATCCTGGGCGACGAGCCCAAGTTCGGCGCTCCCGTGGTGGAAGGCGCCAGCGTGGACGCTTCCGTTGTCAAGAACGGCAAGGGCAAGAAGGTCGTCATCTTCAAGTACAAGCCCAAGAAGGGCTACCGCCTGCGTCAGGGTCATCGTCAGCCCTACACCAAGGTTGAGATCAAGAAGATCCACGCTTAATGACAACCGCATCCTTTGCAACTGACGGCAGCCGCATCGTCTCCTTCACCGTGAAGGGGCACAGCGGTCTGGCCGAATCCGGAGAGGACATCCTCTGCGCCGCCGTCACCAGCGCCGTCCGCCTGGTCGAGTGCGCCGTCAACGACGTACTTGGGCTGGAAGCCGCCGTGAAGGTCAGCGAAAAGGATGCTTCCATTTCCCTCAAGCTCCCCCGCAACCTGGAGGGAGAGGCCGACCAGGTCTGCCAGACTCTGCTGGCATCCCTGATGGTCTACTTCGTTCAGCTGCGAGAGGAATATCCCGAAAACATTACTGTCATGGAGGTGTAACCTATGCTTCATATCGGACTTCAGTTCTTCGCACATAAGAAGGGCGTTGGCTCCACCCGTAACGGCCGTGACTCTATGGCGCAGCGCCTGGGCGTCAAGCGCGGCGACGGTCAGTTCGTTCTGGCCGGCAACATCCTGGTCCGTCAGCGCGGGACCCACATTCACCCCGGCGTCAACGTGGGCATCGGCAAGGACGACACGCTGTTTGCTCTGAAGGACGGCCGCGTCAAGTTTGAGCGGATGGGTAAGGACCGCAAGAAGGTCTCCATCGTGGAAGCTGTCGCGGAGTGATCCTGCTCTTTTTCAGCAACTAAGCCCCGAACGGCAACCCGTTCGGGGCTTTTTAACCTTAGACAGTTCGTGACCCGTTCCTCAGAAAAGGAGGTTCCCTATGGCAAACACATTCATTGATACCGCCCGCATCCTGGTCAGGTCCGGCGCGGGCGGCAACGGCGCGGTGGCCTTCCACCGGGAAAAGTATATCGCCAACGGCGGTCCCGACGGCGGCGACGGCGGCCGGGGCGGCGACGTGATCCTCCAGGTGGACGACCGCATGTCCACCCTGATGGACTTCCGCTACAAGCGCAAGTACGTGGCCGAAAACGGCGGCAACGGCGCCGGTAAGCTCTGCACCGGCAAGAACGGCGCGCCCCTCGTCATCAAGGTCCCCCGCGGCACCGTGGTGCGGGACGCCGAGACCAACGAGATCATCAAGGACATGTCCGACGACGCCCCCTTCGTCCTCTGCCGGGGCGGCAACGGCGGCTGGGGCAACAAGCACTTCGCCACCGCCACCCGCCAGACCCCCCAGTTCGCCAAGGCCGGGCTGCCCGGCAAGGAGCGAAACGTCCTGCTGGAGCTGAAGCTCCTGGCCGACGTGGGCCTGGTGGGCTTCCCCAACGTGGGCAAGTCCACCCTCCTGTCCGTGGCCACCAAGGCCCGGCCCAAGATCGCCAACTACCACTTCACCACCCTCTTCCCCAACCTGGGCGTGGTCTTCGTGGAGGAGGGCGTGTCCTTCGTCATGGCGGACATCCCCGGCATCATCGAGGGCGCCGCCGACGGGGCCGGTCTGGGCCACGACTTCCTGCGCCACATCGACCGCTGCCGCCTGCTCATCCATGTGGTGGACGTGTCCGGCTGCGAGGGCCGGGACCCGGTGGAGGATTTTGAGGCCATCTGCGCCGAGCTGAAGGAGTACAGCCCCGAGCTGGCCAGCCGCAAGATGCTCGTGGCCGCCAACAAGGTGGACATCCTGGAGGACCGCACCTTGCTGGAAAAGCTCAAGGCCCACGTGGAGGGGCTGGGCCTCCCCTTCTTCGAGATGTCCGCCGCCGCCCACCTGGGCGTGCGGGAGCTGATGAAGGCCGCCGCCGGGGAGCTGGCCCACCTGCCCCCGGTCATCGTCTACGAGTCCGAGTACGTGGAGCGTCCCCCCGAGGTGGACACCTCCGAGCCGGTCACCATCCGGCACGAGGACGACGTGTGGATCGTGGAAGGCCCCTGGCTCCAGAAGATCATGGCCAACGTCAACTTCTCCAACTACGAGTCGAGAAACTGGTTCGACCGGATGCTCCGCTCCGCCGGTCTCTTCGACCGCCTGGAGGAGATGGGCATCAAGGACGGCGACCTGGTCAGCCTGTACGACCTCGACTTTGAATACCAGCGATAACCGCAGAACACCCGGCGCACGATGTGCGCCGGGTGTTCCTGCTTGTCGAAAAAGGCTGCGCCTTTTCCGACAGAAGGGGCTGGCAGGCCGCCGGAGAACAGGATCCTACCTTCTTCGCGGCCTGCGGGCCGCGAACGCTGCGAGGCTTTTTTGACCGTCTCGTTGTTCTCTATGACGTTCATCCAGCCGCCCCCTCCAGGGCGGGATAACGGGCCGCCTCCGCCGCCGCTGTTGTTGGTGAGGAAGAGGAACTCCTTCCCCTCCCGGTACAGCCAGTCCACAAACTCCCGGACGCCGGGCAGCAGACGATTGCCGTGGTAGATGACGCCATCCATGTCGCAGATGAAGCCCTTCTTTTCCAATAATCGTTCCATAGATCGTCCCTCCTCCAGGATGCGTTTCTTTCTTACGCATCCATGGTAGCAGAGGGGTGGTTAACGCCGCGATCAAAAAACGGTTAAATGTTGGAAAGATCGCGCGGTTTTTTACAGCGACAGGGCCGCCCGGTAGCCGGTGTGGACGGCGTCCCAGATCTGTCCGCCGCGGATGCGGTCCCCGATGGGAAGGACCTTGTCGCAGACGCGCGCCAACCCCTCTCCGTAGGGGCTGGCGGGGCGGGTCCCCAGGGCCAGGACCACCCGGTCGCAGGGGTAGACGTACTCCTCCCCGGTCTGGGAGTCCACGAACCAGATGCGGTCCTCGCCCACGCGGGTCAGGGTGCGGTTGCAGAGGAAGACCACGTTGTTGGCCTCCAGCACCGCCGTCATCCCGTTGCGGTTGGAGCCGAGGACCCCGGGCGAGAGCCGGGGGGCCGCCTCCAGGACCAGAACGGCGTTGTCCTTCTCCCGCTCGGAGAGGATCTCGGCGGTCTCCAGGCCGGTCATGCCGGAGCCGACCACCACGATGCTCTCCTCCACCGGGGCGACCCGGCCGCTGATGATCTCCGGCGGGGTGCAGACCATGGCGCTCTCGCTTCCGGCGATGGAGGCGGGGACGGCGGGCAGGCCGCCGGTGGCGTCCAGGATGGCATAGGGCCGCAGCGCCCGCAGGTCCTCCACCGTGGGGGCGCTGCGGAGCCGGACCTCGATCCCGGCCTGGTCGCAGCGGCGGATCAGGCTGTCCAGCAGGTCCTGGATGCGCTCCTTGCGCGGGGGCGTTCCGGCCAGCTTCAGCTGACCGCCCAGGGAATCGCTCTTTTCAAAGAGGACCACCCGGAAGCCCCGGCGGGCGGCCGTCCAGGCCGCCTCCATGCCCCCGGGGCCGCCACCCAGGACCACCACCAGGCGGCCGTCTCCGTCCGCCTTCCAGGGCGGCAGCTGGGCCTCGTAGCCAGTCTCGGGGTTCACCGCGCAGGTGATGTGGCCCTCATCATAGTACTTGCCCAGGCAGGCCATGCAGGCGATGCAGGGCAGGATGTCCTTCTCCCGGCCCTCGAAGGCCTTGTTGGTCCAGTCGGGGTCGGCCAGGTGACAGCGGACGGAGGCCGCGAAGTCCAGCACCCCCTCCGCCAGGAGCTTTTCCGCATAGGCGGGGTCCCGGATCATGCTCACCGCAAGGACGGGGATGGACACCGCCCCCTTCACCGCCTTGGCCAGGTGCTTGCGCCAGCCCTGGCGGTAGAACATCGGCTCCATGCTCTGGCTGAGCTTGCTGGAGGTGCCGGAGGCACTGGCGTTGATGGCGTCCACCCCCCAGCGCTCCAGCATCTGGCAGATCTTCACGCCGGTGTCGGCGTGGTAGCCCTGCGGGCCGATGTACTCCTCGACGGACACCCGGACCATGAGGGGGAAGTCCCGCCCGCAGGTCGCCCGGATGGCCTCCACGATCTCCTTCAGGATGCGGGTGCGGTTTTCCAGGCTGCCGCCATAGCCGTCGGTCCGCCGGTTGGTGACGGGGCTCAGGAAGCTGTGGATGAGGTAGTGGTGGGCGGCGTGGATCTCCACCCCGTCAAAGCCCGCCTCCTTCACCCGCCGGGCGGCCTGGCCGAACTTTTGGACGATCGCGTGGATCTCCTCCTGGGTGATCTCCCGCGCGCCGCCCTGCTTCTTGCCCTTGGCGGCGCTGGCCGAGATCAGCCCCTTGGGGTTGAGCGCGGGGTCGCCGTTGGCCCCGGGGTGGAAGAGCTGGGCGAAGATCTTGGTCCCGTAGGGATGGACCCGGTCGGCCAGCAGGCGGAAGGAGGGGATGTTCTCCTCCCGGGCCGCGTTCAGCTCCCGGTAAAAGAGGACGCCGCGGTCCTCGTCCACGCAGACCATCTCCGTGATGATGAGGCCCACGCCGCCCTTGGCCCGGGCCTCGTAGTAGGCCAGCATGTCCTCGGTCATGGTCCCGTCCGGCTCGGACAGGGAGGCCGAGGCCGCCGTCATGGCCATCCGGTTCTTGATGGTCAGGGCGCCGATCCGCCCCGGCGCGGAAAGGTGTTCGTACATAGCAAGGGTTCCCCTTTCTCGATTGGTTTCTATTCTGTCTGCTTCCGCGCGCGGGTCACGCCTGCTCCGGCGGGTCCGCCTGGGCGGCGGCGCGGATGGCCCGCTCCTGCGCCTTCTTCTCCTGGGCGGCGGCCTCCTGGGCCTCCTTTTCCGCCCGGCGGGCCTGCTTGGCCTCCTTTTTCAGCTCCGCCAGGTACTCCGGCGGCACCACGTTGGAGCCGTTGGGGTTGCGGATGTAGGCCTGGACGGTGTGCGCCAGCTCCTCCGTGGTGGGGTGGACCACCACCAGGTTGTTCTCATATGCGTACCAATAGCTCCGCTTCACGTCGGGCATTTCCTTCGTGATGAGCTGCAAGCTGCCGTGGCGCATGGCGGTGGGCGGGGTATAGATCACGTCCTTGATGGAGGTGAAGGGGATGACCCGCTCCTTCTCCTTCATCCGGGTCTTGCCCAGGCAGCGGATGACACAGTAATCCAGGTACACATCCAGCCGGGAGGACCCGCCGGGAAGCCAGAAGATCATGCCCTTGCGGATCTTCTGGATCTGTTCTGCCTTTTGCTTCTTCTTTTTGCGTCCAAACATGGTCAGCGCCTCCGTCCCATTGGTTCAAGGTTTGATATCAAACATACAGTATAGCCCCTTCCTCGGCAAAAGACAAGGACGGCGGGCGTCAAACTCAAAAGTCGATCTCATCGGGGTCGTGCGAGGTGGCCGTGGGGGGCATGGCGTCCAGGCTGGCCATGTCCTCGGGGGCGATGGCGAAGTCAAAGACCTGGGCGTTCTCCCGGATGCGGGCCGGGGTCACGGACTTGGGCAGCGGCAAGGCCCCCTTCTGCAAGCACCAGCGGATGCAGAGCTGGGCCGGGGTCTTGCCGTAACGCGCGGCGAGCGCAAC
Organism: uncultured Eubacteriales bacterium; assembly: GCA_934572535.1. Taxonomy (GTDB): domain Bacteria; phylum Bacillota; class Clostridia; order Oscillospirales; family Oscillospiraceae; genus Evtepia. The sequence goes on from CAKTLJ010000014.1 coordinate 43,343, forward strand.
GATGCGCGGGTGCGTCAGGAGCTGGCCCCGCCCCATGGGGGACCAGGCCTCCACCAGGATGTCGTTCTCCCGGCAGTAGGCCAGGGTCTCCGCCTGCGCCTGGCCGGGGTGCAGCTCGATCTGGTCCACCATGGGCTTGACCTCGGTCTGCATCAGGGCCTTCAGGTGGTGGGGCTTGAAGTTGGACACGCCGATGGCCCGGAGCTTCCCCTGCCGGTAAAGCTCGATAAAGGCCCGCCAGGTGTCGCGGTTGAGCGCCTCCCAGTCCCGGTACTGCCGGGCGGTGGCTGGCCAGTGGATGAGGCAGAGGTCCAGATAGTCCAGCTCCAGCCGCTCCAGGCTGGCCAGGATGGCGGCCTTGGCCTTCTCATAGCCCCGCTCGCTGTTCCAGACCTTGGTGGTGATGAAAAGCGCCTCCCGGGGGACGGCGGCGGCCCGGACGGCCTGGCCCACGCTGCGCTCGTTGCCGTAGAAGGCGGCGGTGTCGATGTGGCGGTAGCCGGTCTCCAGGGCGGCTTTGAGCGCGGCCACCCCCTCCGCCCCCTCCGGGGTCTTGTAGGTGCCGAAGCCCAGGCGGGGAATGGCCACGCCGTTGGACAGACGGTAAGGTTCGGTCAGAGTTTGCATTGTGGTTCCTCCTTGGTATCTTTACAAAAAACACCTCCGAACAATCGGAGGTGTTTTGAGACGCGTATGAAACGATCAGCGCTTGGAGAACTGAGGAGCGCGACGGGCTGCTTTGAGACCGTACTGACGCACTCTCACACCCAAAAGTTCCAGTATTCATGCAGTTCGCGGGCACCGGTCTTCCCGCAGACCCGTCGGCAACCCACGAAATGGAAGCTTTTTTATGTCATTTCGTGCAGCGTTCAGCACGCCGCCCAACTCTTCTGGCTTAATTATACTTGACTTCCGCATAGATGTCCATACTCATCTTATTCTGAGCGCCGGGAGCGAGGCGTCTATGGTATGCGCAGAAAGTGAAGCTGCAATCACTTTCTGCGCTGGGTATGATAAAAAAGGACATTCTGCAACCTCTTTGTCAAGGAAGCGCAGTATCGGATCGACAAGCCGGATTATGCTGAACGCGCTGTGACAGAGGCGCTCGTCAATGCGCTCATCCATGTGGGCGCACTTTGGTTTGCCTTGCAGGACGACCTACTGTTCGTTCCGGCCGTTTCCAAGGATCATATTGTTTTAATTTGAGAACTATTGTTCTCCACAAAACTAAATGCTTCCGGTGTTTTTGTCATCCACAGACGCGCAGGATCCAGCTTATGGCGCTCAAGCATGGAACGACAATCCTTTGTTTTCATCCTACAAAAGTCCGTCTTGAAATTTTTAACGCTCCCACTTTGAGTCAGTTCCATAGCAGTTCGCACATCTGTGCACCGAACCAGTTCATCCTCCAAATTCATAACTTGTGGAAGAAAAATGATCTTCAGCTTTCCGCAATACCGGGTGAGAAGTTCCAGGTTCTTTTTAAGGGGCGATGTCTGTGGCACATCGGTGTCAAATACCAAAACCACGGTCGTTCCTGCCTGAATAGACAACATCTGTGACTTAGGAATCAAGTTCTGCACCACATTGAAGACCTTTATCTTCCCAGGAATCAATCTTTCCGGTGCTTCCTTTAACGCCGCGATCAGTTGCTGTTCACAGGGGCCTTCTACATAATAGATGCACTTATTGTTCATCTTCCCACCCCATTTCCAATTCGTCCAAAAGCGAATCCTGCGGAAGCGAGGCAAACACATCATTCTCGACCGCACAGCGCAAAGAGTCTGTATTTCGTTTCAGTACATCCGATGCGGAAACAGCAGAAACCTGGTATGCTCCTTCCTCCAGATGCTTACGCAAAAAGACATAGCTATGCTTCGGCAGGTTCAAATCCAGCATATCTGTATTATGCGTTGTAAAAATCAATTGCTCATCGGCTCCGATACGATCCAGCATAATACCGAAAATCCGTTTTTCAATATCGCTCTGAATATAAGAGAAATGTTCATCGCAATAATAGAAGCTGCTCTCCTTTGTCGCCATGGCAGCAAGGAACATTGCGACATCAATTCCTTCCGCTGTACCACTGGACAGCATCTCCCGATTCAGCAGCCTGCCTTCCTGAATAATGATCTCCGTTCCACCGCGCCGAATAATAAAGGTATCCTTCAAATCTTTCGATAAGCGAATGTCCTGTAATGTCGGATCAAGGGTTCCAATAACAGCACGCAGCGTCTTCAACAAGATCCTTTTATTCGCACCTGTAAGCTTCAAAGATTTCTCTATTTCAGGATACGCAAAACGATACTGGACGGCACCTACTAATTTCTTAAGTGATGTCGCAGTTCTGGTTGCCTCTATCGTTTGATCTTTCAACTTCTTTACACATTTTTCATACGAATCCATCGTATCAATCTCTGCGGTCTGATACTGGATCTCGATCTCCTGCTCAGAAGCATCGATCTGCACTGACAAGCGCTGTAGGCGATGATCGCCATTCACAAAATCAATACTGAAGTATCCCTTGTCATCTGCAACCATCTCATAAAGCGGCGTGGGATTTCCATCCGCCATATATCCAAAAATGCGAAGCAATGCCTTTCCAAGGCTGGTCTTTCCTGTCGCATTCGCTCCCATAAGAATTACAGCCTTTTTATAGCGAAAGCGCTCTCTCCCGTTCAGGTATTCCTGATCGATGATCGAATGAACGATCTTTTTCGGATAGCTGAAATTGATATGAAAATCATGAAATCCATAAATCCCCTGTAACACAAGGTTTAATACGATCATGCCAGAGCCTCCTTTTCATTATTTCGTTTTCCACGAACTAATGATAGCATATTTCAAGGAGCATTTCAAGGATACTTGCACATATCCAAGCAATATTTACATCTATGCTGTATAGTATGCCCAGTTGGCGCAAGAAGGTACGTTATCTGTAATTGATAGCGCGTCACATCTCTTCCCTCCTACTCAAATTTGGCTCGCCGGAGTCAGGTGAGATATCAGGGATAGAAAAACCCCGGAAAACCATGGTTTTCCGGGGTTTTGTGTGCTTTGCGATACGAACCGTACCAATCAGCGC
>CAKTLJ010000015.1 GCA_934572535.1 uncultured Eubacteriales bacterium
CTGGTATTTTTCCAGTAACTCGCCGGCTTGGTTTTTGGATTCTTCTGCAAATCCCGCAGATAGTTCATCACATCCCAGGGACAGTAGACATCCAGCTCCCCGAAGTGATAGCCGTCGTACCAAGCCTTCACATCTTCAGCGTGGTCCGTCTGGTCTGCGTCGATCAGAATTTGGTCTGCCTCTTCCTGTGTGAAACCGAAGTATTCGTTCAGATGGGAGGAAGAAATCGTATCTGAAACAAAGTTGTTGGTCCCGGTAAAAATGCTCTCTTTCGCGATGCGTAAGCAACCCGTAATGACAGCAAAACGCATCGCGTCGTTGTCTTTCAACGCTGTACTCAGCATTCCCCGAATAATTTCCAGCATCTCTGCATAATACCCGTTGGCGCTGGCCTTAGCGATGGGCACGTCATACTCATCGAGCAGCAGGATCACCGGCTTACCATAGTATCCCCACATCAGCTTCATCAGCAGTGCAATCGACGTTTTCAACATCGCATCTGTGGGGTTGCCGCTGACCTCGTCTGCCAGCTGTTCAAAAACTCTTCGGTCATTTTCCCTGACCTGCGGCCCCTCCAACAAGTAGCCGTGGTCATTATAGATCTCTGCGATTCGATTGAGAAGCATCTCCTTGGCAGACGCAAAGGTCAGCCCGTTTACATCTTTGAAGGTCAGGAATAGCACCGGCCACTGATTCATCCACTCATCACACAAGTCTGTATCCTCAGCGATCTTCAACCCCTGAAACATCGCCTTACTGTCCTTGCGGATGTCGAAAAAGTGCGCGAGCATACTCATCGCCATGGTTTTCCCGAAGCGTCGGGGGCGAGTGATGAGGGTCACTTCTGCTGTCTCCTCTTCCAGCAGATCGGAGATCAGCTTCGTCTTATCGACGTAGTAATACTTTCGATCCCGAATTTTTGCAAAGTCGGAGATGCCAACGGGGATGTTCAGCTTTTTCATAGGCGATGCTCCTCTCTGTTTAGAGTTTTTGCTTGCCTGTATGATACCATGTCACCCTATCATTTACAACTATTTTACACTAAGTGATGCGGAACCCCAGATGCTGAGTTCATAATTTTTCTGTATCCCGAATTCTGTCCGCTATCTTTCATAAATGCTATATTTTACCCCGTTGGGGTCAAATTGGGGTCAACATTTCATAATTGGATACCCGGTCATCTAGTATTTTTCCGTATATGTAAAAAAACGTTCTGTTTTCGGATGAAAACAGAACGTTTTTATGGTTGCGGAGACAGGACTTGAACCTGCGGCCTCCGGGTTATGAGCCCGACGAGCTACCAACTGCTCTACTCCGCGATATGGTGCCGGAGACCGGGGTCGAACCGGCACGGGATCACTCCCATGGGATTTTAAGTCCCAGGCGTCTGCCAATTCCGCCACTCCGGCATTTCCAGCGGTCACGCACTCTCTAGCGCTTGATTAATATATCATATCTCAGCGCCCTTGTCAAGAAGAAATTTTATTTTTTCTGAATTTTTTATCCGCCGGGCTCTCCTCCCCATCCCTTGCTTGCCAAGGTCTTCGCTTTTCGCTATACTGGTCTCAAACGAACAGGAGGATCTCAACATGAAAAAACGGCTTTCGGCTTGTCTCCTCGCCATCGTGTCGCTGTTCCTGGTCTTTACCCTGACCGGATGCAGCAACGCAAACCTCGGCGTGACCATTTTTGTCTCGACCCCAGACGCCGTCATCGACGAGAACGGCAGCTACACCACCAAGGAAGACGTCGCCCTCTATCTCGACACCTACGGTCAGCTTCCCGACAACTTCATCACCAAAAAGGAAGCCCAGGCGCTGGGTTGGGAGGGCGGCGCGCTGGAGCCCTACGCCCCCGGGATGTGCATCGGCGGCGACTACTTTGGCAATTACGAAGGGCTGCTGCCCGAAACGGACACGCGCGAATACCACGAGTGCGACATTGACACCCTGGGCGCTGACAGCCGCGGCGCGAAGCGCATCGTCTACTCCAACGACGGCCTGATCTACTACACCGAAGACCACTACAACTCCTTCGACCTGCTCTATGGGGAGGAATGACCATGCGCTCCCTCCTCTTAGACGGAAGAACGCTTGGGGATCAGGCAGCCCTCCACCCCCTGCTGGCCCAGGCGCTCTCCTTCCCGAGCTGGTACGGCGGCAACCTGGACGCCCTCTTTGACTGTCTCACGGGCCTCAGAGAGGAGGTCTCCATCACCCTTCGGGCGCTGGACGAGCTGACCCCCTATGCCCAGAGGGTCGTCAAGGTCCTCCAGGCCGCCGCCCAGGAAAATCCGCACCTCCATCTGCACACGGACTGACACACGGGGCTGCCTCGCACAGAGGCAGCTCTTCTCTCTCCAAAATTCGTGCACATACTTCTCCCCCTTCCGCGTATACTGGGATGTATATCCCTTTGGGAAGGAGGTCATACCATGGCAGAGAACGACGCCCGACGGCTCCCGCCGCCGCCCGTTCCGGAACCGCAGGATCTGGACGATATGATTTTTCGCTGGGAATCCGATGTTCCTACCGTCAGCGACCGCTGATGGGAACAATCGTCGGGTTTTCCCGGCGTTTTCCCTTTACAGGAAAGAAAAAATCAGATATAATAAAGTGCTACATGACGATATTTTTAATCAAGACTAAAGAATGCGAGTGATTGAAAGATGCTTCAATTTGACGAATATAAGGTCAAGCTCAACAACCTTCTCCCCCAGCTGGACGAATTGGAACAGGCTCTGAACCTGGAAAGCACCGCCCGCGAGGTGGACTTCCTCGAAGCGCAGAGCTCTGCCGACGGCTTTTGGGACAACCCCGAGAAATCCCAAAAGATCCTGCAAAAGCTCAAGCAGCTGAAAAACAAGCTGGAATCCCAGGAAAAGCGCCGCGCTGCCTGGGATGACATGATGGTCATGTGCGAGATGGGCAACGAGGAGGAGGACGAGTCCTTCCTGCCGGAACTGGAGTCCGAGTACGCTGCCCTCATCGAGAACATGGAGTCCGCCAAGCTCCAGACCCTTCTGACCGGTGAGTACGACGCCTCCAACGCCATCCTGGCCTTCCACGCGGGGGCCGGGGGCACGGAGGCCCAGGACTGGGCCCAGATGCTCTACCGCATGTACACCCACTGGGCGGAGCGCCACGGCTTTACCTACAAGATCATGGACTACCAGGAGGGCGACGAGGCCGGCCTGAAATCCGCCACCATTATGATCGAGGGCGAAAACGCCTACGGCTACCTCCGGGGCGAGCACGGCGTCCACCGCCTGGTCCGCGTGTCCCCCTTCGACGCCAACGCGCGCCGCCAGACCTCCTTCGCCTCCGTGGAGGTCATGCCCGACCTGCCCGAAGACGTGGAGGTGGAGATCCGGCCCGAGGACATCGAAATGCAGGTCTACCGCGCCAGCGGCGCAGGCGGCCAGCACGTCAACAAGACCTCCTCCGCCGTTCGTCTGATCCACACCCCCACCGGCGTGGTGGTGTCCTGCCAGACCGAGCGAAGCCAGTTCCAGAACAAGGACAACTGCATGAAGATGCTCCGCGCCAAGCTGGTGGAGCTGCAAATGCAGGAGAAGGCCGAGAAGATCTCCGACCTCAAGGGCGTGCAGCTGAAGATCGAATGGGGCAGCCAGATCCGCTCCTATGTCTTCATGCCCTACACCCTGGTGAAGGACACCCGCACGGCGTATGAGACCAGCAACGTCAACGCGGTCATGGACGGCGAGATCGACGGCTTCATCAACGCCTACCTGACCGCCCAGGCCACCGGCAACTGGGCCACCAAGTAAGCGCCCGCGCTTTCGACCCTGTGCTGAAAAATATCCTTTGGGCCCTGTCCAAAGGATATTTTTTTCTTTTTTCCAAAATCAGCGGGAAATCTATTGACTTTTTTGCTTTTTGGTGTTAAAGTTTGAAAGCGTTGAAGCTTTATTCCCTGAATGGAGGTCTTCCCATGAAACTCGCGCTTCTGATCCTTTACTTTGCCGTCATGGTGTTCATCGGGCTCTACTGCCGCAAGCACGCCACTGACGTCAACAGCTTCGTCCTGGGCGGCCGCTCCGTGGGGCCCTGGCTCACCGCCTTTGCCTACGGCACCTCCTACTTCTCCGCCGTGGTCTTCGTCGGCTACGCCGGTCAGTTCGGCTGGCGGTTCGGCATCGCCGCCACCTGGGCGGGCATTGGCAACGCCCTCATCGGCTCTCTGCTGGCCTGGGCGGTCTTGGGCCGCCGGACCCGCATCATGACCCAGCACTTCAACGCCGCCACCATGCCTCAGTTCTTCGGAGAGCGGTTCCAGAGCAAGAACCTGAAGATCGGCGCATCCATCATCGTCTTCATCTTCCTCATCCCCTACACCGCGTCCCTCTTTAACGGTCTGTCCCGGCTGTTCGGCATGGCCTTCCACATCGACTATACCATCTGCATCATTCTCATGGGCGTCCTCACGGGGATCTACGTCATCGCCGGTGGCTACATGGCCACCGCCATCAACGACTTCATCCAGGGCTGCATCATGCTGGTGGGCATCTGCGTGGTCATCGCCGCAGTCCTCAACAGCCACGGCGGCTTTATGGAGGCCCTCAAGGGCCTGGCGCAGGTCGCCGACCCGGAAACCGTCCACGGCGACGTGCCCGGTATCTTCGCCTCCTTCTTCGGTCCCGACCCCATCAACCTGCTGGGCGTGGTCATCCTCACCAGCCTGGGCACCTGGGGCCTGCCCCAGATGGTCCAGAAGTTTTACGCCATCAAGTCCGAGCAGGCCATCCACAAGGGCACCGTCATCTCCACCCTCTTCGCCTTCGTGGTGGCCGGTGGCTGCTACTTCCTGGGCGGCTTCGGCCGGCTCTTCTCCGACAAGATCGACATCGCCGCTGATGGCTATGACTCCATCATCCCCACCATGCTCTCCGATCTGCCGGACCTGCTCATCGCCGTGCTCGTGATCCTGGTCCTCTCGGCCTCCATGTCCACCCTGTCCTCCCTGGTCATCGCTTCCTCCTCCACCCTGACCATCGACCTGCTGAAGGACAACCTCATCAAGAACATGAGCGACAAGAAGACGATCTTCATCCTGCGCTGCTTCATCATGGTCTTCGTCCTGATCTCCATGGTCATCGCCATCGTCCAGTACAAGCAGTCCATCAGCTTCATCGCCCAGCTCATGGGCGTGTCCTGGGGCGCGCTGGCCGGTGCCTTCCTGGCCCCCTTCCTCTACAGCCTGTACTGGAAAAAGGTCACCAAGGCCGCCTGCTGCGTCAACTTCCTCTTCGGCGCGGGCATCATGATCCTGAATCTGGTCTGCCGCCCCCTCTTCCCCACCCTGCTCCAGTCCCCCATCAACTGCGGCGCCTTCGCCATGCTGGCCGGACTGGTCATCGTCCCGGTCGTCAGCCTCTTCACCAAAGCGCCCGACCAGAAGATCGTGGGAGAGGCCTTCGCCTGCTACGACATAAAATCTCCCGTCTCTCAGAAAAACGCGCTGAGCGACTGAGTCCTTCTTCCAACAAGCCCCGCCCCCGCCCGGAGTGTTCTCCAAGCGGGGGCGGGGTGTTTTTCCTGCAACGCAACACAGCCCGGCGCGTTCGCGCCGGGCTGTGTCTGTCAAAAAAAGCCTCGCAGAGTTCGCGGCCCGCAGGCCGCGAAAACAGCGCGATCATGTTCTCCGGCGGCGTGTACGTCGGAGAACATACTGCTCAGGCCGCAAGTGTGGGGCATTTGCGCCAGCGGCGCACAGGACCTGCGCGCCGCGGCCTGCCATCTCTCCCTCTGTCGGAAAAGGCTTTGCCTTTTTCGACAAGCTAAGCCCGGCGCGTTCGCGCCGGGCTGTGGGGTTTGCTTCGCTTGTTATCCCTGCTGACCCAGGGCGAAGGCCTTCTTGTTCAGCTCCAGGACCTTGGGGGGGACGTTGGCCTCCAGGGAGGCCTGCCAGGCCTCGGGGGCGATGTCCGTGAAGTAGTGGGACAGGCGGCCCATGAGGACCATGTTCACCGCCTTGGGGGAGCCGGCCTCTTCAGCCAGGGCCAGGCAGTCCATGGCATCCACCTGGATGCCCTTGGCCCGCATCTTCTCCACCAGGTTCTCCGGGTACTTGGCCAGGCCCGCAATGACGGGCATGGGCTCCATCTGCTGGGTGTTGGTGACGATGCGGCCGGTGGGCTTGAGGTACTCGATCCACCGGGCTGCCTCCAGCAGCTCGAAGGAGACGATGTAGTCGGCCTCCCCCTTGTCGATGATGGGAGAGTAGACCTTGTCGCCAAAGCGGACATAGGTGACCACGCTGCCGCCGCGCTGGCTCATGCCGTGGACCTCAGAGACCTTTACGTCATACCCGGCGTTCACCAGCAGGTGTCCCAGCATCTTGGAGGCCAGAAGAGAACCCTGGCCACCCACGCCGACGATCATAATGTTTACCGTTTCCATGCGTCTTCCTCCTTAAACAACGAGGGCGTCTCGGTGGCACATCTGCATACACACCTGACAGCCCACACATTGGGTCTTGTCGATCTCTACCTTCCCCACCCGCAGGCTCAGGGCGGGACATCCGATCCGCATACACAGCCCGCAGCCGTTGCACTTGTCCGGATCCACCCGCAAGGGCGGCGCCTTCTCCACGTGCTTGAGCATCACGCAGGGGCGGCGGGAGATGATGACGGAGGGCTCCTCCGCCGCCAGCTCTTCCTTTAGGACCTTGTCCACTTCCTTTAGCTGGTAGGGGTCCACCACCCGGACCCGCGCAAAGCCAACCGCGCGGCAGAGGGCCTCCAGGTCGATGTGGCCAGCCGGTTCCCCGCGGAGGTTCTTCCCCGTGGTGGGGTTCTGCTGGTGGCCGGTCATGCCGGTGATGGAGTTGTCCAGGATGATGACCGTGGAGTTGCTGCGGTTGTAGGCGATGTCCGTAATGCCGGTGATGCCGGAGTGGGCAAAGGTGGAGTCGCCGATGACGGCCACGCTGTGCTTCTCATGCTGCGCTCCCCCGGCGAGGTTGAAGCCGTGCAGACCGGAGCAGGACGCGCCCATGCAGACGTTCAGGTCCAGGGCGTTCAGCGGCGGCATGACGCCCAGGGTGTAGCAGCCGATGTCGCCATAGACCATGCACTTCTGCTTGGACAGGGTGTAGAACACGCCCCGGTGGGGACATCCGGCGCACATGACGGGGGGACGGCCGGGGACCTCGTCCTCCAGGTTGACGGTGGACTTGGGGGGCTGGCCCAGACACCGGGCGATGCGCCCCTGGGTCAGCTCGTCCACCATGGGGATGCAGTCCTTGCCGGTGACCTCCACGCCGATCTGACGGCAGTGGTTCTCGATGATGGGTTCCAGCTCCTCGATGACCAGGACCTTGTCCACCTGGGCCGCGAAGTGCCTGATCTTCTCCACGGGCATGGGCCAGGACAGGCCCAGCTTCAGGACGCAGGCCTTCTCGCCAAAGACCTCGCGGACGTACTGGTAGCTGGTGGAGGAGGTGATGATGCCGAGGGAGGTGTCCTCCCCCATCTCCACGCGGTTCAGGTCGGTGGTCTCGGCCAGGGCGGTCATGGCCTTGGTGCGCTCCTCCACCCGGTAGTGGGCCTTCATGGAGTTGGTGGTCATCATGACCCGCTCCGGGTCCTTGATGTATTCCTTCTGGGGGACCTCCTGGCGCCCGCCCTTCTTCACGATGCTCTGGGAGTGGGCGATCCGGGTGCAGGTCCGCACCAGAACGGGGGTGTGGTATTCCTCCGAGAGCTGGAAGGCCCGCTTGGTGAAGTCCAAAGCCTCCTGGGAGTCCGACGGCTCCAGCATGGGCAGCTTGGCTGCGATGGCATAGTGGCGGGAGTCCTGCTCGTTCTGAGAGGAGAACATGCCGGGGTCGTCGGCCACGCAGATGACCAGCCCCGCCTCCACCCCCTGGTAGGAGATGGTGAAGAGCGGGTCGGCCGCCACGTTCAGCCCGACGTGCTTCATGCAGCAGGCCGAACGCTTGCCGCCCACTGCCGCGCCATGGGCGACTTCCAGGGCGACCTTTTCGTTGGGCGCCCACTCGCAGTAGATCTCTGGGTACTTGGCGGCTTCCTCGGTGATCTCGGTGCTGGGGGTGCCGGGGTAGCTGGAGATCACACAGCATCCGGCTTCATATAGTCCGCGGGCAACTGCCTTGTTGCCCAACATCAGTTCTTTCATGGGGTCCCTCCGTCTTCTGTCTCTTGCTCGACCGGCTCGCCCTTCTCCTCGGCCACCCGGTCCATGATCTCACCTAAGGCACCGGTGCCGTAGTTGAGGGCTCGATTGACGCGGCTGACCGTGGCGGAGCTGGCCCCGGTCTCATTGAGGATCGCGGTGTAGACCTTGCCTGCGTGGAGCATTTTTGCCACGTCAAACCGCTGTTCCATGGCGCGCAGCTCGGTCACCGCGCACAGATCGTCGAAAAAGCGGCAGCATTCCTCCACCGTGTTCAGGGAAATGATATGCTCGTACAAGTCGAAGCTGCGCTCTTTTTTGCTGGCTCTGGGCATTCTTTCCGCTCCTTTTCCATCGTCCATTCCGGCTCACCGGAACGGTATTAGCCTCTGTTCTGCTGGGCGACCAGCTGATCCGCCCCGTAGCGCTTACGCAGGACGGGCTTTTCGATCTTGCCGGTCGCGTTGCGGGGGATCTCCGCGAAGATGATCTTCTTGGGCCGCTTGTAGCGGGGCAGGTCCATGCAGAAGTCGTTGATCTCTTCCTCGGTGCAGGTCATGCCCTCCTTGGTTTCGATGATCGCGCCGCAGATCTCGCCCAGACGGCGGTCGGGCAGACCGATGACGGCCACGTCCTTGATCTTGCTGTTGACCCGGAGGAAGTCCTCGATCTGGACGGGATAGATGTTCTCACCGCCGGAGATGACCACGTCCTTCTTGCGGTCCACCAGGAAGATAAAGCCATCCTCGTCCTGCATGGCCATGTCGCCGGTGTACAGCCAGCCGTTTTTCAGGACCTCGGCAGTGGCCTCGGGGTTGTTGTAATAGCAGGTCATGACGCCGGGGCCTTTGACGCAGAGCTCGCCCACATCGCCCTGGGCAACTTCCTTGTCGTTCTCGTCCACGATCTTGACCTCCCAGCGGTAGCCGGGGATGCCGATCGCACCCACCTTGTGGATGTTGTCCATGCCCAGATGCACGCAGCCGGGGCCGGTGGACTCGGAGAGGCCGTAGTTCGTGTCGTACTGGTGGTGGGGGAAGTATTCCTTCCAGCGGCGGATCAAAGAGGGCGGCACAGGCTGGGCGCCGATGTGCATGAGGGTCCACTGCGAGAGCTTGTAGTCCTCCCGCTTCACGTCGCCCCGGTCCAGCGCGTCCAGGATCTCCTGCGCCCAGGGGACCAGGAGCCAGACCAGGGTGCACTGCTCGTCAGAGACGGCCTTGAGGATGATCTCGGGGGTGGTCCCCTTCAGCAGAACGGCCTTGCCCCCGGCGAAGAGACTGCCCATCCAGTGGAACTTCGCGCCGGTGTGATACAGGGGCGGGATGCACAGGAAGACGTCGTCGTGGCCGATGCGGTGGTGCTTCTGCTCCATTTCCGCGGCCTGGGTCAGGCTCCGGTGCTTGTGGAGGATGGCCTTGGGGAAGCCGGTGGTGCCGGAGGAGAAATAGATGGCCCCGTCGTCGTCGTCGGTGATCAGGACCTGGGGCGGCGCGGAGGAGCAGTCGGCAGACAGCTCCCGATAGCTCTCGGCAAAGGTGGGGCAGTTGTCCCCCACGTAGATGAGCAGGCGGCCCTTGCTGAGCTTGGGCTCGATGCTCTCGATACGTCCAATGAACTCCGGGCCGAAGACCAGCACCTGGACCTCGGCCAGGTCGGCGCAGTACTGGATCTCCTCGGCGGAGTAGCGGAAGTTGAAGGGAACTGCCAACGCGCCCGTCTTCAGGATGCCGAAGTAGATGGGGAGCCACTCCAGGCAGTTATACATCAAAATGGCAACCTTGTCGCCCTTCTTCACGCCCCGGGAAATGAGCATGTTGGCAAAGCGGTTGGCCTTTTCATTGAACACGTTCCAGGTGATCTCCCGGCGGTAAGGCTGGTCGGTGGTGGGCTGGATCAGGTCGTATTCCTTCCAGGTCATCCGGCGGGTCTCCTTGAGCTCCGGGTTCAGCTCCACCAGCGCCACCTCATTGCCATAGAGCTTGACGTTGCGTTCCAAAAAATCAATAACAGGCATGTTGGGACAGTCCTTTCGTGGTTGCGGTCCTCTCGGAAAAAGAACTTCAACCTTTACAGCTTTAAATTGAATACCTATAATGTAGCATGGAACGATAGCAAAGTCAAGGGAAATCGCCGGTCCGGGCGCGCGGAAAAACAGCCTCCGCCCCAGCGTGGGCAGAGGCTGTTTGGGCGCTTACAGGCCGGCGTCCTGCTCCAAGCGCTTCAGGAGCGCTTCGCTCTCCCGCGCCACTTCCTTCAGCGCGCCCTCCTCGAAGGGAGACTTCAGGCCCGCTTCCTGGAGCAGGTCGGTGAAGACCTTCTCCCCGCCTTGGGAGAGCAGGCGGACATAGCGCGCGAAGGCGTCCTTGTAGTCCTTCCGGGACGCGAGAAGGAATTGCAGCGCCGCCGTCTGGGCCAGGCAGTAGTCGATATAGTAGAAGGGCGTCTCGTAGATGTGCATCTGATACTGCCAGCGGGTCCCCTCCTCCAGGTAGGGCACGCCGTCAAAGGTGAGGTGGGGGCGGAAGGCTGCCTCCAGCTTTCTCCAGGCGGCCTTGCGCTGCTCCGGGGTCCACTGGGGGTTCTCGTAGACCTGGTGCTGGAAGGCGTCCACGATGGTGCCGTAGGGCAGGAAGGACAGGGCGTCCAGCAGGTGCATGAACTGATAGCGCTCGGCATCCTCCCCGAAGAAGTGCTCCATATAGGGCCAGGCGAAGAACTCCATGCTCATGGAATGGGTCTCGGCGGTCTCCATACCGCCCACGTTCAGCTCCACCACATACTTGTTGTGGGCGGTGGTGTAGTCGGCAAAGGCGTGACCGGCCTCGTGGGTGACCACGTCCACATCGCCGGAGGTGCCGTTGAAGTTTGCCAGGATGAAGGGCTGGTGATAGGCCATAAAGCTGGTGCAGTAGCCGCCGCCCCACTTGTTCTTCCGGGATTCCACGTCGAAGGCGTCGGTCTCCAGCATGAAGTCAAAGAAGGCGCCGGTCTCCTCGCTCATGTCGTGGTACATGGCGTGGGCGGCGGCGAAGATCTCCTCCTTCCCGCCCTTGGGGGCGGGGTCGCCCTCGGGGAAGATGAGGTCGTAGTCGTAGATCATCAGCTTGTCGATCCCCAGGCGCTTGCCCACCTCGGTGCGCAGGCGGGAGACCACGGGCACAACATCCCGCAGGATGTTCTCCCGGAACTGCTTCACCTCCTCCGGGCCGTAGCACAGGCGGCCCATGCGGCAGTAGCCCAGCTCGACAAAGTTTTGATAGCCCATCTTCTTGGCCATCCGGTCACGGACCTGGACCAGCTGGTCGAAGATGCCGTCCAGCTCCTGGCTGTGGGCCTTGAGGGTGTTGCCCAGGACCGCGTAGGCCTCCTTGCGGGTGGCGCGGTCGGGGGACTTGGCGAACTTCATCAGCATGGGACGGGGCAGCTTTTCTCCCCGGAACTCGAACTCCATGGCCGCCATCATCTGGGAATACTGGCTGACCAGCTTATTCTCCTCGATCATGTCCTCGATGATCTCGGGAGACATGGACTTGAGCTCAACCTCGAAGGAGCGGAAGACCAGGGGGATGAGCGCGCCGCTCTCCTCCAGCTCCTTTCGGAAGGGCGTCTCCAGCATGGCCCGGGTGTATTCCAGCAGGTAGTTCTGGGCCTGGGGACCCATTTCGTCATAATAGTCCTTTTCCGCCAGATAGAAGGCGTCGGCGGTGTTGATGCTGTAGCGCATATAGGACAGGGCCTGGGCCGTCTCCAGGCGGATATACAGGGCATTGCAGCGGTCGCGGGCAGCCATGACCTCCTGGGCGGAGGCGGCGGCCTTCACCTGGGCGATGATCTCCTGGATCTCCGCAGAAAACGCCTCCAGGGTCAGGCGCTGATAGGGCAACTCAGATACTTTCATATTTCGGTTCCTTTCTTGCCAAAGGGCAGGTCACAAAGGGCGATCCTTCCATGGAGGGTTCCCGCCTTCTTCACCGACCGGACGATGGCCTCCTCCACGGCCCGGGCCGCCATGCTGCCGACCGCGTCGGGGTCGGCGTGGACCGAGCCGTGGCACATGGCAAAGATGGCGTCCCCGTCGAAGGTGGCGTTGGCGGGGCGGACCGCCCGGGCGATGCCGTTCTGGGCCACGGCGGCCAGCTTGGTGGCCTGGCTCTTGTTCAGGTCGGCGTTCGTCACCACACAGCCGATGACGGTGTTCTCCCCCTCAAACTTGCCGCTGAAGATGTCCTTCTGGCGGCGGCCGTGGGCAATGAGCCAGTCCTCGCTGCCGACAAAGCCGGTGTTGTCCGCCTTGCGGGACCCGGCGATGATCTCACCCCGTTCCAGCACGTCGCCCATGGCGTTGCAGGCCACCACGGCCCCCACCATCAGGTCGCCCTGGCGGAAGGCGCAGGCGCCAATCCCGCCCTTCATGGCAAACTCCGGTCCCCGGAGTTTGCCCACGGTGCAGCCGGTCCCGGCGCCAGCGTTGCCCTCCTGAACGGGGCCACCCTCCAGAGCCTTCTCGCAGGCGGCATAGCCCATGGCCTGGTCGGGACGCGCGTTTTTATCGCCAAACTTCAAATCAAAGAGAACGGCCGCGCAGACATTGGGCACCACGGTGACCATCACGTCCCGGCCGATCCCCTCCTCCTCCAGCTTCCTCATCACGCCCCCGGCGGCGTCCAGACCAAAGGCGCTGCCGCCGGTGAGGACCACGCTGTGGACCACGTTCCGGTTGCAGACCGGGGAGAGGGCGGCGGTCTCCCGGGTGCCGGGCGAGCCGCCCCGAACGTCCACGCCGGTGACCGCTCCCTCCGCGCAGAGGATGACGGTGCAGCCGGTCCCGCCTTCCAGATCCTGGACCTGGCCGAAGGAGAAGCCGGGGATCTCATGTATTGCTATCTTTTCCATGGTATCTGTCCTTTAACCCTCCTCGGGGAAACGCGGACAGGATCGGTTCGGTCCTGTCCGCGGTCGATCGTCGTTATTCCTTGCTTTCTTCCGCGCCGCGGCGGACCAGCTCCTCCGCCACGGTGTAGAGCATTCCTGCGCCCACCGTGAGGATCAGGTCACCGGGGCTGGCCAGGTCATAGAGCCAGTCGGTCAGCACCTCCAGGCTGGGGGCCGCCTTGGCCCCGGGCACTGCCTTGGCCAGGTCTTCGGAGGTGATCCCGATCTCGTTCTTCTCCCGCGCCGCGAAGATCTCGGCCAAAAAGACCTTGTCAGCCCCCCGCAGGACCTCCGCGAACTCATCGAAGAGCGCATAGGTCCGGGTGTAGGTGTGGGGCTGGAAGGCGCAGATCACCCGCTTATAGCCCAGGCTGGACGCCATGCCCAGCAGGGCCTTCAGCTCACTGGGATGGTGGGCGTAGTCGTCGTAGACCTCGGCTCCCTTCACCGTCCCCTTGTACTCAAAGCGCCGGCCCGCGCCTCGGTAGCCGTTCAGGCCCCGGGCGATGGCTTCGCCGGAGATGCCCAGCACCAGCGCCACGGAGGCCGCCGCGATGGCATTCTTTACGTTGTGCAGGCCGGGGACCCGGAGGGTGACGTGCACCGCCGGTTTCCCGTTCCACACCACATCAAAGGTCGGAAAGCCCTGCTCCCAGGTCAGATCTTCCCCGTGGAAGTCGCCCTTTTCCAGGCCGAAGGTCAGCAGGTCCTTCTTCCCCTCCAGGGCCTGCATGGTGTTCTCGTCCTCGCAGTTGGCCAAGACCACGCCGCTGGCCGGGACCAGGTCCGCAAAGGCCCGGAAGGAGTGCTCCACATCCTCCAGGTCCTTGAAGAAGTCCAGGTGGTCCGCCTCGATGTTGAGGATCACCGCCAGGGTGGGAGAGAAGGAGAGGAAGGAGTTGCAATACTCGCAGGACTCCAGGATGATGGTGTCCCCCTTTCCCACGCGGTGGCCGGTGCCCAGCAGGGGGAGCGTTCCGCCGATCATGACCGTAGGGTCGATGCTGGCCGCCATGGCAATATGGGTACACATCGAGGTGGTGGTGGTCTTACCGTGGGTGCCGGAGATGCAGACCGCGTTTTCATACCGGCGCATGATGGAACCCCAGGCCTCCGCCCGCTCGAAGACGGGGATGCCCCGGGAGAGGGCCGCGGCGATCTCCGGATTGCTGTCGTGGACCGCAGCCGTGCGGATCACCAGGTCGGCTCCGGTCACGCTTTCGGGCAGGTGGCCGATCACCACGGGGATGCCCAGGGAACGCAGATGCTCCACCGTTTCACTCTCTTTCATGTCGGAACCGGTAACGTGGATCCCTTCGCCCTTGAGGACTTCGGCCAAGGGGGCCATAGACACGCCGCCTATGCCCACCAAATGCGCCCGCTTACCGGGCACAAGATACTCATGAATTCGATCGATTGCCATTGGGTTTACACACCTTTTCCATTCAGCTATAATAATATCAGCTGAATTCACAATACGTTTTAGTAACGATATATTATAATCCATTCCCTATCAAATTGGCAAGTGTTTCCGTACTCTTTTCTTTCCCGAAGGGAAAGAAAACCGGAAGGAGGTCCTTCAATGAAGGTATTTTTCGCGCAAACGAACGACTGGCAGGCCATGCTGGCCCATATCCTGAAAACCCACTGTGGACTCTCTCCCCTGCCGGAGCTGGCCCGGACCCAGGCGGGAAAGCCCTATTTCTCCAGTCTGCCCGGCCTGCACTTTAATATCAGCCATTCCAAGGGGCGCGTCCTCTGCGCCCTCTCCCGTCGGCCGGTGGGCGTGGACATCGAGGCTATCCGGCCGCGCCGGGAGGGCCTCCCCCGCTATGCCCTCTCCCCCAAAGAGTACGCGGAGTACGAAGCCCTGGGGGCGGACTGGCCTGCCTTCTACACCCTCTGGACCCGCAAGGAGGCCTGGTGCAAGTACACGGGACAGGGCCTTGCCCCCCTGTGGGGGCAGACGCCCCCGGAGGACGGGCTCTTTTACCGCAGCTACCAAGGGGACGGCTGGCGGGCCGCCGTCTGCGGCGAGGAGGCGCCGCCGGAGGCGCTCATCCGGCTGGAAGGAGGATGGGAATGAAGCTGACCCAGGCGTTTTTTGACCGGGACACCCGCCAAGTGGCCCAAGCACTGCTGGGCAAGTACTTGGTGCGGGTCCAAAACGGCGTCCCCCTGGTGGTCCGCATCAACGAGACCGAAGCCTACATCGGCCGGATCGACAAGGCCTGCCACGCCTACAACTACCGCCGCACCCAGCGGACCGAGACCCTCTTTGCCCCGCCGGGCACCACCTACATTTATCTCATTTACGGCATGTACCACTGTTTGAACTTCGTCACGGAGCCAGAGGGGGAACCCTGCGCCGTCCTCATCCGGGGCGGGCAGGCCAGGGGGAACCGGGACCTGCTGGCCTACAACCGCTACGGAAAGGGACCCGCCCAGCTGACCGCCTATCAGAAAAAGAACTTCCTCAACGGGCCGGGCAAGCTCTGCAAGGCCCTGGCCCTCACCCGGGAACAGAACGGCCTCTCCCTGCCGGGCGAGGAGCTCTTCCTCTGCGACCGTCTGGAGGATGTCGGCCTGGTCACCCCGGAAGAAGACCGGCTTGCCTTGGATATTCAGGTCAGCAAGCGCATCGGCATCGACTATGCCGAGGAGGCGGCGGATCTTCTTTGGCGGTACTTTATCGGATCAAAATAGGGGCAAAAAATCGGAAGGAGGCTGGAGCTCCTTCCGATTTTTGTTACTGCTTGGTGATGAACTGGGCGGCTGCCTTCAGCATCATACGCTTGGTGCCCACGTTGTCGAAGGCCACTTCCAGCAGGGCGTCGCCGCCCATGGGCTGGATGGACAGGACCATGCCCTCGCCAAAGGCCGTATGGCGGAGCATATCGCCCTTGCGCAGCTGGGGCAGGGCCGCCGCCTTGGGGGCGGGCTTCCGATAGGCCGCCGTGCCCGCGCTGGTGCCGCTGGGGCGGGGCCGGGCCTGGGCGGGGGCCGTCTGGGCGGGGCGGCGGGACTCCACAGCGCGGATCTGGGAAAATCCCCCTTCTCCGCCCCAGTCGTCCCGGAAGAACTCCCGCTTGGGCTGGGGCCGCTGCTGGCCGCTGAACTGGACCAGCTCCTCGGGGATCTCCTTCACGAAGCGGGAGGGCAGGTTGGCGGTGGTCCGGCCGAAGAGCATCCGCTGGGCAGCGCAGGTGAGGTAGAGCTTCTCCTTGGCCCGGGTCAGGGCCACGTAGCACAGGCGGCGCTCCTCCTCCAGCTCCTCCTCCTCGCCGATGGAGCGGAAGCCGGGGAAGACCCCCTCCTCCATGCCCACGGTGAAGACCACAGGGAACTCCAGGCCCTTGGCAGCGTGCATGGTCATGAGGGTCACGCAGTTGTCCGCGTCCTCCACGCTGTCCAGGTCGGTGTACAGGGCGACCTCGTCCAGGAATCCCCCCAGGGTGGGGTCCTCGGCGTTTTCCAGGTAGCCGCTGATGGAGGAGGACAGCTCGTGGACGTTTTCCAGGCGGGACTTGTTCTCGTTGTCCTTCTTGGCGGTGAGCATCTCTTCATATCCGCTCTCCTTCACCAGGGTGTCGTAGAGTTCGGGCAGGGAGACCTCCTCGGTCAGACGCTGCATGGCCTGGATGAGGTCGGTGAACTTTCGGAACTTCGGCGCGGCCTTTTGCAGGGCGGGGATCTCCGCCGCGTGGACCAGGACCTCCCACAGGGGCTGGCCCGTCTGGGCGGCAAAGGAGCGGGCGGTCTCCATGGTCTTGGCCCCGATGCCCCGGGGCGGGTTGTTCACCACCCGCAGCAGGCGGAGGTCGTCGCTGGGGTTGTGGATGACGCAGAGGTAGGAGAGCATGTCCTTGATCTCGGCGCGCTCGAAGAAACGGAAGCCACCCACCACGCGGTAGGGGATGCTGTTGCTCTTGAGCGCCATTTCCACCTGGTTGGACAGGGCGTTCATGCGGTAGAGGACGGCGCAGTCCTTCCACTGTCTGCCCTCCCCGTAGGCGCGCAGGAGCTGGGAGGCGATGTACATCCCCTCGTCCCGCTCGTTGGCAGCGGTGTAGCACTGGACCTTCTCGCCGTCGCCGTGGTCGGTCCAGAGGTTCTTCCCCTTGCGGCCCCGGTTGTTGCGGATGACGGCGTTGGCCGCCTCCAGGATGTTGCCCGTGGAGCGGTAGTTCTGCTCCAGGCGGATGACCCGGGCGTTCTGATACTCGCTCTCGAAGGAGAGGATGTTCTCGATGGTCGCGCCCCGGAAGCGGTAGATGGACTGGTCATCGTCGCCCACCACGCAGATGTTTTTCCGCCCTCCGGCCAGCAGCCCGGCCAGCAGGTACTGGAGGTGGTTGGTGTCCTGGTACTCGTCGATGAGGACATAGCGGAATTTCCGCTGGTAATAGGCCCGCACGTCCTCGTACTGCTGGAGCAGGCGGACGGTGTGGAAGATGATGTCGTCAAAGTCCAGCGCCCCAGCCGCCCAGAGCTTTTTCTGATAGGACAGGTAGACGTTGGCGATCTTTTGCAGGCGGAAGTCGCCCTTGGCCTTGCTCTGCTCCATGAAGTCCGGGGCCAGCAGCATCTCGTCCTTGGCCCGGGAGATATAGCCCAGGACCGAGCGGGGCGGGAAGGACTTGTCGTCCAGGTTCAGCTCCTTCAGGCACTCCTTGACGACCCGGATGGAGTCGTCGGTGTCGTAGATGGTGAAGGAGGAGGGAAAGCCCAGCTTTTCGATGTCCCGGCGGAGGATGCGCACGCAGGCCGAGTGGAAGGTGGCCGCCCAGATGTCGTTCGCGTCGGGGCCAATGGCCGCTTCCAGCCGCTCCTTCAGCTCCCCGGCGGCCTTATTGGTAAAGGTGATGGCGATGACCTGCCAGGGCATGGCAGGCTCCAGGGCGCAGAGAAGCCCCACCCGGCGCCGGTCCTGCTCGCTGGGCGCCTGGTCTTCGGCATACTGGGCCAGGAATTGGAGGTCGGCGTCGGTCACGTAGCCGGGGACCTCCTGGCTGTCGGAGCCTTTGCCGTATTTCAGCAGGTTGGCGATGCGGTGGATGAGCACCGTGGTCTTGCCGCTGCCGGCACCGGCAAGCAGCAGGAGGGGCCCCTCGGTGGTGAGGACGCCTTCCAGCTGGCGGGGGTTCAGCGTTCCGAATTCCCGGGCGATCACGCGGCGGCGAAGGGCCGCGAAGGTAGTCTGGTTCTCTTGAGAAAGCATAAAGTCACCATGTCTTTCTAATTTCAGTCAAAATACAACGGCCCCCATTTTACCGCAAACGGGCGGGATTTACAACCGGGAACGACACAAAACAGGAGAAAGCCCGTCACATCGGGTCCCGGGAGATGATCTCCTCCGGTAAGGCCCCCTCCTCGATGAAATAGGTCCGGTAGCCGTCGCTCACCAGCGGGTTCTTGCCGATGACCCGGATCAGGCGCTGTTCCTTCAACGCCAGCTCGATGGCAAGCTCGGGAACGGTCTGGCCGTTCTTGCGCTGATCCTCCGCCTCGCCGGGGGTGAGCATCTCCACCCGGTCGCCGTGCAGGTCCCAGCCGCTGTTGGGGAAGACGATCTCCTCCTCCCTGGCCAGATAGTATTCATCCCGCAGCAGGCGGATGCCGATGTCCGCCACCGCCAGCTTGCCCACGTACCAGATGGCGTCTCCCAGGAAGAAGCCCGTCTTTAAGTACCCAATGGTCACGGTCAGGTCGGACCTGACCGCCAGCTCCGCCTTGCCGGAGTCCCCGTTCATGCCGCTGTTGATATCCACGCTGACCACGTAGGACCGGGCGTTGTTCACGGCCTTGATGGCGGCCCGGTAGAGGTCCCGCACCCGGCCGGAAAAACCCGTGCCCAGCATACAGTCCACCAGGATATCGAAGCCGCGCAGGTCCTCCTCCTCGGTGAACAGGCGGATATCCACGCCCTTCTCCTGGGCCAGGTCGTGGTAGTGGCGGCCATCCTCGGAGAACTTCTCCGACACCCGGTAGACGCGGCAGGGGATCCCCCGGTCCGCCAGGATGCAGGCCAGGGCATATCCGTCGCCGCCGTTGTTGCCTGCCCCGGTCAGGATGCCGATGCTCCCCCGGCTCCAGTCCACCGCCCGGTAGACCCCCATGGCGGCCCGGTACATGAGTTCCTTGCTGGGAACATAGTTCGCGATCGTGTAGGCATCGCTCTCCCGCATGGTATGCACGCTGATGACGTCTTTCATCGTTTCTCCATCCTTTCTTTCCGTGGTTTCATTTGTGGAACGTGTCCTAAAAGTATACTCGATTTTCGCCCATATTTCAATTCTCCTTCCCCTGGATGGATTTATGAATAATCTGCAAATTTTCCCGCTTCCTGTCGCTCCTCCCCTCTTTCCCATCGTTTTTCCTTGCAAATTCTCCCGCCCTTTAGTATAATGTTTGCTCGTAATGCTTCTTATTTTTCATAACAAGGAGGACAAGCAACTACTATGAGCAAATCGAAACAGAAGGAGCCCATGAGTTCTAAGGCTAAGACCTATTGGGCCGTCGGCATTGTGATCGCCATTCTGGTCGTCATCCTGCTGGTGTGGAACGCCGGAAACAGCAACGGCAACAAGACCGCGACCGCCGCCACCGTGGGCGACCAGGACTTCACCGTGGCAGAGGTGTCCTACTACTACGCCGCCGTTTCCAACAACTTCGCCCAGCAGGCCCAGCAGTACGCAATGTACGGCATGGACATGGGCTATAACGCCGCCCTGCCCGCCAACGAGCAGTTCTACAACGAGGAGGAGGGCGTCACCTACGCCGACTACTTCCTGGACTCCGCTCTCCAGGAGCTTCAGCGCGTCACCATCCTGTGCAGCCAGGCAAAGCAGGCCGGGTACACCCTCTCCGAGGACGGCCAGGCTGCCTTTGACGAAAATATGAACTACCTGAAGATGTACAGCGTGCAGAGCAACACCTCCGAAGAGGCCTACCTGAAGGCCCTCTATGGCCGCTACATGACCATGAGCCTCTTCCGGGACATCCTGACCGACTCCATCCTGGCCGATGAGTACGCCAAGGTGAAGGCCCAGGAATTCACCTACAGCCAGAGCGAGCTGGACGCCTACTACGCGGAAAACGCCGATGCCCTGGACTCCTATGAATATCGCTA
This sequence comes from uncultured Eubacteriales bacterium, assembly GCA_934572535.1. Lineage (GTDB taxonomy): Bacteria > Bacillota > Clostridia > Oscillospirales > Oscillospiraceae > Evtepia. The sequence continues at coordinate 20,227 of CAKTLJ010000015.1, forward strand.
TTGCTACATCAACTACCAGGTGGACGAAAAGACCGACGAGGACGGCAACGCCGTCGAGGCCACCGACGAGGAGATCGCCGCCGCCATGGACGTCGCCGGTCAGAATGCCAACGCCATGATCGCCGAGGTCCGCCGCGGCACGGCCTTCAACGAGGCCGCCGCCAAGTACGTAGACGAAAGCTCCGCAGAGTCCTACAAGGCCGACCCGGACTACAACCACAAGGCGGACGCGCTGGGCAGCGCCATCACCTCCTCCCTGTCCGCCGACGCGAGCGCGTGGCTCACGGCCGCCGGTCGCACCCCCGGTGAGCTGACCGCCATCAAGCTGGAAAACACCGGCTACTGCGTGGTCCAGTTCCTGGGCCGCGACAAGGGCACCGACAGCTATCAGACCGCAAGCTACCGCAACATTCTTCTCCTGGCCGAGACCGGGGAAAATGAGGACGGCTCCGCCGCCCTGCCCACCGACGCGCAGCTGACCAAGGTCCTGGACCAGGCCAACGCCATCCTGGAGGACTGGAAGGCAGGCGAAGCCACCTCCGACTCCTTCGCATCCCTGGCCGCCAAGGACAGCGCGGACGAGGCCAGCAAGGAAAACGGCGGGCTGAACGAAGACGTCAACCGCGACGGCCTGTCCGCTGACCTGGCCGAGTGGCTGTTCGCGCGCGGCCGTCAGCCGGGCGAGGCCTCTGTCGTGCCGCACAAGGACGACTCCGGCAACGTTATCGGCTATGAAGTCATCCTCGCGGAGGACTTCGGCGAGGTCCGCTGGCAGTATCAGGCCGCCAACGCCCTGCGCAGCGAGGACTACAACGCGTGGTACACCGACATCCAGGAGGACTACCCCGCTGAACTGACCGACGCCGCACAGGAGATCCCCTCCCTGAAATGATCCACATGCCCCGCGGGAGCACAGCCTTCCGCGGGGCTTTCCATCCCCTTTGAACCTGACGACACGAGGAGACCTTTCTATGAGCAACGAACAATTCCTCCGCACGGAGATGCTGCTGGGCGAGGCCGCCATGGCAAAGCTGGCCCAGGCCCACGTCGCCGTGTTCGGCCTGGGCGGCGTGGGCAGCTGGTGCGCGGAGGCCCTGGCCCGCTCCGGCGTTGGAGCGCTGACCCTGGTGGACAACGACCAGGTGGGCCTGACCAACCTCAACCGGCAGGCCCAGGCCCTTCACTCCACCCTTGGCCTGGACAAGACGGAAGCCCTGGCCCGGCGCATCCGGGACATCAACCCCGCGTGCAGCCTTCACCTGATCCCGGAAAAGTACGAGGCCGACAGCCGGGAGGCCTTTTTCACCGCTGCTTACGACTACATCGTGGACGCGATCGACCTGGTCTCCTGCAAGCTGGACCTCATTGAGACCGCCTTGCAGCGGGGCCTTCCCATCATCTCCTGCATGGGAACGGGAAACAAGCTGGATCCCTCCCAGTTCCGGGTGGCGGACATCGCCAAGACCGAGGGCTGCGCCCTGGCCCGCATCCTCCGCAAGGAGCTGAAGGCCCGGAATATCCGCCACCACAAGGTGGTCTTCTCCCCAGAGCTTCCCGCCCGGACGGAGCAGCGGGAGGCGCCGCCCCCCGGACGGCGCTCCGTCCCGGCCAGCGCCCCCTGGGTACCCCCGGTGGCTGGCTTCCTCCTGGCCGGCGCCGTGATCCAGGACCTCATCCAGGAATAAAAACGCCCTCCCCTGGCAAACTAGGCCAGAGGAGGGTTTTGCTTTTGGAACGTTATAAAACTTGGCTCCCGGCGGCGGTGGCAGGCGGCGCGGCCGGGCTGGTCAACGGCTTCTTCGGCGGGGGCGGCGGAATGGTGCTGGTGCCTCTGCTCATGTCCCGGTGCGGGCTGGCGCGCCGCAAGGCCTTCGCCTGCTCCGTGGCCATCATCTTCCCCCTGTGCGCCCTCTCCGCGGTCATCTACTACGGCAGGGGCAACCTGGACCTCCTGGCGGCGCTGCCCTATTTGGCGGGGGGACTCATCGGAGGACTCATTGGCGGAAGGGTCTTCCAAAAGGTCTCGGTCACCTGGCTCAAGCGGGTCTTCGCCCTGCTGATCCTCTACGGGGCCTGGAGCGCCCTGAGCGGATGAGCTGGCTGCTGGCTCTGCTGGCCGGGACCGTCACCGGCATCCTCTCCGCCTTTGGCGTCGGGGGCGGTTCCCTGCTCCTCATCTATCTGACGACCTTTGCCGGGGTCAGCCAGCACACGGCCCAAGGGATCAACCTCGTGTACTTTCTCCCGGCTGCCGCCGCCGCGCTCCCCGCTCACCACAAAAACGGGTTGCTGGAAAGGCGCGTCCTTCTGCCCGCTATCCTGGCCGGGCTGGCCGCAGCCGCCTGCACCGCCGTTCTGTCCAACCACCTGGACACCGGGCTTCTGCGGAAGCTCTTCGGCCTCTTCCTGCTGTATATCGGCCTGCGAGAGCTGTTCTGGCGCGACGAGGCCGCAGAAAAGCCCACCCGGGACTGACCGGATGGGCTTTCGTTTTGCTTGGCGTCGTTACGCGGTCGCCTTCTTGCCCCAGATCTTTCTCATCAGAACGAGGGCGCAGATCATCAGAACGATGGCGATGGGCAGGGCGATGACCGCGTTGGGCATGAACCCGGCGATGATGTAGCTGATAAAGCTCACCACCGCAACGGTGATCGCGTAGGGAAGCTGGGTAGAAACATGGCTCACGTGGTCGCACTGCGCACCGGCGGAGGCCATGATGGTGGTGTCGGAGATGGGGGAGCAGTGGTCGCCGCAGACAGCGCCGGCCATGCAGGCGGAGATGCAGACCACGGACAGGGGGTTGTCCATGGGGAAGACACTCTGGACGATGGGGATCAGCATCCCGAAGGTGCCCCAGCTGGTGCCGGTGGCGAAGGCCAGCAGGCAGCCGATCAGGAAGACGATGGCGGGCAGAATGACCTGGAAGCTGGCCGCGTTGCTGTAGACAAAGTCACGGACAAAGTACTTTGCGCCCAGGGAGTCGGTCATGCTCTTCAGGGTCCAGGCGAAGGTCAGGATCAGGATTGCGGGGACCATGGCCTTGAAGCCGTCGGGGATGCAGTTCATCATCTCGCTGAACTTCATGATGCGGCGGAAGCTGTAATAGATAAAGGTGAACACCAGGGCAAAGGCAGAGCCGAGCATGAGGCCCACGGAAGCGTCCGAGTTGGAGAAGGCTTCCACGAAGCCCGTGCCCTCAAAGAAGCCGCCGGAGTAGATCATGCCGGTGACACAGCAGACCACCAGAAGGAGGATGGGCAGGACCAGGTCGATGACGCGGCCGTTCTCGTTGCTCTCCTCAGCCTCCATGCTGGCGTAGGGATTCTTGCCGGAGAAGAGGTCGCCGTTCTCCATGGCGTTCTTCTCGTGCTTGGCCATGGGGCCGTAGTCGAGCCGCAGAACGGACAGACCCACCATCATCAGGATGGTCAGCAGGGCGTAGAAGTTGAAGGGAATGGCCCGGATGAACAGGGACAGGCCCTGGCCGTCCTCGGCAAACCCGGCCACGGCCGCTGCCCAGGAGGAGATGGGCGCGATGATGCAGATGGGGGCGGCGGTGGAGTCGATGAGGTAGGCCAGCTTGGCGCGGGAGATGTTGTGCTTATCGGTCACAGGGCGCATGACGCTGCCCACGGTCAGGCAGTTGAAGTAGTCGTCGATGAAGATCAGGCAGCCCAGGATCACGGTGGCCAGCTGCGCGCCCACGCGGGACTTGATGTTGATCTGCGCCCAGCGGCCAAAGGCGGCGGAGCCACCGGCCCGGTTCATCAGGCAGACCATCGCGCCCAGGATCACCAGGAAGATCAGGATGCCCATGTTGTAGCTGTCGGTGACGGAACCCACGATCCCGTCGCTGAAGACATGCAGGACCGTCCCCTCCAGGTTGAAGTTGGCGTAGAGCAGGCCGCCCACCAGGATGCCGATGAAGAGGGAGGAATAGACCTCCTTGGTGATCAGCGCCAGGGCAATGGCGATGATGGGGGGCAGCAGGGCCAGGAAGGTGTTGTAGAAGTGGCTGGAAGACTCCACATAGCCGGTCCCCTCGCAGCTCACGCAGACGAAGGTCCCGCCGCAGTCCTCGCAGGCCTCGTCCTGGCCATAGCAGCTCATGCAGACGCCGACGCCGCCGCAGTCCGGGCACTCGATCATCTTGCTGCCGGACTCTTCGGTGGGGTCGCCCGCGGCAAGCGCCGTGGCAGACATGCTCACCGCCAGAACGACCAGCAAAGCCAGCAGCGGCAGCAAGCGCCGTAAGGTGTTTCTCATAATGTTCTCTCTCCTGTCTAAAAAATAAAAGTCATGGCGTTGCCATGACTTCACACAGGATGAACCCACGACAGCGCTCCGTCCCCCAGGGACGACAGTCTGTGGGATATTCTCCCACAGCCCGGCCTCGCGGCGTTCAGGACCGCAGCGAAACCTCGGCGAAGGCCCCTTTCCCTCTCTCTGGCTCCTAGTCCCTTCGAGAGAGGTACTCTTGACATTCGCACCTCTATCATGCTCTTTATCATCCTACCATTCTTTCCAAAAAAGTCAACCTTTTTTCTGCCTTTTCGACACTTTGTTTGCAAAAAACAGGGACGTCCCCGGCCGTCCCTCCAGCTTGTCGAAAAAGGCTGCGCCTTTTCCTACAGAAGGGGATGGCTGGCCGCCGCGCGCAGGTCCTGTGCGCCTCTGGCGGGCCGCGAACTCTGCGAGGCTTTTTTGACAGTCTCAGGGCCGTCCCTGTTTTTTGCCGTTAGCCCGCGCTCTCCAGTCTCTCGCAGGAGAGGATGGTGCCGTTTTCCAGCTCGAAGGTGGTGGTCTTGACGATGTGGCTCTTGCCCACGCGGATCTCCTGGGTCCCCAGCTCGCTGGTCAGGTCGTCCTTGACAGTGGCCTCGATGGTGAAGACCAGGTCGTAGGTCCCCGCCTCGGAATACTTCAGGCCGGTCACCCCGCCGGAGGGGTAGTCCTGAAGGGAGGCCTCGTCTTCCTCCACCAAAACGCCGTCCACCGCCGTCACGTAGCCGTCCAGCAGCTCGCCGGACGCGGTGAGCTGGCTGGGGCCCTTTTCCACTTCCGCCTGGATAAAGTCATAGACCTCCTTCTCCACGCCGTCCACCTCCACGGTGTAGACGACCGGCTGGCCCGCACCGGCCAGACCGCCGGAGTGGCCGCCCAGGAACTTGAAGCCCAGCAGGGCCACCACAGCCACGATCAAAACAATGGCAATCAGATCAATGATGTTCAGCTTGCCAAAGAGCTTTCCTTGTTTGTCGATGATACTCATTCGTAACCTCCGTTGCTTGACCATTTTTCTAAACCATTGTATAATATTACGTTGTATTTCACAAGTCTTTTTTTCGGAGGAATCGCCATGAAAGTGCTTCACCTCATCAGCGGCGGCGACACCGGCGGCGCAAAAACCCACGTCCACACCCTGCTGGCAGGCCTTACGTCCCAGATCCAAGTGAAAATGGTCTGCTTCACCGAGGGTCCCTTCACCCAGGAGGCCCGGGCTCTGGGCATCGACACCGTGGTTTTCCCCGGCCGCGATCTCCCCTCCACCCTAAAGAAGCTGACCCGCATGGTCCGGGAGGAGGGCTATGACATCATCCACAGCCACGGCGCGCGGGGCAACATGATGGCGGCCTTCCTGTCCAAAAAGACCGGTCTGCCCACGGTCTCCACCGTCCACAGCGACTACCGGCTGGACTATCTGGGACGGCCGGTCTCCCGCCTGACCTACGGCAACATCAACACCCTCGCCCTGCGGAAGATCAAGTACCGCATCGGCGTGTCCGACGCCATGGTGGACCTCTTGATCTCCCGGGGCTTTGACCCGGAACGGCTCTTCTCCATCTACAACGGTCTGGACTTCACCCCCCGGACCCCCGCCATGGACCGGGCGGAATACTTCCGCTCCGTGGGGCTGGACGCCGACGAGACCTGCGTGGTGGCCGGGATCGCCGCCCGTCTGAATCCCGTCAAGGACATCGCCACCCTGATCCGTGGCTTCGCCCTGGCCCACAAGGACTTCCCCGCCCTGCGGCTGCTCATTGCCGGAGACGGCGAGGAGATGGGTAACTTGAAGGCCCTGGCAGACGAGCTGGGGGTCTCCCGCGAAGTCTGCTTCGCCGGTTGGATCTCGGACACCGATTCCTTCTACCACGCCATCGACATCAACACCCTGACCTCCATCTCCGAGACCTTCCCCTACGCCCTCACCGAGGGCGCGCGGGCGGCGCTGCCCACGGTCAGCAGCAAGGTGGGCGGCGTGTCCTACCTCATCGACCACGGGTCCAACGGCTTCCTCTTCCAGCCCGGGGACGCGGAGGCCCTGTCCGGTCACCTGCTCACCCTGGCCAGAGACCCCGCGCTGCGGCAGGTCATGGGCCGCCGACTCTACGAAAAGGCCGACCGGGAGTTCTCCATCGAGGCCACCATCCACCGGCAGCTGGAGATCTACGAGACCATCCTCCGCTATGAGCGCCAGGGGCGAGATCAGGTGGTCATCTGCGGCGCCTACGGCCGGGGAAATGCCGGGGACGACGCCATCCTGCTGGCCATCCTCACGGAGCTGCGGACCATCGCCCCCGACCTCTCCTTCCAGGTCTTTTCCCGAAACCCGGCGGAGACCCGGCTGCGCTATCGGGTCAACGCCTTCTACATCTTCAACATTTTCCAGGCCATCCGCCACTTCAAACGGGCCAAGCTCTCCATCAACGGCGGCGGGTCCCTCATGCAGGACGTGACCAGCTCCCGCTCCCTGTGGTTCTATCTCTGGACCCTCTCCGCCGCCAAGCGGCATGGCTGCCCGGTGATCATGTACGGCTGCGGCATCGGTCCCATCCGCAGCGGCGGCAACCGCACCCGGGCCGCCAAGGTCATCAACCGCTATGTGGACGCCATCACCCTCCGCGACCCCAACTCCCTGCGGGAACTGGAGGTCATGGGGATCACCAAACCCCAGATCACCCTGTCCGCAGACACCACCGTGATCCTGCCCGCCGCCCCCGACGAGGTCATCGACGGCATTCTGGAGAGTCTGGGCATCCCCGCAAAGGGGGACTACGTGGGCTTTGCCCTGCGGCCCTGGCCGAATTTTGAGGAAAAGGTCGACCACATTGCCGCCGCGGCCGATCACGTGTATGAAAAGTACGGCATGACGCCCGTCTTCTTCCCCCTGGAACCCCGGCTGGACATTGAGGCCTCCAAGCGGGTCATCCAGCGCATGAAGGCCCCCTGCCACCTGATCACCGACGGCTACCCCGCCGGGCAGACCATCGGCATCCTCTCCCGGATGAAGGCCGTGGTCTCCATGCGGCTGCACGGGCTCATCTTCTCCGCCGGGCAGGGGGTCCCGCTGGTGGGGATCGTCTACGACCAGAAGGTCAGCTCCTTCCTGTCCTACATCGGACAGGATCTCTATGAGAACTTGAGCAGCCTGACGGCAGACAAGCTAAAGGCCCTCATCGACCAGGCCCTGGAGCGCGGCAAGGACCCCCGGTTCCTCTCCGAGAGCGTGGCCAAGCTCCACCAGATGGAAGCCATCAACCGGCAGGTGGTAGAGGCCTATGTGAAAAAGCCCCACTGAGAAAAAACGGAGGTCTTCCCCACAACGCCGGGGAAGACCTCGTTTCTGTTCTATCTGTGTTTTCATCAGGCTTGCTCGATCCCGGCCAGCAGGTCGGACAGGGCGCTCTGGAAGCCCTCCATGTCGGTCTCCGTCAGGGAGAAGGAGGCGCGGACGGAATCCAGTTCCTTTTCCGCCGCCAGGATGGACGAGCGCAGGTCCCGCTGGAGCTTGTCGCAGCGGCTCTGGATGTCCAAGACCCAGCGGGCCGCCTCGGCCTGGATCTCCGCCGCCTTCACCTGGGCCTCCTGGATGGTGATCTGGGCCCGCTCGTGGGCGGCCACCTCGATGTCACCGGCGGTGTCCTTGATGTGCTGCCAGGACTGGGCAGACGGCTCCAGCTCCCGGATGGCCTTGCGGAGGGCCTCCCCCTCTGCCTTGGCCTGGGTCAGCGCCGTTTCCTTCTCCGCCAAGCGCTCCTTCAGGGCGGCGACCTCCTCTTCCAGCGCCTTTCGGTCGGCAACGGCGTTTTCCGCGCGCTGCTCCAGCAGGAGCAGACGGCCCTCCGCCTGCGCACGGGCCGCCTTCTCCTCCTCCAAGGCAGTGGCAGCGGCGTCCCGCTCCGCCAGAAGGGCTTCCTTCTCCTCCTGGTTTTCCCGGGCGACCCGCTCGAAATAATCCAGCACATCCTGGCGGTGGAAGCCGCCGAGGGCCGCGCTGCGGAACTGACCTGCGTTTTCGTTCATGGTGCATTCCTCCTGAAAGGAAACTGTTCGTTATTTGTTCTATTTTATCATACCCGCCGCTGCAATACAATCTTTTTCCGCGCAGTTCCGGGAAGTTGCGCGGCGATCACCGGATTTCGTTGACGGACGGGAGCGGCGATGATATAATAGTATGATTTTATGTCGGTACGAAACATTACGTCGGTCCTCCCCACCGGAGGACCTTGCGATAGGAAGGGAATGGATATGTGGGCATCTACTGGTTGGAAAGACTATGAGCTGCTGGACTGCGGCAGAGGAGAAAAGCTGGAGCGCTGGGGGAAATACATCCTGGTGCGTCCCGACCCCCAGGCCATCTGGAACACCCCCCGCCGGCATCCCGGCTGGAAGCGGTTCGACGCCCGGTACGCCCGGTCCAACACCGGCGGCGGACAATGGGTGAAGAAGGACCTGCCCGAGCGCTGGCAGGTGAAGTACAAGGAGCTGACCCTCAACGTCAAGCCCATGAACTTCAAGCACACCGGCATCTTCCCGGAGCAAGCCGCCAACTGGGACTTCGCCATGGACCAGATTCGCCACGCCGGCCGGCCCATCAACGTCCTGAACCTCTTCGCCTACACCGGGGCCGCCACCATCGCCTGCGCCGCCGCCGGGGCCTCGGTCTGCCACGTGGACGCCGCCAAGGGCATGGTGAGCTGGGCCAGAGAGAACTCCAAAAGCTCCGGCCTGGAAGGCGCCCCCATCCGCTGGATCGTGGACGACTGCGCCAAGTTCGTGGAGCGGGAGATCCGCCGGGGCCGCCGCTACGACGCGGTCATCATGGACCCGCCCTCCTACGGCCGGGGGCCATCCGGCGAGATCTGGAAGCTGGAGGAAAACCTCTACCCCTTCCTGGAGCTGGTGGTCCAGGTCCTGTCGGACCGGCCCCTCTTCTTTCTCGTCAACTCCTACACCACCGGCCTGGCCCCCTCGGTGCTGACCTACATGATGGAGACCCTGCTGACCAAGAAGTACGGCGGTCACACCGTCAGCGATGAGCTGGGGCTGCCCGCCACGGACAGCGGCTTGGTGCTGCCCTGCGGCGCGGCCGGACGCTGGACCAGCAAGTAAAAAGAGGAACTGACCTATGAGCACGATCATTCAAGCGAAAAACCTGACCTTCTCCTACCCCGATGAGCCAGCCGGACATCCCCCCGTGCTGAAAAACATCGACCTGGAGATCGAGTCCGGCTCCTTCGTGGCCATCCTGGGCCACAACGGCTCGGGAAAATCCACCCTGGCCAAGCAGATCAACGCCTTGCAGACCCCCACCGAGGGCAAGCTCTGGGTGGAGGGACTGGACACCGCCGACCCGGACAACCTCCTGGCCATCCGGGGCAAGGTCGGCATGGTCTTCCAGAACCCCGACAACCAGATCGTGGCCAGCGTGGTGGAGGAAGACGTGGCCTTCGGCCCGGAAAACATGGGGGTCCCCCCCGCGGAGATCCGGAAGCGCGTGGACACCGCCCTGAAGATGGTCGGCATGTACGACCTGCGGGAGCACGCCCCCCACCTGCTCTCCGGCGGACAGAAGCAGCGGGTGGCCATCGCCGGTATCATCGCCATGATGCCCCGGTGCATCGTCCTGGACGAGGCCACCGCCATGCTGGACCCCGTGGGCCGCAGAGAGACGGTGGACACCATCCGCAATTTGAACGAAGCCTACGGCATGACCGTGATCCTCATCACCCACCACATGGATGAGGCCGCCCAGGCCCAGCGGCTCATCGTCATGGCCGACGGCCAGATCATCGACGACGGCCCGCCCAAGGAGGTCTTCCAGCACGTGGACACCCTGCGGGCCTCCGGCCTGTCCGTGCCGGAGACCGTGGCGCTGCTCTATGAGCTTCGTCAGGAGGGGCTGGACGTCCCCCTGGACGCCCTCAGCGACGAGGCGTGCGCCGCCGTCCTGGCCGATTTGCTGAAATGACCCAAAGCGCGGAGAACCTACGAAAGCAAATGAGGAATATAGCGTGGAACCGATTATTGAGATCAAAAACCTAACCCATATCTACAGCCCCAACACTCCCTTTGAGCAGACGGCGCTGGACCACATCGACCTGACCATCCACCGGGGGGAGTACCTGGGGATCATCGGCCGGACCGGTTCAGGGAAATCCACCCTGATCCAGCATCTCAACGGCCTGATGAAGCCCACCGCCGGGCAGGTCTTCTTCGAGGGCCAGGACATCTGGTCCAGCAAGGAGCTGACCCACAGCATCCGCTTCCAGGTGGGCCTGGTCTTCCAGTATCCCGAGTATCAGCTCTTTGAGGAGACCGTTTACAAGGACATTGCCTACGGCCCCAAGAACATGAAGCTCGACGAGGCGGAGATCGACCGCCGGGTCCGGCGGGCCGCCGACTTCGCCGGGCTGTCCGCCGAGGTCCTGGAGCGCTCCCCCTTTGAGCTGTCCGGCGGACAGAAGCGCCGGGTGGCCATCGCCGGTGTCATCGCCATGGAGCCAAAGGTCCTCATCCTGGACGAGCCCACCGCAGGTCTGGACCCGGCCGGGGCGGCCAGCATCCTGGCCAACATCGAGGCCTACCGAAAGGCCAACAACGCCACCATCATCTTCGTCAGCCACTCCATGGAGGACGTTGCCCGCATCACCGACCGGCTGGTGGTGGTGAGCCACGGCACCCTGCCCTATGTGGGGACCCCTCGGGAGGTCTTCTCCCACGGCGAGGCCCTGGAAAAGCTGGGCTTGTCCGTCCCCACCATGAACCGGGTCTTCTCCCGGGTCCGGGCCATGGGTGTGGACATTGATCCCGCTGTCTACACGGTGGAGCAGGCCAAAGCCGCTTTCCTGGAGGCATACCGCAGAAAGGGGCGCGTATAAATGGCACTGAAAGACGTTACCCTGGGGCAGTACTTCCCGGGCGATTCCCTCATCCACCGGCTCGACCCCCGTTCCAAGCTGGTCTTCACGGTCCTGTATATCGTGGTCATCTTCCTGTGCAAGCACCTGGTCTCCTATGGCCTGGTCCTGGCCGTCCTCCTGGTCCTCATCGGCATCTCCCGGGTGCAGCCCAAGGTCTTCCTGAAGGGGATGAAGCCCGTGGTCTTCATCGTGGTCTTTACCGCCATCCTGAACCTCTTCTACACCGACGGCACCCTCCTGTGGAGCCTGGGCTTCCTGAAGATCACGGAGGAGGGCATTTGGAAGGCCTTCTTCATGGTGCTGCGCATCCTGATGCTCATCGCCTCCACCCTGCTGCTGACCTACACCACCTCCCCCATCCTGCTCACCAGCGGTCTGGAGCGCCTCCTGCATCCCCTGAAAAAGCTCCACTTCCCCGTCCACGAGCTGGCCATGATGATGAACATCGCGCTGCGCTTCATCCCCACCCTCATCCAGGAGACCGACAAGATCATCTCCGCCCAGAAGGCCCGGGGCGCGGACTTTGACACCGGGAACCTCATGCAGAAGGCCAAGGCCCTCATCCCCATCCTGATCCCCCTCTTCATCTCCTCCTTCCGCCGGGCGGAGGAGCTGGCCGTGGCCATGGAGTGCCGCTGCTATCACGGCGACGAGGGCCGCACCAGTCTGCGGCAGCTGGTCATGCACGGCCGGGACTGGGGCTTCCTCTTCTTCGCGGTGGTGCTGGCGGCGGCTGTCTGCGTCCTGCGCTTCTTCGGGCTGTAAGGAGGGTGCTATGCGCAACATTGCTTTGACCTTGATGTACGACGGCACCAACTACCACGGCTGGCAGGTCCAGAAGCGAGACGTCACCGTGGCGGAGACCCTGGAAAAGGCCCTGGCCCTGGTGGTCTGTCATCCGGTGAAGTGTACCGGCGCCGGACGCACCGACGCTGGCGTCCACGCGGAGACCTATGTGGCCAACTTCCGCACCTCCTCCACCATCCCCTGCGACCGGCTCCCCCTGGCGGTGAACACCCGCCTGCCGGGGGACATCGTGGTGGTCAAGGCCACGGAGGTCCCCGAGGACTTCAACGCCATCGGCAGCTGCATCCAGAAGGAATACACCTACCGCATCTACAACTCCCGCATCCGCAATGCCTTCCTCGTCAACCGCGTCTGGTTCTACCCCAAGCACCTGGACGAGACCGTGATGCAGAAGGCCGCCTCCCACTTTGTGGGCACCCATGACTTCGCCTGTGTCCGCTCCGTGGGCACCGAAACGAAAACCACCGTCCGCACGGTCCACTACTTCGACATCGCCCGGGAGGGCGACATGATCTCCTGCCGGGTGTGCGCCGACGGCTTCCTTTACAACATGGTCCGGGCTATGGTGGGCACCTGTGTCTACGCCGCCGAGGGCAAGCTTTCTCCCGACGACATCCCCGCCCTGCTGGCAGGCAGGAACCGCACCGACGCCGGTCCCACCGCGCCCCCCCAGGGCCTGTACATGACCAAACTCTGGTATCCTGTGCCGGAGCTTCCCTGATTCCGGAGGCTTATTATGAGCAAACTGCAAACCCTGAAAACTTCACTGACCCGCAGGCAGCGGGTGATCCTGCTCATCCTCGCTGCCGTGCTTCTCCTCGGCCTGCTGGCTGCCACCGTCTTCCGGGACAGCGCCTCCACCGCCCTGCACCGGCTGACCTACACCGAGGGCAAGGACGACTTCTCCCACAACGCCCAGTTCAACAGCCTCTTTCTGGGCGTGGACGACAAGCTGGTGGTCTGCACCCAGACCCAGATCCAGGTCTTCTCCTCCACAGGCACCGCAGAGCTGAAGGAGTCCGTGAGCATGTCCTCCCCCGCCCTGAACACCGCGGGGGAATACACCGTGGTCTACGACGTGGGCGGCCAGCAGCTGCGCGTCGTCCAGGGAGACAAGCTGGCCAACAAGCTGGAGCTTCCCGCGGAGGAGTCCCTCATCTGCGCCACGGTCAATGACAAGGGCTGGGTGGCGGTCACCAGCAAGGTCAGCGGCTATAAGGCCGTCGTCACCGTTTACAACCCCTCCTTCGAGACCGTCCTGGCCATCCGGCTGTCCAGCCGCTATATCTCCGACGCCGTGGTCACCCCCGACTGCCGGGGCGTCTATCTGATCTCCCCCGGGCAGGCCGAGGGGACCTTTGAGAACACCCTGCTCTACTACACCTTCTCCTCCAGGAAGGAGCCCACGAAAACCCTTTCCCTCGGCTCCAACGTGGTCCTGTCCACCCTCAGCAGCGGCAGGTGCTGGATCCTGGGGGACCAGAGCCTGCTGATCCTGGACTCCAGCGGGGTCATCACCGCCAGCTACGATTACGAAGGCCAATACCTGCGGATGGGCTCCCTCCAGGGGGACGACTTCGCCGCCCTCCTCCTCTCCCGCTCCTCCTCCGGCAGCGCGGGCACCCTGGTCACCGTGGACGACAATGGCAAGGAATACGGCCGCCTGCCCCTGGAAGGACAGACCTCGGCCCTGGCCGCCCAAGGCCACGACGTGGCCGTCCTGACCACCGGCGAGATCGTCACCTCCGACCGCAAGCTGAACAAGTATCGCACCGAACCCAACCAGCGGGGCATCCGCAACATCGCCCTCTACAACAACGGCAGCGTGGCCCTGGTCAGCAGCGCCACGGTGAGCCTCTACTTCCCCTCCGGCTCCAAGCTCGTCAATGAGGAGGCCGCGTCATGACCCTCACCGCTTCCCTGCTCCTGGACCTTGTGATCCTGGTCCTGCTGGTCTATTTCGTGGTCATGGGCTACCGCCGCGGCTTCATTCTGTCGCTCTGCTCCCTGCTGGCCGTAGTGCTGGGGCTTGCGGGCGGCTGGTATCTCTCCACCCACGGGACGGACCTCGTCCTGCCCCTCCTGGGCGAGGAGATGAACCCCATCGCCGCGGCTTCGGCCGCCAGGCTCCTCCTCTTCCTGCTGGGCTTTCTGGGGACGCAGCTGGTCTGGACCCTGTTCTGCCACGGCCTACATCTGGTGGCCAAGCTGCCCGTCCTTCACTTTTTGAACAAGGCCCTGGGCGGCGTCCTGGGGCTGGTCAAGGGCGCTCTGATCCTGATGGTGGTCCAGTGGGTCCTGGACCTGCTGGCCTGGATCCCTCCGGAGGTGTCGGCCGAGAGCTGGCTGCTCACCTTCTCCCCCTCCCTTCCCTTCCTTTCCCTCTTGGGAGGATAAGCTTTGTTTTCCCTCAATTCATACCCAATTCACAAACCCATGTTACCATGGGCAGCAAACGATTCCCCATGTAAGGAGTGAACGCCTATGAATCCCACCCTTTGCAGCCGATGCAAGAAGAACGTTGCCGTTGTTTTCATCACCCGTCTGGACAACGCCGATCAGAACGGCCAGAACGAAGGCCTCTGCCTCAAGTGCGCCCGGGAGCTGAACATCCGTCCGGTCACCGACATGATCGACAAGATGGGACTCAGCGACGAGGACCTGGAGGGTCTGACCAAGGAAATGATGTCCGCCTTTGACGGGGCCGAAAACATGGAGACCCTGATGGGCAACCTGGCAGACGCCATGAGTGACCCCGACCGCAGCGACGAAGACAACGAGGACGAGGAGGACGGCCGCACCGCCACCTTCCCCTTTTTGAATAAACTGATGGGCAACCTGGCCAACCCCGACCAGAGCAAGCAGGACAGCGACCTGCCCGACCAGCCCAGCCAACCCACGGAACCCCCCCGGAACGGGGAAAAGGGCGAGCGCAAGGGCCGCGCCAAGCGGAAGTTTTTGGAGAACCACTGCATCTCCCTGACCCGCAAGGCCGCCGAGGGCAAGCTGGACCGGATGATCGGCCGGGATCAGGAGCTGGAGCGTGTCATCCAGATCCTGAACCGCCGCCAGAAGAACAACCCCTGCCTCATCGGCGAGCCCGGCGTGGGCAAGACCGCCATCGCTGAGGGCCTGGCCATGAAGATCTTCTCCGGCGACGTGCCCTACAAGCTGAAGGACAAGGAGGTCTACCTCCTGGACCTGACCTCCCTGGTGGCCGGCACCCAGTTCCGGGGCCAGTTTGAGAGCCGCATGAAGGGGCTCATTGAGGAGATCAAAAAGCTGGGCAACATCATCCTGGTCATCGACGAAGTCCACAACCTGGTGGGCGCGGGCGACGCCGAAGGCTCCATGAACGCCGCCAACATCCTCAAGCCCGCCCTCTCCCGGGGCGAGATCCAGGTCATCGGCGCCACCACCCTCACCGAGTACCGGAAATACATTGAAAAGGACTCCGCGCTCGAGCGCCGCTTCCAGCCGGTCATCGTCAACGAGCCCTCCATCGAGGACGCCGTGGAGATCATCAAGGGTGTGGCCCCCTATTACGAAGCCTTCCATCACGTAAAGATCACCCCCGACGTGGCCCGCCTGGCGGTGCTGATGTCCGAGCGCTATATCACCGACCGCTTTCTGCCGGACAAGGCCATCGACCTGATCGACGAGGCCTGCTCCGACGCCAACCTGAAAAACAAGGACCTGGCCCGCTCCCTGGAGATCCAGAAGGAGCTGGACGACATCGCGGTGGAGCGCGAGGTCATGATGGACGACAGCAGCGACCGCGCCTACGAGCGTCTGGCCGAACTGCGCAGCAAGGAGCTTCAGCTCATGCAGGAGAAGCGGGACCTGGAGACCCAGGCCGCCCCTGCCCTGACCCTGGAGAGCCTGGCCCGGGTGGTGGAGCTGTGGACCAAGATCCCCGCCAGCACCATCCAGGAGCAGGAGTACGAGCGCCTGGCCAAGCTGGAGGACCGCCTGAAGGCCTCCATCGTGGGCCAGGACGAGGCCATCGCCGCCGTGGCCGCCGCCATCCGCCGCAACCGCGTGGGGGTCTCCTCCAAGCGAAAGCCGGTCTCCTTCATCTTTGTCGGCTCCACCGGCGTGGGCAAGACCGAGCTGGTCAAGCGGCTGGCCGAGGACCTCTTCCACGCCCCCGAATCCCTCATCCGCCTGGACATGTCCGAGTTTATGGAGAAGCACAGTGTCTCCCGGATCATCGGCTCGCCCCCCGGCTATGTGGGCTACGACGAGGCCGGTCAGCTCACCGAGAAGATCCGCCGGAAGCCCTACTCCGTGGTCCTCTTTGACGAGATCGAAAAGGCCCATCCCGACGTACTGAACATCCTCCTGCAAATTCTCGACGACGGCCACATCACCGACGCCCAGGGACGGGTGGTGAACTTCGAGAACGCCGTGATCGTCATGACCTCCAACGCGGGCAGCGAGAACGCCTCCGGCCCCCTGGGCTTCGGCAAGACCGCCAACGAGCAGAACAAGGACAAGGCCATGAAGGCGCTTCAGCAGTTCCTGCGGCCTGAGTTCATCAACCGCGTGGACGAGGTCGTCTGCTTCAACCAGCTCACCGAGGAGAACTTCCGCGCCATCGCGCGCATCATGCTGCAAGAGCTCAAGGACGTGCTGGCCGAGAAGAATCTGACCTTCACCTGGGAGGACGCCGTGCTGGACATCCTGGTCAAGGACTCCTACTCCGCCGCCTACGGCGCGCGCAACCTCCGCCGCTATATCCAAAAGCACCTGGAGGACCCCATTGCCACCCGCATCATCGAGAGTTATCTCCACCCCATCTCCGCCCTGAAGGCTGTGGCAGAGGAGGGCAAGATCAACCTCCTGGCGCTGTGAACTCACCCATAAAAAATTCCCGCTTTCCGGTGGAAAGCGGGAATTTTGCCCTTATCCGTGGATCACGTAGCCGTTGACGGTGACAAAGGCCACCTCGGTGCCCAGGTCATCGGTGACCCGCACCTCGTAGAAGCAGACGCGCTTCCCGTCCTTGATCTGGCGGGCTTCCGCGGTGAGGTGCTTGCCCTGGGCGGCCTTGAGGAAGGTCACCTGAGAGGCCTGGGTGACCACGTCCCGCCCCGCCTGGTTGGCGGCCACGGCGAAGGCAAAGTCCGCCAGGGTGAACACCGCGCCCCCCATGGGGATGCCCAGGGCGTTGCAGTGGCGGGGCTGGATCTCCATGGAGCACCTGGCATAGCCGTAGGACGCCTCCTCGATGACAGCCCCCAGGCCGTCCGCCACAAAGAGATCGTGGATAAATTTTTCTTTCAGTTCGTTCAGATCTGCAGCCATAGGCGCGCCTCCTCCATCGGTCAAAGTTCTCTCTCACTTTACGCTATCTTGCCCGCCTTGTCAATGCGAACCGCAGTGAATGAAATACCATTGCGGAACGGTCGGAACCAGTGTAAAATAAAAGAAACTTCGATCGGGAGGACACAATATGGAATACACCTTTGACCAAGTGGCTGACCTGCTGGATGAGATGGCGGAGCGCTTCCCGCCGGTCTTCTTTGAGGAACTCAACGGCGGCATCCTCCTACAGGAAGAGGCCAAGGAGGACCCCCTCTTCCCGCCGGGGGAGATGTTCTTCCTGGGCGAGTACATCCAGGACGGCTATATGGGCCGGTCCATCAACCTCTACTACGGCTCCTTCCTGGCCT
The DNA here is from genome assembly GCA_934572535.1 of uncultured Eubacteriales bacterium. Classification (GTDB taxonomy): domain Bacteria; phylum Bacillota; class Clostridia; order Oscillospirales; family Oscillospiraceae; genus Evtepia. Next base: position 37,916 of record CAKTLJ010000015.1, read on the forward strand.
CCGCCCGGAACGAGAACTGGGACGAGGAGACCTGGCAGGAGGAGCTCTACACCACCCTGGCCCACGAGCTGACCCACCATGTGGAGTCCCGCGCCAACGCACACGGCCTGGACGACAAGGACGAGGAGGACATGCTGCGCTACCTGGAGGCATACGGGATCGAAAAGTGATTCCCTACCTTTTCTGTGTTTTGAAAACGCCCGCATTTTGCCCCATCTTCCTGTGTTTTTGTCAAAAGTGTTACAGCTTCGCTGCGATATGTTGAAATTTTTTTACCGTTTGACACAAAATATTCTCATAAAATATTGAAATTGTTCTTGATTTGTAGTATTATGGGTAAAATGATTAAATGCACGTATGGTGTCCACGTTTTGGGACTGTAGATCGTGATAATGGGAGAGAGCATAGAGGAGGTACCTGCATATGGGACTGTTTAGCGCACTTCGGCGGAAGCCGATGGATGAGGACCTGTACGAAGATTACGACGACAATTACGATAACGATTACGCATACGAAGAGGAGCAGAATTGGCAGGACGAAGGCGTCCAGCCCATCCGCAGCGTCGCCGACATGCGCATCGTGGTGGTGGAGCCCAAGGAGTACAAGGACGCTTCCCGCGTGGCAGATCACCTGCGCGACATGAAGTTCGTGGTCCTGAACCTGGGCAAGACCGAACAGGACGTGGCGCGTCGCCTGCTGGACTTTGTCTCTGGCGTGATCTTCTCCGAGGATGGTCACATCATGAAGGTGGCCACCAATGTCTACGTCGTTGCCCCCTACTTTGTCGAGCTGGTGGATCAGTCCAGCGGCGGCAAGCGCGGCGGAGATGTCTATTTCTGATCGACACCTTACCAAACAGGAGCATGGCGACCCATGCTCCTGTTTTTTCTCTCTTGATGTACTCAGAGCAAAATGTCCTCCAGGGCGTCGGGGTTCAGCACGGTGACGGTCCCCCGCCCCAGCGAGACGATCCCCCGGTCGGAAAACTGCTTGAGCATCCGGGTGACCACCTCCCGGGAGGAGCCGATACAGCGGGCGATCTGCTCGTGGGTGACGGAAAAGACCAGGGTCTTCTGATGGACCTTCTCATCCCGCAGGAACATGGCCAGCCGCTTCTCCAGACTGAAGAACACGATCTGCTGGAGGGTTTTGAGGGCCTCGGAATACTGCATGGCCGCCTGCTTGTACACGATCCGCTCCACATCCGGGTTCTGGTTCATCAGCTGGGAGAGGATGACGGCGGGCAGGATGGCCAGCTCTGTGTTGACCTCCGCGGTGATGTGGCTCTCCGTCTCCATCACCCGGAAGACGCAGGCGGCGGACAGGATGCAGGTCTGACCGGCGTCCGCCCGGAAGATCGTGATCTCCCGCCCCTCCTCGGACAGAGCGGAATAGGCCAGGCGGCCCCTGCGGACAAAGATCACACCCACGCAGACGTCCCCGTGCCGGTGGACCATCTGCCCCTTCCGGTAGCTCACGATCTGCATCGAGTGGTTCAGCAGGTCCTGCTGCTCCGGCGTAAGATAGGAATAAAACGCGATCCCCTGGTTCATCTCAATGACCTCCCTTGCTGCCCAGTCACGCTGGCTTCGACGGCAAAATATTTCTCTTGGGTGACTAAATCACTGTAACGTTCCGTATCTAAGTGTTATTATCATATCACAAAGAGAAACTAAGTTACACACCAAATTGAAAAAATAGAGCAAACACGTGAAAGGAGCATAACAATGGAAATGAAGTTTTATCAATGTGCACACTGCGGCAACATCATCGCCTATGTGAAGGAGAGCGGCGCCAAGGTCATCTGCTGCGGCGAGGAGATCTCCGAGCTGGTCCCCAAGACGGCCGACTCCGCCACCGAGAAGCACGTCCCCGTGGTCAAGGTCGAGGGTGACCTCGTCACCGTCACCGTCGGCTCCACCCTGCACCCCATGGCAGAGGAGCACTCCATCCAGTGGATCGGTTTGCAGACCGAGCAGGGCAACCAGCGCAAGGCCCTCTCCCCCGGCCAGGAGCCCACCGCTGTCTTCGCCATCGCCCCCGGCGACAAGGTCGTGGCAGCCTATGAGTACTGCAACCTCCACGGTCTGTGGAAGGCGACCGTCTGATCTCAGCCTACTTTCCCGCCCGTGCCTGAGCCTCTCAGGCACGGGCTCTTCCCATTTTCGCGTTAGGAGAACACCGCTATGAGCATCCAAAGCACCCCCAGAGCCAATCGGCTCCACATCGGCCTCTTCGGCAGCCGGAACGCCGGAAAATCCTCCCTCATCAACGCCCTCACCGGCCAGGATATCTCCCTGGTCTCCCCGGTGCCCGGCACCACCACCGACCCCGTCTACAAATCCTTTGAATTGCAGGGGCTCGGCCCTGTGGTCTTCCTCGACACCGCCGGGCTGGACGACGAGGGCGAGCTGGGGCAACTGCGGGTGGAAAAGACCCGGCAGGCCCTGGAAAAGACCGACCTGGCCCTCCTGGTCCTCACGGGACTGCCCCAGGAGGAGCTGCCCTGGCTGGACCTGCTGAAGGAGAAAGCGATCCCCACCCTGGCCGTGCTGAACAAGCGCGACCAGCTGGAGGACCCGGAGTCTCTGGAGCAGACCCTCCGGGACACCCTGGGCCTTCCCATCCTGTCGGTGAGCGCCGCCACGGGGGAGAACATCCCCGCGCTGCGGCAGGCGCTGCGCAAGCAGGTCCCCGATGACTTCTGGGAGCTGAGCATCACCGGCGAGCTGGCAGGCGAGGGGGACCTGGTGCTCCTGGTCATGCCCCAGGACCTACAGGCCCCCAAGGGGCGGCTCATCCTCCCCCAGGTCCAGACCATCCGGGAGCTGCTGGACAAGAAATGCGCGGTGATGAGCTGCACGGCGGACTGCCTCGAGACCACCCTGGCCGCGCTGGCCAAGCCCCCCAAGCTCATCATCACCGACTCCCAGGTCTTCCCCCAGGTCTGGAAGGCCAAGCCGCCGGAGAGCCTGCTGACCTCCTTCTCCATCCTCTTCGCGGGATACAAGGGCGATATCCAGGCCTTTCTGGCCGGGGCTGCCGCCCTGGAGACCCTGACGGAGGACTCCCGGGTCCTCATCGCGGAGGCCTGCGCCCACGCTCCCACCCAGGAGGACATCGGCCGGGTGAAGATCCCGAACCTTCTGCGGAAGAAGGTGGGGCCGGGCTTGACCCTCGACTTCGTGCGCGGGGCCGATTTCCCCCAGGACCTCTCCCCCTACGACCTGGTCATCCACTGCGGGGCCTGCATGTTCAACCGCCGCCACGTGCTCAACCGCATCGCCCAGGCCGAGGCGCAGAAGGTCCCCATCTGCAACTACGGCGTGGTCCTGGCCGCGCTGGCCGGGATCCTGGACAAGGTCTGCTATGCCTGATAAGAAAAATTTGACCCGCCGCCGGATGCGATCCGACGGCGGGTCTTTGCGCTCAAAAGCGGAAGTAGATGAAGGGATTGTAGACCGAGCTGACGATGAACTGGATGCAGACCAGGAGGAGCAGCCCGTAGAGGATGTCCTCTGCCAAGGCCCACAGGACGGGCTCCCGCTTCGGAAGCTTCCGGAACACCGGGAAGGAGAAGAGGAAGCAGAGGGGCAGGTAGAAAAGGCCCATGAGGACGCTGGAGCGGGCGTTGAGGACCTGGAGCAGGTCCGTCGGCTGCCAGACAAACATGGTGTGCAGGGCGTGGGAGAGGGCGGAAAAGTCCACCAGATTGAAGAGGACCCAGCCCAGGTTCACCACCAGGAAGGCGTAGAGCCACTGGACCACCGACGGGAGCCTTTCCAGAACGCGGCCCAGGACGAACTTCTCCAGGACCAGGAGGGCAGCGTAGTAGAATCCCCAGAGGATGAAGTTCCACTCGGCCCCGTGCCAGAACCCGGTGAGGCCCCAGACCACCAGGATGTTCCGGACCCACTTGGCCTTGCTCACCCGGCTGCCTCCCAGGGGGATGTAGACATAGTCCCGGAACCAGGAGGAGAGGGAAATGTGCCAGCGGCGCCAGAACTCCGTGGCCGACCGGGAGAGGTAGGGATAGTTGAAGTTCTCAAGGAAGTGGAAGCCGAACATCCGGCCCAGGCCGATGGCCATGTCGCTGTAGCCCGAAAAGTCAAAGTAGATCTGCATGGTGTAGGCAAAGGCCGCCAGCCAGTACATGACGGTGCCGTAGACCTCCGGGTTGCCGGTGTAGACCATCTCGGCGATGACAGCGGCCTGGTTGGCCAGGATCGCCTTCTTGGCCAGGCCCAGGATGAACCGCTTGAAGCCAACGGTCACGTCCTCCCAGGACTCCTGCCGGTGGAGGATCTCGTCCTCAATGGTGCTGTAGCGAACGATGGGACCGGCGATGAGCTGGGGGAAGAAGCTGACATAGAGCAGCAGGTAGAAGGGGTTGCGCTGGATCTTCACCCGGCCGAAGTAGAGGTCGATGACGTAGGAGAGGATCTGGAAGGTGTAGAAGCTGATGCCGATGGGCAGGGCGATCTCCCGGATGGTCCGGTCGATGGAAAAGAGGCGGCTCAGGTTGTCCCAGAAGAAGTTGGTGTACTTGAAAAAGAGCAGGTTGCCCACCACCAAGAGGACCGTCAGAACAAAGACCAGCCGCTTGGCCGCCGGTCTGTCGCCCAGAGCTTCCATCCCCAGGCCGCCCAGGTAGGCCGCCGCTGTGGCGGCCAGCATCATCACCAGGTACTTCGGCTCCCCCCAGGCGTAGAAGAAGAGGGAGAGGACCAGGAGCAGGGCGTTGCGCCAGGTCCGGTTCTTACTCAGGTAGTATGGGATCACCGCCAGGGGCAGGAACAAATAGAGAAAGGTCAAGCTGCTGAATACCACGGCGTCAAACCTCCGGATCAAAGGTGTCTTGAATGAAGTAATCAATGTTGCCTATGAGCAGGACCTTGCTGATGCCGTGCTCCTGGGTATAGGCGGTCAGGTCAAAGGGCTTGCCCATGCTGTGCTCGTAATAGCGCAGGTCGATGGAGTAGAGCGCGTCGTAATGGCAGGCCAGGAGCTTCAGCACCGCGTTGTCGAAGGACTCACCAATGACCAGGATGCTGCCCCGGCCGGTCGTGCCGGTGGAGAGGATGGTCTCTCCGTTGTCCCCGCCGTAGTAGTCGCCATAGGACACCGGCTTTCCCGCCCGGCCCTCGAGATAGGCGCTCTGCTCCCCGTAATCCTCGGCGAGCTGGCCGTCTATGGTGACGGTCATGGCCGGGAAGTCATAGGGATAACCGTAGAAGGACTCGGTAAAGACCCCCTCCGCCGCCACGGTGGCGGCCTTCTTGCCGCTGAAGCTCTGGCTGACCAGGACGGCGTCCCCCGCGGGCTGGAGGGGTTGCTCCTGAATGCCCAGCAGCTCCACCAGCTGGTGATAGCCGCGGAGAGACCCTCTGTGATCCCAGTGGGCGTCAGTTTTATAGAAGTTCTCCGAAAACTGCTGAAAGCTATCGATGGTGTAGACCCCCATGCGTGCCTGGGGCAGCGCCAGACCGGACAGGAGGTAGTCGGCAAGGCCGGTCTTCTCCCCCGTCTCAAAGTCCAGGTCCGAGTCCTTCTCGATATAATAGAGGGTGAAGTCCAGCTCCGGATGGCGGGCAAAGGTCGCGTTGAGGGTGGCGATCTTTGCGTCCAGCTCGGCCTGGATCGAGCCCGCGTAGCGGGGCCAATAGGTCAGGCAGTCGTCCCCGAAGAGGCGCAGGCCGTTGAAGTCCACGTATCGGTCCCCGCCGATGCCGGCCAGCGCCCTGGTGGCGTCCAGGGCGGCCTTCTGGAAGGTGGAGGTGGCGCGGTTGTAGCGCGCCTTCATGGACTCGGCCAGGGGGATCTGGTCCATCAGGGCCGCCTCCACCCCCGCTTGGTAGCTCCCGTCCAGACAGGCCGCTGCCGTGAGGCTCGGCCACTGGTTGGCGTAGCGGTTTTCATACTCGTTGACGTCTTGCGGGAAGGCCGCCGCGCGGAGCAGCCCGGCGGCCAGAACGGCCATCCCGACGCAGATAAACAGGATATGGATCTTTTTCATACTTTTCATCCCAGGAAACAGAATACAGAATAAGGAAAAGCCCCGAACGCTTCTGCATTCGGGGCTTTTTGGAGGCGCTACCCAGATTTGAACTGGGGGTGAAGGTTTTGCAGACCTCTGCCTTACCACTTGGCTATAGCGCCGTATGGAGCGAGTGACGAGGCTCGAACTCGCTACCTCCACCTTGGCAAGGTGGCGCTCTACCAGATGAGCTACACTCGC
>CAKTLJ010000016.1 GCA_934572535.1 uncultured Eubacteriales bacterium
TAGAGGAACTTGTGCCAGAAGCGGGAGTAGAGCAGGTGCAGGGTGGTGTGCTCCATGCCGCCGTTGTACCAGTCCACCTGGCCCCAATACTTGAGGGCTTCGGGGGAAGCCAGGGCCTTGTCGTTGTGGGGGTCCATGTAGCGCAGGAAGTACCAGGAGGAACCGGCCCACTGGGGCATGGTGTCGGTCTCCCGCTTGGCGGGGCCGCCGCAGCAGGGGCAGGTGGTGTTGACCCAGTCGGTCATGGGCGCCAGGGGGGACTCGCCGTTGTCGGTGGGCTCGTAGCTCTCCACCTCGGGCAGCAGCAGGGGCAGCTGCTCCTCGGGGAGGGCCACCCAGCCGCACTTCTCGCAGTTGACCAGGGGGATGGGCTCGCCCCAGTAGCGCTGGCGGGAGAAGACCCAGTCGCGGAGCTTGTAGTTGACCTTCTGGTGGCCGATGCCCTTCTCCGTCAGCCAGTCGGTGATGACGGGGATGGCGTCCTTGACGGTCATGCCGTTCAGGAAGTCGGAGTTGACCATGATGCCGGTGTCGTCCTTCAGGGTGAAGGCCTCCTTCTCCACGTCGCCGCCCTGGACCACCTCGATGATCTCGCAGCCGAACTTCTTGGCGAATTCCCAGTCGCGGTCGTCGTGGGCGGGGACGGCCATGATCGCGCCGGTGCCGTAGGACACCAGGACGTAGTCGGAGATGAAGATGGGGATCTCCTTGCCGTTGACGGGGTTGATGCCCCGCACGCCGTCCAGCTTCACGCCGGTCTTTTCCTTGACCAGCTCGGTGCGCTCGAAGTCGGACTTGCGGGCAGCGGCCTCCACGTAGGCGCTGACCTCATCCCAGTTGCCGAGCGCGTCCTTCCACTGGTTGATGTAGGGGTGCTCGGGGGAGAGGACCATGTAGGTCGCGCCGAAGAGGGTGTCGGGGCGGGTGGTGTAGACCACCAGGTCGTCGCCCTGGGTGGTCCGGAAGGTCACTTCCGCGCCGGTGGAGCGGCCGATCCAGTTCTTCTGCTGGGTCTTGACGCGCTCGATGAAGTCCACGTCGTCCAGGTCGTCGATCAGGCGCTGGGCGTACTCCGTGATCTTCAGCATCCACTGGCTCTTCTCCTTGCGGATGACCTCGGAACCGCAGCGCTCGCAGCCGCCGTTGACCACTTCCTCGTTGGCCAGGACGCACTTGCAGGAGGTGCACCAGTTCACGGGCATGGAGGTCTTATAGGCCAGGCCCTTCTTGAAGAGCTGGAGGAAGATCCACTGGGTCCACTTGTAGTAGCCGGGGTCGGTGGTGTCCACCACGCGGTCCCAGTCGAAGGAATAGCCCAGCATCTTCAGCTGCTTGGTGAAGTTGGCGATGTTGTCCTTGGTCACCTGGGCGGGGTGGATGTGGTTCTTGATGGCATAGTTCTCCGTGGGCAGGCCGAAGGCGTCGTAGCCCATGGGGAAGAGCACGTTGTAGCCGTTCATGCGGCGCTTTCTCGCCACCACGTCCATGGCGGTGTAGGGGCGGGCGTGGCCCACATGCAGGCCCTGGCCGGAGGGATAGGGGAACTCCACCAGGGCGTAGAACTTGGGCTTGTCGCCGCCGTTCTCTGCGTGGTAGCAGTCTGCCTCGGCCCAGCGGTCCTGCCACTTCTTTTCGATGCGGTTAAATTCGTATTTCACTTCTGATCACACTTTCCTATTTTTGTTCCGCCGGGAAGGGGTTCCCCTTCCCGGCGGATGGTTTGACTTGGGGTTCTGCCTTACTCGCCCGGCGTGAGGATCTCGCTCAGATCCACCACCTTGGCGTCCTGCCACAGGCGGTCCAGGTCATAGAACGCGCGGGCCTCCTCGGAGAACAGGTGCAGGACCACGTCGCCGTAGTCCTGGAGGATCCAGGTGCCGCCCCGGTGCCCCTCGACGTGGTGGGGCAGGATCTCGTTGTCCTTCATGCTCTTTTCGGCCGCGTCGCCCAGCGCCTTCAGCTGGGGGGCGGAGGAGCCGGAGCACAGGACGAAATAGTCGGCCAGGGTGGTGACGCCGTCCGTTTCCAGCACCAGGATATCCTTTCCCTTCTTGCTGTCCAGCGCCTTCGCTATGGTCAGGGCCATCTCTTTGGGTGTCATGCTATCTTCCTTTCTGCTGCGGGCCGGTCGGGTTCCGGCCCGGCGGTTCGATTTGATATGGGTCACTCCACGGGAACATTCGCGCCGCCGGAGAGGTTGTCCACGGTGGTGGCGTGGCTCACGTTCTGCATGTCGGCAAGGATGTCCGTGGTGTATGGGTTCATATAGGCGTTGACCAGCTCCAGCAGGGCCTTGTCGTTGACGAAGACATAGCTCTGATAGTTCTGGTAGGTTTTGCTCCACAGGGAGCCGGTGGCATCGCCGGGCATGGTGTGGAAGCGAAGCCCTTCCTTGTCCATCAGGAGGAAGTGCTCTCCGAACCACATCATTTCACCGTAGCTCAGGTTGCTGGTGAGGTTCTTGTCCACGATCCGGGCGATCTCCGCGATGTTGGCCAGGGTGCTGATGCGCAGCGTCTGGCTCATCATGGTCTTCAGGAAGGAATGCTGGATCTCCACGCGGCCCACGTCGCCCACGGAGCGGCTCTCACCGCTGTTGTTCTTGCGCCAGCGGAGGAGCTTGACCGCGTCCTCGCCGTTGAAGTGCTGCATCCCCTGGTCAAAGTGGATGTGCAGGTCCTGGGTGGGGTCGTCGTAGTGCATCTCGAAGGGGACCTCATAGTCCACCCCGCCGATGGCGTCCACCAGCTGGGCCACGATGTCCAGCTCCATGAGGAAGTAGTAGTCGGGGGTGTAGCCGATCAGGTCCTGGACCTTGTCCAGCAGGCCGTCCATGCCCTCCCGGTTGTAGACCGAGTTGATCTTTTTGATCTCCCAGGGCACGTCCACCAGGGTGTCGCGATAGATGCTCATCACGTCCATGGTGCCGTTCTTCACGTCGTAGCAGCCCAGCATGATGGTGTCGGTGTTGCCGCCGCCGCCGTCGTCACGGCCCACCAGCAGGAAGGTGTACACGTCCTCCCGCCGTCCCGCTTCCAGCAGGGCCGGGTGGACGCCCTCTCCCTGGCTCTCCGGGCTGGGAAGCTCCGGCCGCCGGACCAGGACGCCGTGGAGGATGAGCCCCAGAAGCATCAGGGCCGCCAGGGCCACCAGCACGATGAGCAGGATCTTCCGCCGCCGTCTCTGCTTCCGGCGGGGCGAGGGACGCCGCTGGGGCGGTCTCTCCCTGGGTGGCGGACGGTCCTCCTTCTCCCGAATGGGCGGACGGTTGGGGATCGTGTCGAACGCCTCCTGCCGCCGCCGGGGCCGGGGCGGCTCCCGGTCTCTGGGGTCCTCCCAGTCGTGGTAGGCCTCCTGATGGCGGGGGCGAGGCTCCTCCCACACCGGGGACCAGTCATCAAGCTCCGGCTCCCGCTCGGGCGGGTAGGCCTCGCCGTAGATCCTGGCGTTGATCGCCCGCTGGGCCTCGCGGTAGGCCTGGTCCTGGAGATGCTGGCGGGAGCGCTCCTCCCGTTCCCTCTGCCGGCGCTCCTCCTCGGAAAGGCGGTGTCCCTTCACTGGGCGCACCCCCTCAGTTCATCCAAGGTCCCCTGGGTGTTTCGATGGACGGGGACGCCGCGCTCGGTCAGGTCCTCCACGCTCATCTCCAGGCCCAGGATCATGGCCTTGTCCAGGTCCTCCCAGACCAGGCGGCGCAGCTCCTCCACCCCGTCGAAGTCGCGGTTCGGCTCCATGTAGTCGGCCAGGTAGAGGATCTTGTCAAAGGTCGTCATGCCGGGCTTGCCGGTGGTGTGGCAGAAGATGGCGTTGTACACGTCGTCAGGCTCCCCGAAGACGTACTTGGCCATGGCCGCGCCGGTCTTGGAGTGGAGGAGCTTGGGCGACTGCCGCTCCAGCTCGTCCAGCTCGATGCCGTATTTCTCACAGGTCGCCACCTGGGGCTCCAGCTCCCAATACTTGGTGCAGTCGTGGAGGATGGCGGCCCGGCGGGCCTTTTCCGGGTCCACGCCCCAGAACTTGGCCAGCGCCACGGCGGTCTCCTCCGCGCCCCGGATGTGGGGCAGGCGCTTGGCCTTCACCATGGAGTAGGAGACGGCCCGGAGGTGCTTGTCGCTCAGATGCTTTAAGTCGGCCTTGGTGCCGAACAGGCCCTCCTTCAGGATGTAGCCGTAGACCGGCAGCCAGAGGTACTGGGCCGGGTCCACGTTGCCGCCGGTCCACTCGGAGGCCAGCATCCGTCTCAGATCCCGGGAGGCGATCTCGTGGATCTTGGGCAGGTTCACGATGGTGGTCCGGGCATGGAAGCGCTCGGACAGGTAGCTGCTCTGCTCCTCAAACATCTCCCCCGTGTCGTCGTGGCTGCGGGAAAAGCCCGCCACCCCGGCGTACTGGAAGATGCGCTCGGGCTGGTACCAGTTCTGCACCGTCAGGAACATGTCGGTGCCCATGAGCAGCCACAGCTCGTCGTCGGGGAAGGTCTCGTGCAGCTCCTCCACGGTGTCGGCCGTGTAGCTCCGGCCCTCCCGCTTCAGCTCCAGGTCGGAGGCCTCCGCCCGGGGGCCGATGCCGTCGGCCATGAGCCGGGCCATTTCCAGGCGCTGTTGGGGGGAAGCCGCGTCGGTGGGCAGCCCCTTGTGGGGCGGTTCACGGTCGGGGATGATGATGAGCCGGTCCAGACCCAGCTGGTCCATAGCGGCCTTGGCCGCCTCCATGTGTCCCAGATGCGGCGGGTCAAAGGTCCCGCCATAAATTCCGATTTTCACGTCGTTTTTCCACCTGTTCCTTTCCTTCGCACGATCATGCTGTGCCGGGGCAGGCGCTCCCCTTGCGCAACGATCACGCTTTGGTTGCCTTCTTCTTATCCTTGACCAGGACGATCTTGTCCTTTTTCTCCTTGTTGTGGCTCTCGCGGTAGAGGACGAACTTGGTGCCGATGACCTGGACCACCTCGCTGCGGCTCAGCTTGCCCAGCTCCTGGGCGGCCTCGCGGGCCGTGAGCATGGCGGTCTCCAGGACCCGGCACTTGATGAGCTCCCGGGATTCCAGGGCGTCGTTGGCCTGCTTCACCAGGTTCTCGCCGATGCCCTCCTTGCCGATGATCAGGATGGTGTCCAGGCTGTTGGCCATGCCGCGCAGCTGGGCTCTCTGTTTACTGGTCAGTTCCATTCAGTTTCTTCTCCAATTCTTCTTTGAATACCCGCAGGGCGTTGCCTCTGTGGGAAATTTGGTTCTTTTCCTCCGGGGACAGCTCCGCCATGGACCGGCCCTTCTCGGGCAGCCAGAAGACGGGATCGTAGCCGAAGCCGCCCTCTCCCCGGGGGCCTTCCGCCACCACGCCGGGGCACTCCCCCCGGGTCGTGAGGCAGGTGCCGTCAGGGAAGGCGCAGCAGATGACGCTGACGAACCGGCAGGTCCGGTCCTTCTTTCCCGCCATGTTCCGCAGCAGGAGCTGCCAGCGGCCGGTGTCGTCCAGCCCCTCGCCGCCGTAGCGGGCGGAGTAGACCCCGGGCGCCCCGTCCAGGGCGTCCACCACCAGGCCGGAGTCGTCGGCGATGGCGGGCAGGCCGGTGGCTTGCAGGATGGCCTCCGCCTTGATGCGGGCATTCTCCTCGAAGGTGGTCCCGGTCTCTTCCGGCTCGATGTCCACCCCCACGTCGGCCTGGGAGAGGACCTCCACCCCCAGCGCAGACAGGATGGCCCGCATTTCGGCCATTTTCTTCTTGTTGTGGCTGGCTAATACGGCTTTCATCGGCTGCCTCCCTCCAGAACGGCCTGCTGGATGGCCTGAAGCTCCCGGATGCCCTTGGCGCACAGGTCCACCAGCTTCCGCTGTTCGTCCAGGGTGAAGGCCCGGCCCTCGCCGGTGCCCTGGATCTCGATCAGCTCCCCCGCCTCGTTCATCACGCAGTTCAGGTCCACCATGGCGGAGGAGTCCTCCTCGTAGCACAGGTCCAGCATGGGCACGTTGTCCACGATGCCCGCCGACACGGCGGCCACGCGGGTGGTCAGGGGCGAGGAGGGGATGACCCCGTCCTCCACCAGCTTCTGGCAGGCGAAGGCGAGGGCCACGAAGCCTCCCGTCACCGAGGCGGTGCGGGTGCCGCCGTCTCCCTGGAGGACGTCGCAGTCGATGGTGATGGTGCGCTCCCCCAGCTTCTTCCCGTCCACCGCCGCCCGGAGGGCGCGGCCCACCAGGCGCTGGATCTCGGCGGAGCGGGGGGAGAGTTTCAGCTTGGAGATGTCTCTCCGGCTGCGCTCCCGGTTGGCCCGGGGCAGCATGGAGTACTCGGCGGTGACCCATCCCTCCCCGAAGGGGACGTGGGGCGGGGTGCGCTCCTCCACGCTGGCGGTACACAGGACCTGGGTGCTGCCGCAGCGGATGAGGCAGCTCCCCTCGGCAAAGCGATTGATGTGGGGGATGATCTCCACCGGGCGGAGTTCCTCGTTCTTTCGGCCGTCAATTCTGCTCATAGCGCTCCTCCTCCTCAGACCAAGGCTTCCGCAAAGGCCACCGGGTCAAAGGGCTGCAAGTCGTCGATCCCTTCGCCCAGCCCCACGTATTTCACGGGCAGGCCCAGCTCCTTGGCAATGGCCAGGACGATGCCCCCCTTGGCGGTGCCATCCAGCTTGGTGAGGACAAGGCCGGTGATCCCGGCGCTCTCGCCGAACTGCTTGGCCTGGATCAGGCCGTTCTGGCCGGTGGTGGCGTCCAGCACCAGCAGGACCTCCTTGGTGCTGGTCTCCCCTTCCCGGTCGATGACCCGCCGGATCTTGTTCAGCTCGTTCATCAGGTTCTGCTTGTTGTGCAGACGGCCGGCGGTGTCCACCAGGACCACGTCGGCCTTTCTGGCCCGGGCGGCGTTCATGGCGTCGAAGACCACGGCGGCGGGGTCGGACCCCTCCCCGTGCTTGATGATGTCCACCTTGGCCCGGTCCGCCCAGATGGTCAGCTGGTCGGAGGCGGCGGCCCGGAAGGTGTCCCCGGCGGCCAGCAGGACCCGGTTCCCGTCGTTTTTCAGGCGGTTGGCCAGCTTGCCGATGGTGGTGGTCTTGCCCACGCCGTTCACGCCGATCATCAGGATCACGGCGGGCTTGCCGGACAGGTCCAGGCTGAGGTCGCCCACGTCCAGCATCTCCACCAAGATCTCCCGCAGGCAGGCCTTCACCTCCTCGGGCTCCTTGATCTTGCGCTCCTTCACCCGGCTCCGCAGCTCCTCCACGGCCTCCAGGGTGGTGTCCATGCCCATGTCGGACAGGATCAGGTTCTCCTCAAGTTCTTCAAAAAAGTCCTCGTCCACGGAGAACAGGCCGGAGAAAACGCTTAACTTCTTGATTTTATCGAACAATCCCATGGGGTGTTCCTCCTGTTGTTCCTGTTTTATGGATGCAGCGGGGCTTCCGCCCGCTTAGATGCCAGGTCCAGCGCCGCAGCGTCCAACGGACGGCGGCGCGGGGGAGCAGGGCCTGCTCCGGAAGGGTCCGGAAGCCCTGGCGTTGCTGCGATTTCCGCCGCAAGCCGCTCTCCCCCTTATAAAAGAATATAATTCAGTTTATTATAGCAATTCCACAGCGGTTTTGCAACGGGTAATTGAAACAGACCCGCAGACCCGCAGCGGAAAGAGCCGCCGGGAAACCGGCGGCTCTTGTGATGTAGCTTTAAACGTCCAGCAGGCTCTGGGCGTAGTGGACGCTCTCCATGGCGTCGGGGGCATAGTGGTCGGCCCCGATGCTGTCGGCGTAGTCCTGGGTGATGACCGCGCCGCCCACCACGACCTTGCAGGGCAGTCCGGCAGCCCGGAGCCGATGGATGGTCTCCTCCATGTAGGGGGCCGTGGTGGTCATCAGGGCGGACAGGCCCACCAGGGGCGTCTTCTTCTCCCGGACCGCCGCCACGATGGTCTCGGGGTCCACGTCCTTGCCCAGGTCCAGGACCCGGAAGCGGTAGCTCTCCAGCAGGACCTTCACGATGTTCTTGCCGATGTCGTGGATGTCCCCCTTGACGGTGGCCAGGATGATCTGCGGCTCCCCGTCGCTCTCCGCCGGGGGCAGGTAGTCCTTCAGGACCTGGAAGGCCTCCTTGGCGGCCTCGGCGCTCATGAGCAGCTGGGGCAGGAAGAGGGTCCCCTTCTCAAAGCCCTTGCCCACCTCGTCCAGGGCGGGGACCAGCTCCCCGTTGATGATGTCCAGGATGGCCTTGCCGGAGGCCGCCTGGGCCTTGGCCTGGGCGACGGCCGCCTCCTTCAAGCCCTTGCACACCGCCTGATGGAGACTCACCGCCCCGTCGGCGGCCTTGGGCGCGGGGTCGGCAGGGGGCGCGTCCCGGAAGGCCTCCATGTAGGTCTGGCACTGGTCGTCCAGGCCGGTCAGGGCGCAGTAGGCCCGATAGGCCCCCATCATGGCCTCGCTCTTGGGGTTGATGATGGCCCCGTCCAGGCCGCTCTGGAGGGCCATGGTGAAGAAGGCCTGGTTCAGCAGCTCCCGCCGGGGCAGGCCGAAGGAGACATTGGACACCCCCAGGGCAGTCTTGACCCCCAGGGCCTTGGCGGCTCGGAGGGTCCCCAGGGTCACGTTGGCGTTCTCGCGCCCGGCACTGACGGGCATGGTCAGGCCGTCCACCAGCAGCTCCCGGCGCGGGATGCCCAGCGCCTCCGCCCGGCGGATGATCCGCTCCGCGATGGCCACCCGGCCCGCCACGGTCTCGGGGATGCCGTCCTCGTCCAGGGTCAGGCAGACCAGGCCGCCGCCGTACTTCTTCACCAGGGGCAGGATGGTCCGCAGGCTCTCCTCCTTGCCGTTGACCGAGTTCACCAGGGCCTTGCCGTTGTACCGGCGCAGGGCCCGCTCCATGGCCTCGGGGTCCGAGGTGTCCAGCTGGAGGGGCAGGGCCGTGACCTCCTGGATGGCCTCCATGGTCCGGGTGAGGACCTCTGGCTCATCCAGGCCGGGCAGGCCCACGTTCACGTCCAGAATGTGGGAACCGGCCTCCTCCTGGGCAAGCGCCTCGTTGAGGACGTAGCCGGTGTCCCCCTCCCGCAGGGCGGCCTGGAGCTTCTTCTTGCCGGTGGGGTTGATCCGCTCACCGATGACCGCGGGGGTCTTGCCGTCCAGCGCCACCGCCTGGCAGTAGGAGGAGATGAGGCACACGTCCTTCCGGGTGACCTCGGGCAGGGGCAGGTCCTGGGTGGCGTCGATCAGCGCCTTCAAATGGGCCGGCGTCGTGCCGCAGCAGCCGCCCATGACCGTGGCCATGGGGGCCAGGGGGCGCATCTGCCGGGCGTAGTCGGCGGGGTCCACGTCGTAGACCGCCTTGCCCCCCTCGCTCCGGGGCAGACCGGCGTTGGGCTGCAAGAGCAGCGGGGTGGCGGCGTCGGCCCAGAAGGCCTCGAAGACGGGGGCCATCTCGTTGGGGCCCAGGCCGCAGTTGATGCCGAAGACGTCCACCCCCAGCCCCTCCAGCAGGGCCACGGCGGCCCGGGGCGAGCCGCCGGTGAGGAGCTTTCCGGTGGCGTCGAAGATCAGGCTGGCGAAGATGGGCAGGTCGCAGGTCTCCTTGGCCGCCACCACGGCGGCCTTCATCTCATACAGGTCGCTCATCGTCTCGATGAGGATGGCGTCGGCCCCGGCCTGGGCGGCCCCCCGGATGCTCTCGGCGAAGAGGGAGACCGCCTGCTCAAAGTCCAGGTCGCCGTAGGGCTTGAGCAGCTTGCCCGTGGGGCCGATGTCGCCCAGCACGTAGGCGTCAGTCACCCCGGCCTGGTCCATGGCCGCCCGGACGTTGCCCACGGCGGCGGCCATGATCTCCCCGCAGGTGACCCCGTAGGGGGCCAGCTTCTGGGGGTTGGTGCCGAAGGTGTTGGTGGTGATCAGGCGGCAGCCGGCCTCCAGATACTGGCGGTGAACGCGCTGCACGGCCTCAGGGTTTTGGAGGCTCCACAGGTCGGGGAGCAGCCCCTCCGGCAGACCGGCGTCCTGGAGCATACTCCCCAGCCCGCCATCCAGGTAGAGGCGGCGTTCTTTGATGGCTTCCAGTATGGTTTTCATGGGACAGCTCCCCTTTCATCGATCCGTTGGTGTCTCTGCCCGGAAGGGGCAGTCTTTTTTCTGACAGCGCATACACGCTTGGCCGCAGAGCTCCTCCGCCCGGTCGCTGACGCCCACCACGGCGGTGATGGACTTTTCCGGCACCATCATCCCGGCGGCGGTGAGGGTCAGGCCGATGCGCTTGGGGGCCTCCAGCAGGCGCAGGACCTGCCCCTGGCAGGAGAGGTCCCAGTCTCCATAGCCGGGGCTGAACGGCGGGGTCAGGTACTCCCCCGCCCCCAGGCTCGCCTGGAGCCTCTGGCAGTGGTCGGCGCAGAGCCGGTCCAGCCAGGTGGCGCACACCGCCTGGCCCACGGCGGCCTTGGCCATGGACTGGGCGCTCCACCGGCGCAGGAGGCGGTCGGTCTCGGCCCCCAGCGTCACCGCGTAGAGATAGCCCTCCCGGCAGTGGCGCAGGTGGTGAGCCAGGTCCCGGCTTTCGCCCATCAAAAGCGCGAGGGACAGCCGCCGCCCGACGATCCGGGGGGCGGCTGTCCGCTCCAGCTCCGACGCGCAGGCGTCGGCATAGGCTGCCACCTCTGGCGAGAGAGGCGCGCCTCGATATCCCAAATAGCGGGAAATTTCCCGGCGATCCAGCTCCATCATCCCTCCGCCGTCTCCTCCCGGGCGGCCAGGCGAATGCCCGCCAGGGCCAGGGCGCAGACGAACCAGAAGACCAGCATGACCCGGGGATAGTTCCAGATATAGTCGGCCATGCCGCAGAGCATGGTGCCCATCAGGGCGGTGACGCTCCCCAGGATCAGCATCCGGACCGCAGGGTCGCAGGCGGCCTTGAGGACCGCCTTGGCCCCCTTCTTGGCCGTCCAGAAGATGCCGCCCACGAAGGTGATCAGCCCCAGCAGGCCGGTCTCGCACCAGACCTGGAGATAGATGTTGTGGCAGTGGACGAACTTGTCGTGGCCGTGGAAGAGGTTCAGGTCGCTGATGGCCCGGCGGACCGCGTCGGACCCCAGACCGGCCCCCAGGATGGGCCGCTGGCGCAGGAAGTCCCCGGCGGCGTAGTAGAGGGGGAAGCGGCTGCTGGTGGAGCTGTCCGAGGCGTCGAAGATGGTCAGAAGGCGGTTGAACATGCTCTCCGGCAGGAGCGGGATGGCCGCGAAGACCAGCAGGATGCAGGCCGGGATGAGCTTCCGGTTCCACAGCAGCACAAAGAGGGCGGCGGCAAAGACCAGGCCGATCCAGCTGGCCCGGGAGTAGGTCATCACGAGGGCCACGCAGCCCACGGCGGCCGCGAAGAAGCCCAGGAACCGGCCGCCCCAGCCCCTGCTGCCCAGCATCAGGGCGACCGCCACGGGGATGAGCAGGAGGAGGACCTCGCCAAAGGCGTTGGGGTTTTCAAAAAAGGAAAAGACACGGCCCGGCATGTTCTTGTTCAGCGCCAGGGTCACGTCCACGTAGGAGGGGTTCACCTCGATGCCGCTGGCCCGCTGGTAAAACCCGTACCCGGACATGGCGATGAGGGCCACGGAGGCGATCCCCGCCAGGCGCGTCAGGTGTTCTCTCCGCTCCACCGTGCTCACGATGACGATGACGCAGAGGATGCAGGCCCCGTAATACTTCAAAAAGCGGTAGGACAGGTCCGGGTAGGCCGACAGGGGCCAGGCCAGAAGGAGCGTCCCGCCGAAGGCCGCCAGCCAGGGACCCAAGGCGTCCAGGTCCAGCTTCCAGCCCTTTTTCCGCGTACCGGCGAAGATCGCCAGGACAAAGCAGAGGACGAACCCGGCAAAGCTGTATCCATTGCTCCAATTCTCATAGGGGATGACCAGGAAGAGGAGCATGAGCCAGCCCACCAGAAGGGGCAGGTTTTCCAGGGCGCTGAAGGCCAGCCGGACAAAGAAGCTGCCGTCGAAGACGGTCTTGCCCTTGCCGTAGATCCACTGGAGGAGCTTCGTCGGGAGATTGAGCAGGAAGGTCAGCCCGCGGCAGAGGAGGCTGTCCTTCCAGGCGAGCGAGAGGACCCCTTCCCGGGCCGCGAATCGGACGAGTCCGCTGCCAACGCAGCAGGCCTTGAGCCCGGCGGCAATGCCTCGGATGACGACGGCCAGAAGGCTGTATTCATACCAGTCTGCCAGCTGCCGCCAAAGGGGGGCCAGCCAGCGGCAGAGGCGGCTGCTGTTGACCGTTTCCATAGGCGATCTCTCCTTTCTTGGGGATAGGAATGGTCAGTGGTTTCTGTTTTTATACCAGTAGAGCAGGGAGAGCACGAAGAAGTGCCGCTTGCACACCAGGTCGGCCACCATCTGCTTGTTGCGGCCCAGGCCCTGGGGGTGGATGGTCCGGATGGCCTCAGCCATTTCGGCCCGGGCGCAGAGCTCCTTGACCTTCCGGCGCTTCTTGGCCAGGGGGGCCGGGTTGTTGGCGGCGAACTCGTTGCCGATGGCGATGAGCAGCCCGGCCCAGTTGGAGTTCTCCTTCCAGTGGGGCAGGTCCGCCCCCAGGCCGTGCTTCTCCGCCAGGGCGGCCTTGGCCGCCATGAACCGCTCGAAGGTGCGGATGTAGTCGGGCAGGTAGCGGCGGGTGACCGAGACGGGATTCTGGAGATAGTAGTACACCGGCTCGTCGCGCATGGCCAGCTTTCTGGCATGGCAGAAGTACTCCAGAAGGAAGAGCTCGTCCTCCAGGTAGGCCCCGTCGAAGGTGATGTTGTTCGCCCGGATGATCTCCTTGGAGAAGAGGAAGCGCCAGATAAATCCGTTCAGCACCTCGCCGGGCTTGCCCATGCGCTCTGCCAGCAGGCGGTCGAGGATGCCCGCGCGGATCTCCTCCGGGCCGTAGACCCCGGCGGGCATGGCCCCCGGCTCAAGCGCGCTGCTGCCGTCCACCTCCACCCGGTTGTGCGCGCCGCCCGCGGTGTCCGCCCCGTTTTTCTCCAGGGCGGCGTGCAGCAGCGCCAGGGCGTCGGGGGGCAGCCAGTCGTCGGCGTCGGCAAAGGCGAGGTATCGCCCCTGGGCCTTCTCCATCCCCAGGTTCCGGGCGGAGCTGACCCCGCCGTTCTCCTTGTGGAAGACCCGCACCCGGGGGTCCTCCCCGGCGATGGCGTCGCAGAGGGCGCCGCTCTGATCCGGGGAGCCGTCCTCCACCAGGAGCAGCTCCAGGTCGGCAAAGGTCTGGCTCAAAATGGATTCAGTGCATTTGCGCAAAAAGGCCTCCGCCCGGTACACGGGCACGATCACCGAAATTTCCGGCATGTCGAACCCTCCTTTCCATGTTCTGCTTGGTCAAGAAAGCGCGGCGCAGGCAGCCTTCAGCTGCTCGGCCCGGTCGGTCTTCTCCCACAGGACCCCCAGATCCTCCCGGCCCATGTGGCCGTAGGCGGCCAGCTTCCGGTAGATGGGCTTCTGAAGCTCCAGGTCGCGGATGATGGCGGTGGGGCGCAGGTCGAAGGTCTTCCGGACGGCCTGCTCCAGGACCTCGTCGGCGACCGTGCCGGTGCCGAAGGTCTCCACCAGGATGGAGACGGGCTGGGCCACGCCGATGGCGTAGGCCAGCTGGACCTGGCAGCGCTTGGCCAGCCCGGCGGCCACCACGGTCTTGGCCACCCAGCGGGCGGCGTAGGCGGCGGAGCGGTCCACCTTCGTGGGGTCCTTGCCGGAGAAGGCGCCGCCGCCGTGGGGCGCGGAGCCGCCGTAGGTATCCACGATGATCTTACGGCCGGTGAGGCCGGTGTCGCCCTGGGGGCCGCCGATGACGAAGCGGCCGGTGGGGTTCACATAGATCTTGGTGTTCTCGTCCATGAGCCCGGCGGGGACGGTGGGCTTGATGACCAGCTCGATCATGTCCGCGCGGATCTGGTCCAGGGTCGCGTCGGGGCTGTGCTGGGTGGAGAGGACCACGGTGTCCACCCGGACGGGGACCTTGTTCTCGTCGTACTCCACGGTGACCTGGGTCTTGCCGTCGGGGCGCAGGTAGTTCACCACGCCCTCCTTGCGGACGTCGGTGAGGCGCTTTGCCATCTTGTGGGCCAGGGAGATGGCCAGGGGCATCCGCTCGGGGGTCTCGTCGCAGGCGTAGCCGAACATCATGCCCTGGTCCCCGGCCCCGTTGTCCAGGGCGGTGTCGCCGCCGCACTTGGCCTCCAGGGACTTGTCCACGCCCATGGCGATGTCGGCGCTCTGCTCGTCGATGTTGGAGATGATCCCGCAGGTGTCGCAGTCAAAGCCGTACTTGGCGCGGTCATAGCCGATCTCCCGGACCACCTGGCGGGCGATCTTGGGGATGTCCACGTAGCAGTGGGTGCTGATCTCGCCCATGATGTGGATCAGACCGGTGGAGGCAGTGGTCTCGCAGGCGACGCGGCCGGTGGGGTCCTTTTCCAGGATGGCGTCGAGGACGGCGTCGGAGATCTGGTCGCAGATCTTATCGGGATGTCCTTCCGTAACGGACTCAGACGTAAAAAAACGATGGCTCATGATGATATCCTCCAGAAATGATAGTATTCGGTGCGAAACTGGGTGGTGTCTTCTTCCTTCTCCCTCTCTCCCGCCGGGCGGGAGGGGGCGGCACCTTGTTTACACAGACCAGCTGGTCAGGTAAGCTTCCTGGTCGGGGGTCAGGGCGTCGATGGACAGCCCCAGGGCGGCCAGCTTGGCCCGGCCGATCTCGTCGTCGATGGAGTCGGGGATGGCATAGACCTTCTTTTCCAGGCCGGTCTGCTTGGTCAGCCACTCGGCGGCCAGGGCCTGGACGGCGAAGGACATGTCCATGATCTCGGCGGGATGGCCGTTTCCGGCGGCCAGGTTCACCAGGCGGCCCTCCGCCAGCACGTTCAACGTGCGGCCGTTGGGCAGGGTGTAGCCGATGATGTTCTCCCGGCGGAGCTTCTGCTCCACGGACATGGCCCGCAGCGCGGCCACAGCCACCTCGCAGTCGAAATGACCGGCGTTGGCCAGCAGGACGTTGTCCTTCATCTTCTCAAAGTGGCGGGGGGTGATCACGTCCTTGCAGCCGGTGACGGTGACGAAGATATCCCCCAGGGGGGCCGCGTCGTCCATGGTCATCACGCGGAAGCCGTTCATGGTGGCGTCCAGCGCCTTGAAGGGGTCGATCTCGGTGACGATCACGTTGGCCCCCATCCCGGCGGCCCGCATGGCCACGCCCTTGCCGCACCAGCCGTATCCGGCCACCACCACGGTCTTCCCGGCCACCACGAGGTTGGTCGTGTGCATGATGCCGTCCCAGGCGGACTGGCCGGTGCCGTACTTATTGTCGTAGTAGTGCTTGGCCTTGGCGTCGTTGACGGCCATCATGGGGCAGGGCAGGATGCCCTCCTTCTCCCGGGCCTTCAGGCGGAGGATGCCGGTGGTGGTCTCCTCACAGCCGCCCAGCAGGCAGTCGGCGTAGTCCCTGCACTTGCCGCCCAGCAGGTCGATCAGGTCGCCGCCGTCGTCGATGACGATGTGGGGGTGACACTTGAGGGTCTCGGTGAGGTGGTGCTCGTACTCCTCGGCGGAGGCCCCGTAGATCCCAAAGGTCTCCACCCCCAGGGACGCCAGCCCGGCGGCCACGTCGTCCTGGGTGGACAGGGGGTTGGAGCCGGTCAGGTAGACCTCCGCGCCGCCCTTGGACAGCACATAGCCCAGGTTGGCGGTCTTGGCCTCCAGGTGGACCGACACCGCCACCCGCAGACCCCGGAAGGGCTGCTCCTTCTCGAAGCGGGCCTCGATCTGGGACAGGGCGGGCATGAAGGCCCGGACCCAGTCGATCTTTCTCCGGCCGGACTCGGCCAGGGACATGTCTTTTACAATGCTCATCGGTTCGTTTCCTTTTCCTTCTAATTTAGTGGGATAGTTATCCAAGAAAAAAAGGCTCCCCAAGGGAACCTTGCTCGCAGGGCCGCGGCGCTCCCGTATCGCTGTTAGCGGAACCACCTTGCCTCGCGGGGCAGGTTGGTGTGGGGTCATGGAGCTAACTCTCTCGCCCACTCTTGATAACGCGCTCGTATTCATTTTTTAAATTATACGGCGATTCCGACAAAAAGGCAAGAGGAATTTTCCCCATCCCGCCGGAAATCCAAAGAATTGGAAATGTTCACAGTTTGGGGTAGACTTCCCGGCCCAAAGCGGGTAAAATATAGTTTGTATCCGTATCTTGATTTTTAAGGAGGTCATGTCTTTTGCGTGCCATGCAACAGTGGCTGGATCGCTTCTGCTACAAACATCCCCGCCTGGGCATCCCCGGGCTCATGCGGTATATCATCATCGGCAATGTCCTGGTCTACCTGCTGGATCTGTTCAGCATCGGCGGAGGGGCCGTCGGCTCCGGGTTGTTCAGCTTCAATACGTCCGCCATCCTCTCCGGTCAGGTCTGGCGTCTGGTCACCTTTGTCTTCGTGCCCTACAGCAGCCAGGGCATCTTTTTCTTTGCCATCACCCTTTACTTCTACTACTTCATCGGCTCCGCCCTGGAGCGGGAGTGGGGGGCCAACAAGTTCACCGTGTTCTACTTCTTCGGGGTGCTGCTCAATATCCTGATCGGCTTCCTGGTGGGCGGTGCGTCCATGTACTATGTAAATATGTCCATGTTCTTCGCCTTCGCCACCCTCTACCCCGACCTGCGCTTCCTGCTCTTCTTCCTCATCCCCGTGAAGGCCAAGTGGCTGGCCTGGATCGACGGGGCCTACTTCGCCATCGCCGTCATCCAGTACCTGCTGGCCGGGCGGTTCCTGATGGCCCTCATCCCCATCGTGGCCATCCTCAACTACCTGCTCTTCTTCGCCTCCGACATCGGCAACCTCTTCTCCGGCATGAAGCGCAAGGCCCAGTGGAAGGCCCGGACCAGCCGCGGCCCCTCCTACGGCGGGCCGAAGGTCGTGAACTTCCACGACCACAAGACCCAGACGAAGGAGAACTACCTCCACCGCTGCGCCGTCTGCGGCAAGACCGACGTGTCCGACCCCCAGATGGAGTTCCGCTACTGCTCCCGGTGCAACGGCTACTACTGCTACTGCGCCGACCACATCAACAGCCATGTCCACATCCAATGACCCGTCCGGCGCGCCGCGCGCCCGATGACGGACCCTTGAAAAAAACTGGAAGGAAGTGCATTGCTATGACGGACTGCGACCTGGTGGAGCTTGCCTTCACCATGCTGGAGCGTTCCTACGCGCCCTATTCCCACTTCCCCGTTGGAGCCGCGCTGGAGGGTGCCGACGGCACGCTCTACACCGGCTGCAACGTGGAAAACGCCGCCTACGGCTCCTGCATCTGCGCCGAGCGCACCGCCTTGGTCAAGGCGGTCAGCGAGGGCTGCCGCTCCTTCCGCCGCTTGGCGGTGGTGGGCAGCGGCCCGGACTACTGCTGGCCCTGCGGCGCCTGCCGACAGATGCTCTATGAATTCGCCCCCGACCTGGAGATCCTGGCCGCCAATGGGGCGCATCAGTTCGTGAAATACACCCTGCGCCAGCTGCTTCCCCACGGCTTCGGGCCGGAGACCCTGGGCTGACCCAGGACCAGCGGCCGCGTGTCCCGCACCCCGGCCATGTCAAAGGAGATTTTTATGGACCTACAGGAATTTTTGGATCGCTTGAACAGCGGTGAACCCATCACCGGCGAGAAGGATATGCACCTCTTCATGCGTCAGGTCAGCGAGGAGACCATGCGCCTGACCTGCGCGCTCAACAACCAATACCACACCCAGGAGGAGGTCCGGGAGATCTTCTCCCAGATCATCGGCAAGCCCGTGCCGGAAGGCTTCCGCCTCTTCCCGCCCTTCTATGCCAACTGCGGCAAGAACATCACCGTGGGCAAGGGGGTCTTCATCAACACCGGCTGCCACTTCCAGGACCAGGGCGGCATCACCCTGGGGGACGGCACCTTTTTGGGGAACAACGTCCTCCTCACCACCCTGAACCACGACTTTGACCCCGAAAAGCGCCGGACCACCTACCCCGCGCCCATCGTCACGGGCAAGAACGTCTGGCTCTCCTCCGGCGTCATCGTGGTCCCGGGGGTCCACATCGGCGACGGCGCCATCGCGGCCGCCGGGGCCGTCATCACCCGGGACGTGCCGCCCAACACCCTGGTCGCCGGGGTCCCCGCCCGGGTCGTCCGCACCCTCTCCCCCACGGATCGCCCCCGCCGCCGCCTGGACCTGGCCAAGCTCCGGGCCGAGCTGGAGGAGGAGGCCCAGGCAGACTGAACCTCTCCGCACAAAAGAACTCCCTTGCCGGGCGGCAAGGGAGTTCTTTTATGCAGCGCCTCGGGCCTGATGCTCGTTGGTCTCCTCGCGGAAGAAGAGCGTGATGCTCCAAATTGCCGCGACGCACACCAGGATATAGACCAGGCGGCTCATCACGCTGGCGGAGCCGCCGAAGAGGGCCGCCACGATGTCCAGGCCGAACAACCCGACGCTGCCCCAATTCAGGCCCCCGATGATGACCAGGGCCAGGGCAATTCGATCGATTATCTTCATACTGAAAACCTCCCGGAATCGAGTTTCGATTCTCTGCTGGATAGTATGCGCGCTGACGCGCCGCTCTTCCCCGGAAATTTTTACAATGCTGCACAGAACGCGACCGCTCGGCAGAAGTCCGAGCGGTCGCGTCGCATGGTTCAGGAGTTCTCCCGGCAGGCCCGCAGGAAGGACAGGGGCGGGGCGCAGCAGGGCAGCTGGATCTTGAATTTCATCTGGGGGTGGCGAGGCTCCCGGAGGGGGCAGCCCTCCATGTCCTCCATCACCGGGGCCTGGAAGGCCGCCGGGCGGGTGTCCGGTCCCACCAGCTCAATGGCGTCCCCGGCGGCAAACTTGTTGCGCAGGGAGGCCACGGCCAGGCCAGTCTCGTCGCAGGACTCCACCACGGCCACCACCTGCCAGTCCCGGATGTACCGGGCGTCGGCGGTGAACTGGCCGGGCTGACCGTAGAAAAAGCCGGTGGAGTAGTGCCGGTGGCTGACCTTCTCCACCTCGTCCCGCCAGACGGGGTCCAGGGGACGACCGGCCAGCACGTCGTCGATGCAGTGGCGATACGCCCCGGTGACGATGGCGGCGTAGTAGGCCGACTTGGCGCGGCCCTCGATCTTCAGGGAGTCCACCCCGGCCTCGATCAGGTCGGGGATGTGGTCGATCATGCACATGTCCCGGGCGTTCATGATATAGGTCCCCTTCTCGTCCTCATAGACATCGAAGTACTCACCGGGCCGCTTCTCCTCCATCAGGGCGTACTGATACCGGCAGGGCTGGGCGCAGGCGCCCCGGTTGGAGTCCCGGCCCGTCATGTAGTTGGACAGAAGGCACCGGCCGGAGTAGGACACGCACATGGCCCCGTGGGCGAAGGTCTCGATCTCCAGCGCCCGGGGGGTCTTGGCCCGGATCTCGGCGATCTCGGGCAAGCTCAGCTCCCGGGCCAGAATGACCCGGTCGGCCCCCAGCTCGTGCCAGGCCCGGGCGGCCTGGTAGTTGACGATGCTGGCCTGGGTGCTGATGTGTATCTTCACCGAGGGGGCGTACTTCTTGGCCAGGGCCAGCACACCCACGTCAGCCAGGATGGCGGCGGTGACCCCCGCCTCCTCCAGCAATTCCAGCCACTGGGGCAGGCGGGCCACCTCGTCGTTGCGGGGCATGGTGTTGCAGGTCACGTGGGCGTCCACCCCGCGGGCCTTGCAGAAGGCCACGGCCTTTTTCAGCGCCTCCGGGGAGAAGTTCCCGGCGAATGAGCGCATCCCGAAGGTGGTCCCGGCCAGGTAGACGGCGTCGGCCCCGTAGGCCACCGCCATCTCCAGCCGCTCCCAGTCCCCGGCGGGGGCGAGCAGTTCTATCTTCTTCATGGCCCCTCCCTCAGCTGTTCAGGAAGGCCTGATGCTCGGCGTAGGTGGAGAAGAAGTGGTGGACCTTGTCCTCGCCCAGCGCGTAGTAATAGTAGTTGGTGCGCTCGGGGTTGATGGCCGCCATGATGGCCGCCATACCGGGGTTGGCGATGGGTCCCGGCGGCAGGCCCTTGTGCAGGTAGGTGTTGTAGGGGCTCTGCACGGTGGTGTAGTCCTTCTCCGTGACGAGCTCGCCCTCCGGCAGCACATACTGGATGGTGGCGTCGATCTGCAAGTAGCCCTGGGTCCCGCCGTTGGGGTTGTTCAGGCGGTTGTAGATGACCGAGGCGATGGTGGCCCGGTCCGTGCCGTCACTCTCCTTCTCGATCATGGAGGCCACGGTGATGATCTCGCCGATGGACTTGCCCTGGTCCCAGATCTTCTGGCGGATGTCGTCGTTGACCTTGGCGTCGAAGTTCACCAGCATCTTGTTGATGACATACTTGGGGTCCTCGCCCAGATAGAAGAGGTAGGTATCGGGGAAGAGGTAGCCCTCCAACCGGCTGGCATCGCCCAGGGGGATGTCCTTCAGGAAGGAAAAGTCATAGTCGTGGTTGGCCGCCACGTCCTCCAGCTTCTCCACGGTGGAGACGCCCTTTTCATCCAACATCTGGAAGATCTGCGCCATGGTCTTACCTTCCGGTATGGTCACCGTGACGGACGTTCGGCTGGCCGAGGAGGAGCTCAGGTTGTTCAGAATGGCGCTGTAGTCCATGCTGGTGTCCAGCTTATACTGGCCGGGCGCGATATTTTTCGCCTTGCCGGAGAAGGTGCCGAAGAGGCGGAAGAGCAGCTTATAGTTGATGATGTCGTTGTCCTTCAGCTGATCCGCTACCTTTCCGAAGTTCGTCTCGTCCTGGATGGTGATGACCGCTTCCACCTCGTCCTTGTTCAGGGCCAGCATGTCGTTGGCCATGGTCCAGCCCAGGGTGGCCAGGATGGCGGACACGCCGCAGACCACCAGGATATAGATCATCGAGTTGGACAGGGCGGAGCGCTTTTTCTTTTTCTTCCTTCGGGGCGGCGGCGCGGCGCGGCGTCGCTCGTGCTCCCGTTCCCGCTCCCAGTCGCGCTCCCGGCCCCGGTCATAGTCGCGGTCCCGGCGCCGCTCGTAGTCCCGGTCCCAGTCGCGGTCTCTGCTGCGCTCCCGGCCCCGGTCGTGGTCGTCATAGTATCTTCTGTCCCGTTCCATTTGTTGCCTCCAATCTGGTACAGACGTCGGGGGTCTGGTCTTCTTTCCTTATTCCGGCCGGTAGGGCCAGACCTGCCCCTCCTCGGTGAGGACGTATTTGACCCACATGTCCAGAGGCTCCTTGGGCAGGTTGATCTGGAAGAAATCCTCCCGGCACAGGCCGATGGTCACGCCCTCGTAGTCCTCCAGGTAGCGGTCATAGTAACCGGCGCCCTGGCCCAGGCGGCCGCCGCGGCTGTCAAAGCAGAGGCCGGGGGTGAGGATCAGGTCGATGTCCTTCCGCTCCACCTTGGGGCAGGTGAGCTTGGGGGCGGGAATGTGATACCGGCCCGGCTCCAGGTCCTCCGCGCCGGTGATGGCATAGGCCTCCATCTCCGTGTCGCTCAGGCAGCGGGGCATACAGACCGTCTTGCCCTGCCGGAGCAGCGCCTCCAGGATCGCGTCGGTGCGGATCTCGGTGCCCACGCCGCAGTAGAGCAGGATGGTCTGGGCCTGCTCCAGGGCGGGGTGCTGGAGAAACTGCTGACACAGCGCCCGGTCGGACCAGGCCCGCTCCTCCTCGGTCAGCTCGGCCAGCGCCTGGCGGAGCTGGGTGCGGAGGATCTTTTTCACTTCAGAAATATCGCTTGCCATAGGTCAAGTCTCCTTTTCCATCAGCAGGGGGGATACCGCCTGCCAGATTTCATGGTGTATCTCGTCGATCGTTCTCAACGCGCCGTGGGCGTCCAGGCAGGAGATGACGGTCCAGCCATAGACCGCCGCCGCTTCCATGGCGGCGGACCGGCAGGCCGCCAGGTAGGCGGTGTCGGTCTCGTGGATATCGCCCTTGGTGTGGGTGTCCGCTTCCCGCTGCCGGAGCATCTCCACGGCCTTCTCCGTGGGCAGGTCCAGGTAGAGGACCAGGTCCGGCGCCGGAAGCCCCAGGCGGTCGTACTCAAAGTCGGACAGCCAGCGGAAATAGGCCTTCCGCGCCGCGCTGTCCAGCTTGCTGGCCTGGTGGACGGCGTTGGAGGTGGTGTACCGGTCGGCCAGGACCAGGCCGCCCTTCTCATAGTGCGCCTGCCAGACCTTTTTCCAGGAGGCGTAGCGGTCCACCGCGTAAAAGGCCGAGGCCGCGTAGGCGTTCACATCCCCGGGCTTTTGGCCGAACTCCCCCGCCAGGTACATGCGGATGAGGGCCGAGGACGGCTCCTGGTACTGCGGGAACACCAGCCGCCGGAAGGGGTATCCCTCCCGCTCGACCCGCGCGCAGAGGCGGGCGAACTGGGTGGACTTGCCGGAGCCGTCGGTGCCCTCGATGACGATCAGTCTTCCCTTCATGCCTTCCCCTTTCTCCGGCGCTCCCGCCTGGCGTCCACCAGGAAGAGGGGGAGCTTGGCCATCCGGCCAATGCGGCTGGGCTGGTGGAGCAGGCGGTAAAACCACTCCAGCCCCAGCGTTTGCCAGAGCTCCGGGGCGCGCTTCACGTTCCCGGCGTAGACGTCCAGCACGCCCCCCAGGCCCACCATCAGGTGCGCGCCGGTGTCGGGGCCGTATTGGGCCATCCACCGCTCCTGCTTGGGCGCGCCCAAGCAGACGAAGACCACGTCGGCCCGGGCCGCCTTGAGCTTCTCCACCACGGGGGCGGCGTCCTTGAAATACCCGTCGTTGACGCCGCAGATGGTCAGGGCGGGATAGCGCGCCTTCAGGTTGGCCGCCGCCTGCTCCGCCACCCCGGGCTTGGCCCCCAGGAGGAAGAGCCGCCCGCCGCTGACCTCCAGCCGGGCCAGCAGGCCCGTGGCAAAGTCGATGCCCGGGACCCGCTCCCGCAGGGGACAGCCCAGGATCCTGGCCGCGTGGACCACCCCGATCCCGTCGGGCAGGACGAGACTCGCGCCATTCAGAATATCCGCATAGGCCTTCTCCTGGCGGGCCATGTTCACGATCTCAGGGTTGGGGGTCACCACGTAGGAAAACCCCGGTCCCTGGGCCAGGGCGGCGCCCCGCTCGATGGCCTCCTCCAGGGTGAGGTCGTCAAAGGACACTCCCATAATTTCATTTCGCAAGGTTTGCATCTCCCCTGTACTCCACCGGGCCAAATGGGCACAATGACGGAGTATAAAAGTATATTCCGTTGTATTGTACCACGGATGAAAGGGTTTGTCCATTCCCAGGAAACGGCTCTGCCGCGGGTGATTTTTGTTGAAATTTCCCGGGATTGATGGTATCCTTTCCCTAAAGCAATCCCAGAGAAAGGACGTGAGGACGATGGTACGAAAGGCCACCCCCGCCGATCTGGACGCCATTGCCGCCATTTACGACGACATCCACACAGAGGAGGAAGCGGGCCGGAGCACGGTGGGCTGGGTCCGGGGCGTGTATCCCACCCGAAAAAGCGCGGAAGAGGCCATCGGCCGGGCGGAGATGTTCGTCCTGGACGCCGACGGCGTGGTCGCCGCCGCCAAGATCAACCGCGAGCAGGTCCCCGAATACGCGCTCGCCCAGTGGGACTTCCCCGCCCCCGACGAGCAGGTCATGGTCCTGCACACCCTGGTGGTCTCCCCCCGGTGCAAGGGACAGGGCTATGGTTCCCGGTTCGTGGACTTTTACGAGGCCTACGCCCGGGAAAACGGCTGCCCCTACCTGCGCATGGACACCAACGAGCGCAACCTGGCCGCCCGTGCCCTGTATAAAAAGCTGGGTTACCGGGAAGTGGGCATCGTCCCCTGTGCGTTCAACGGCATCCCCGACGTCCGCCTGGTCTGCTTAGAGAAAAAGGGATAACCCAAAGAGAGAGGAAGGATTCCTATGAAGCGCAGCCCCCTTCTCCCCCGCGTGCTGAGCCTGGCCCTGTGCCTGGTTCTGCTCACCGGCCTGCTGGCCATCCCGGCCGGCGCCAGCTACACCATTTACGTCAACGCCAAGGACGGCGTCGGGCTGAACCTCCGGTCCGGTCCCGGCACCGAATATTCCAAGGTGCGGTCCAACCCCGTTCCCATGTACACCGCCCTGACCATCTCCCAAACCGAGACCTCCGCCGCCGGCAACCCCTGGGGCTACACCAGCTATGAGGGAACCTCCGGCTGGGTCTGTCTGGTGGAGACCACCACCTACGATCCGCGCCCCAGTCAGAGTCCCACCGCCTACACCGCCGCGGACTACCACATCTACGTCAACGCCAAGGACGGTCTGGGGCTGAATCTCCGGTCCGGTCCCGGCACCGAATATTCCAAGGTGCGGTCCAACCCCATTCCCATGTACACCAGACTCCACATCGTCCAGACCGCCTACTCCCAGGCGGACCTCCTCTGGGGCTACACCAGCTATGACGGGGTCTCCGGCTGGGTCTGCCTGGTGGAGACCACCACCTACGATCCCACCCCCGAGCAGGCCGTGACCGCCCAGCCCGAAACGTCCCCCGTCCAGGCGGACGACGCGCCCGCTGTCCCCGACCAGACCGCACCGGCAGCGGAACCTGCCCCCACCGCCGGGGAGGACGGCTCCGCCCTCACCACCATGGCCTTGGGGGTCATCATCGGCCTTCTGGCCGCTATCCTCATTCTGCTGGTTGTCCTGGCCACCAGAAGAAAGAAGAACAACTGACCGACAAAAAGCTCCATCGGAAGATTCCAATGGAGCTTTTCCTTTTATTCCGGCCGGCAGAGCATGTCGCCCGCCACGGGGGTGTAGAAGAGCCTGGCCACTTCCCCGCTGTCCCTGGTCTGCGCCAGCGCCCACATGAGCTTGGCCACCACGGACTCGATGGTCATGTCATAGGATTCCAGCACGCCCAGGTCGCTCTTGAGCCGGTGGCCCACGTTGTACACCGACAGGTCGCTGCCCTCGTTCTGGACCTGGGTGGTCATGGCCACCACCTTGCCCTGGCTGCACGCCGAGCGGATGAGGCCGTAGAAGCTGCCCTGGTCCCCGGCGGGGATGCCGCCCACGCCGTAGCTCTCCACGATGACCGCGTCGCTCTCCAGCAGGGCGAAGGAGAGGTAGGTCGGGGTGATGCCGGGGATGAGCTTCACCAGGGAGACCCGGGTGTTCAGCGCCTCATAGAAGGTCGGCGCCTTCCCGGCGGCCGGCTGGATATAGGGCACCAGCCGACCATCCTGCACCACCCCCAGGATGGGATAGTTGATGCTGGAAAAGGCCCCGTAGCTCTTGGAATAGGTCTTTCTGGCCCGGGTGCCCAGGATGACCACGCCGCCAAAGACCACGGACACGCCGGGGATGCGGCCATCGCAGGCCACGGTGAAGCTGTCCATCAGGTTGGTCTTGGAGTCGGTGACGTCCATGTGGATGGGCTTCTGGCTGCCCGTGAGGACGATGGGCTTCGGGCTGTTCTGGATGAGGTAGCTCAGCGCCGCCGCCGTGTAGGCCATGGTGTCGGTGCCGTGGCTGATGACGAACCCGTCATAGGCCGCGTAATGCGTCTTCACCGCCCGGACGATCTCCAGCCAATGCGCAGGGGTCATGTTGGTCGAGTCGATGTTGCACACCTGGAGGCAGTCCACATGGCAGAGCCGCTCCACCGCGGGGACGTAGCGCAGAAAGTCCGCGCCGCGAAGGCCGGGGCTCAGGCCCGCGTCGGTCATCTCCGAGGCGATGGTGCCGCCGGTGCCGATCAGTAAGATCCGTTTCATTCCTCTCCTCCGTCCCGCTCAGTATTTGATGACTTCCACCGCCGCGAAGAGGTTGTAGAGCACCTGGGCGGTCTCTCCGCGGGTGGCGAAGGCCTTGGGCTGGATGGCGTCCAGGTCGTCATAGAGCATGTTCAGGGGCTGGCCCAGGGCATTCTTCTGGCTCTCGGCCAGCAGCCAGGCCCAGGGCGCCGCCCAGCTGCTGTAGCTCTTCGGCACGCCGGTCTCCTCCGGCGTCTCCTTGGCGGCCTGGTAGAAGTTCAGGTTCAGCGCGGCGGCCAGGCGACCCAGGACGGTGATCATCTCCTCGTGGGTCACGGTGCCCTTGGGGTCGAACCGCCCCGCGCCCACGCCCTTCATGTACCCGGCGGCGCAGGCCGCCTGGATGGCGGGGGCGTACCAGCTGTCTGCGGGCACATCGGCAAAGCGCGCCGCCGTCCCGGCGGCGGGCAGGCCCATGGCCTGGACCAGCAGGGCGCACAGCTCGGCCCGGGTCAGGGTGTTGTCGGGCCGGAAGGTCCCGTCCTGATAGCCCTGGAGCATCTCATAGGTCCGCAGGGTGTTGGCGGCCGTCTCGCAGGGCTGGCCCATCACGTCGGAGAAGGTCCGGGGCTGGTAATCCGGCACGCTGTTCCGGGTCGCCACCTGCTGGGCAGTGGTCTTGACCCAGGTGTCCCCAAGGCCCTGCAAGAGGACGCAGCCGGGCGCCAGCGCGGAGAGCATTTTTCCAAAATAGGGGGCGTTCTCTTCGCGCAGGGCATGGTCCAGGTCCACGTACCAGCGCCAGCCGCCCAGGTGGACCTGGAGCCAGCCGCTCTTGTCGCCGCTCGGCTCGCGGGCGGAGAAGAGGCGGGCGATCTCGTCGGCGTCCTCGGCCTGCACCAGCAGGTCCGGCACCACGCCGATGCGGTTGGCGGTGTTGCCGCTGACGCCGTAATACTGATAGGCGGTGATCCGCAGGGCGTCGCCGTCCAGGGCCTCGGGCTGCTGGTCCTCGGTGAGGATGATCTGGGCCACGCCCTTGCCGTAGGTGTTGGAGCCGATGACCATGCCCCCCTGCTTGTCCTTGATGGCCAGGGAGAAGATCTCCGCCGACGAGGCGGTCTTGGGGCTGACCAGCACGATGGTCGGCGAGAGGGTCAGGCTCTTCTGCTGGGACTCGTAGAGGTAATACTGGTCCTCGCCGTCCCGCAGGTAGACCTGGGCGCCCTCGCCGAGGAAGGTCCCCAGGGTCTGGGTGACGGCGTAGACGTCGCCGCCGCCGTTGTTTCGCAGGTCCACCAGCCAGAGGTTGGCGTCGTCATAGGCCTGGATGCCCTCGGTGAAGTGGCCCAGGGTGTCCTCCCCGAAGGCGGTGCAGACGATGTAGCCGGTGCTGCCGTCCTCCAGCAGCTCCGTGGTGGTGGTGGGGATGACCACCTTCGTCCGGGTGGCGGTGTAGGCCGCCTCGGTCCCGTCGGCGTGGCGGACGGTGAAGGTCACCTGGGTGCCCTCCTCCCCCTTGAGCCAGCCGGTGATGACGTCAGACGGCTGACCGGCGGCGTTGTTCCCGGCCACGTTGATGATGCGGTCTCCGGCCACCAGGCCCAGCTTCTCCGCCGGGGACCCGGCGTACACGCCCACCACCAGCAGGCCCTCGTCGTCGGGCAGGGCGGAGATGCCAATGCCGACCACCGCGCTGTCCCGCAGGGAGGCCTGAAGCGCCTCGAACTCCTCCGGGGTCATGTACATGGTGTAGGGGTCGCCCAGGGCCTGGATGACCTCCTCCACCGTCTCGGCGTCCAGGGCCGCCTGGGGCACTTCGTCGATGTAATACTCCTGCAAGAGGGTCTTGAGCTGGTCGGGGGTCAGCGCCTGGGCCGCGGGGGCCAGGCAGAGGGCCAGAGCCAGGCTCAGGGCCGTCAACTTCTTCCACAGATGTTTCATGGATTCCTCCTTTGATCGTCCGGATGAAAAGGGGGACATTCGGCAACCGAATGTCCCCGTGGTCGTTGTGTGTGATCGCGGTGTGCGGTGTGTCGGTCAGCTCTGCCAGCGCTCCGCCAAGGCGCGCAGCTGGCTGGCCATTCGTTTCAGGTCCTTGTTGGAGCTGCCCTTGCTGGCCCGGATGAGGGACATGACGTCCATGGCGGCCACCTCCAGCTCGTGGTAGGCGGCGGAGACGTGGCCGCTGGACTCGTAGCTGAGCTTCTTGGGCGGCAGCTCCACCCCGGCGGCCAGCATCTTCCCGGCGGCCAGGTCATAGACCTCTTCGTACAGCGGCGCGTGGGCCGGGATGCCCTTCTCCCGCAGGGTGTTGGCGAAGATCTCCGTCACCTGGGCGTCGCCGTGGACCACGAAGACCTGCTGGGGCGCGGGGTCCTGCACGTGGCTGATCCAGTTGAGCAGGTGGTCCCGGTCCGCGTGGGAGGACAGGCCCTTGAAGTTGTGGATGGTCGCGTTGACCGCGATGTCCTCGCCGAAGAGGCGGACCTGCTTGGCCCCGTTGAGCAGATGGCGGCCCAGGGTGCCCTCCCCCTGGTAGCCCACGAAGACGATGGCGCACTCCTCCCGCCACAGGTTGTGCTTCAGGTGGTGGCGGATGCGCCCGGCGTCGCACATGCCGGAGGCCGAAATGATGACCTTGGAGCGCTTATCCATGTTCAGCAGCTTGGACTCCTCGCTGCTCTCGGTCATGGTCAGGCCGGGGAAGGTAAAGAGCTTCTCGCCGTCCCGCACCAGCTCGATGGCCTCCTCGTCCAGGTAGCCGCGCAGGTCGCCGGAGAAGATCTTGGTGGCCTCGTTGGCCAGGGGGGAGTCCACGACCACGGTGAAGTCGGGGTTGGACTTGACCATCCCGTCCCGCTTCATCTCCCGCATGAAGTAGAGCAGCTCCTGGGTGCGGCCCACGGCGAAGGAGGGGATGACGACGTTGCCGCCCTTGGAGAAGGTATCGTCAATGATCTTGGCCAGCTCGGCGGTGTAGGAGGTCGCCGGTTCGTGGTTCCGGTCGCCGTAGGTGCTCTCCATGACCACGTAATCCGCCCCATCGACAAAGGAGGGGTCCTCGATGACGGGCTGGTTGATGTTGCCCAGGTCGCCGGAGAAGACGATCTTCTTCTCCACGCCGTCCTCGGCGGCCCAGACCTCCACGCAGGCGGAGCCAAGCAGATGGCCCGCGTCCACGAAGCGGATCTTCAGCCCGGGGAAGAGCTCGACGATCTGGCCGTACTCGAAGGTCACCACCTGGGTCATGGCCTGGCTGGCCTCCGCCACGGTGTACAGCGGCTCCACCGGCTCCCGCCCGGCGCGCTTGCCCTTCTGGTTCTTCCACTGGGCGTCCATCTCCTGGATGTGGGCGGAGTCCTGGAGCATGATGGACAGCAGCTCGCCGGTGAGGCGGGTGGTAAAGATCTGGCCGTGGAAGCCCTGCTTGACCAGCAGCGGGATGCGGCCGGAGTGGTCGATGTGGGCGTGGGTCACGATGACATAGTCGATGTCGCCGGCGTCAAAGTCCAGAACGGCGTTGTCTCGTTCGTCTCTTCCCTGCTGCAGCCCGCAGTCAACGAGGATCTTTTTCCCGCTCACTTGCAGGCAGTGACAGCTGCCGGTGACCGCTTTGGCTGCGCCGAAAAAGGTCAGTTTCATAACAGGACCTCCCTTAAAACAAAATAGGGTCCTCCCGGCCCCGGAAGCGAACGGGACCCGGAGAGGACGTTTCCTTTCAATACGTCCTATCATACTCCATTTTTGCCCGTTTGCATAGGGGAATTTCCCCTTTTTCTGAAAAAAGGCCGGGCTTGCCCTCCCCTTTCGCCCGTGGTAAAATGGGGGCAGAGATCAAAACAAAGGGAGGAGATCCGAATGATCACCATGAACCATGTCTGCGTGCGGGTGCTGGAGCTGGCCCGCAGCATCGCCTTTTACCGGGACGCCCTGGGCCTGACCGTCCAGCGGGAGCTGGACATGCCCGACCGGGGCTGGAAGCTGTGCTTCCTGGGCGACGGCGTGACCGGCTTCCAGCTGGAGCTGTGCAAGGAGACCGCCCGGACGGAGCCCTACCGCCTGGGGGACGACACCCCCCACGTGGCCCTGGTGGCCGAGGACTTCGAGGGGCGCAAGGCAAAGCACCGGGCCATGGGCCTGATTTTTGACGAGCTGGCCTCCGGGATCTATTTCATCCGGGACCCGGACGGGCATATTTTAGAGATCCTGCCCCAAAAGAGATGATGTTTTTTCCTTCAAAACGCTGTCTTTTCCATCCTTTTCTTGTCCTGACCCCCTGCGCATGATAAAATGGGTATCATTTTAACAGAGAAAGGAAGATGATATGAAAAAACGATCCTTTTCCCGCTTCCTGGCTGTGCTGGTGAGCCTGCTCATCCTGACGCAGTCGCTTTGCCTGACGGCCCTTGCCGCAGGGGAAGAAAAGACCGTGCTCATTCCCTCCAATAGCACCAAAGAAGAAGTGAATCAAATTCTGACGAAACAACTTCTTGGAGAGAACGCAGAAACTGTAGCATGGGAGTATCAGTGCGAAGGTACAAGTCGCATCTACACTAAAAACACCGCTTGGGGCTCCATTGCAGGTTTCACGAGTTCAACGAAAACGCTGGGTATCACCACAACATACACCCACCCCGCTCTGGCAGCAAACGCCGATGGAGCGTATCAGGTGCGTGTTGCCAACGACCCCTCTAAGGCATACACCATCAACAAAATTGCCAAGCAGCAGAGTTCCATCACGCCGAAGGAAAACCCCACCGTCAACCTGGTCTATAAAGAGGACCAGAGCGTAGATTACAGCAACATCAACGCAAGGGTATTCGACGCGGTCGTAGCATCCACCACCCCGGCGGGTCTGACGGCGGAAAACGTGACCATCGAGTATTACGCTACAGCTACCACTGGTTCGCTGGGCGATCTTGGCAAGAACTGGGCACCGCTGACCGGCGGTAAGGTCAATACTCTGACCTACCCCGCCATTTCCGAGGGTACGCACCAGGTACGCATCACCTTCCCCGGCAACGCTGCGTATGCAAAGACCGTCATTGAGGCAACGCTCAATGTCACCGGCCGCGACCCGATGACGTTCGACTTGAACGAAACACCTTACAATGTCGGTCTGGTCTTTACCGCCGAGCAGGCCATTGACTACGACCAGACCGCCAAGGCGATTTATGGCGCGGTCGTAAAGTCCACCACCCCGGAGGGTCTGACGGCGGATGATATGACCATCGAGTACAATGCCGCAACGACGAACTTGACCAAAGTTTGGGTCCCGCTGGAAGGCGGCCGGGTTAATTTGATCAATTACCCCGCCATTTCCGAGGGTACGCACCAGGTACGCATCACCTTCCCCGGCAACAATGAATTTGCGCCTGCCAGCGTGACCGCAACCGTTACGGTAACGGATAACCGCATTCCCAGCGCGGTCGTGCTCAAGGACGGCGTGTCCTTCCCCTACAACCAGGAGGTCGCCGCCATGAAGCAGGCGGTTCTGGACAACGTGGTCGATTGGGAGAATTCGACGCTTCCCGCGAAGGATACCCTGACGATCAACAACTTCACCTTCGCGTATGAAGCGCAGCTTTCGCTGCTCGATGGTCTCAGCGGTGATATCGCGGACGGCGTCCTGAAACAGTTCCTGAACAATCCGAAGAAGGAATACGTTCCCTTCGAGGGCGAGAAGTATACCCTTGGTAATCAAATCCTTGGTCAGTACCCGCAGATCGGCGCGGGGGAGCAGAAGATCCGCGTGACCTACAAAGGCAACGCCGACTATAAGCCCAGCGCCGCGGCAGACGGCACGATCACCGTCAACAAGGCGAAGGTCAAGGTCAGCGTGAAGAGCACCAGCCTGACCGTCAGCGAAGCCAAGAACGGTCTGCATCTGGTCACCACGACCCCGGTCGATGACTTTAATATCTATGTGATCTACGCCGGTGTCACCAGAAACATGACGAGCGCGCTCTATCTGGAGCTGCCCGCAAAGTACACGGAGAACAGTCCGGCGCTGAAGGCGATCGACATGACCTTGAAAGCCCTCGGTCAGAAGACGCTGACGCAGATGATGCAGGACGGCATCACGGTCGGCGAGCTGCGCGCGCTGCTGCTCAACACCAAGATCATCGACGCACTGGGGCAGATCGGCATTGACACCGGCGCGCTGGGTCAGCTGGTCAAGGTCATTGACAAGCTGCCTGCGGTCGGGGACGATATCCGCATCGCCTTCGGTCAGCCCAACCACGCGGGCATGTATTCCGTGACCGCCGTGACTGAGAACAAGAACTACAACACCGGCGTGGGCGTGGGCGCGCTGGTCCTCAAGGCGGACAAGGCCAAGCTGGAATGGAATCAGGACATCGGCAAGAAGATCTCCGCCGCCGACGCAAAGACCGCCGATTTCGGCGCAACGCTGAACATGGACGGCAAGGCGGTTGCCGATCAGAGCAGCGTGCGGGTGCTGTACTCCGGCTTCACCAGCAGGTGGAAGCCCTATTCCAGCACCACCACACCTCCCACGGAACCGGGCCGTTACGCCATGACGGTGGTGGTCCTGGGCGGCGACTACCAGGCCTCCCCCATCAGCCGTTCCTTCCAAATCACACGGTAAATCCTTCCCAAAACGCGAAACAGCCGTAGTTCGATCGAACTACGGCTGTTCGCTTGTCGGCCTTTGGCGACAGAAAAGAGACGACTCCGCCAGCGTATGCAGTACGCGGCGGAGTCGCTTTCCGAGCGTTGACAAAGTTTGACGCAATATGCTAAACTGGAACACAAGGACACTGTTACTTTAGTGGTCAGGTCACCTATCCCAGCGCAGTTGATGCGAAGGGAGGTGATGCCGATGTGGAAAAAAGTGTTGCAGTCTTTACTGCTGACAGCAATTCTGCTGCTCGCGCTTTCCATAAAGGCGTGCTGACCACTCGACGGCACTCAAGTGGTCAGCTGATATAACATATTAGCAATCAAATCGGGGGCCTGGCTACAAGTAACAGTGTCCCCTTTTGCCTTTATTATATCCAGACGTTCCGACTTTGTCAAGACGAGAAATGACGGAGCGACGGAGCGTTATTGACAAAGTTTGACGCAATGTGCTAAACTGGAACACAAGGACACTGTTACTTTAGTGGTCAGGTCACCCACCCCAGCGCAGTTGATGCGAAGGGAGGTGATGCCGATGTGGAAAAAAGTGTTGCAGTCTTTACTGCTGACAGCAATTCTGCTGCTCGCGCTTTCCACAAAAGCGTGCTGACCACTCGACGGCAATCGAATGGTCAGCTAGTTTTTTTAATTAGATGATTTCTTAAGGGCCTGGCTACAAGTAACAGTGTCCTCTTTTGTCTTTATTATATCCAGGCGTTCCGACTTTGTCAAGTTCAGAAACGAGATTGTCTCAACCGATCCTAGAGTGGTGTCGGCCTGGGACTCCATCCCTACTATTAGAGTATCTAGTATCTAATTTGCTTACGAAAGAATGAACAATACAACGAGAATGATGGCGAAGATGAGGACAGTACGAATAGCACATTTAAAAAATTCATATGCCATAGTCATGGAGTCCACTTTTTTATTTATTATACTCATATTTGAATATGTGGAATTACGGATTTTCAAAAAAAGAAGCGTCTTGTATTCTCTGGCTCCGTTATACAAAAAAGAGGGAACAGCTGGCCAATCATAGCCCTCCTTAGCTTTAGTTAATACCTTGGTTGCATGATAAACGGAAAAAGACAAATAAACCACAATTATACTGACGAAGATGAATGCAGTTGCTGTAAAAAAGATAGGATACGTATTCAGTCCTAATATGACATCTTTTAAAAAACTTAAAAGGATTGTTATCGCGACAGAAAATGTTCCGATTAGTATAGATGCCTTGTTCTCTACTGTTTTTCGACGATCTTCCTCACGAGCAGAAAAATCTCGTGCAGCTTGTATGGCCAGATCTATATTCTCGTCGCCCAGAAAAGAACATTTTTCCAAAGATATTGAAAGATCCTTTTTGTC
Organism: uncultured Eubacteriales bacterium; assembly: GCA_934572535.1. GTDB lineage: Bacteria > Bacillota > Clostridia > Oscillospirales > Oscillospiraceae > Evtepia. The sequence goes on from CAKTLJ010000016.1 coordinate 33,711, forward strand.
TGAATCTTTCGCTTCCATTACTGGCCAAAAGAAGTCTCTTATGCGTCTCAACTTTCCTTTTGTATCTTCTTTCATTTGGATACCTCTCGTAATAGGCTCACGATATGCTTGCTAATAGGATAACCCAAACGATTTTCAATCCAGGCCCACTGTCCGTTCGGATTGCACTCCAGGAAAATATATTCTCCGTCCGTATCTAGAATTAGGTCAATTGCTGAATATGTAAGCTCGAATCGTTGCGTTAGAGAAATTACTCTCTTTTGAATTTCACTTGGCAAGTCAATCTTATTATGCGTCAAATACCCTCGAGCTTTTCTCCAGTCCACCTTTCCATCTTCGCTATTGGGGGAATCAATACTTGCAGCAAATACACTAGAACCTACTACAATACAACGGATATCACAAGTTTTATGAATATTTTCCTGAAGATAAATAGGAAATGCCTCCACCCGTTCGGATGTGAAGTTTTCTGGATTTACCTTGCTGGTAAAGATTACTTTGTGACCGTCGGCATATCCCATATTCCCAGATCGGATAGGTTTAATGATACAATCCCCTTGAAATGCCTCCATGGTTTGTTTAAGCAATTTGTGCTCATTTGCTATGACAGATCTCGGAATTTTAAAACCTATTTCCTGCGCGATCTGCAACTGGTATAATTTGTTCTCGGCCTCCCGAATTTTATATACATCATTGATCCAGTAAACGTTCCGCAAAGACTTATAAATTCCCTCTAGCAAGGTAGCCAATTCAAGTCTCAGGTAATTCCGTTCATAACTATCTAATTTAAGGATGTTCTCTAATGTAGCAATCTCAGGCCGTCTGAAATACACAGAGGAAATGTCGGAAAGAGATAGGGATTCCTGTTTGATTGTATCGTATAGAATGTAGTTCCCATTATCAACATCGAATTGAACATGGACAATCGTAGGAATATCTTCTGTATTAAGACGATAATAAGGGCATTTTTGAGCTTTGAGTTCTCGCACAATAAAATCGACTGTTATATCTTGTTTATTAGTGATAAGTAGAACCATCTTCGTCATCCCGTTCTCTTTCGACAAAAGTCTTCGAGTACAACTCATTCATATCATCGTCCTGTTCACTACAGGCTTCCGTTTTTGTCATTAGCTCACTAGCTGACTTGGACGCTTCGATGAATAAGGCAAATATATGACCATGCTTTACAACGTTCATATCTTGCGCTCTATCGTAGAAAAAAGACGGAGTAGCGCACTTCGTGCTACGAGTGGAAATGTTGTCCAGTATGATTGGGCGGTTACTCATAATATACACTCTCTTTCTATTTTTAAGTGGGCGCAAAGCCCCTAGGGATCAGTCCCCAGGGGCTTTGCGTTTGTCGAAATCTTACCTAAATTAGATTCAGGGGAGATTACTGCTCCATGTTGGAGTCAGAGTCAACGAAGATAGCAACGATCTCGTTGTTCTGGTTATCATTGTCGAAGACAACAACAATATTCTTGTGGCCCTTAACTGCGTCGAATTCATTCACGCCGATGTTGGAACCAGCCTTGTCATCGCTAGAGTTGACATAAACGATCTTCACGTCCTTGTCAACAGCCTTAGTAACCAGAGAAGCGACACCCTCATAGATCTTGCTATCGCCGTTATAGTTAACAGCAGTGTAGTAGCTCAGGATCTTGCCCTGCTCATCGTACTCATCCACATAAGCGGCGACTGCACCAGCGCAGTTAGCAACGTTAACGTTCAGAGTAGCCTCGTTGTTACCCTCGGCCTTGGCATAACGAGCATACACCTTGATGTTGGAGGTGCTATAGATATCATCTGCGCTCACATCAAAGGAAACCAGATCGCCTTCCTTCAGATAAGTATCGCCGGACCCCTCAATCAGAACGGTCTTCTGAGTGGACTCATCCAGGTCAACGGTGTAAGAGGTGTAGGTATCGCCATTCACCTTCACATCGCCGTTCTCAGCGGAGACAATGCCGTAAACAGTGTCGGAAGAGGAGCTGTTGGGCTTGCTGGTCAGAGTCACATAAGCAGCAACGACCTTGCTGTTATCCAGAATAACAGTGGTATCATACTCCACAGCCGTATTCTTATTGCCAGACACGGTGATGGTGTCCAGGTTGCGTGCAGTGTACTTGGTAAACTCGCCGCCCTTGTTCACGAAGAGAACTGCGTCAGCGGAAACAACAGCAGAACCATCACTATAAGTAAAGGTCTTAGTCTTCTCATTGTAAACGGTGTTCACCGTAACAGGAGTGCCAGCAGAAATGGTAGTGGTTGCAGGCTTGTGGACCTCGGTGATCTTGATCTTGCCGTTGGAGGTCTCAGTGTACTTGATCAGAGCGCCAGCAACAACATCATCCTTGGTAACAGCAGCACCACCATTGGAAACCTTAGAGTCCTTGTGCAGGACATACTTGCCCTCAGTGCCATCGGCCTTCATGATCTTCACTTCCAGAGGATCAAAGCCAGTGTCCAGCTTACCCTTATTGTTATCCTCAACAACAGCGTAGTTCTTAGCGCCGTCGGAGGTCTGCTCGGCAGCATAAACAAGGCCGCCAATCAGATAGAGGGTGTAAGTCTCATCCAGCTGGTTCTGGAAGTCAGCTACGAAATCAGAGCAGATGCTCTTAGAAGCCAGCTGTGCGATATCGTAGCTCTTCTTGTCCAGGCTAACCTTCTCAGTGCCCTTGAAGCTAGTCAGCTTGCCGGAAACGGTATCAGCCTTGGTCACAATGCTATAAGCATCGGAATTGGTAGCATCCTTCTTGTACAGGGTGGTAACTGCCACGATGTCGTCCTTAGCAACACCCTTATAGATCTCGTTGTCCTCGATCTTGATGGAGCCAATGCCATTGTTGATGGACACCTTGTCGGAACTGACAGCGGTAACACGAGCCAGCTTAGTCTCAACGACATAAGCCTTTACAATCTTACCCTTGCTGTTGCAGACGAACTTAATGGTGTCGGCGGAAGTAGCCTTCAGCTTGGCAATCATTGCGTCAGCAACTTCATCGGCAGACATATCTGCGGTCGCAGTTGCGCTCTCTGCACCATAGTTATAGTTGATGTAAAGATCACCCTCATCGATGCCAGCCACGTCATAATTCTTATCGCCGAAACGAACGGTGCCGTCTTCCTTCTGCTTCTGCAGGTCGTTCTTGGTGATGTTGTAGACCTTGGTCTCGCCGGTCACATAGACGCCATAGATGGTATCCTTGGTGTCAGGAACATCCTTAGTGCCGCCGGTGGCATCCTTAAACAGGACCTTAACTTCTTCGCCAATATACTTCAGGTCAAAGTTGTACTTGAAGTTTGCTTCGGTCTTCTTCTTTTCGGAATCGATAGAACCGGTAACCTGAATCTCGCCATCGTCCAGCTTGCACACATCGGAGTTGCCATCGAAGGTGCCGGTGAAGGTCTTAGCCTCGTACTTGTCTTCCAGCAGGGTGATCTTGGTCTTGCCGTCCAGACCGACCTTGTCCTGGAGCACCAGCTTGGAGACCAGCTGGCCGTTCTCGGAGACCAGGTTGTACTTATACTCGACCTCGTAGGCGTTCAGAGCGTTCCACAGCATCTGAGCCGCGTTGTCACGGGACAGAGCCTTGGAGGGGTCCATGCCAGCCAGGTCAGCGTACAGGCCCTTGGCGGAAGCGTCCACGTTGACGTTCACTTCCCAGGGAGCGCCGACGTAGCCCTGGTTGTCAGCATTGTAGCCCAGCGCGATCAGCAGCATCTTGGCAAACTGGGAGCCGGTCACGTTGCCGTTCGGGTCGAACTTGCCGCCGCCAATACCGGCCACGATGCCCTGGCTCACGCAGGACTCGATGTACTTCTCAGCCCAGTGGCCCTTGGTGTCGGTGAAGGTTGCCTTGGCGTTGGTACCCAGGACGGGGTCCTTGCCGCCGTTCAGCGCCACGCAGATCATCTTGCAAGCTTCTGCGCGGGTGATGGTCCCCTCGGGCTTATAGGAGCCGTCAGGATAACCCTTGATGATGCTCAGCGCTTCGCAAGCATCAACTGCCTCGGTGTTCTTGATCTTGGACTGATCGTTGAACGCCGCTGCGCCTGCGCCCACGACCATGACGGACAGCATCATAGCCATGCAGAGCACCAGGCTAAGAACCTTTTTCAGGTTTCTCATAGGAATTACCTCCCTTAAAATATTTTGAACGCATCCCCCCGCTCCGCTTTCCGGCACACATACCGTGGCATGCCGTAGCAGTATCTGCGCCGGTGCGCAGTTCGGTCGGATTTGTTCTATGGCTACTATACGAGAACTTTTTCCATTTGTAAATAGAATCGGACGTTTTGTAACACAACAGTAATAAAGTTACAAATCGGTAACGAGCGCAAAAAACACCGCCGCGCGGTTGACAAACCGCACGGCGATGCTTTATACTATAAGCAAGAGGGGCCGGTCAGTGGCTGGCCCAAACGTGTTTAGCTAAGTAACCGTCTGGGTCGTGTCCAGGCGGTTACTTCTTTTTTGGGTCATCGTCGTCATCTTTGAAAAAAGATGCGATCGCCATTACCACTAAGATGATCTGACATATCTCAGCTAAGTAACCGCTTGGGTCCAGCCAGGCGGTTACTTCTTTTTTCGGTCACTATATAGGAGAGGGCTGGCCCAGCTGGGTCAGCCCTCTCCTATTATTTATATAATGTATATCTGATCATTCGTGGTCCACCTTATACATGTACTCCAGCAGGTCCACGGTCTTGGCGGAGTAGCCCATCTCGTTGTCATACCAGGCGACGACCTTGCAGAAGTGGTCGTTCAGGGAGATCCCGGCCTTGGCGTCGAAAATGGCGATGTGTCCATCCCCCAGGAAGTCGGAGGAGACCACCGCGTCCTCGGTGTAGTCCAGCACGCCCTTCATGGGACCCTCAGCGGCGGCCTTCATCGCGTCGCAGATCTGGCCATAGGTGGCGGGGGTCTCCAGCTCGGCGGTCAGGTCCACCACGGAGACGTCCAGCGTGGGGACGCGCAGGGACATACCGGTCAGCTTGCCGGACAGCTCGGGGATGACCTTGCCCACGGCCTTGGCCGCGCCGGTGGTGGAGGGGATGATGTTGCCGGACGCCGCGCGGCCGCCTCTCCAGTCCTTCTTGGAGGTGCCGTCCACGGTCTTCTGGCTGCCGGTGATGGAGTGAACGGTGGTCATCAGACCCTCCTTGATGCCAAACGCATCGTGCAGGACCTTGGCCACGGGCGCCAGGCAGTTGGTGGTGCAGGAGGCGTTGGAAACGAAGTCCATGCTCTTATCATAGGATGTGTTGTTGACGCCCATGACAAACATGGGAGTGTCGTCCTTGGAGGGGGCGGTCAGCAGGACCTTCTTCGCGCCGCCTTCCAGGTGGCCCGCCATCTTCGCGGCGGTGGTGAACTTGCCGGTGCTCTCGACGATGTACTCTGCGCCGACGGAGCCCCAGGGGATCTCGTTGGGCTCCTCGCAGTGGAAGACGCGGATGCGGCGGCCGTTGACGATCAGGTCGTCGCCCTCCCAACTGACCTCGCCCTTGAACCGGCCGTGGACACTGTCATACTTTAACAGGTAGGCCATGTAGTCGGGGGTCTGGCTGTGACTGTTGATGCCCACAAATTCGATGTCGGGACGCTCTGCCCCCAGACGAAGCACTAAGCGACCAATTCTGCCAAATCCGTTGATACCGACTTTGATACTCATGTCAACCAAAATCCTTTCCAATCAAATCTCTTTTTCGCATGATGGGCCGGGCATTGCCTCGGCATAGTCAATCAGTATTATACTCCTCTTTTCCCCCAGATGGAAGTCCCTATCTGAAAAATTCCTCCGTTTCCCCCCACCTTTTTCGACAAAATTCTTGTTATTTATGGCAGCATTTGTTACACTGGATATTACCCAGCTATGACATGATATTTCCCGGCTCGTCCGGGAATCCTAATCCCATTTTCCAAGGAGTTGACGCTATGGAGCCTATCACTTCCCGCCTGGAGCCGATCTTCGGCAGCTTCCCCGAGGCTGTGATCTACCTGTTCGGCGGGCAGGCGGTCTATTCCAACGAGCCCGGGTCCCACCTGCTGCAAAGCTGCCCCGCAGATCTGCTCTTCGCCATGGCAGAGCATCCCGGCGGAGCGATGGAGATCGCCCTGGGCCAGGACCTGTATCGGGTGACGGTCTCCCCCTTTGACGGCGGTGTGCTGCTGGTGCTGCGCCCCCTGCCCCAGAGCGAGGAGAAGAAGCACCCCTTCGCCCACCCCGTGTACCGGATGCGGGAGTGCCTGTCCAACTTCAACGCAGTCCAGTTCCGCATGAGGCGGGTCCTGGAGGAGAAGCATCTGACCGGCGCGTTCGAGCAGGACCTGGCCAGCCAGAGCCGCTTGCTCTTCCAAATGCTGCGCCTGACCCGCCAGGCAGAGCTGACCCAGGAGCTCAACGAGAAGGCCTTCCCCCGGGAGGAGGGCTTCGACCTGGCCATGGTCTGCCGGGGCATGGCCGAGGAGGCCGGGTGGCTGGCCGACCTGGCCGGGGTGCGGTTCTCCTATTCCAGCAACGTGGAGAGCCTGGGCTTCCAGGGCAGCAAGTCGCTTCTGACCCAGATGCTCCTGGCCCTGGTGTCCAACAGCATCCGCGCCGCCGGAAAGGACGGCGTGTCCGAGATGCGCTTCCACGCGGAGAACGGCCGGGTGGTCATTTCCCTGCGCGACAGCGGCATGGGCATCCCCGAGGACCGCATGGCCACCCTCTTTTCCGGGGACGCCCCGGAAGAGATCCCCCGCCCCGGCGAGGGGGCCGGTCTGGGGCTGTACAACGCCCAGCGGATCGCGGCCCTTCACGGCGGCGTCCTCATCGCCCAGAGCGGCCAGGAGGGCGGGACCAGCCTGGTGGTCTCCCTGCCCATCGTGACCCCCGCCAGCGTACCGGCCCGAAACAATCCGGGCTACGACAACCTGGGCGGCTATTCGCCGGTGCTCATCGAGCTGAGCGACGTGCTGCCCTGGCAGGCCTTCGTGCCCTCCAGCCAGGACGAATAAGGCAAAAACGCCCCGATCGGGGCGTTTTTGCGTTTCTTCTGTCACTCGCTTCGCCGTTTCAGCAGGTCCCAGCGAGAGGACACCCCGCACTTGCGGTACAGGTTTTGCAGGTGCTTGAGCAGCGTATTTTTGCTGATGGACAGCCGCTCCAGCAGCTCGTTGTTGTTCATGTCCTGGAAGATGAGGCCCAGGATCTCCTCCTCCCGGCGGGTCAGACCATAGGCCCGGCTCATCTCGGCCAGGCTGCGGCCCTCGTGCGCCGCGGTCGTCCTCCGCTGCCCGCAGGTCCAGTAGGCCAGGTTGATGTGGTTGGCCAGGGAGCGCAGGTAGAAATCCTCCCGCTCCGTAAACAGGCCGTCGGCCTTGGTGCGATACAGCGCCAGCCGCCCCATGACCCGGTTGCCGTAGGCGATGTTCATTTGCACGCAGTCAATGATGTTGTAGGGGCTGTAGAGGTCCCGGTAGGACCAGGCCGAAAACCGCCCGCTGTCCGACATGACCTCGCTGTCCCGCACCACCACGGACTCCACCGCATGACTGAGCCAGAGGGTGTAGGACTGGTCGATCTGCTCCACCCACTGCTTTTCCACCGACTCAAACTGCCGCGGCTTGCAGAACGGCTCGCCGTGGACCGTCTCCTGGCTCTCCGGGTCCTCGGTAATGGGGATCAGGCTGGCGTAGGTATAGGGGATGAGGAGCTTGATCTGGGCCAGGAGCGCGGGCTTGAGCGCCTCCATGGTCTGGCAGGCGTGGATGCGGTAAATCACTTCGTTGTAGAGAAGAAAATCGTTTTTTTCCATGGGGACCTCCGGGGGAACGCGCGGGCGCTTTGGTTCCTCAATTGTAACCAGCTTTCTCCTTAAAATCAAGGCGAAACGGATCAAATTTAAGAAGGGAAGGCGGGAGCACGCGGGCATTTCCACCAAAAAATGAGAATTGACGGCCGCTGTTTTTTGCGATACGATATGAGTGATGTGGAGCCTCCTTGCTCCTCTACCCTTTCTTGAGAGCCCACCACAAAGCCTCCCGTCTTTCGTCTCTTCCTTTTGACCGACCACCCCCCGCCGGGACTGCTTCCGGCGCGGGGTGGCATTTTTCTTGCGTTCTGAACAAGAAAGCCTGAAAACCCTTGATACGGGCTTTCAGGCTTTGGGGTTGGTGACCCAGCGGGGATTCGAACCCCGGACACCCTGCTTAAAAGGCAGGTGCTCTGCCGACTGAGCTACTGGGTCATCTCTCTATGTCAAGTTGAAGAATAAGTATGGCTGGGGTGGCCGGACTCGAACCAGCGAATGCGGGAGTCAAAGTCCCGTGCCTTACCACTTGGCGACACCCCATTGTGAAGGTGTTAATAGAAGAGAGAGCCGGAACCGCCGCTCCGGCTCTCTCTCGAGATCTGGGGTGGGTAAAGGGATTCGAACCCTCGACACCCGGAACCACAATCCGGTGCTCTAACCAACTGAGCTATACCCACCAAATATTCAATTGCTAAGCAGTGAAGAGAAAATGGCACGCCTGAAGGGACTCGAACCCCTGACCCACTGCTTAGAAGGCAGTTGCTCTATCCAGCTGAGCTACAGGCGCATAT
>CAKTLJ010000017.1 GCA_934572535.1 uncultured Eubacteriales bacterium
CGGGTGATGTTCCCCTGCGGCTGCACCGTCCCGTCGGGATACCCGACGATGTAGGCGTAGTGGTCCTTCTTGTTCAGGGTGGGCTTGGAGGAACCACCGCTGCTGGACTGGTGCTTGGTGTAGGTGTTGGTGAAGAGGATTGGATCCTTGGGAGCGGGCTGTGTGATATTATTGTCAACAGGGGGCGTTACACTAGTGATCGTGCCATCCTGCTTATAACTACTTGTAACGTCTGCTGTCAACTTACCGTCATCAGTTTTAGTCACGGTCACAGTCACGAGGTAAGTCGCGGGATCGTAGGTCCAGTATGTAGTATCGTTACCGGGAGTTTCTTTGACTTCATAGACATAGGTGTCCTTTTCCTTGCCATCGGTCAAATTGGTATAGCGAGGATTGAATTTGAAGTCACCCTTACCGCTGGTTACGGTGTACGTCTCGCCGTCCGCAACAGCCGTATCATTCTTTTTGACCAGCTTCATGGTAAAGGTAAAGTTTTTATCGGGAGGCGTCACATTGCCGCCCTGCACCACGTTCTTCGTGCCATTGATGGCAACCGTTGCGGCAACCGTGATGGTTGCGCTAGTCTCTTTGTTATCAACTTTCACGGTGTTCTTGTATTCGGTTCCAGGGACTGCACTATAGTCACAGCGACCTCGCTATCCTGGGTAAATTCCTTTGCAACAGGATCATAGGTCAGGGCCAGAGTGGGGGCAGTGCCCATCATCGTCACGTTTTCACTATTTGTGACGTTATCCCCTGTACCGTGCTTCCAAACAATGCCGACCTTGTTGTCGGTATCATAGTTGGGAGTCTCTCCCTGGTTGATGGTAGTATCCTGGAACGTGATCACGGGCTTATAGACATGAACGGTGCCAGTTGCATTTTTGGGTACAGCTTCGGCAGGTGTGCCAACAGCAACCGGATCATGCTTGGGGGTAACAGTCGCCTGAACGGTGTAGTTACCGTCTTCAACATTGCTGATAGAGGCAGAAGTATCCTGAAGCGCAACATTACCAACGTTCACGAAAGCAGTCTTCCAGGAATTCTGATCTGCAAAAAATGCTCCCGTCTCGTCTACGAGATCTCTAGCGCTCGGCGCTGCATTCCCGCAGTAGATATTGACGGTCTTACCCTCAAGGTCAGGAACATTCAGCGGAACATTGACCGTAGGCACAGGGAAGGTCCCAATCTTCTGGTCTTCCTTATTGTAGATACCAGAGGTATCAAGATTGGTCGGAACATTATTGCCGCCCCAGAATCCAGCCTTGGGCGTGACCTTCACTTCAACGACCAGCTTCTTGCCGTAGAAGTTGTTGCCGTTAACTGTTCTTGGCGTACCAGAGACAAAGTTTGCATCGTAGTCAAACCCGGTCACGGTCACTTTATCCCCATCAACAGTTGGTTCAATAGTGGAGTTATCGGGATCCCCCCACTTATAGTTCCCGTCCTCATCAACTCCTGTGCAGGGAACCTCCTTTACGGTGACCGAGCCTTCACCTTCAACCACATCAAAATACGGTGTAACGGTATCCACCAACGTTGCCTCGGCTCCCAGCTGGATTGCGGGACTTGCAATATTCTGAGAAATCTTTTCAAAGACGCCAGCCAGGCTCATACCCTCACCCGGAACCATGTAATAGCCCTTGGCAGGGTCGCCGCCATTGCCCGGAGTGTTCATGGCTGTAGCGTTAGGATAGTTGCTGGATAAAAGGTGCATGAAGCGGTTGATATTGGTGTTACCACCTGGAAGAGTCGTTCCTACGTTCGCACCTTTATCAATGCAGACAGAATAGACGGCAACATCCTTAGACTTCAAGTCCTTGGCTTTCAAAATTGCAGCGTTTGCAACGTTAATTTCAAAGTCGCTGTTGTAAGTAGGTTCTCCATCGGTAAAGACAACAACGACCTGATTTCTTTCGCTGCTAGCCTCTCCCAGAGCCGCAGTCGCTCTGCTCAATCCCTTGTCAACAGCTGTAGCGCCAGCTGCACTCAATCCTTGAACCGTATCCTTAAGAGACTGTGCTGTCTCAGTGGTTACGCTTGTCAACCCTGTTACGATCTGAGAATAATTGTACTTGTGTCCGTATTCCGTATAGGTATCATTTCCTGTTTCAAACTTTTCCGTTCCCGCGAACTTAACAATAGAAATTCTATGCTGTTTAGCCTCCGCAACACCCTCATTCTGTTGCGCAGTCAGATCAATGAAGCTGTTGACCGCAGCTTTCAGAGACTCTAACTTGTTCACGGTTTTCGATGTTATCTTTTTTGTATAAAACTGAACAACCTCAACATCTGTATACTCTCTTAGAGGCGCTCCTGTCACGTTCGTGTTAAGTTGCGGATAATAATAGTGATACTGTCGATTCAAGAAAGAACCAGTGGCGTAATAAAAGTATTCATACCCATTTTTATCCATACCACCGTATCTCAATTGCTGATAGGTTTCACCATTTTTTATGTAGTAAGTATCGTTGTTGTTAAATCCATAGCCTGTGTAGTTCTGAAAGAACCACTTATACGTATACTCCTTGCCCAAAACCGCTGTATAGGTGTCTGTATATGTTGTATAGGTGGCATCCATACTGCCAGACATATCCAACACGAGGACAATGTCGGTGGGTCTGCTGCTGGTTGAGCTTGTCACCGTACCGGTCGTGTAGGCCTCCATGGTCAGTGTGTAAGAGCCGTCATTGTTCGCCGTGGCAATCTTACTGACATGCAGGCCTTCCGGGTTAGTACTAGCATCCGGAGTAGGCCCTGTTCCGCCGCCTGTCGCCAACGCAGTCATCGGCAACAGCGACAAGCACATGGCCAGGGTCATGGCCAAGGCCAGTATTCGTTTCTTCATGGTATTCTCCTCCTATTCAAATTCGTTGTCGTGGGAAGCCCGGCACAGGGCCGGACTTCCTCCTTCCAGGGTGTACCGCAGTCCACCGCTACCAAAATGTGTACCTTTTGATAGCGGATGAAAGCTGCGCCAAACGCCGAATTTTGCGCTGAGATCTCGTAAATATTTTAACAAAGCTATTGCGATGTAAAGGATTTTAGGGTAAAATAGGAAAAACAGAAGCAGCTATCAGAGAGTACACCTTTTGATAGCTGCTTTACGTTTGCTTCTCGTCCCCTGCCGCGTCGCGGAATTCCTTCAACCGGCGGTAGAAGGTCGCCGCGGGCATCCCTGTCCGCGCCAGCGCCTCCGCAAAGGAGATGCGTCCCGCCTCCCACGCCCGCACGGTCCGCGCAAAGTCCGCCGGGATGCGCTTGGCCGGCCGGCCGAACCGCACGCCCCGGGCCTTGGCCGCGGCGATCCCCTGGGCCTGCCGCTTGCGGATGTTCTCCCGCTCACTCTGGGCGACAAAGGACAAAATTTGCAGCACAAGGTCCGCGATGAAGGTCCCCATCAGGTCCTTGCCCTGCCGGGTGTCCAGCAGGGGCATGTCGAGGACGCAGACGTCCACCCCCCGCTCCTTGGTGAGCACCCGCCACTGGTCCTGGATCTCCTCATAGTTGCGCCCCAGCCGGTCGATGCTCAGCACGTACAGAAGGTCCCCCTTCCTCATCCGGCGGACCATCTTTTTGTACTGGGGCCGCTCGAAGTCTTTGCCGGACTGCTTGTCCACGTATAGGTTCCGCTCGGGCACCCCCGCCTCCGCCAGGGCGAGGCGCTGCCGCGCCTCGTTTTGATCGACGCTGGAGACCCGGACATACCCAAAAATCGTTTCCTCCAAACCATTCCCTCCCTTTCTCTCTCGGCCAAACGCACGGCCCCTAGCATAGCAAAAACCAGCGGGGAACTCGCCCCCGCTGGTTTTTCTGTCCGCTTACAGCAGCCCCAGTCGCCCCAGAACGGCGGTCAGCTCGTCCCGCTTCACCAGGGCCTCCGGCCCTGTGCCGTCGGTGACCGTCCGCTCGGCGGCCTTCCGCCAGCTGCCCTCCGCCCGGCTCCAGTCCGGCTCGGTCAGGGCGCGCGCGTGGCGCTGCGCCTTCCGCAGCAGTTCATAGGCCTCCTGGTCGCTCAGGGCCGCGATGATCTCTCTTCCCGTCATACGTTCCTCCTTTTCCGGCTTTTCAATTTCCGGCTTTTCAATGATCCAATAGTATTTGACCTGGCGCTTGAACAGGTCGTAGTCTCCGCGGGTCCGGGCCGCCTGGGTGGAGGCCGGGTCGTTGATGTACACCGTGCCGCCCCGGACCGCATACACGACGACATAGTGCCCGGACCGGGTCCAGTTCCCCTTGCCCATGCAGGCAATGGCCAGGCAGCCCCGGTCCAGGGCCGCCTTGACCCGCTGGTGCAGGGGGCTTCTGGCGTCGCCGTAGAGGCTTGTCCCGTTGAGCCGGGTGACGGTCAGGCCATACCTGGCCCCGGCGGGGACGAAATAGCCGTAATAGGTCCCGCTGTGGGGCGCCTTGTACCCGCGCCGCAGCGCCCAGGCGCACTCGGTCTCCGGCGTGACGGCGGGGTCCGCCCAGGTCGCCAGGACCATCGCCATGGCGGTCGGGCCGCAGCCCGAGGCGGCGATGGTGGTCTTCTCCCCCGCCGCGGAGTAGTCCCGCCGACCCCAGCGGGGGTCGGTCTGGAGGTAGGATACCGGCTGCGTCATTCCTCGCTCCCCCCTTCCTTGGGCCGCTTGGTGAAGAAGTAGGTGATGATCGCGCCGTAGGCTGTGCAGAAGAGACTCTGGGCCTCGGCGTTTCCGGCGGTGGGCACGAAGAGCAGGGCGATCATGGCCCCGGTCATGGCCAGGGTGACGATGCTCTTCACATCCACCAGGTTCAAAAGCTGTTTCATGAAAAATTCTCCTTTCTAAATATGCTTTCACTAATAGGAGAAAATGACGGATTTCGTGCACGCAAACGTACATCCTCACAAAATTCTTTTTCACATTGCTGGAAACTTTTTGGGACTTGTCCCTCTTTTTTTGCATTTTCGCCAATATGACGAACCGTTTTCCTTGACGAGCAGGGCATTCTCCTGTAATATGAATGTTAAGTTTCATCCCGAGAACGAACGTTTTGAAAGGAGGCGTCCGCTGTGCCGCCCAAAGTCATCAGCCCCAGACGAGCCATCGTGATCGAGTGTCTGCTCTTCCTGGCCTATGTCTTTTTCAGCGCGTCCTGGATGGTGGGCTCCATCGTCACCACCGATATGTGCCAGGAGTTTGGTCTTACCGCGCTGCCCTCTTCTGTGAACAACGCCATCTCCTTGGCGAAGATCCTGGGCAACTTCGTTGCCGCCTGGATCCTCCTGAAGCTGGGACCCAAAAAAACCGTGGCCTTCTCCTGCCTGCTCACCTGCTCGGTCGTGGTGGGCGCCTTCGCCACCAACCTGTCCTTCTTCGTGGCCACCCGCTTCCTGCTGGGCTTCGGCGGCGCGGTCCTGATGATCTGCCTGACCCCCTATGTGGTCTACTGCTTTGAGCCGAAGCAGCAGTCCCTCTGGATCGGCGTGAACAACGCCGGACCCAACACCGGCAACCTCGTCGCCCTCTTCACCATCACCCCCGTGCGGCACTGGCTGGGCGACTGGCGCGCGGTCATCCTCTTCTACGGCGCGTTCAGCGTGATCTTCCTGGTCCTGTGGCTCTTCCTGGGCAAGGGCTACCCCATCGCCCCCAAGGCCGAACGCGACAAGCCCGCCAAGGTCTACCGCTACCGGGACGCCATCAAGGAGCCCTTCCTCTATCAGTTCATCTTCACCATGACCGGCCGCCTGGTCCTGTACACGGTGATGCTCTACCTCTTCCCCCTGAACCCCGACTTCACCGTCAACTCCCAGTTCATCTCCCTGATGATCGCGCTGACGGGCATCCCCGGCACCATCATCGGTATCGTTCTGGCGAAAAAGCTCAAGCGGCAGATCAACCTCTTCCGCTTCTCGGGCATCGCCCAATCCCTCCTCTTCTTCCTCATGATCCTCACCAGCTCCCCCGCAGTGGCCACGATCTCCGCCATCCTCCTGGGCTTCGTGGTCTTCATCTCCACCCCGTCCCTCTTCACCCTGCCCACCAGACTGCCCGGGGCCTCCCCGGCCAAGGTGGCCGTCATCCTCACCCTCTACTGGGCGGCGGCCTATACCTTGCAGATGGTCGTCTACGCGCTGGTGGTCCACCTGGTCAACACCCAGGGCTGGTTCATCGCCATGATATTCACCGCCTGCTACTCCCTGACCTTCCTCGTCGGCACCTTCCTCCTGCCCGACTTCGATCGGCCCGCCGGAAGGGACCCGGAGACGGACGCCGACTGACCTCATGCAAAAACGCCGCATCGCTTTCTAAACTGCGATGCGGCGTTTTTTGCCGTAAAATAGGTCCCCGGCGATGTCAAGGCTTCCGCCTCTCCCGGTAGGCCAGGGCGAGCCCAACCAGGGCCAGCGCCATGAAGACGGAGAAGGTCACGTAGGCGGGGATGTAGCTGCCGCCCGCGTGGTCGGCTATCACGCCCGGCACGCTGGCAAACGCCAGCGCGCCCCCGGCGTAGATGACCTGGAGCCGCCGGACCACCGTGGGGTACCGGTCCGAAGCGCTCATGTCATTGGCCCAGACGGAGGGGCCGATGGTGGCGATGGGAAAGCCCACGCCCATACACAGGACCGTAATGACCGTGATGGTCATGCTTTGCAGGAAGGAGAGGCAGCACAGCACAAGCCCCAGCAGCAGGAGCGCGCCGAAGAGGAGGCTGGCCCGGCAGCCGCCCAGGCGGTCGGTACATTCCCCGTAGAGGAGCTTGCCCAGAGTGAGCATGATCCCCAGGGCGCTGAGGATGCCCGCGACGACCATGGGGGAAAAGCCCTCCGCGGTGTACAGCACCGACAGGTGCGTGAAGCCCGGGTTGGCCATGGCCCCCATGAACAGACTCACGCAGCCCAGCAGGACCCAGGTCTTGGCCGTCAGAGGCGCGGAAGGGCCCGCCTCCACGGTCTCCTCCCCCGCCGGGTGGGCCGCCTCCCAGCCGCAGGGAGTGAGTCCCTTCTCCGCCGGGTCGTTGCGCAGCAGCCAAAAAATCAAAGCCACCAGCAGGAAAATGGCGGCGGCTTCTATGCGGAAGGCGGTCTTCATGGACAGGCCCTCCACGAGGGCGGTGGTCACCGGGGGCAGGAGGATGGTGGCCAGGCCGCTGCCCGTGGCGCAGATGCTCAAAGCCAGGGCCTTGTGGCGGACAAACCAGCGGTTCATCAGGATGGACACGGGGATCATCGACCCCAGGCCGTAGCTCAAGCCGGAAATGGCCGCGCCCAGGCAGTAGACCGGATAGGTCTCCGCCACGCTGTAGAGCGCGTAGGCCGCCCCGGCGCAGGCGGCGGCCAGCGTCGTGCCCGCCCGGATGGAGAGCTTTTTATAGTAGGCCCCAATGCCCAGCATGGCAAAAAAGGCCACCAGGCACCGCAGGGTCACCAGGAAGGAGGTTTGCGCGTTGAGAAAGCCATGCTCCTCCAGGATGTAGGGTAGGTAGACGGAAAAGCCGTTGGACACGGTGCCCATGGTCACGAAGAGCAGCAGCAGCCCCGCCAGACAGACCACCCAGCCGTAATGAAATTTTCGCAAGCAGAGGACCCCTTTCTCATCCGGCGCCGCTTGGGCGGCTCGTCCGGACGCGCCAAGCGGCCCAGGCTATCCGGTCATTTTTTCTCGCGGACCATGCGGCCGATCTCCTGGACCGCCTTCTCGTAGAAGCCGCGATAGTCCGCGTCCTTCAGCTCTTCCATCCCCAGGGACAGATGCTTGGCGTTGTACGCCTGGAGAAGGGCGATCTTGGTCACCGCCGACGTTCGGTCCGGCTCGATGAAATACAGGTCCCCGTGGGCGGCGACCTCCCGCTTTTTTCGGCAGAGGAGCCACCAGAGGTCCATCTCCGCCGTGTCGTAGCCGAAGCCCAGGCAGTAGACGTCCCCCAGGATGAAGTAGTCCAGCCAGCTCATCACCGGCAGGCCCTTGGGATTCCCCGCCGTGGGATAGCGGCGGTTGGGCGCGCGGCGGGTCAGGTAGTCATCGTAGCAAAAGAGAAGGTTTCCGTAAAAATAATGGCCCAGGATCACCGAGTCGGGCTTTCTCGCCTCCCCGTGGATGTGGAAGAGGGGGACCTCTCCCCGCTCGGTGGGCAGAGAATAGTATGTATGGAGCATGAACCGCTTCTCCACCCGCTGGACCGCCGCCGTGTGCCGCTGGTACTTGCGGTAGCGGCTCTTCCCCTCCAAAAAGTCCGGGTCGGCCGCGCACTCCAGCTCATAGGTGAAGTTGGGGGTCAAAATGCAGTCAAAGGGCATGGACAGCAGCGTTTTCAGCTGGCCGTCCAGCCAGGGGTGAAGCTCGCACCGCGTCAGCTCCTGCCGGAGATCCTTCAAGGATTCGTCCACGTGGTCCTCGCTGAGCAGGACAGCCTGCATGGGCAGGGGGATGGTCCGCACCTCCTCCGGGGTGAAGCGGGTGCGGTTGATCTTTTGCAGCAGCCCCGCCCAAGAGGTCCCGCCGTAGACGCGGTTCATGCCGTTGCCCAGGAGCAGGACCTGGGGCCGGGCATGGGTTTGGATGGTGAGCTGCGGGATTTCTTTCATAGGGGTCCCTCCCTGGGGCAATCTCGAATCAAGTGGGGTCGTTGTTTCTCCGCCGGTAGGTCACATAGGTGAAGGTCAGCCCCTCGTGGGTGTACGGCCCCTCCTCCTCCACCGCCTGCCAGGCGGGGTCCCGGTCCAGGTCGGGAAAATACCGGTCCGCCGGAAAGGCCCTTTGAACCTTGGTCACATAGGCGGTGTCGCACCGGTCCAACGCCGCCCGGTAGACCGACTCGCCGCCGATGACAAAGGTGTCCGCCGGGGCGGCCGCCAGCGCGGCCTCCAAAGAGCGGAAGACTTCTCCGCCCTCGGGGCGGAAGTCCTCTCGGGTGGACAGGATCAGGTTTCGCCGGTTCTTCAAGGGGCGGCCGCCGGGAAAGGTGGCCAGGGTCTTCCGGCCCAGGAGCACCGGATGGCCGGTGGTGAGCCGCTGGAACCGCTTCAAATCGGCGGGGATGTAGCAGAGCTGGTCCCCGTCCAGGCCAATGGCCCAGTTTTCATCCACAGCAACGATGACATTCATGGGGCGTCCTCCTCAAATGGCCACGGGGATCCTGGCGTCCAGCTCGTGGCAGCGATAGCCCTCCAGCTTGAGGCTGTCGGGGGTGAAGTCGTAAAAGTCGGTGACGCCCGGGTCCAGGGTCAGCTTGGGGGCCTCGAAGGGCTTGCGGCTGATGATCTCCTCCACGATGGGCACATGGCGGTCGTAGATGTGGGCGTCGGCAATGACGTGGACCAGCTCCCCCGCCTCCAGGCCGGAGACCTGGGCCAGCATGTGGACCAGGACGGCGTACTGCATCACGTTCCAGCCGTTGGCAGTGAGCATGTCCTGGGAGCGCTGGTTGAGAATGGCGTTCAGGGTCCTGCCGCTGACGTTAAAGGTCATGGAGTAGGCGCAGGGGTAGAGGGCCATCTCGCTCAGGTCGTGGTGGTTGTAGAGGTTGGTCAAGATCCGCCGGGAGGCCGGGTCGTGCCTCAGGTCGTAGAGGACCCGGTCCACCTGGTCCATCTCCCCCTCGCGGTAGCGGTGCTTGACCCCCAGCTGGTAGCCGTAGGCCTTGCCGATGGAGCCGGTCTCGTCGGCCCAAGCATCCCAGATGTTGGAGCGCAGGTCGTGGATGTTGTTGGACTTCTTCTGCCAGATCCACAGCAGCTCATCCACGGCGCTCTTCAGGTACATCCGGCGGATGGTCTGGATGGGAAACTCCGCCCGCAGGTCGTAGCGGTTGACCAGGCCGAAGGCCTTCACCGTGTGGGCCGGGGTCCCGTCCTCCCAGCGGGGGCGGACGTTCTGGTCGGTGTCCCACACCCCGTTGGCCAAGATCTCCTTACAATTTTGAATAAACAGCTCGTCTGCTCTGCTCATGTCTTCTCCTCCTCCATGATGGTCCCAAAGACCTGGTCCTCGCCCACGGCAGTGATCCTGACCCGGCAGAGGACGTTGTGCAAATCGGTTTCGCTCTTCCCTCTGACCTCCATATACTGCGGGGTGTAGCCCCGCCAAAAGCCCTCCTTCTCCTCCTCAAAGAGGACCTCCACCGTCTGGCCCAGCCAGCCGCTGAGCCAGCTCCGGCGCATGGCCCGGGCAACCTCAGCCCCGCGGTGGGCCCGCTGGGCCTTCTCGGCCTGGGAGAGCTGATCGGGCAGGACCGCCGCCGGGGTCCCCTTGCGGCGGGAGTAGGGGAAGATGTGCATCTGAGAAAATGCACAGCGTTGCAGGAAGGCAAGGGTCTGGGCAAACTCCTCCTCGGTCTCTCCGGGGAAGCCCACGATCATGTCGGTGGTGATGCCGGGGCGGTCAAAATGCGCCCGCAGCAGCGCCACCGACGCATCGTATCGGGCGGTGTCGTACTTCCGCTTCATCCGGGCCAGGGTGGCGTCGCAGCCGCTCTGCATGGACAGATGAAAGTGGGGACACAGGTTGGGCAAACCGGCCAGCCGCGCGCAGAATTCCTCGGTGACCGTCCGGGGCTCCAGAGAGCCCAGGCGCACCCGCATGGCCGGGACCGCCCGGCAGACGGTCTCGATGAGGTCGGTCAGGGTGGGGCGGCCCTCCAGATCCCGACCGTAGGAGGAGATCTCAATGCCAGTGATCACCAACTCCCGGTAGCCCACGGCCGCCAGCCGTCTGGCCTCCTCCGCCGCCTCGTCCAGGGGCAGGGAGCGCACCGGACCCCGGGCGTAGGGGATGATGCAATACGCGCAGAAGTTGGTGCAGCCGTCCTCCACCTTGAGCATGGCGCGGGTGCGGCCCTCCAGTCCCCCGGCGGGGAGATGCTCAAAGGTCCGCCGCCGGAAGGCGTCGTCCACGGCCACGGTCTTCTGCCGGTCCTCCGCCATCTGCTCCAGGAGGTCCAGAAAGCCCATCCGGTCGCCGCTGCCGCCGATGAGGTCAGCGTCCAGCCCGGCGGCCTCCTCCGGGGAGACCTGGGGGTAGCAGCCGCACAGGGCCACGATGGCCCCAGGAGCCCGCTTCCGGGCCTGACGGACGGTCTGGCGTGACTTTTTGTCGCTGACCGCCGTGACGGTGCAGCTGTTTATAATGTATACGTCGGCCTCCCCCTCAAAGGGGGCCAGGGTGTGTCCCCGGGACAGGAGGATCTCCTCCATGGCCTGGGTCTCGTACTGATTCACTTTGCAGCCTAGGGTGTGAAAGGCAAAAACCATAGGGATACTCCTCGAAAGTGCTTTTCTTTTTCGTTCTGTTCTGGTATAATATTTTGCAACTTTATGCAGCAGGGGGCGTAGCGCCTTTTCTTTAATCTATCACATCCCCGCCGTAAAATCCACACGTTTTGGAGACTTTCCCTATGTCTTACTCCTTTTTCGCCTACATCGCCCGGATGAAATACATCGGCCGGTGGGGCCTCATGCGCAGCACCGTCCCGGAGAACATCCAGGAGCACTCCCACATGGTAGCCGTTCTGGCCCACGCCCTGGCGGTCATCCGCCGGGACAAGTTCGGGGGGGCCGTGGACCCCGGCCATGTGGCCGCCGTGGCCCTCTACCACGATGCCCCGGAGATCTTCACCGGCGACCTGCCCACCCCCGTCAAGTACGCCAACCCGGCCATCCGGGACGCCTACAAGGCCGTGGAGGAAAGCGCCGCCCAGCGGCTGGTGTCCATGCTCCCCCAGGAGATGCGCCCGGCCTTTGGCCAGCTCCTCTCCGAGACCGACCCCGAGGTGCTGACCCTGGTGAAGGCGGCGGACAAGCTCTCGGCCTATTTGAAGTGCCAGGAGGAGCTGAAGGCAGGCAACCGGGAGTTTCAGTCCGCGGCGGAGCAGACCCTGGAAGCCCTGCGGTCCTACCGCCTGCCGGAGCTGGACTACTTCATGGAGGACTTCCTCCCTGCCTTCCAGCTGACCCTGGACGAATTACAGGGGTGAGGGCGCAAGAAAGCCGTCCCAAAACGATCCATCATTCGCACATTCCACAAAAATACAGCAAAGAGCGAGGTACAACATCATGCGCGCAGTCATCACCGTCATTGGCAACAATCGCGTCGGCATCATCGCCGCCGTCTCCCAGGAGCTGGCCCAGCAGAACGTGGACATCCTGGACATCACCCAGACCATCCTTCTCACCGATGTTTTCACCATGACCCTGTTGGTGGAGACCACCCATTCCAAGATCCCCTTCGGCGAGCTGGCCGACCGCCTGTTCGACCTGGGCAAGGGGATCGGTCTGTCCATCCACGCCCAGCGTGAGGACACCTTCGACGCCATGCACCGCATCTGAGAAAGGAGGTCCCTTCCATGATCAACTCCTCCGAGGTCTTACAGACCATCGACATGTTCGACCGCCAGAACCTGGACATCCGCACCATCACCATGGGCATCTCCCTGCTGGACTGCGCCGACCCCAGCCAGAAGGCCGCCTGCCAGAAGATCTATGACAAGATCTGCCGCCGGGCGGAAAAGCTCGTCTCCACCGGCCTGGACATCGAGAAAGAGTTCGGCATCCCCATCGTCAACAAGCGGGTGTCCGTGACCCCCATCTCCCTGGTGGCCTCCGCCAGCGACTGCACGGACTACGTCCCCTTCGCCCGGGCCTTGGACAATGCGGCCAAGACCGTGGGCATCAACTTCATCGGCGGCTTCTCCGCCCTGGTCCAGAAGGGCTTTACGCAGTCTGACCGCAAGCTCATCGCCTCCATCCCCGAGGCGCTGGCCACCACCGACCTGGTCTGCTCCTCGGTCAACGTGGGCTCCACCAAGGCCGGCATCAACATGGACGCCGTGGCGGAAATGGGCCGGGTCCTCAAGAAGACCGCCGACCTCACCGCCGACTCCTTCGGCTTCGGCTGCGCCAAGCTGGTGATCTTCGCCAACGCCGTGGAGGACAACCCCTTCATGGCCGGTGCCTTCCACGGGGTGGGCGAGCCCGAGTGCGTCATCAACGTGGGCATCTCCGGCCCCGGCGTGGTCCACCACGCCCTCCAGCAGGTGAAGGGCCAGCCCTTTGACGTGGTGGCCGAGACCATCAAGAAGACCGCCTTCCGCATCACCCGCATGGGCCAGCTGGTGGCCCGGGAGGCCTCCGCCCGCCTGGACGTCCCCTTCGGCATCGTGGACCTGTCTCTGGCGCCCACCCCCGCCGTGGGCGACTCCGTGGCCCGCATCCTGGAAGAGATGGGCCTGGAGGTCTGCGGCACCCACGGCACCACCGCCGCCCTGGCCCTCCTGAACGACGCAGTGAAGAAGGGCGGCGTCATGGCCTCCAACCACGTGGGCGGCCTGTCCGGCGCCTTCATCCCCGTCAGTGAGGACGAGGGCATGATCGCCGCCGCCCAGCAGGGCGCACTCCAGCTGGACAAGCTGGAAGCCATGACCTGCGTGTGCTCCGTGGGTCTGGACATGATCGCCGTTCCCGGCGACACCTCCGCCGAGACCCTCTCGGCCATCATCTCCGACGAGGCCGCCATCGGCATGGTCAACGCCAAGACCACCGCCGTCCGCCTCATCCCGGCTCCCGGCAAGAAGGTGGGCGATATGGTCGAGTTCGGCGGCCTGCTGGGCTCCGCCCCCGTGATGCCCGTCCATCCCTTCTCCAGCGCGGCCTTCGTCCAGCGCGGTGGCCGCATCCCCGCTCCCATGCAGAGCTTGAAGAATTAAGCAGCCTTCGGGCGACCGCAAATCGCCCCTACGAATGGAGGTAGGTCCCATGCTTCAATTTGACGTGTCCCACGCCCTTCCCTTTCTGCCCCAAAACTGGCTCTCCTCCCGTCTGGACGGTCTCACCGACGCCAGAGTCCTTCTGGAAAAGGGCAACGGCGTGGGGGGCGAGTTCACCGGCTGGGTCCACCTGCCGGAGAACTACGACAGGAAGGAGCTTGCCCGCGTCCTCCAGACCGCCAGGATCATCCGGGAGCAGTCCCAGGTCCTCGTCGTGGTGGGCATCGGCGGTTCCTACCTGGGCGCGCGCGCCGTGCTGGAGCTGGTGACCTCCCCCAACTACAACCTCTTCTGCAAAGGCCCCCAGGTCTTTTTCACGGGCAACACCCTGTCCTCCGACGCCCTGAACGAGCTGCTGGACTACGTCCGGGACAAGGACTTCTCCGTGAACGTCATCTCCAAATCCGGCTCCACCACCGAGTCCTCCATCGCCTTCCTTCTCTTCCGGCAGCTGCTGGAGGAGAAGTACGGCAAGGCGGGGGCCAGAGACCGGATCTTCGCCACCACCGACTGGCACAAGGGGACCCTTCGGGCCTTGGCCAACCAGGAGGGCTACGCCACCTTCTCCGTCCCCGACTCCATCGGAGGGCGGTACTCCGTCCTCACCGCCGCGGGCCTGCTGCCTCTGGCGGTGGCGGGGATCGACGGGGAGGCACTTCTCGCCGGGGCGGCCGACGCCATGACCCACCTGCGCCAGCCCGGTCAGAACAACCCCGCCTGGCAGTATGCCGCCGCCCGCCACGCCCTCTACACCGAGGGCAAACGCATCGAACTGCTGGCCTGCTACGAGCCCTCCTTCCGGTTCTTCGGGGAGTGGTGGAAGCAGCTCTTCGGCGAGAGCGAGGGCAAGGACGGCCAGGGCATCTTCCCGGCCAGCGTGGAGTTCACCGCCGACCTGCACTCCATGGGGCAGTACATCCAGGAGGGAGAGCGGAACCTCTTCGAGACGGTGGTGCGCTTTGCCCGCCCCGCCTCCACCTGCACCCTGACCCCCATCCCCGGGGATCACTCCGGGCTGGAATTCCTCCGGGGGAAGGATCTGCGGCATGTGAACGAGCAGGCCCGCCTGGGCACCGTCCTGGCCCACGTGGACGGCGGTGTGCCCAACCTGCTGCTGTCCGCAGAGGAGCGGACGGCCTATTGGGTGGGGCAGCTCATCTATTTCTTTGAATACTCCTGCGGCCTGTCGGGCTACCTGCTGGGAGTCAATCCCTTCAACCAGCCCGGGGTGGAGGCCTACAAGGAGAACATGTTTGCCCTGCTGGGCAAGCCGGGGTACGAGGAGACCCGAAAAAAACTGGGATCCCGCTGTTAATTTTTCGTGAAATTCTCGCAATCCCATTGCTTTTTTTCCGGTTGGATGGTAACATATTGCCAACAGGAAAATAATCTTTTCTGGATCAAGAAGGAGTGATTACTATGGTTAGAGTTATTATGGGCGCAAAGGGCACTGGTAAGACCAAGCAGCTCATTGATATGATCAATTACGCCGCCGAAAACGAGAGCGGCAACGTCGTCTGCGTAGAGATGGGCAAGAAGCTGGTCTTCGACGTCAGCCCCGCCGTCCGTCTGGTGGAGTCCAGCGACTTCGCGGCAGACAACTTTACATTCTTCAAGGGTTTCATCAGCGGCATGTACGCTTCCAACTACGACCTGACTCACGTGTTCGTGGACAGCCTGTGCAAGATCATCCCCTCCGAACCCGATTCCGCCGAGGTGGAAGAGTTCCTGGCTTGGCTGGACCGCTTCTCCGAGCAGAACCAGGTGAAGTTCACCATCACCATCAGCGCTGACGTCGCCCTGGCCACCGAATCCTTGAAGGCATACTTCTAATATTCACAGCCATTCCGACTGCCCACATAAAGGAGAAATGACCTATGGCACTGCTGGATAGACTCAACGATCTGGCCGCTGCTGCCACCACCAAGGCAAACAGCGCCATCGAAACTGGTAAGCTAAACCTGAAGATCTCCACCGAGGAGCGTAAAATCACCGAGTTCACCCTGAGCATCGGCGACCTGATGGTGGATAAGCTGGACGCTGGCGAGACCTTTGACGATGAGATCATGGCGCTCTACGCCTCCATCCAGGCCGCCCGAGAGGTCATCGACGCCGCCAGAGCCGAGATCAACACCAACCGTCCGGCGGCGGCTGAAGAGGACCCGGCCTGCCCCGTCTGCGGCGCAAAGCTTGCGGAGCAAGCGCTGTTCTGCGCCTACTGCGGCGCCAAGGTGGAAGAGCCCTCCCCCGAAGTAGTCGAAGCCGAGGTGGTCCCCTCCACCTGCGCCAACTGCGGCGCGGAGCTGGAGCCCGAGGCCAGATTCTGCGTCCGATGCGGCGTCAAGGTGCATCCCGAGTCCGCCCCGGAGACCTCCGCGGAATGATCCCAAGCAGCAGAAACCGCTTCCCATCGGGTAGCTGTCCATAAAACAGGTTTCACGAAACAAACACTATGGCAGTTGCCAGACGAGGGTTGCTGACAAAAGGGGTATGTGTCGTAATGGCACATACCCCTTTTATTTTTTGCCGCCTCATCTCCCTCTCCTATGCACATCCTCGTCGATGCGGCGCTTCCAGTCGGCGCTGAGCGGCCGGGCGGCGCGGACGCTGCACACCGCCTCGCTGATGACCTCGTAGTTCAGCGCTGTGGAGACCACCGCCTCCCCTGCCTCCTTCTTCTGCCGGGCGAGCATGGAGTTGAACCCACCGATGGTGTCCGTCTCCAGCCCCGACATAGAGCCGCTGCGATCCAAAATAAAAACCAATTCTGTCATAAAAAAGCCCTCCTTCGTTTGATCACGCTCACATTGTAGCGCATCCGAAGGAGGGTTTGGTCGCCCGCTGGGCGACATTCAGACCATTAAATGGTCCTTTTATTTCTGCTTTTTATTGATATAATTTAGCAGTTGCCAAGTAACTTTGCTTCGTCCCTGCACATTCGTCAATCCATTTTCCTTTAGTTCTCGCAGCGGGAGTTCTCCCGCCTCATATTTTTGGATCAAGCGCAGCTTCATGTATTTGGTATCGGGCTGCTTCGTCATGGCTTTGTAGTATTTTTGATCCGCGTCGCTCCGATTTCCGTGCAGGTTTGCCGCAGATACTTCGCACTTGAACATAATGGATTTATACGCGCCGCCCACATATAGGTAAACCACATCCCCGATGACAGTGTTTGTGGTTTGGTTCCATTCAATTTCATCAAATTCGGAGAATGCCCCTACAACATCATAGAATTTTGGATTAGATGGAATCACCCATACATTCTCGACTCTGGCCGACACAGCACGTCCCTCTGCCTTCGCTCGCAAAGCGTTCAGCCATTGACCCTGATATTTGAAATAGCGTGGTCCCGCCACACCCCATTTCCCTCCTGTTAATTCTGTGGCAAGGGCAGACAGGGACAATCTCCTTCCTTGATACTCCACCGTTTTATCATCCACAACAACGCACTCCGTGCCAGAATTTTCATTGCCACGATTGTAATATGTAATCGTGGCGCCCACGGGAATATTACACTTAGAAAACGCAAAGGGAGATAAGCGCTCTACATGCTCTTCCTCAATTTCTTGCGCCAGCTCCTGTTGTTGCTGTTCGACCTCGGTCGGGTCAAAGAGATGCAGCTTGTCCGCCCGCCCACTCAACTCAGCAATAGTTTCCAAGATGGAATACGCCGTTTCGGGAGACATGGCGTAAAATTCGCGCACACGCTGTTTGCCTTCCACATTGTCAATCGTTCGCAAATTGGGGTTGATGCGGTCAATCATAGTGTGAAGTTTCAAGTCCGACAATCTCGCGTCAACTTCATAAGTGGCATACTTGCGAAAGGCATAGGGAATGCACTCGCTGCGGTTAAGCTGCCGCAGTCTCTTGTCCACATCATCGGCGTAGCCAATTTTAACATATTGCTCAAAAGACGGATTGGTAAGAATATAAATGACCCCGCTCATAATTGAATTCCTCCCCTATGCAACGATCTCTCCAGAAAACTCGTCCATACTGTCAGCAATCTTTCCATGCCAGTACACTTTCTCACGCGCCCAGCAATCTCTGCTCAAGCGCAAACAGCGCCTCGTTGCTCTTGAAGATATCGTAGTCCCGCCGCGTGATGAAGTACTCGATGATGACATCGAACTTGCTGCTGGGACTGAGGGCATAGCCCGCACAGGCGATAAAGTCCCTCGTCTCCGCCAAGTCCAACTCCAGCGCGTTGACGATGGCGTCCACGCTCATTTTCGTAATGTCGTTTCGAACGATGATAAGGGGCATGATACTCACCTCTGCGCAATCACTATTTGAAGCTATTGTATCAAACCAAAGTTGCTTTCACAATGGGAAAATCGTTTCAGGCCACGTTTCATCTCTACGGACTTGTGAAAACAGAGCGTTCCGACTTCCAGCCGAAACGCTCTGTTTGACAGTCTCTTTTGTGCTCACTGATAGGATTCGGTATAGATCTTCACCAGATCCTCGTCGGACAGCTGGATGCGGTCCATCTTGAAGAGGATGCCCATGGTGCTGCGGGCGTTGGCGGCGAACTTGGGGAACTCATCGGGGGTGATGCCGTAGTCGGACATCTTCAGCGCATCCACGCCGCAGGCCTTTTGCAGCTCGACCAGCGCGGTGACGAAGTCCATGGCCTCGGAGGCGTCTTCCTTACCCAGCGCCTTGGCCATATCCACGAAGCGGTCCTTCAGCTCAGGGCAGTTCTTCACCATGTGGGTGTAGTAGGCCCGGCTGATCATGATAAGACCGGCGCCGTGGGCGATCTCGGGGTGGTAGGCGGACAGGGGGTGCTCCATGGAGTGCTCGGAACACAGGTTGTCCACGCTCATCACCAGGCCGCCCAGGCTGCTGCCGTAGGCCACCTGCTCCCGGGCCTTCACGTTGCCGCCGTCGGTGCAGGCGGTGGCCAGGTTCCGGCCCACGCACTCGATGGCCTTCAGGGCGATCATATCGCGCATCAGGTTGTTGGTCTTGTTGATGTAGGACTCGGCGGAGTGGAAGAGCGCGTCAAAGCCCTGGTAGGCGGTGAACTTGGGCGGCACGGACAGCATGAAATCAGGGTCCACGATGGCCAGAACGGGGAAGGTGTTCTTGTTGCCGCCGCTCATCTTTTCATTGGTCTCCTCGTTGGTGATGATGGTCCAGGCGTCCAGCTCGGTGCCGGTGCCGGCGGTGGTGGGGATGGCCACGATGGGCAGGGGCTTGTTCTTCATTCTCTGGCCCCCGCCGGTGCCGCCGTAGATGTAATCCCAATAGTTTCCCTCGTTGGGGATCATCATGGCAATGGCCTTGGCCGCGTCAATGGAGCTGCCGCCGCCCAGGCCGATGACGAAGTCACAGCCGTTCTCCCGGCCGAAGACCGCGCCGTCCATGACGTTGGCGATGACGGGGTTGGCCAGGATCTTGTCAAACACAGCGTACTCCACACCGGCCTGGGTCAGCTGATCCTGCACGGTGTCCAGGTAGCCGTTGGCCCGGGTGGACTTCCCGCTGGAAATGACGATCATTGCCTTTTTGCCGGGCAGGCGCTGCTTGTGCAGCTTCTGGATGGCGCCCTGACCAAACACAAAATTGGTGGGGACATGGAAAGAAAAGCTCACGATTAACGTCTCCTTTCGACAGAAAAAATCTTTGGTAAACAAGAAAAAGCCCAAAATCCTCTGGTAGGATTTTGGGCTTTCCTTGGCACGCCAGAAGGGACTCGAACCCCCAACCCTCAGAACCGGAATCTGATGCGCTATCCATTACGCTACTGGCGCGTACCTCGTAACTTACCAAATGATTATATCAGCCGACAGAACAAAAGTAAAGGGATTTTTGATGTTTTCTCAAAAGAATTCCGACTGCCTGTCCCATCTTTCGTGCTCCCTCTTTTTATCCACAACTTCTTCTCTCTCCTTCTCATTGACCGGGCCCTATGCGTATGATACACTGGACACAAAATAGGAGGGAGCCAACCATGAGCTTTATCGCATTCTGTATCCTGCTGCAGGTCGTCCTGATCTTTCTCAACGCGGTCTTTGCCTGCGCGGAGATCGCCATTGTCTCCGTGAACGACACCCGGCTGGCTCTGCTGGTGGCCCAAGGCGACAAGCGGGCCATCCGCCTGGCTCAGCTCACCAGCCGTCCCGCCCGCTTTCTTTCCACCATACAGATCGCCATCACCCTCTCCGGCTTCCTGGGCAGCGCCTTCGCCGCCAACCACTTCTCCGATCCCCTGGTGGCCCTCCTGCTGGACCTGGGCGTCCCCCTGCGGGAAAAGACGCTGGACACCCTGGTGGTCATCCTCATCACCCTGCTGCTGTCCTTCTTCACCCTGGTCTTTGGCGAGCTGGTCCCCAAGCGCATCGCCATGCAGAGGGCTGAACCCCTCGCCATGGCCCTTTCCGGTCTCATCTCCGGCATCTCCCGGGTCTTCGCCCCCATCGTGGCCATCCTCACCGGCGCGACCAACGGGGTCCTCCGTCTCCTGGGCATCGACCCCAACGCCCACGAGGAGGAGGTCAGCGAGGAGGAGATCAAGATGATGGTGGACCGGGGCAGCGAAAAGGGCGTCTTCGACCGGGACACCAAGGAGTTCATCACCAACGTCTTCGAGTTTGACAACATCACCGTGGGAGAGTTCGCCACCCACCGCACCGACATCGACCTGCTGTGGACCGACCAGACCACCCAGGAATGGACCCAGATCATCCTCTCCACCCGGCACACCCGCTACCCCGTCTGCCATGAGACCGTGGATCAGATCGTGGGCATCCTGGACGCGCGGGACTTCTTCTCCATGCAGACCGCCGCCGTGCCGGAGATCCTCAAGGCCCTGGTGAAGCCCGCCTTTTTCGTCCCGGAGACCGTCAAGGCCGACGTGCTCTTCAAGCAGATGAAGACCCGCCGGAGCTATTACGCCGTGGTCCTGGACGAGTACGGCGGCTTCCTTGGGGTGGTCACCATCCGGGACCTGCTGGAGCAGCTGGTGGGCGACATCGCCCCCGAGGGAGAGCTGCCCGACATCGAGGAGCTGGACGACCACACCTGGCGAATTCGCGGCGCGGCCCGGATGGACGATGTGGCCCACACCCTGGGGGTGGAGCTGCCCCTGGAGGAATACGAGACCTTCGGCGGCTATGTCTTCGGGCTCTACGGCGCCATCCCCCGGGACGGCCAGACCATTTCCCTCACCACCGATACCCTCCGCATCCAGGTGGAGTCCATCCGCAACCACAAGCTGGAGTCCGCCGCCGTCACCCGCTTGGAGAAGCCATAAGAAAGGCCCGTCACAGTTCGATGCAACTGCGACGGGCCTGCTTTTCTTAACTTGTGCTTTCTGCCGGGTTCTCCTGGTAGCGAAGGAACTCTCGCCAGAACATCACCCCGGCCAGGGCCAGGGCGCAGCCAAGGCCGGTGTAGAAAAAGGCGATGAACACATGCGGGACCAGCCCCGAGGCGCGGAGCCCGATGCCGCCGCCCATCATCACCGCCATGATGAGGTAGGCCTTCCAGTCGAAGAAATGCCACACCGGGCGGAAGGGCTCTTCGTACCCATGGATGCGTCGGCTGTGCTTTCCGCTCATCTTGAAGAACATCCTCCCAAAGACGCAGAACACCACCAGGGAGAGCAGAATATGGATGGCGCTCACCGGCAGGATCTCCTGATAGGAGAGCAGGCCCAGGCGAGCCACATTCGCCCCCGCGATGAGCCACACGCACCCTGCAACGGCCAGCAGTGTGCGCTTTTTTACATGGAAAAGAGGTCGTTTCACGCCTGTTCCTCCTTTTTCATGGCCCGGAAGCCGATCAGCACCGTCCAAACATAGGCGCAGGTCTTGGGGATCATCAGCGCGCCCACCACCGGGACCGCGTCAGCGAAGAGGACCACCGGCAGGTAGCAGGCAAAGCTCAGCACCACCGTCAGCCACAGGAAGCGGAAGGGGCGATCCTGCCGCGCCTTCGCGCCGCGGTAAAACAGGACCACGATGAGTATCCCCAGGATGGTGAAGGGGATGTTGCGATACATGCCCCAGGAGAGCGGCGGGACCGCGCTGGTCCAGGCGTTCTGCGGCATAAGGCACAGGGCAACGCGGGCGATGGCCAAGATCCAGACCGCCGCCGTGGCGCTCCCGTGTCCGCTGATCTGGTAGCGGCTGCGCCAGACGTAGTACAGCAGCACATAAAAGACCGTCATGGTGACAGAGGTCACCAGCTTGCCCAGACCCAGAGCTGCCGTGTAGTTCTCCAACCCCGTGGTGCACAGGGCCACAGCCCGGGGAACCAGGTGGAAGGCGTCTCCGCAGCCCAGGGTCACCGCCATGACGCCATACAGCAGGTACTGCTTTCGTCCCTTGCTGCCCCGGATCATCAGGACGCCCAGGGTGATGACGGTCACCAGATACACAATGTCAAACAGGGTCTCAAAAATTGCCTGCATAGAATTCCTCCCATCTGAGGTCGTTCTTTCTTCGGGGAAGAGAGGCCTTCTCTCCCCCGCGCCCCTCTCAGCGAGCGAGCCGACTCGGGATCGTACCCGAACAATGTTCATTATAGCACGGTCCCGGACTTTTGCAAGGGGCGCTGCGGGCAATTTTTCTCTTGCGCATCCTCCGCTGCCATGGTAAAATTAAATGTTAAAAAATGCACATTACTCAGAGGAGGTCATTTCCTTTGCCTAAATACGAGAACGAAATCAAAAGAAGACGAACCTTTGCCATCATCTCGCACCCCGACGCCGGTAAGACCACCCTGACGGAAAAGTTCCTGCTCTACGGCGGAGCCATCGCCCAGGCCGGTCAGGTCAAGGGCAAGAAAAACACCCGGGCCGCCGTCTCCGACTGGATGGAGATCGAGAAGCAGCGCGGCATCTCCGTCACCTCCTCCGTCCTGCAATTCCAGTACGACGGCTTCTGCATCAACATTCTGGACACCCCCGGCCACCAGGACTTCTCCGAGGACACCTACCGCACCCTCATGGCCGCCGACTCCGCCGTCATGGTCATCGACGCCGCCAAGGGCGTGGAGGCTCAGACCCGGAAGCTCTTCAAGGTCTGCGCCATGCGGGATATCCCCATCTTTACCTTCATCAACAAGATGGACCGAGAGGCCCGGGACCCCTTCGAGCTCTGCGAGGAGCTGGAAAAGGAGCTGGGCATCGAGACCTATCCCGTCAACTGGCCCATCGGCTCCGGCAAGGAGTTTTTGGGGGTCTATGACCGGACCAAGGGGGAGATCCTCCACTTCTCCTCCAACTCCAACGCCAAGAAGTCCGGCACGACCCAGATCGACCTCCAGGACCCCGTCCTCATCGACATGCTGGGCCAGAGCAAGCGGGACCAGCTGCTGGACGAGATCGAGCTGCTGGACGGCGCTTCCTCCGACTTTGACCTGAATCGGATCCGCCACGGCCAGCTCTCCCCCGTCTTCTTCGGCTCCGCCCTGACCACCTTCGGCGTGGAGCCCTTCCTGGAGAACTTCCTCCGCATGACCACCCCGCCCCTGCCCCGCATGGCCCACGGCGAGGAGATCGATTCCATGGACGACAACTTCTCCGCCTTTGTCTTCAAGATCCAGGCCAACATGAACAAGGCCCATCGGGACCGCATCGCCTTCATGCGGATCTGCTCCGGCCGCTTCGACGCGGACAAGGAGGTCTACCACGTCCAGGGCAAGAAGAAGCTGAAACTCTCCCGCCCCCAGCAGCTCATGGCCGCCGAGCGGGAGATCATCGAGGAGGCCTACGCCGGCGACATCATCGGCGTCTTCGACCCGGGCATCTTCTCCATCGGCGACACCCTCTGCTCCCCCGGCAAGAAGTTCCGCTTCGACCCCATCCCCACCTTCGCCCCCGAGCACTTCGCCCGGGTCCGCCCGGTGGACACCATGAAGCGCAAGCAGTTCTTGAAGGGGGCGGAGCAGATCGCCCTGGAGGGCGCCATCCAGATCTTCAAGATCCCCTACACCGGCATGGAGGAGGTCATCGTGGGCGTGGTGGGCACCCTGCAATTTGACGTCTTCCAGTACCGCCTGCGCAACGAGTACAACGTGGAGATCCGCATGGATACCCTTCCCTACGAGTACCTGCGGTGGATCAAGGAGCCCGAGGAGTTCCACGAGACCGACCTGGTCCTGGGCAACGACACCAAGCTGGTGGAGGATTACAAGGGCAA
Source organism: uncultured Eubacteriales bacterium (assembly GCA_934572535.1). GTDB lineage: Bacteria > Bacillota > Clostridia > Oscillospirales > Oscillospiraceae > Evtepia. The sequence continues at coordinate 23,883 of CAKTLJ010000017.1, forward strand.
CAAGCTGCTGCTCTTCTCCTCCTTCTGGTCCATCAAGTGGGTCTCCGACCACAATCCTCAGCTGGTCCTCACTGAATTCAACGAAAAGAACAACGAAGAAGACGAATGATCCCCACTGCGCAAGCCCGCTCGACCGGGCTTCCAGAGCCTAAAAAGGAGGAAACGGTATGAAATCTCTGATCATTGGCATCGCCGGCGGCACCGGCTCGGGCAAGACCACCCTGGTGGATCGGCTGAAGGAACAGTTCGGCAACGACATCAGCGTCCTGACCCACGACAGCTACTACGCCGCGCATCACGATCTCTCTCTGGAGGAACGGCAGGCCCTGAACTACGACCACCCGGCCTCCTTCGACACCGACCAGATGATCCAGGACCTGGAGGATCTCCGGGGCGGCAAGACCATCCACTGTCCCGTCTATGACTTCGCCATCCAGGACCGCCTGGAGGAGACCCAGGAGGTGGCCCCCAACAAGGTCATCCTGGTCGAGGGCATCCTGATCTTTGACAACAAGGCCCTCCGGGACCTCATGGACATCAAGCTCTTTGTGGACACCGACGCCGACGTGCGCATCCTCCGCCGCATCCACCGGGACGTCACCCAGCGGGGCCGCACCATGGACGCTGTCATGGAGCAGTACCTCTCCACCGTGAAGCCCATGCACGAGCAGTTCGTGGAGCCCTCCAAGCGCTACGCCGATCTCATCATCCCCGAGGGTGGTAAGAACTCCGTGGCCCTGATGATGATCATGCAGCGCATCGCCTATCACATCGAACACGGCGACATCGTCTCGCACCAGTAAGGAGGATCCCCATGCTCGATCGACCCATCCGCCGGAAGGACCGGCAGCTCTCCCGGGAGGAGGCCCTGGCCCTTCTGGACCAGGGCGTCTATGGCGTTCTCTCCGTCATCGGAGACGAAGGCTGGCCCTATGGCGTTCCCATGCACTACCTCTATTGGGAGGGCGCTCTCTATCTCCACTGCGCCAAGGAGGGCCACATGCTGGAAAGCATCGCCCGGGATGCGCGGGTGTGCTTCACCGTCGTCCCCCGCCACACGCTGGTCCCCGACCACATCACCGCCCTGTACGAAAGTGTCATCGTCTTCGGCACTGCCGACCGGGTGGAGGACGAGGCCCAGCGGCAGCAGATCCTGGACGCCCTGGTGGAGCGGCTGGCCCGGGTCTCCCCGGAGCACAAGGCCCAATACATCCAGAGCAAGGCGGCCAGGACCGGCCTGGTGCGCATCCGCCCTGTCCGGATCACCGGCAAGGCCAACCGGCAGTACATCCCTCTGACCCAGCGGATGTAAGGCCCATGGGGGTTGCATTTGCCTGCCCCCGGAGATATAATATCTCATACTTCCCACCGTTATTATTATCCGCTGAAAGGACTTGAATCATATGCAACGCACGGAAATCGCCCGCATCTTTGCGGACATGGAACAGTTTGGCGGTCAGGACGTGACCGTCTGCGGCTGGGTTCGCACCATCCGCGACATGAAGAACTTTGGCTTCATCGAGCTCAACGACGGCTCCTGCTTCAAGAGCATCCAGATCGTCTTCGACAGCGCCCTGGCAAACTACACGGAGATCGCCAAGCAGAACGTGGGCGCCGCCCTCGTCGTCAAGGGCAAGGTCGTCCTGACTCCCGATGCCAAGCAGCCCCTGGAGGTCAAGGCCGCCTCCGTCGAGGTGGAGGGTCCCTCCGCCCCCGACTATCCCCTGCAAAAGAAGCGGCATGGCGTGGAATTCCTGCGCACCGTGGCCCACCTGCGCCCCAGAACGAACCTGTTCTCCGCCGCCTTCCGGGTCCGCTCCGTGGCTGCCTTCGCCATCCACGAATTTTTCCAGCAAAACGGCTTCGTCTACGTCCACACCCCCATCATCACCGGCTCTGACTGCGAGGGCGCGGGCGAGATGTTCCGGGTCACCACCATAGACCCCGACCACCTGCCCATGACCGAGTCCGGCGAGGTGGACTACTCCCAGGACTTCTTTGGCAAGCCCGTGAGCCTGACGGTTTCCGGCCAGCTCAACGCCGAAAACTTCGCCATGGCCTTCGGCAACGTCTACACCTTCGGCCCCACCTTCCGGGCGGAGAACTCCAACACCCAGCGCCACGCCGCCGAGTTCTGGATGATCGAGCCGGAAATGGCCTTCTGCGATCTGGAGGGTGACATGAACGTGGCCGAGGCCATGATCAAGTACGTCATCAACACCGTCCTCGAGCGCTGCCCCCAGGAGATGCAGTTCTTCAACTCCTTCGTGGACAAGGGCCTGCTGGAGCGCCTGCAACACGTGGCCGGGTCCGAGTTTGGCCGGGTCACCTACACCGAGGCCGTAGAGATCCTGAAGAAGAACAACGACAAGTTCGACTTCAAGGTGGACTGGGGCACCGACTTGCAGACCGAGCACGAGCGCTACCTGACCGAGCAGGTCTTCCAGCGTCCCGTCTTCGTCACCGACTACCCCAAGGACATCAAGGCCTTCTACATGCGCCTGAACGACGACGGCAAGACCGTGGCCGCCACCGACTGCCTGGTTCCCGGCATCGGCGAGATCATCGGCGGCTCCCAGCGTGAGGAGCGTCTGGACGTGCTGGAGGCCCGCATCAAGGAGCTGGGCATGGACCCCGCCGACTACTCCGCCTATCTGGACCTGCGTCGGTACGGCTCCTGCAAGCACGCCGGCTTCGGCCTGGGCTTCGAGCGCATGGTCATGTACCTGACCGGCATTTCCAACATCCGCGACGTTCTGCCCCACCCCCGCACCGTGGGCTCCGCCGAGTTCTGAGGAACAAAAAACAGGATACTAAAAGGGCTGGCTCAAATGACGGAGAGAAATCATTTGAGCCAGCCCCTTTTTCGCGATCCGGTCAAAGATCGCAGGACACCAGGTCCTCAAAGGTCTGCCGCCGGACGGCCAGCCGGGCCTTGCCCGCATGGAGCATCACCAGCGCCGGACGGCACAGGCGATTGTAGTTGGAGGACATGGTGAAATTATAAGCCCCGGTGGTCAGAACGGCGATGAGGTCGTCCCGCCGGGCCTCGGGCATTTGGATGTTTTCCTGGATCAGATCGCCGCTCTCGCAGCAGCGGCCCGCCAGGGTGCAGACAAAATTCCGCGCGTCGTTCATCCGGTCGGCGGGCAGGACGGTGTAGGGCGCCTGGTAGAGCGCGTACCGGGGGTTGTCGGTCATGCCGCCGTTGACGGTAATGTAGCTGCGGTAGCCCTCGATGGTCTTCACGCCGCCCACCCGATAGAGGGTGACACCGGCGTCGGCCACGATGCTCCGGCCTGGTTCCAGAAGGACCTGGGGGACCGGGTAGTTTCGGGCGGCGCAGCCCGCCTTCAGGTGCTCGGACAGGGCCTGGATGTTGCCGGGGATGTCCACCATCGGGTCGGTCTCCTGATAGCGGACGCCGAAGCCGCCCCCCAGATTCAGGACCCGGACGGTGAAGCCCAGCGCCTGCCGCATCTCCTCTGCGAAGGCCAGGAGGATGTCCACCGCGTCGCAGAAGGGCTCGGCCTCAAAGATCTGAGAGCCGATGTGGCTGTGGAAGCCCAGGACGTCCAGGTTCTCCATCCCCACTGCGGCTTGGACAAACCGGGATGCCTGTCCTGTTTCAATGGGGACGCCGAACTGGCAGTCGATGCGGCCGGTGTTGATGGCCTGGAGGGTGTGGGGGTCGATGCCGGGGGTGACCCGGAGGAGGACCTTCTGACGAATGCCCTTCTCCCCGGCGTAGCGGTTCACCCGCTCGAGTTCGTGGTGGTTATCCACGATGAAATGGCCCACGCCGCTTTCCATGGCATAGAGGATGTCCTCGTCGGTCTTGTTGTTGCCGTGGAAGTAGAGGCGCTCTGCCGGGAACCCACCGGCCAGGGCGGTGTAGATCTCGCCGGAGGAGACCACGTCGGCCCCCATGCCCTCCTCCCGCAGCACCGGGTAGAGGCCCTTGAAGCACAGGGCTTTCCCGGCGAAGAGGGGGTAGGACCCGGCGGGCATATGCGCGGCCAGGGCCTGGACATAGGTGCGGCAGTTGGCCCGGACCCGGTCCTCGTCCAGCACGTACAGGGGGGCGCCGAACTCCTCGGCCAGCGTCACCGCGTCGATGCCACCGATGGTCAGGTGGCCCCTTTCGTTGATTCCCAGATTGTCATACAGCATAGGTCATTCCCGTCTTTCTCTTTTTCGGTTTGTGGGCGCGGGCCGCTTGCGAAAGCGCCCGTCAGGGACCCAGAAGGTCGTCCATGTGGTAGAATCCGGGGGCCTGCTTCACGATGAAGTTGGCCGCCGTCAAGGCCCCTTCCGCAAAGAGGGCCCGGTCGTGGGCCTGATGCTTCAGGGAGATGGTCTGGTTGTCGGTGGCGAAGATGACCTCATGCTCGCCCACCACGTTGCCCATGCGCAGGGCGTGGATGCCGATCTCGTTGGGCTGACGCTTGTGCTGGCCGGAGCGGCCAAAGACATACTCCGCGTCGGGCCGCTTCTCCTTCACGGCGTCGGCCAGAAGAAGAGCGGTGCCGCTGGGGGCGTCGGCCTTGCGGTTGTGGTGGGCCTCGACGATCTCCACGTCGCAGCCGCCGAAGATGGCGGCTGCCTGCTTCACCAGGCGAGCCAGAAGGGCCACGCCCACAGACATATTATAGGATTGGAAGATGGGGACGGTCTTGGCCCCCTCCTCCAGGATGGCGAACTCCTCAGGGGTGTAGCCGGTGGTGGCGGCCACCAGGGGCAGGCGGCGGGACGTGCAGTAGTCCACCAGCTCCCGGGCGCTGGCGTGGTTGGAAAAGTCGATGACCACGTCGGCAGGTCCGGTGTAGTCGGCCAGGGTGGGATAGACGCCCTCGCCGCCGGCCCGGTCCACCGCTGCCGCCAGGGTGGCGTCGGACCCTTCAATGATCCGGCACACCTGCTGGCCCATGCGCCCTAAGGCGCCGTTTACGATGATGTTCATGTCGCACACACCTCACTCACACCTGGATGCCCAGGGCGCGCATCCGCTGGAGCATCACCTGATAGTGGTCCTCCTCCATCGTGACCAGGGGCAGGCGCAGGAAGTTTTCGCAGAAGCCCATGGCGGCCATGGCGGCCTTGACGGGGATGGGGTTGCTCTCGCAGAACAGGGAGCGGATCAGGGGCATGTAGTCGCACTGGAGCTTGGCGGCCCCGGCCACGTCCCCGGCGAAGAACTTGTCGGTGATGGCCACCGTCTCAGCGGGCATGACGTTGGACAGGACGGAGATGCAGCCCATGCCGCCCATGGAGAGGATGGGGACGATCTGGTCGTCGTTGCCGGAGTAGATGTCCAGCTTGTCGCCCACCAGAGAGAAGGTCTCGACGATCTTGGAGATGTCGCTGTTGGCCTCCTTGATGGCGCAGATGTTGGGGTGCTCGGCCAGCTTCACATAGGTCTCGGGGTTGATGCCGATCCCGGTGCGAGAGGGCACGTTGTAGAGGATCACAGGCTTGGTGCTGGCATCAGCGATGGTGTTGTACATCTGCACCAGACCCTTTTGGGTGGTCTTGTTGTAATAGGGGGTCACGACCAGGACGGCGTCCGCACCGTCGGCGCAGGCGCTTCTGGTCAGCTCCACGGCGTAGTCGGTCTCGTTGCTGCCAGTGCCGCAGATGACGGGGACGCGGCCGTTGATGTGCTGAATGGAGCGGCGCATGACCTCCCGGTGCTCGGCGTCGGTGAGGGTGGAGCTCTCACCGGTGGTGCCGCAGATGACCAGCGCGTTGATGCCCTGGGCGATCTGCCAGTCGATGAGCTTTTCTAAGCGAGCATAATCCACGCCGTCGGGGGTGGTGGGGGTGACCAGTGCGGTTGCGATGCCCTGAAAGATAGGATCCTGATGCTTCATGATAAATTCCTCCTGCATAATTTGAGATGTTCGCTTGATTTTTGCAATAAAAAATCAAGCACACTATGCGGGATAGCTGCTTGATAGAACGATAAATGCCACGAACGGAACTCCGCCTGGCTGTTGTATCAAGGATAGCCCTCCGCAAACTGTATCCATTTGCGACAGTCGGACAACTGTTCGTTTGTCCGCCCAGCCTGGACTCCCATGCAGGGAAGCCCGACTTCGGCGTTTGCCCCTTTTCCCGCCCCTGCCCTGCACGGCATTGGAAACGGGTACTCTTGGCGAAACGCGCCTCTATCTCTGGTTTGGCAACATCTTAGTGGATTTCCTGTGGTTTGTCAAGGGTAATTTTTCACAAATGCGTGACAACAGGAGGGAACTGTGGTATGCTAGGTGCAGAAAATCTCAACGAGAGGTACCGATCCAATGGACGATTTTAAAAATCTTGACTTAAACGCGCTCACTTCCATGGACGAGCTGGACATGGCCATGCTGGGCCTGCTCCCCACAGAGGAGGAGCCGGAAACCTCGGACGACTCCCCCGCCGTCAGCCCCTTCCACGATATGGACAGCATCGAGTTCCACCTGTGGATGGAGGAGGAAGTAGACAAGGAGGCCGCCCGTCGCCTGGCCATGAAAAAGCCCAACAAGTAAGCCAAAAATCAAACCCGGCAGGAAGCACATCCCTTGATGTGCCCCTGCCGGGTTTTGGTTTTTGTTGATGGCGCAGGACCTCCAGCGTCACTGCATACTCAGCTGGCCGAAGGTGGTGAGGATCTGATCGGTGGTCATCGCCGCCTTCTCCTCCCCTGCCTTGTCCACCACGATCTTTCCCCGGTCCAGCATCAGCAGCCGGTCGCCGTACTCCAGCGCGTAGCGCAGGTTGTGGGTGACCATCAGGGCGGTGAGGTTCTTCTCCTTCACCACCTTGCCGGTGAGGACCATGATGATCTCGGCGGTCTTGGGGTCCAGGGCGGCGGTGTGCTCGTCCAGGATGAGGAATTTCAGCGGGGTCATGGTGGCCATGAGCAGGGCCACTGCCTGCCGCTGTCCGCCGGAGAGGGACCCCATCTTCACGTCCAGCTTATCCTCCAGGCCCAGACCCAGGCCGAAAAGCTGCTCCCGATAGAAGTTCATCCGCTTCTTATTCACCCCGAAGCCCAGGCCGAACTTCTTCCCCTTGTTGTCCGCCAGGGAGAGATTTTCCAGCATCGTCAGGTTCGGGCAGGTCCCCAGGGAGGGGTTTTGATACACCCGGCCAATGGAGGCGTACCGCTGGAAATCCTTCTGCTTGCGGATGCTCTTCCCGTCGATGCGCACATCGCCGCTGTCCAGGGGGATGCTGCCGCAGAGGAGGTTCAGCAGGGAGGTCTTGCCCGAGCCGTTGCTCCCCACGATGGAGACGAACTGTCCGTCAGGGACCGTCAGGTCGAAGTCCTGGAAGAGCTTCAACTCGGTGACCGTTCCGGGGTTATAGGTTTTGGTCATGTTTCGGATCTCAAGCATGGATGATCTCCTCCCCCTTTCGACCAGCCGCCACCAGCACCAGCAGGAAGAGGACGGCGGTGATGAATTTCAGCATATTGGCCGGCAGGCCCACGTTGATGGCGATCTGGATGCAGAACTTATAGAGGATGCTGCCCAGCAGGACGGCCGTGGTCCCCTTGGGGCTGGCCAAAAAGCGCAGGACGGGGCGCTTGCCCATCCGGCAGGAGAGCTTGGAGCCCGCGAAGAAGCGGATCAGGGACACGCCGATGATGACGGTGGCCAGACCGAAGACCACCTGGCCGATGCCCATGACGGCGGAGTAGCTCCGCTGCTCCTGGCACAGAACGCTGCCGCAGAGCGCCACGAGGGCGTTGGAGAGGACCACGCCCAGGATCTTCATGTTGCCCTTGTTCTTGGCCAGGGTGGTGACCAGGGTGGCGTTGTCGCCCACCGCCCGCAGGAGCAGGCCGGACTTGGTGCGGAAGTAGAGGTCCAGCACCAGCTTCACCACCAGCGCCAGCACCAGGGCCACCACCAGCTTCCGGCCGGTGAGGGTCAGGCCGCCCAGGACCGCCATGACGGGAGCGGAGACGAAGATCGTGTCCACCGCCCGCTCAACGGTCAGGTTGGACCCGGCGATGAGCAGATTGATGGAGGACAGGGCGGTCATGGTGATGATACCGGCCAGCAGGTCACGGACCTTCAGCTTCACGTGGATAAGGCCGGTGCACAGCCCGGCCAGCGCGCCTGCGCCCGCGGCGCAAACCAGGGTCAGCCAGGGGTCCACCCCGCGAAGCAGGAGGACGGCTGTCACCGCAGCGCCCAGGGGAAAGCTGCTGTCCACGGTCAGGTCGGGGAAATCCAGCACAGAATAGGTGATGTACACGCCGTAGGACAGCAGGGCGTAGATAAAGCCCTGGGTCAGCGTACTGGCGATCAGGTCAGTCATGGGATAGCCTCCTTGTTGGTTGGTTGCGCCGCCCTTTGGGGCAGGCCGCTGGGGTCATAGCCCCAAACAGGACAGGACGTCGGGAACGGGCGATAGACCCGTTCCCGACGAAAGGATCACTGGCCCACTTCTTCGGCAGTCTCGGCCAGCTCGGCGGGCAGCTCCAGGTTCATGGAAGCCAGCGCGGCGCCGTTTACGTACAGCGCGTAGTTTTCAATGACCTCATAGGGCATATCCTCACAGGTGGCTTCCCCCTTGAGGATCTTGGCGGCCATGAGCCCGGTCTGGATGCCCAGCTGGACGTAGTCCAGACCGGCGCCGGCCACGCAGCCCAGCTTCACCTGCTCGATCTCGGAGCCGTAGACGGGGATGCCTGCCTCGTTGGTCTTCTCCAGGATGGAGCTCAGAACGCCCACCACGTTGTTGTCGGTCAGGTTGGTGAAGCAGTCCACGCCCTTGGCGATGAGGGTGTCCACCGCCTGGGTCACCTCGGACTGGGCGGTGACGCCCACCGTCTCGATGGTGAAGCCGTAGTCGGCGGCCAGGTCCTCATAGACCCCCACGGAGTAGACGGAGTTGGACTCGCTGGTGGTGTAGACGATGCCGATGGTCTTGGCCTCAGGCTGGAGGGCGCGGATCAGCTGGAGCTGACCCTCCACGGGCAGCACGTCGGAGGTGCCGGTGATGTTGCCGCTGTCCAGCTTGGCCCCCACGGGGTCGGTGATGGCGGTGAAGACCACGGGGATGTCTTTGTCCTCTGCCGCCGCGTAGCAGGCCGTGGCCGAGGGGGTGGCGATGCCCACCATCAGGGCCGCGTTCTCGGCGGAGAAGGCCTGGGCGATCTGGATGGCCATGTTGTCGTCAAAGCTGGCGTTCTGATAGTCGATGGTGTAGTCGGTGCCTTCCACCAGACCGGCCTTCTCCAGGCCCTGGAGGAAGCCCTCCCGGCAGTTGTCCAGGGAGGCGTGCTGGCCATACTGGCTGATGCCGATGACGGGGACATCTCCGGCGGTCTCACCGCCGCCGCAGGCGCACAGGGACAGGACCATGCCCAGGGACAAAACGCCGCACAGATACTTCTTCAGATGTTTCATAATGATCTCTCCTTTTCGTTCATTCGATGCTTCTCGCTTCTCGATGGTTGATGAGGGGGACAAAATAAAAAAGCCCTGCTCCACTCGTTTCCTTCAACGAAATGGGACAAGACTAAACTTTCCTGCGGTACCACCCAAATTGACGCGCTGCGCCCGCTCTTGTTCGCGTACCATCATACGCGCCGCCCGGATAACGGGTGCGGTCCCCGTCGGCCGCTACTGACCTTTCGGTGTTCGCTCCGCCCTCGTAAGGCCATTCCCTTCCAGTCATCCCGCCGCGATCTCACCATCCGCGACTCTCTTTGGGGCCTCTCTGAGAGGTACTATTCTTACTCACTGGTTTGCTGTTGTTTGAACTTGTCTTTAGCATAGCACCGGACGCGGGACATCGTCAAGACAGAGTTTTCACCAAAAGCGCGCCGCGTTTTCCCGCGTCCTCTGTACGGACTCCACAAAGCAAGAAACCACAGTGGATCGACCATCCACTGTGGTTGCTTTCTGAGGAAGCTGCGCGGTCTCAAGAGAGCGGGAGACCTTGGGAACCCGGTCAGGAGAGGGAGACCAAGCTCTGATGCAACTTCAATGTATGGTCTGGCTCTGGGGCGGAGCCTTTCATACGTTCTCTTCCGTTGCTGCTACTATACTAAAAAACCTGCCATTTGTAAAACGAGAAAACCACATAGCCCCCATCAGAGTTTCTGATGGTCCCTCTCCTGCCTCACTCCGGGGAAGGACCGGGCAAACCGGGCGTCCCGCGCGGCCGAAGTCCCCCTTGCTTTCTTCGCTGGATTCCACTATACTAACATGGAATCATTTGTAAAATCACAGCTTTGCATCTCTAGCATCAGAGTCACTTGTGGAAAGGACGTCGCCATGGACCTCAACAAACGAAACGCGCTGCTCACCGCCATTGACGTGGGCAACATGACCCGGGCCGCCGAGCAGCTGGGCTACACCCAGTCCGGCCTGAGCTACATCATCAAGACCCTGGAAGCTGAGGTCGGCTTCCCGCTGCTGGTGCGCTCCCGCTCCGGGGTCCGTCCCACGGCGGACTGTATGCGCATCCTCCCGATCCTCCGGGACCTGCACCGCAAGAGCCAGATGCTGGAGCAGGAGGTGGCGGACATCCGTGGTCTGGCGGTCGGCACGGTCTCCGTGGGGGTCTTTCCCTGCATCTCGCGCTTCTGGATGCCCAGCATCCTGCGCAGCTTCACCGCCCGCTATCCCGGCATCACCCTGTCCATCCGGGAGAGCGGCCAGGAGGATCTGGACCAGTGGCTGCGGGACGGCTCCGTGGACCTGCTTCTCTACAGCCGCCAGCCCAACTACACCCACCAGTGGATCCAGTTCAAGCAAGACGACCTGTGCGCCGTGGTGCCTGCGGGGCATCCCCTGGCCGCCGCGCGGGAGATCGCCCTGGACCAGCTCACCGGAGAGCCTTTCATCATGGAGGACGACGCCCACGACCACGACATCCCCCGGCTGCTGAAAAATTCCGGCTTTCACCCCAATATCTGCTGGTCCTCGAAGGACGAGCTGGCCATCCTGAACATGGTGGCCGCCGGTCTGGGGGTGAGCGTTCTGCCCGGCCTGTACCTCCAGGACATGCCCCAGGGGGTCACGACCCTGCCCCTGGTCCCCCGGGCCTACCGCCAGCTGGGGGCCGCCATGCTGAGCTTGCAGGAGCTGTCCCCCGCCGCCAGGCGCTTCCTGGACAGCGCCAAGACCACCATGGGGGTCACGTGAGGCCCCCATCCCTCCCGCAACGACGAACGACAAAGGAGCACCCTCTTGGAAGATTCTCTTCTCATGCAATGCGCCGCCATCATGGGCATTTCCATGACCCCCGTGCTGGAGCTTCGCGGCGCCATCCCCTTTGGCCTGGCCATGGACCTGCCCGTGTGGCTGGTCTACCTCGTCGCGGTGATCGGCAACATGGTCCCGGTCCCCGCGATCATCCTCTTCGTCCGCAGCGCCTTCCGGTTCCTGCGGAAATTCCCCCGGTTGGAGGCAAAGATCTCCAGCCTGGAAAAGCGCGCCCATTTGAAGGGGCGGCTCGTCCGGAAATACCGCGTCCTGGGCCTCATCATTCTGGTGGCCATCCCCCTTCCCGGCACGGGGGCCTGGACCGGCGCGCTGGTCGCCGCCTTGCTGGAGATCCGCATCCAGTCGGCCCTGCCCTCCATCCTTCTGGGCGTTATGATCGCCGGCGGGATCATGACCGCCGCGGCCTGCGGCGTCAGCTCCCTTTGGTTTTGAAGACACAAAAAACTCGCAGCAGTTCAGGATAGCAACATCCTGCTGCTGCGAGTTTTTTTATGTGTACTTTTTGCGACCTCGTGTCAATAGTTTCATTATACAGCACAATTACAAATGTTACAAGCTGTTTCTGTCATTTCTTGTCAGTTTGACGGAAATACTTGAAGCTTACAGAGAAAAGAACGTGTTCTTGAAATGTACACATTTCAAAAAAGGAGGATTTTTCATGCGAAAACGAATCTTAAGTATCTTGCTCTCCCTTGTGATGGTGATGAGCTTACTGCCCGCTGCCGCCTTCGCGACAGGAGAGACAGAGGGCGAAGGCGAGACAGGAACGCCTGCGGCAGAGCCTAAGACGATTTATGTTGATGCAGCAAATGGCGATGACACGCAAACTGATGTTGGTACGACAGCAGAGAAGGCGTATCAGAGCTTGGAAAAAGCTGTTACCGCAGCAGCAAGCGGCGATACCATCCAGCTGGGCACGGGTAACTATACGCTATACAAGGTCGACAGCACAGGGCATACCAAAGGCAAAGACTTGACCTTTGTGGGTCAGGGAGCCGATAAAACAGGCTGGAATATCGGTGCAGAAGTTCCCGACCCGGCGAACTTCGGTACAGAGTACAACGGTGATTACAGCTTTGACGGCGCAGGAACGATTAAGTTCAAGGACATGACGCTCCGTTCCGGAAGTGCAGATTATCTGGGCTTTATCCGTGCGGATCAAACGGTTGTAGAAGATTGCACGATCAACGGCAAGACGTTCTACTGGGGCTATACTTCTGCAACGTTTACGAATACCACGTTTAACTGCCCGAGTGGCGATTATGCACTCTGGACGTACAGTTCGCCCACAATGACCTTTGACAACTGTACCTTTAATTCTTCCGGTAAGGTTATCAATGTCTATACCGATTATGGTGCGGGTCAGCATGATATTACGGTTAACTTTAAGGACTGCACGGTTACTAATACGGGATGGAGTTTTCTTTCAAAGCAGGTACTGAATGTCAATGACAGCAATATGGGCAATTTCAAGTATGTCCTCAATATCTCCGGAAATAATACGGTTTCTAATGTGCCGTATGATAGCGTCACTTGTTCCCGTTTGTATGGTTTTGGTGGAAATGCTAAGACTAACAACACAGGTAGATTGGATGTAAACATTGACGGTACACCTGTTTGGGCAAATGGTAAGATGCTTACGCACGATCACTCTGCCGGTCAGCAGGACAATGCATTTACCACCGTTGAAGGCGATTGGATTACAAAACCAGACGGTACTCAAATCCGTACCGTAACCAAAACCTGCAAATACTGCGGCTATCAGGAAGAAACAAAGGAATTTGGATTGGACATTTCCCGATCCAAGACCGCAACGGCGCTGAATACGCGCGATTGGACTTCTGACGTGACCCTGTCCCTGCCCAGCGCAGAGGAAAAGCTGGCATCGGATGTGGTATTTGTGCTGGACAAGTCCACGAGTACTGCATTGGAAGAACAGGCGCTGGATATGCTCAATAAACTGAAAGAGCAGGCAGAGAGCACGGAAGCAAAGGTCAAGGTCGGCGTTGTAATCTTCAATAAACAGGCAAATGTAACTCCGCTTACAGATCTTGCTGCCGGTTACGACTCCATTAAAAGCGCAATCGAGCAAGAGATTAGCAGCGGAACAAACACCCACGCCGGACTTCTTGCAGGCAAGCAGATGCTGGACGAGGATACCGAAGTTGCCGCAAATCGGAAATATCTGATTTTTGTAAGTGATGGTATCTCGTATATGTATGATCCGGACGGTAAGATTGTTCCGTACTATTGGAGAAGTGACAACCCGTACTATTCTTATGACCCCTATAGCTGGTCGTTCAAGTATCACAACGATAATCCGCCTGAGGATTGGTCGGCATGGATTGCACAGATCGGCGGTATTATTGAAAAGGAAAACGTTACCCCTATTCTGTACGCAGATCATAGGGCGGCTGTTAAAAATGGCACCTTAAATATTAGTGATTACACGGATGTAACGGATTTTGATGTCGATCAGTATACTACCTGCGTGGATCGCGCATTGTATTATACATATCAGACTTACGCTGCCGCAAAGAATGCGGGATATAACTGCTACGCAGTTACTAATGGAAGCTCGACCGCATATCTTTGGGGTCCGGACTTTATGCGCTACTTGGCCGATGGACAAACGGTAGACTTCGACAAAATCCAGAATGACATCCTCTACGCCGTCAGTGCCGGTTCTACGGTAGAGGACAAGATGGGCGATGCGTTCGATTTTGTTCCCGGTTCGCTGAAGCTGACTGTCGGCGGCAAGGAGCTGAAATCCAAGGCAGACGGCAACATGACCTATTTCGGAGATGATGCCGAAAATCTGAGTGAAAATAACTACCGTTTCAAGGTGCTGTACGCTCTGGATACGGATGCTTTCGTCTGGACGATCAACGAAAATGTTTCCAACTTTGCACCGGTTCAGCTGACCTATACCGTCAAGCTGACCACCCCCGAAACCACGCCGGGTACATACGGTGTAGAGGATCTGAAGGGCAAAAACGTGCTTTCTGACGAAGAGGCTGCAAAGGCGCTGTTCACCAATGAAAGTGCTGTTCTGAACGCTAAGAACAGCGCCGGTGCACCGCTCAAACCCTTGAACTTCCCGAAGCCCTCGGTTTCCTACAGGGTAACCGGCGGTGGAGGCGGCGGCGGTGGTTCGACCAGCTACTACCTTGCCCTCAAGAAGGTAGACGCGCAGGACGGCCACGCGCTCAGCGGCGCGCAGTTCGGCCTCTATCAGGACGGCAAG
>CAKTLJ010000018.1 GCA_934572535.1 uncultured Eubacteriales bacterium
CACGCCGCCTGCATCGAGGAGATCCTGCTGCGGCATCCCAAGGTGAAGGTCATCTCCAACGAAAAGGCGTTCATGCTCATGCGGCAGTTCGGCTTCCATGTGGACGGACATGAATGTATTGAGGTGAAGGAGGGCGACACCTTCACCTTCGGCAAGCACACCGTCACCTTCGTGGGTGCGCCCATGGTCCACTGGCCGGAGGCCATGGTGACCTTCGACCTCACCGATGGCGTGCTCTTCTCCGCCGATGCCTTCGGCACCTTCGGCGCGCTGGACGGCAAGCTCTTTGCCGACGAGGTGGACTTCGAGCGGGACTGGCTGGACGATGCCCGGCGGTATCTCACCAACATCGTGGGCAAGTACGGCCCGCACATCCAGCTGCTGCTGAAGAAGGCCGGTGGGATCTTGGACAAGATCAAGTATATCTGCCCGCTTCACGGCCCCGTGTGGCGCAAGGATCTCGGCTGGTTCATCGAGAAGTATGACACCTGGAGCCGCTACGCGCCCGAGACGCAGGGTGTGCTCATCGTCTACGCTTCCATGTACGGGAACACGGAGAACGCGGCGCAGGCGCTCGCGGCAAAGCTCTGCGACAAGGGCATGAGCAAGGTCGCGCTGTATGATGTGTCCTCCACCCATGTCTCCCAGCTCATTTCGGAGGCCTTCAAGTACAGCCACATCGTGCTGGCTTCCGTCACCTATAACCTCGGCATCTACCCCGCCATGCACAGCTTCCTCATGGATATGAAGGCGCTGAACGTGCAAAACCGCACCGTTGCCCTCATTGAAAACGGTTCGTGGGCTGTGAAGTCCGGCGACCTCATGCAGAAATTCGTCAACGACGAGCTCAAGCGCATGACGGTGCTCAACGAGCGGCTCAGTCTCGCCTCGTCCATGAGCACGGACAAGCTCACCGAGCTGGAGTCGCTGGCAGACGCCATTTTGGAGTCCATGAACTGACCGGCGCGGAAGGCGAAAACGAAACAACAGGCAACTGAAAAGCCCTGCCGCAAGACGGGAAGGGGTTGCCTCAAAATGATATGCTCCCCCTAGAGTAGCCGCTCGAAAGAAGAACCATTTCGAGACTACACGAGGGGGAGCATCCTTATGTCAAAACGAAGCATGGAAGCGATGAGCCGGGCGAAGAAGGGCAGCTCAAATCACATAGTCATACCCATCCGGGTCGCTGCGCATCAGATCCGCGAGGGTGATAGTCTCAAAGTATTCCGTAATGAGCTTATCCAGCCCCCGCCACATGGGAAGCGTGCGGCATTCGGCCGCTCTGGGGCAGATGTCAGAACCCGGCTCAAGGCAGGAAACGGGCGCCATGGAGGCCTCTGTGATACGCAGGATGCTTTCCACGGTATACTGCTCCGGTGCCTTTACCAACTGGTATCCGCCGCCCTTCCCTCTTACGCCGGTCAGCAGCTTTGCTTTTACCAGCAGCTTGATGATGTTCTCCAAATACTTTTCGGAAATTTCCTGGCGCTGCGCCAGGACTTTCAGAGGGATCAAGCCGTCTGCCTGATGCTCGGCCAGGTCGATCATGACCCGAAGCGCATACCGTCCTTTGGTTGAAATCAGCATATGGATCCCCTCCCGTGAAGAATAATTTTATTATACAGTAAAAAAGTAGGTAAATCAACAAAAAACTGGGGAACAGCTATTGACAAGTGGAGTGTATGGTCCTATAATCCATATAAACCTACAGGAAAGGTTGGTAATGAAATGGATCTCAACTGGGGACTTCGATGTTGCCGCTGCCGGTAAGCAGGCGCGCAAAGAGCAGAACATCAAATACAACCGCTTAGGAGGAAATGAGTATGCGTAAGATCTATACATCCGCTGACCAGCTGATCGGCAAGACCCCTCTGCTGGAATTGGTCCACATTGAGCAGGCCGAAGGTCTGGAGGCTACGCTTCTGGGCAAGCTGGAGTATTTCAATCCCGCTGGCAGTGTGAAGGACCGCATTGCCAAGGCCATGATCGACGATGCAGAGCAGAAGGGGCTGCTGAAGCCCGGTTCTGTGATCATTGAGCCGACCTCCGGGAACACCGGCATAGGCCTGGCCTCCGTGGCCGCTGCCCGCGGCTACCGCATTATGATCGTCATGCCCGAAACCATGAGCGTGGAGCGCCGTCAGCTGATGAAGGCCTATGGCGCGGAGCTGGTGCTTACCGAGGGTGCCAAGGGTATGAAGGGCGCCATTGCCAAGGCGGAGGAGCTGGCCAAGGAGATCCCGGGCAGCTTTATCCCCGGCCAGTTTGTGAACCCTGCCAACCCGGCCATTCATAGGGCAACGACCGGCCCGGAGATCTGGGAGGATACGGAGGGCAAGGTCGATATCTTTGTGGCGGGTGTCGGCACGGGCGGCACGGTCACCGGCGTCGGTGAATACCTGAAGGGCCAGAACCCCAACGTGAAGGTGGTGGCCGTGGAGCCCGCGACCTCTCCGGTGCTGAGCCGGGGCGTCGCTGGCAGCCACAAGATCCAGGGCATCGGGGCCGGATTTGTTCCCGAGGTGCTGGACACCAAGGTTTACGATGAGATCATTGCCGTGGAGAACGAGGATGCCTTTGCCGCAGGCAAGCTGATCGGCAAGAAAGAGGGCGTGTTGGTCGGCATTTCCTCCGGGGCCGCCGTATGGGCCGCCATCCAGCTGGCAAAGCGCCCGGAGAACAAGGGAAAGACCATTGTGGCCCTGCTGCCTGACACAGGGGACCGGTATCTCTCCACGCCTCTGTTTGCAGACTAAAAAAACCGTCCAGGGAGACTGCGTTTGGTTTGCAGTCTCCCTGCATAAAACCGTTGAGAAAGGATGGATATTCGATGATTCCAACACCGGAAGAAGCGTGGGCTCTGCTCTGCGAATACAACCAGGGAGAATTTCACAGGAAGCACGGGCGCATCGTGGGTGACGTTCTGCGCTGGTACGCGACCCAGCTTGGCTATGAACAGGAGGCAGACTTTTGGGAGGCGGTCGGGATCCTCCACGACCTGGACTTTGAGCAATGGCCGGAGCAGCACTGCACAAAAGAGCAGGAGCTCTTACAGCAGAGAGATATGGATGAACGGCTGATCCATGCCGTGGTCAGCCACGGGTATCAGTTGACCGTGGAGGTTGAACCGACGCACGAGATGGAGAAGGTCCTCTATGCGGTAGATGAATTGACCGGCTTGATCGGCGCGGCCGCGCTCATGCGGCCCTCTAAAAGTGTCCGCGACATGGAAGTGAAGTCCGTGAAGAAAAAGTACAAGGACAAGAAATTTGCCGCAGGCTGCTCCAGAGAGGTGATCGAACGCGGCGCTGCCATGCTGGGGTGGGATTTGGATGCGCTGATCGGACAAACGATCCTGGCAATGCAGTCCAGCAAGGCTGTGGAGTAAGCGCAGCAAAGCGCCCCATCCTTGCTGCAAAGAAAAAGAGGAGTCAGGGCCCCGGGGAAAGTCGGGGGTCCTGACTCCTCTTACCATAGGCAAGACCGTTGTAAAAGGAGAGGCTTCATGGTATGATGAAACCAACAAGGATCCCTTGCCGCCAAAGGCGATGGCTTGGGCATGGTACTGGAAAAGAAAACCTAACTTGATAAAGGAGTAACAACGTGTTGAGCAACGAAATACATGCATCCACTTCGAGACACCTTGAGATCAGCGCAGCAACGCTTCATATCCTCGCCATGGTGCTCATGCTGATGGATCACCTCTGGGCGACGCTCCTTCCGGCGCAGGATTGGCTGACCTGCGCGGGAAGACTGGCCTTTCCCATCTTTGCCTTTATGGTCGTAGAGGGCTATTTTCATACCCACGACTTCCAAAAGTACGCTCTGCGGCTGCTGCTGTTTGCGGTCCTTTCCGAAGTGCCGTTTGATCTCATGTACGGCGGGACTTGGTTTTATCCGGTTCACCAGAACGTGATCTGGACGCTGCTGATGGGACTTTTGGGCATCCATCTGATGGAAACCGTCCGGAAAAAGCAGAAAGTCTGGGCGTATGTGCTGGTGTCGGCCGCGCTTGTGGTGGTTGGAGCGATATTGGGAACTGTATGCATGGTGGATTACTACGGCGTCGGCGTCCTGACGATTTTCATCTTCTATTTTTTCCGTGGTCGGAAATGGTGGTGTCTGCTGGGACAGTTCCTTGCGCTCTACTGGGTCAATGTGGAGATGCTGGGCGGCCTGATGTATCCCATCCAGCTATTTGGCATGGAATTTGAACTCTGTCAGCAGGGACTTGCGCTGCTGGCGCTGCTGCCCATTTGGTTGTATCGCGGGCGGCAAGGGTATCACAGTAAACCCTTTCAGTATACCTGCTATGCGTTTTATCCGGTCCACATGCTGGTGCTTGTCCTGGTGCTGAATTGCGTGAATCGTTGATAGAGAGGAGTATCGACCATGAAAAAGCTGAACATCCCCGTTGGCATCTCCGACTTTGCAAAGATCCGGGACCGTAACTATTATTATGTCGATAAGACCGGCTTGATCTCCGACCTGTTGGAGGAGGAGACGGCGGAGGTGACGCTCATCACCCGCCCGCGCCGATTCGGGAAAACGATGGCGATGAGTATGCTCTCTCACTTCTTCGACATCCGAAAGGACAGCAAGGCGATGTTCCAGGGCTTGAAGATCACGGAGGATACCGCGCTGTGCGACGCCTGGATGAACCAGTGGCCGGTGCTCTTCCTTTCGTTCCGCCGTGTGGATGGGCTGAATTTTCAGAGCGCCTATGAAATGCTGCAAGCGACGATCACGGATGCCTATGGAGAGCACCTGTATTTGCTGGACAGCCCACAGGTCAGTGGTTATCAAAAGGAGATCATGGAGCGCTTGTTGAGGGGCACTGCCTCCGAAAAAGAAACGAAGGGGAGTCTCCTCTTACTGACGAAACTGATGCAGGCACATTATGGAAAGCCTGTGATCTTGCTGATGGACGAGTACGATGTTCCCGTCGCCAAGGCCAGCGCCAACGGCTATTACGACGAAATGTTGGATATGATGAAGGGTATTTTGCAAGCATTGAAGGACAACGATGCCCTGCGTTTCGCCGTCATCACCGGCTGCCTTCGCATTGCCAAGGAGAGCATCTTTACCGGCACCAACAATTTCGTTTCAGATACCATCTCCTCCTCGCACCTGAACGAACACTTCGGGTTCACCCAGGAAGAAGTGGATCGGATCTTGCTTGACGCGGAACAAATGGACCACGCAGCAGAGGTGAAAGCCTGGTACGATGGCTATCACTTTGGGGACCTGGATGTTTACTGCCCGTGGGATGTGATGAACTACCTGCGGGACTTGCGGAAAAATCCCAGGATAAAGCCTGCCAGCTATTGGCGGAATACGAGCGACAATGCCATCATCCGGTCGTTTATCGACTGCGCCGGAGCGGGTATCTATGAGAAGATGGAGACGCTGCTTTCCGGGGGCGCGATCATCCAGGAGATCCGGGAAGATTTGACCTATGATTACCTCCATTCCTCCGAAGAGAATCTGTGGAGCATCTTGTATTCGACTGGCTATTTGACCCAGGCCAGGGGCGGGGCGCTGCCGCCGGATACGGCAGCGCTGATGATCCCCAACGCGGAAATTCGTCAAATCTTCGAAACGACGGTGCAGGAGTGGTTCAGCGACAGCGCCAAGAAGGAGGACCGGAAGGCCCTGTTCGATGCGGTTTGGTCTGGCGATACTGAGACAGTGACGGTGGAGCTGAACAAGCTTTTGCGCAAAACGATCAGCTACCACGACTATAGAGAAGATTTCTACCACGCATTTCTGGCTGGCATTTTTGCCGGAGCCGGATATTCTGTGGAGTCCAACCGGGAGCACGGGGAAGGCCGCAGCGATGTTCTGGTGCGAGAGTCCAGCAAGGCGCGAATCGCTGTTTTCGAAGCCAAGTACGCCAAGACACTGGATGGGTTGGGGGAGCGCTGTGACGCCGCTTTGCGGCAGATTGAGGACCGGCAGTATGCAAAAGTATTTGCGGACGACTACGATGAGATTCTCTGCTACGGCATCGCCTTTTACAAAAAGCGCTGCCTGGTGAAGAGGAAGTAAGATGAATGGAACGCCTACAGCTTCCAGAAATTATACTCTCGGCATGTCTTGCAATGCAATCGTTCGACATATATAATGGGTGTAGCCGCACCGCTTAAAGCCGATGCACTCCGCGCAGGGTACGCCGAGACGAGGGTTAGATGTTGTATTAAAATGGAGAAGAAAGGAACTTTCCTATGACCGATCAGCAACGTGAAGAATGGACAAAGGTCTATTTTGCTGCTATGCATCTGGCAGATGCCTATGAGCCATGGAATATCTTTCGTGAGGAGGATCCCTTCCTCTTCCTGATGGAGGACCAGCAGACGCTGCTCTGCTTTTCCATTTTGTCGGAACGCACTGGTCAGTGTGGTTTCGCCTGCTATGTGGGGGACCAAGCCTACGCAATGGCGCGCAAAAGGCTCTTTGGCCCCAACCCCAAAAAGGAACCTGTGTTCTATCTCCAAGACGCCATCATCGGTCTATGGGGCGACCGAGAGGATGTCAGCACCGCCAACTATCGTATCATCAAGGAGCTGGGTATCCGTTGTCGGGGAAAGGGCGGTTGGCTCCACTTTGAGACCTATGAGACGGGCAGCTTCCCCCGCCCCTTGAACGATCGGGAGCTGGAACTGCTGGCCTCCGGTTTGGGCAACCTCTTTATGATGGTCAAGGCCCTCCATGAATCCGATAACCTGGACATTTTTCAGCAGGGGAACTTTCTGCTTCGCACCTATGACCCGGAGAGTGACCTCTATCGCAACCAACTCCACCCCCAGGAGCTCCTGCCTACGGTGTTGTATCCCTGCTATACGGTCGGGGAGGATCCCAGCCTTCAAGCGCTGAGGGATACTCCTCAGCGGGCCTACGCGCTGGAGTTGGACTGGTCCTTCTTCCCCACCTCCATCAAAGAGGGCCGAAAAAAGTTCTTCCCCCGGATGGTTCTGGCTGCTGATGCCGCCTCGGGCTTTCTCTTCTGCTCGGAGCTGTTAGCGCCCCAGGAAGACGTGGAAAACGCTTTGCTGTGTATTCTGGACGACCTCATCGACGCGCATGGAAAACCGAAAACGCTCTATCTCTGTGAACCGGAATTGGAGTGCCGCCTATCCGACTTTTGCAAAAAGATCGGTTTACCCATCGTCATGAAAAAACGACTTCCCAAGGTCACCGAGGCTAGAAAGCATCTCTTTAAGGACCTCATGTAGCATCACGCCAAAGGGCTTGCCGTCTGTGAATTGCAGACGGCAAGCCCTTTGGCGTATTTGGCAGTTCTTTCAGTAGAATACTACGCTGTCTAACGAATGGGGTGTAATTTAGAAGTGTGTCAGGAGGCTTTGTCTTGCGTATCTGCCTGGAGAGAGAAAACGACCAGCTCAAAGGCGTCGATCTTCCAGGTGTGATCTTCCTTTTTCATAGAGATGTCGATCGCACCGGAAAATGTATTTGGATCGGTGAAGTGGACCGTGATGGTGGCGGACGCTTTGCCCTTCTGCACATCGCCCAAGCTCCACTGCAACGCAGAGAACTTTGTCAGGATGTCCTGCACAGCCTCAGTCTGAGAAGCCGCCTGGAGCAGGGGTCCGATGTATTGGTTGTCCCGGAGCTTGATGATTCGGTCTAGCTTCTGGCTCCCATCCTGGGTCAGGTGGGAGCGCAGACCCTCTAACCCATTCTCCTGTACGTCTTCCAGCGCGCCTTTCAGCGCGTAAGCGGGGGAGTGGACCGTCTGCCAGGCGAACACACTGCCGCCAACGAGCAGGATCAACACGACGACTGCGATTATCTTTTTCATGGGGCACGACCTTTCTGGTTTGGTGAGATGACGTTATCCTTCGTCTCGTCCAATTTTAGAGAGGACGATGCGGGCCAAGACCAAGGAGACAGCTAGGAAGAGGAGCAAGATCCCCCAATCCGTGAGCAGATGCTCTTTGGTAAACGAAAAGAACGCTTCCGCTTCGTGGTCCAGTGGAAGCCCTTCCTGCTGGAGTTTTAGAGGGAGTTCATTCAAGTTTGCCGTGGAGCCATAGCCCTCCATGCTCCACCGGCACAGGGCAAACCAGGAAATGGATTCCGATATGCCATCCAGCTTGAAGATCAGCCCGGAAAACAGGATTTGAGGCATGAGCAGGATGGGGGCTACGGTCATGGCACGGTCTGCGTTTGTGAAGAGACAGGAGACAAAGAGACCCATCCCTGCCGATGCGATGGCGGTTAGAAATGTTGTGATCAACAGTTCCGGATACGACGGCAGAAACAAGCCATCTTCCGGAAGGCCCACCAGCACAGCAAAAACACCTGTGACCAGTACGCTCTGGACTAAGCACAGCACACCCAAAACTGTGATCTTGGAGAAGAGATAGGCGCTGAGGGATAAGCCCGTCATATACTCGCGCTTGAGAATGACTCGCTCTTTACAGACCTCTTGGATGGCATTGAGCATACCGATCCAGAACGCTGAGCAGGAGAGGGCGAAGAGCAGACTCTTGGTCATCTCATATTGCTCAAATTGCTGGTCATTGGCAACGAACGAGATGAGCAGGGACAAGATCGGGGCCTGACAGAGCAGCAAGAGCAGGCGCTGTCGGTCGTTGCAGACCAACTTGACATACCGGCTGCACAACACGCCTACTTGACGAAGGCGATGTTTTGCTGCGCGGCGTCCCGGTTGACTGGCCGGTGGGACTTTGGCGGGACCGGCAGCCAGGTGCCGGTAACGGTCTCGCCAAAAGGTGGCTCTTTCGGTGATAAGCGTGTAAATATCGATCACATCTGCGACGCTGAAAAAGGACAGTGCGTCGTCGTAAGGACCGAAGTAACAGAGGTTGCCGCCCTTACCCATGAAGGCGATCTTATCGCACAGCCGCAGCTGCAATGTGCTGTGGGTGACTAAGATCACGGTCTTTCCGCTGTCAGCCATTTGTCGAAGGGAGTGCATCAGGCTGCGCTCGGTCCCGGGATCTAGGCCGGAAGCCGGTTCATCCAGGAAGAGCAGGCTGGGATCGGAGAGAAGCTCGACAGCGATGCTGGCCCTTTTCCGCTGGCCTCCGCTGAGGGAACGGATCATACTATGGGTCTTTTCGTCCAGCTCCACCATGTGGATGGCGCGCTGAATGGCGGCTTTTCGTTCGGCGTCTGTGGTGTCCTTAGGCAGACGGAGCTTGGTGGTGTAGAGCAGCATGTCGTACAACGTCAGGTTATCGTAGACGATATCCGACTGGGGAACATAGCCGATGATCTGTTTCATGGCATCGAAGTTCTGATATAGATTTACGCCATTGATGTACACGTTGCCCGCAGCGGGCTTCAGATAGCCACAGAGCGCGTTGAGCAGCGTTGATTTTCCTGCGCCAGAGCCGCCTACGATCGCCACGAGCTCTCCGGGCTTGATGCTTAAACTGGTGTGGTTACAAGTGATGAAAGCTTTGCTTCCCTTCCCCCGCCGGATGACCACGTCAGAGGCATCTACGGAGATGCCTTTTTTGTAGGTGCAGTAGGAGAGCGCGGCAGAAGTAAAGATGAGCTTGGAGTTGGTAATGGTGATGACATCTTTTTCGTGCAGCCTGACTTTTCCTGTGACGGGCTGCTCGTTGACAGTCAGGCCGTTGGTGCTGCCAGTGTCGGTGAGATAAAAACCGTCTGCCTCCCGTGTGATCTTTGCATGGCATTTGGATACCCCCACATGGGATAGAACGATCGTACAGGAGGGGTCACGGCCAATGGAGATCTCCTGCTTATCCTGGATGGGGAAGGTATGCCACTGGTTGGTGGCGCCGTCCTCTGAGAAAACGAAGAGGACGCCTTCGGCGATCGTCTCGATCCCGTCGTCGATGCGGAGAAAATCGCCGCTGCTGATGACCTGGGTGGAGATATTGGCATTGTTGTAAAGGATGCCATTTTTGCTGCCGCAGTCCTCTACGATGAGTTGTCCGCCGGAGAAAAAGAATTTTCCGTGCAGACGGGAGACGATATGGGAGGTCAGAATGATATCGTTTCCAGGCTCCCGGCCGAAGGTGATGACCGGTTTTTTAAAATAGCTCAGACGAAGGCTGTAGGGGGGCTTGTGCGCGTCAAAGATCGTAAGGATCTGGCCCGACTGCCCAACGGGAGGAGGGGGTGTGGTGATTCTGGTGGTCTTGTCAAACTCCTGGAGCATGTGATACCTCTCCTTTCCGGTCAATAAACAACCTTTTCGAGCTGCTCGATGTTTTCGGCATAATCGCAGATAAGCCAGCGGCCGTCATTCTGGCGCGTCACGACGTAGACGCACCGTTGCTTCAGGTAGTAGTAGGCATCGCTGTCGTAGTTATAGACATCATATTCCTCTATCGAAGTCACATGATAGGTATTTTCGTTGATTTTTTTGTGATCAATGATCCGATAGTCGAGCAGATCCTCATAGAGACTGCTGTTCCGAATGAATTTCTTTTGCATCTCTTCCAGATTACTTCCACTCTTCACGGCAGCGTTGAGCTGGGAATACCCGCCGTTGTTGATGTCCTGGATGTAGGCGTATAGATAGGTCATTACGGCGTCATCTACGTCGGCGATCGTATCTGCCAATGTTTCCTGGGGTTCCTGGTCGAGGTCTTCTGGTGGTGTTTCCTGGAGCGGGTCTTGGAGATCCTCTTGGATGGGGTCTCGTTCTGCGTCATCGTCCATTGGCTCCGCGAGGCTGGTCCCCTGGGCAGCTCCCCCCATTTTGTCCTGCGTTTTCAGTGTGAGCAGAACTGTCACGGAGATGACAGCAATGAGCGCAAAAATGACCAGCGCAATGACCAATCCCTTGTTGGAGGAGGATTTCTTTTTCGGTGGTGCTCCAAACGTAGGCACTTGCTCGTACCTCGGCGGCTGGTACTGCGGGGGTTGTGGATAGGGCTGCTGGGGCGGGGCACTATAGCGGGGCGGCGGCATATCATAATTCCGACGCACGGAAACGGTGTTATCGCCTGCATTGTGGGCTCGATGAACGGAAACAGTGGCATCGGGATCATCCCCTTCGCCCTTGGCCGCCGCAGTGAGGGCGACCTGAAATTCCTCCGGCGAATTGTAGCGCCACTGCGGATCAGGGGAACAGGCCTTCAGGATCACGCGGGCCAAGGCGGGCGGAGCGTTTCGGGGCGGCGGCAGCGGCTCACCGCGCAGCCGCCGGTCCAAGGCGTTTTTCCGCGCGATGGGGTCTTTGAACTCGGAATCAGATGTCAGGAAGGGATACCAGTTATCGTTGAGCAGGCGATATAGCACGATGCCCAGAGAATAGATGTCTGCCCGGGCGTCGTAGTAACTCCCGGCGGCGACTTCCGGGGCCATGTAATTGTACGTACCCTTTTGGGAGAGGCTGCCGGAGAGATTCTCCAGTTTCCTGGCTACGCCGAAGTCGCCCAGCTTGAAAAAGCCAAAGTCGTTGACGAAAATATTTTCTGGCTTGATATCCCGATGAATGATGTTTTTCTTTTGGCAGATGGCCAGGGCTTGGCAGATCTCACAGCCGAGCTTGATGGCTTCCTCTTGGGGAAGCTGGCGCTCTTGCAGATATTGCGGGAAGGGAGTGAGCAGCTCCATGCGGATGAAAATATCCCATCCGACAGAATCTGTGTGTTCGACAACCTTATAGTCTTCTACGCTGACGATATTCTGCATCCCTTTCAGGGATTCCATGACGCGGATCTCATTGATAAAGTCGTTCACGACGCTTTGGAAATAGGTCTTGCTGTCATCCAGACTCAATCCCTCGGCGTGCAGGGACTCCACTTCCGAGGGATTTTGTGGGATAGAAATGACTTTGATCGCGGCGCTGCTTTCCAGGCCGTGTTCTTTGCGGACGGCTTTGTAGACTACGCCATAGGAACCGGACCCGATCCGCTCCACGACGGTCCATTCCGGCCATACGCTAGATATCTCTATGTGTTCCATGGTTCTTTTCTCTTTTCCTGAATAAAATGTGTTTTCGTTTCTCTCTTTGGACCCTGCACAGGATCAAGGTAATGTTGTCTTTGCCTCCGGCCGCCAGCGCTGTGTGCAGCAGAGCGTCCGGCAGCTCAGAAAAGGGGAGACTTGCGAAAAGCGCTTCCATCACATCCAGGGGGACCATATCAGTCAGACCGTCTGAGCAAATGAGATACAAGTCTCCATCGTGGTAAGCGCCTCTGGCGAAGTAGGGCTTTAGGGTCAGCTCAGACGGAGGGATGCCCAGGTTTTGTGACAGAGGCGGCTTGCGTCCAAACACACCCGCGGAAACGTGGTCCTCCGAGATTTGCCTGAGTTCTCCATCGGCGTATAAAAAGATTTTGCTATCGCCCAAATTACATAAGCTGACTTCTTCCGCGGAGAACAGCAGCATTGCCGCTGTAGTCCCTGTGGATCGGATATTGTGGGAAGCGGAATAGCTGCAAATGGCGTCGTTGGCCGCGCGGCACAGGGCGCTCAGCGCCTCCAGCGGGGGATCGGTCAAGGGAAACTTAGCCGCAGTCTGGGCGGCCAGGTGCGCAGCGATCTCTCCGTGTTCTTCTCCTCCCATCCCGTCGAATACGCCGAACAGGGCGGGCGGCTCCGGCCCGACGCACCCGAACAGGGGTCCGTCCTCCTGGTTTCCTTCTTCCGGCAGGGGGAGGAAGGAACGGAGGCAAATCAGATTGTCCTGGTTCAGCCCACGGCAAAGACCGGGATGGGTGAGCCAGGCATATTCTATCGTGTAGTTCATAGCATCCCCCCTATATACTGTCCATTCTCGCGGTCCAATTGTGTCGTTTGCGGGATAGTTCGCAGCGCACATTCAGCCCTTTAAAGCAATCATAGCACATTGTCATAGAAAAGCAATCCATTTGCAAAAATAACACGATAAATCAAAAAAACTCCAATTCTCAAACGGCGAGAATTGGAGTTTTTTAACTTGTGCGCATGTGGGGATTCTGCCCCTCCCGCCGAGGTCATTCAAATGGGTCGGAAAAGGTCTCCGGGCACAGTTCCCGGATCTTGGCCTGGAGGCGCTTGAGGTCCTCAAAGGTCTCCGGCCGCTTGTTGGGGTCCCGCAGCAGGGCAGAGGGGTGATACAGGGCCATGATCGGTACCCCGGCCCGCTCAAACCATTGGCCATGTTGACGTGTAATGCGAAAGTCCTTGTCAATGATCCGCATCGCGGCCACGCGCCCCAGACAGACGATGATCTTCGGCTTGAGCAGGGCGGTCTGGCTGCGCAGATAGCCGATGCAGGCCTCCTGCTCGATGTTCAGGGGGTCGCGGTTCCTGGGCGGGCGGCACTTGACGATGTTGGCGATGTAGACGTTGCTGCGGTCCAGGTCGATGACCGACAGCATCACGTCCAAAAATTGCCCGGCAGGCCCCACGAAGGGCTCCCCTTGCAGGTCCTCCTGCTCGCCGGGGCCTTCGCCGATGAACAGCACGTCGGCCTGTCGATCGCCCACGCCGAAGACCACGTTGGTCCGGGTGTCCGCCAGGGCGCAGCCTTGGCAGGTCATGCAGCGCTGCTCCAGTTCTTCCCACGTTACCATTCCGTGCCCTCCTTCCTCGTTTTCTGCTATTATATCAGGCCACGAGGAAAAAGACAACGGGTCATGGCTTCGGCTTGGCTCGAAAGAGAACGGCTGCCGCCGCCCCGAAGAAGACCGCCGCGGCGATGCCCCCGGCGCTGGCGCTGACGCCGCCCATGAGCGCCCCGAGCAGGCCGCTCTCCGCCACGCCCTTGGAAACACCCACGGCCAGGTTGTAGCCAAAGCCCGTCAGGGGGACGGTGGCCCCGGCCCCGCAGAGGTCCACCAGCGGGCGGTAGAGGCCGGTGGCGCCCAGGACCACCCCGGCCACCACATAGAGGACCAGGATGCGGGCGGGGGTCAGCTTGGTCCGGTCGATGAGGACCTGCCCGATCAGGCAGAGCACGCCGCCGCAAAGGAAGGCGGCCAGATAGGTTCCGGGGCTGCTCATTTGCCCCCTCCTTTCTTCTCCGTGGTGATGGCGATGGCGTGGCAGATGCCGGGGATGCTCTCCCCCTGCATGGTGGAGGTGGGGGAGTGGAGCGCCCCCGTGCCGCAGAAGAGCAGGTTTTTCAGCCCGCCCTCCCGCATCTGCCGAAGCAGGGAGGCGGTGAGGACCACGGCGCTGCACCCGCAGCCGGACCCGCCCGCGTGGACGTCCTGCGCGTCGGCGTGGAAGAGGAGGCAGCCGCAGTCGTCATACCGGGGGGTGAGGTCCACGCCGTCCCGCCGGAAGAAGTCGAGGACGATCTCCTTGCCCAGGCTCCCCAGGTCGCCGGTGACGATGCGGTCGTAAAAGTCGGGGGTGCGCCCGGTGTCCTGGAAGTGGGCCTGGAGGGTCGCGTAGGCCGCCGGGGCCATGGCGGCCCCCATGTTGTTTGCGTCGGTGATCCCCTTGTCCGTGACCTTGCCGACGGTCACGTGGGTGAGGTAGGGGCCGCTCCCGCTCTGCCCCAGGATGACCGCGCCGGATCCGGTGGCCGTCCATTGGGCGGTGGGCGGCTTCTGCCCGCCGTATTCCAGCGGAGTGCGGTACTGCCGCTCCGCCGAGCAGAAGTGGGAGGAGGTCAGCGCGGCGACATAGCGCCCAAAGCCCCCGTCCAGGAGCATGGCTCCGAGGGCCAGGCTCTCCGCCATGGTGGAGCAGGCCCCATACAGCCCGAAGAAGGGCACGTCCATGGCCCGCAGGGAATAGGATGTGGCGATACACTGGTTGAGCAGGTCCCCGGCGAGGATGTAGTCCAGCTCCTTGGGGTTGACCCCGGCCTTTTTCAGCGCGCAGTGCAGGGCCTTCTGCTGCATGGCGGTCTCGGCCTTTTCCCAGCTTTTCTCCCCAAACGTGTCGTCCGTCCCAACGAAGTCAAAATAGGCGGCCAGCGGCCCCTGGCCCTCCTTCCTGCCCACCGCGCTGCCGAAGCCGATGACGGCGGGCGGCGAGGCGAAGCAGACGGTCTGCTGTCCGAGTTTTTTCGTGTCCAAAGCATTCTCTCCCTTGGTTGGATTGCCCTGTTAGTTTGCGCCAGCCCGGCGGGGATTATTCCGGGCCGCGAGGGAAAAGGCAGAAAGCGCTGGACTTTCCTTTCCGCTCTGTATTATAATAGGGGCATACTATTCCAGAAAGGAAGACCATGCTCTATGGCAAACGCATCCTTGATCACCCAGAAAGTACAGGAGATCCACCTGGTCAATAAATTGGAGAAGCCCGGTCAGGTCCAGCTGGACAGCTCCTTCTCCCTGAACGTCAGCTTCGCCCCCGACGGCAGCCGCTGCATCGGCAAGCTCCAGCAGACCCTGCGGGACAAGGAGTTCGCCGGAGGCAAGCTCACCATGTCCGTGGAACTGGTGGGCGTGTTCAACTGCACCGAGGCCTTCGACGACGAGGTGAAGCGCCAGATCCACGGGGAGGTCTACGACCAGCTCTTCCCCTATATGCAGGTCCAGTGCGCCAACCTGGCTGCGGCCTCCGGGATCCCCGGTCTGATGCTGAAAAAGGCCTCCATCGACCCCAACACCATTGCGGTCAACAAGCGCGGCCCCGACGGTTCCGACCGCAACCCCGACGGCGGCCCCAAGCTGACCCTTCTGTAAGCCCATGAGCCACGCGATCTTTGAAGACCTCTGGCGGGGGAAGGAGACCTGTCTGGACCGGCCCGCCCTCCGCTGCGGGGAGGATTCCCTGACCTTTGGTCAGTTCTTCGACCTGATCCGCCGCGCGGAGGCCGGCCTGCGCGCGCTGGGCGTTCAGGCGGGGGAGTTCGTCACCATCCTCTCCATGAACACGCCGGAGACCATTGCCGCCTTTTATGCGCTCGACCGGATCGGCGCGGTAGCCAACTGGGTGGACATCAAGCTGAGCCCCGTCGAGGTGGAAGAGTACCTCGCCCGCACCAAGACCCGGGTGGTCCTGGCCCTGGAGGTCGCCTTCCGCAAGGTGTACGAGAATCGGGGCCGCTCTCCCGCGGCGCACTTCGTCTGCCTGCCCCTGGCGCCCTACGTGTCCCCCGCGCTGGGAGAGCAGCTCCGGGTGGGCAGCTGGACGGCCTGCCGGGGCGAGGGTTGCTTGTCCTGGGCGGAATTTCTCCGGGACCCGTGCGACGCGGCCCCGGACACCACCCGCTGGGAGGAGCCTGTGGCCATCACCTACACCGGCGGCACGACCGGCCCGGCCAAGGGGGTCATGCTCTCCCGGCGGGCCTTCCGCGCGTCCCTGGTGCAGTATACGGAGTCGGGGACCGAGCTTGGCAGCGGGGCGAACCTGACGCTCCTGCCGCCCTTCGCGGCCTTTGGCCTGTGCCAGTGCATCCACGTGCCCCTGTGCCTGGGCATGGAGGTCGTTTTGGTCCCCATGTTCCGCCCCGATGAGCTGGGGGACCTGCTGCTGCGCTACCGGCCGGAGCAGGTCAGCGGCACGACGTCCTACTGGCAGCTGCTGCTGAACAGCCCTGTGGCGCGGGATGCCGACCTGTCGTTCTTGCAAAATCCCCGCAACGGCGGCGACGCCATGTCCATTGAGATGGAAAAGCGGATCAACGCCTTCCTGGCCCAGCGGGGCTGCCGGGCCAGGCTCGTGAAGGAGTACGGCATGTCCGAGGTCTGCGGCATCGTCTGCGTGAACTACGGACCCTGGCGGAAGGAGGGCAACGTAGGCCGCCCGTTGCCCGGCTGCCGGATCGTGGCGGTGGACCCGGACACGGGCGCGGCGCTGCCGACGGGGGAGCAGGGCGAGCTTCTCATCGACAGCGAAACCGTCATGAACGGCTACCACGCCATGCCCGAGGCGGACGCGCAGGTCTGGAAGCCCGGCCCGGATGGGAAGCGCTGGATCTGGACCAAGGACGTTGGCTACCTGGAGGCGGACGGCAGTGTGGTCGTCACCGGCCGGACGAAGCGGATGATCTCCCGGAACGGCTTTAAGATCTTCCCCAGCGTGATCGAGGACTGCCTGCTCCAAAACCCGCGGGTGGAGGCCTGCGCCGTGGTGAGCGGACAAAACCCGGCGGGGGAGACCGTGCCCGTGGCCCATGTGGTGCTCCAGGCGGGGGAGGATGCCGCGCTGGCGGAGCAGACCCTTCGGGCGCACTGCAAGAAGAACCTCAACCGGTATCTCAATCCGGCGGCCTATTTCTTCCGTCCGGCCCTGCCCCTCACCGAGCGGGGAAAGCTGGACTACCGCACCCTGGAGCGGGAGACCCGCCTGACCTGACCGAACCTTATATCATATCGCACGCAAAAAGGACCTGCCAAGCAGGTCCTTTTGCTGTTCGAGGACAGCCAGCGACAGACATTCAGAGAAGCCGGTCAAACTGGTTGGCCGTGACGTCGTTTCGGTGAACATAGCTGTGGATCGCTACGTAGACAGCACCCACCAGAAGGGACGTCCCAAGGTCCCAGCCGTTCCGCCCCTGGACAGATCCAACGCCAATGACCAGCACACCGCAGGCCGCCAGGATGGCCGCAGCGGCGATTTGGATGGCCTTGGCTTTTTTCAGTGGCATGGGAGCAGTCCCTGCCTGATTTCTGGCCCAGTAATGGTCCCACAGGCAGGTCACCAGGAAGACGACGGGTAGCCACAAGATGAAGCGGTCCGGCGTGTACTTCAATCCGAGTGTCACCGCGACAAAGGTCATAATGGCCAGGAATACCAGGTGAAGCTGAAACTGCTTTCGCTTGAGCAGGAACCAAGAGACCCCGAGGATGACACAGGCGAGCACCAGGGGGATAAGCAGCTGCACCCAGGCAGCGGGGCCGTTCGTGAGGCCCCATTCTCGATAGTATTGATACGTCATAGAGCACCTCCTAGTTGTTTTGCGACTTCTCTTACAGGGTCAGGGATGTGTTTTCAAGGTCTGCTTACGGCGTGTCGCCGTCGCTCATGGGGAGGATCGGCGCTGTCTGCATCGCCTCTTCGGGGAAATCATAAAGCCCCTCCGGAACGGCCTGGGGCGCGACGCAGAACTTCCAGCTTCCGTCCACATAGGCGGCGTAGTGGGTGGCGTCGAGGCTCTGCACGTGCCACTTTTTTCCGTCCGTCGGTTCCTTGGTGCCGATGACGGCCCCGTCGTCTCCGTAAACCAATTCAAACGGGGACAGCTGCACGCCCACGACGTTGACCGCGTAAAGCTCAGGGGTCAGCTCCTGTATGTCATAGACTGTGTAGCTCTGCACGAGGCTTGCGCCTGAGAAGTCGGTACACAGTTCCTTGAAATACTCGTCCGTGCCGTCGGCAAAATACATGGCCGCGATCGCGGCGTCATCATCCCGCGCAACGAGAGCATCATAGTAGCGTTCCGTCAATTCGGTGATCTGCGCTGCGTTGTCTGCGGAGTCTGCGGGTTTCTCCGTCTCCGCGCTCTGGCAGCCGGGCAGGAGGAAACCCACCAGCAGCAGCAAGAGCACGCAGCCAAATTTTGTACATCTGTTCATAGAGGTCATCTCCTTTTCAATGCGTCGGTGGTAGTCTGAAAAAAGCGGATCTATAAAGAACCTCCTTTCTTGGGCCTTCAATAAGAATAACGAAAGAAAGGAGGGGAACCTGACAGGATCCTGAAAATTTTTTCAAGAAATATCTTCAATGCTCCCCAAAATCTGGATCATCTCATCCAAAGAAATGCTGCCGCTTAGAATATACTCATGTCCATGGGGAAACCAGACAATGATCGTGACCTCGTCTTTTTCAGAAACTACGGCAGGACAGTCTCTGATTTCCAGCTCGGATAGGGTCGCGTTTTCGGTATCAATCGAAGTGTCCAGCGGAGAGATATAATAATCAATGCTATAGTAGCCGTTGTTATTGTCCTCATAAAAAACCATACAGCTATCCTTGCTCTCATTTATCGATTCAACGTAAAACCCATCCGGTATATAAGTTGGCAGGTGAGAGCGAAATGCTTTGGATGGGACAGCCTGCGTCGCTGTGTCTTTGAGAGTAATTTCGGAAAAATGATCTCCCACAGTGATGATGATGTTCATAACGGGGATACGAATTGCGTCTACCTGGGTGACCAGAAACCCACTGCCAAGAAAGACCAGGACCACCATGGCGGCCAGCTGGCGGAGGCCCTTTCGGTGCTTTGCCCGCCACTCCTTGCGCCGCGCTTTTCGGAGGAGTTTTTCCATCTTCCGTTCAAAGGCGGGAGAAAATTGGTGGAGCTCCACCCCCTTTTCCCGGAGGGTCTCCTCCGGGAAAAGGGGGTCCTCCTCGTGGTGGTCTTGGAAGGCGTTGCGCAGCATGGTCTCGAACATCTCATCTTGCAATTTCTGTTTCACAATATGCGCTCCTCCCTTTCCTCGGCCAAGAGCTTGGCCAGTTTTTTTCGTCCGCGGGACAGCCGGGCGTTGACGGCGTCCTCCTTCACGCCCATGAGCGCCGCGATCTCTGCCGCCGGGTGGTCGAAGAGATAGTAGAGCTTCATGGTGTCCCGATAGATCGTTGGCAGCTCGTGGATGGCCTGCACCAGGCGGTCATAGCCCTCTTGGCTGAACAGGGCCTCGTCCAGGCTCTCCCTGCCTCCGGTGTCCGGCAGGTCATCCAGAAAGTCCACCCCGCACGCCTGCTTCTGCCGCTGGCGGTAGAGGTCTAGCGCGCTGTTTCTAGTAAGAATAACGATATAATCCTTCCGAACCTGACCGTCCAACGCAGAAATTTTAGCCATATTTTTTGCGATCTTGATAAATGCCTCCGAAACCGCGTCCTCGGCCAGGTGATGGTCCCGCAAAACGGCCACGGCAATGCCGAACATGGCCGCGCGGTAGCGTCGGTAGATCTCCTCAAAGAGCGAGATATGCCCAGGGTCCTCGACCAGGGTCGTGTACAGTATCATAGCGCCGATCCTTCCCCTTCCCTCAATTCACGTTCATTATAGCATAGTTCCGGGGGGCGCACAACGAGGAAAGGACCTGCCGGGGCAGGTCCTTTCTGGTGGGTGAGATTTACTTCTTGCTGCCCTTTGTGTCGCAGTAGATGCAGCGGTAGATGCCGTTCTCCCGGTCGGTCAGGCGGAAGACGTGGGGCAGCTCCTGCTCGATGGAGGTGATGCACCGGGGGTTCTTACAGCGGATGACGCCGGTGATGGTCTCGGGCAGGTGGGGGTGGATCTTCTCCATCCGCTCGCTGCCGCGGA
Organism: uncultured Eubacteriales bacterium; assembly: GCA_934572535.1. Classification (GTDB taxonomy): domain Bacteria; phylum Bacillota; class Clostridia; order Oscillospirales; family Oscillospiraceae; genus Evtepia. The sequence continues at coordinate 20,135 of CAKTLJ010000018.1, forward strand.
TGATGTTCACGGTGATCTGGGGGTCGATGTAGCCCAGCATGTCGTAGTTCAGGTCGATGACCTCGTTGATCTTCAGGATGTCCTTCTTGCCGTACTTGCCGCTGGAGGCGTTCTTGATGACGGCGACCTCGCACTCCAGTTTTTCCAGGCCCAGCTTTTCATAGAGATACATCCCGCGACCGGCGGGGATGTGGTCGATCACGATGCCGTCCACGATGGTTCCGATAATCATTTCATTCCACCTCCAGCAGTTTCAGGATGAGGGCCATGCGGATGAACTTGCCATAGAGGACCTGGCGGAAGTAGCAGGCTCTGGGATCCTCATCAATGGCGACGGAGATCTCGTTCACACGGGGCAGGGGATGCAGGATGGACAGGTCCCACTTGGCCGTGCGCAGCTTATCCGGGGTCAGGATATAGCTGTCCTTCAGGCGAACGTAGTCGTCCTCGTTGAAGAAGCGCTCGCGCTGGACGCGGGTCATGTAGAGGATGTCCAGCTGCGGCATGGCGTCCTCCAGCGAGGTGGTCTCCAGGAAGTCGATGTTGTTGCGCTCCAGCAGGTCGGCGCGGACGCTCTCCGGCACCCGCAGCTCCTCGGGGGAGATGAGCACGAAGCGGACGTTTTTATAGCGGGACATGGCGCCGATCAGGGAGTGGACAGTGCGGCCGAATTTCAGGTCGCCGCAGCAGCCCACCACCAGGTTGTCCAGCCGCCCCTTCTCCCGTTTGATGGTCAGCAGGTCGGCCAGGGTCTGGGTGGGGTGGTGATGGCCGCCGTCCCCGGCGTTGATGACCGGGACCGTGGCCTTCATGGAGGCGACCAGGGGCGCGCCCTCCTTGGGGTGGCGCATGGCGATGATATCCGCCAGGCAGCTGACCACCCGGGCGGTGTCCGCTACGCTCTCGCCCTTGGTGGCGGAGGAGTTGTCCGCGGAGTGGAAGCCGATGACCTGACCGCCCAGCTCGTACATGGCGGCCTCGAAGCTCAGGCGGGTCCGGGTAGAGGGTTCGTAAAACAGGGTGGCCAGCTTCTTCCAGCGGCACTTTTCCCGGTATTCCTCGGGATGCTCGATGATATCTTCCGCCTTGGCGATCAGCTCGTCGATCTCCGACACAGACAGGTCGGTAATATCGATCAAATCACGTTTCATAGGACCATTCCTTTCACAGTAGTTGACGACGCACGGCGGCGCTTACTTTCCGATCCAGCTCTCGTCGGAGGGGTCGTTGCGGAAGGCGATGAGGCGGGCCTGGTCCTCGGGGCGGATGTAGCCCTCGGCGGCGGCCACGGCGGCCACGGTGTCCAGGTCGGTCAGGCTCACGTTCTTCACCTTGGCTTCGGCCAGGCGGTCCACGCTCTTCTTCATCCCGTAGGTGAAGATGCTGACGATGCCCAGGACCTCAGCCCCGGCCTGGCGCAGAACGTCCACGACCTCCAGCACACTGCCGCCGGTGGAGATCAGATCCTCCACGACGACCACCTTCTGACCGGGGAGCAGCTTGCCCTCGATCTGGTTCTTGCGGCCGTGGTCCTTGGCGCCGGAGCGGACATAGCCCATGGGCAGCTCCAGCAGCTGGGCGGTGATGGCGGCGTGGGCGATCCCGGCGGTGCTGGTGCCCATGAGGACCTCTGCCTCGGGGTAGTGCTCCTTGACCAGGGCGGCCAGGCCGCGCTCCACGTCGGTGCGGACCTGGTGGTCGGACAGGGTCAGGCGGTTGTCGCAGTAGATGGGGCTCTTGATGCCGCTGGCCCAGGTGAAGGGCTCGTCAGGGCGCAGGAAAACGGCCTGGATCTTCAGCAGATCTTTTGCAATGGTGTTCTTCATGGTAATATCCTCCTATCATCCGGTCAGCCGACAAATTCGGCGATGCATCTCTCATACGCGGCCACGGGGTCGGCGGCAGCGGTGATGGGGCGGCCCACCACAATGTAATCGGAGCCGATCTCCCTGGCCTGGGCGGGGGTGGTCACGCGGACCTGGTCGCCCTTGTCGCCGTCGGCAAAACGGATGCCGGGGGTGACGGTCAGGAAGCCTGCCCCGCAGGTCTCGTGTACCTTGCCTGCCTCCATGGGGGAGCAGACCACACCATCCAGCCCGGCCTTGGCGGCGTTGGCCGCGTAGTGCATGACGGTCTGGTCGATGGGGGCCTGGATGAGCAGCTCCTCCCGCATCCGCTCCTCGCTGGTGGAGGTCAGCTGGGTGACGGCGATCACCAGCGGGCGGGTGCCGTCGGGGCGGGTCACACCCTCCAGGGCTGCCTCCATCATGGCGCGGGTCCCGGCGGCGTGGAGGTTCACCATGTCCACGTCCAGGCGGGAGAGGACGTGCATGGATTTCTTTACGGTGTTGGGGATGTCGTGGAGCTTCAGGTCCAGGAAGATCTTATGGCCGCGGGCCTTGATCTCCTTGACGATGGAGGGTCCCTCCGCGTAGAAGAGCTCCATGCCGATCTTTACATAGGGCTTTTTCCCGGGAAACCGGTCCAGAAAAGCCAGGGTTTCTTCCTTGCTGCTAAAGTCGCAGGCGATGATAACGTCTTTTCCCATTAGTGGGCACCTCCGATAATTTCTGTGATATCCTGGATCCCGAGCCGCTCCATGACGGCGGGCAGGTCGTCGATGATCTCCTTGCAGGCGTAGGGGTTCACCAGGTTGGCGGCCCCGACCTGGACCGCAGTGGCGCCGGCGAGCATCAGTTCGATGACGTCCTCTGCGGTCTGGACGCCGCCCATGCCGATGATGGGCAGGTCCACCGCCTCGAAGACCTGCCAGATCATGCGGACCGCCACAGGGAAGACCGCAGGTCCGGACAGACCGCCGGTGAGGTTGGCCAGGATGGGCTTGCGCTTTTTGATGTCCAGGCGCATTCCCATGAGGGTGTTGATGAGGCTCAGGCCGTCCGCACCGCCCTCCTCGCAGGCCTTGGCGATGGAGACGATGTCGGTCACGTTGGGGGAGAGCTTCACATACACGGGCTTTTTGCAGACTTCCTTCACGGACTTGGTCACGTTGTAGACCATGTTGGGGTCGGTGCCGAAGCTCATGCCGCCGTGGTGGACGTTGGGGCAGCTCACGTTGACCTCGATGATATCGGTGTGGGGAGAGGCGTCCGCCTTGGCGCAGCAGGTCACAAACTCGTCCAGGGAGAAGCCGCTGATGTTGGCCAGGATGGGCTTGTGATAGATCGCCCGGAGCCGGGGCAGCTCCTCGGCTACCACCTTGTCGATGCCGGGATTCTGGAGACCCACGGCGTTGAGCATACCGCCGGGCGTTTCGGCGATGCGGGGCGCGGGATTCCCGAAGCGAGGCTCCCGGGTGGTGCCCTTCACGCTGATGGCCCCGAGGCAGTTGATGTCGTACCACTGGGCGAACTCATAGCCAAAGCCGAACGTACCGCTGGCAGGGATGACGGGGTTGTCCAGTGAGACCCCGCTGAGGGTGACGGCGGTTCTTACCATATGATCTCCTCCTTCTCCAGAACGGGACCTTCCCGGCAGATGCGCTTGTTGCCGTACTTGGTCTTGCAGGTGCAGCCCATGCACGCGCCGAAGCCGCAGCCCATGCGCTCCTCGAAGCTGAACTGACCAGAGGTCACGGACTTGTCATAAATGGCCTTCAGCATGGGCTCGGGGCCGCAGGTGTAGACGTGGGTGTAGCCCGCCTGGGGCATGGCGTCGGTGACAAAGCCCTTCACGCCCAGGGAGCCGTCGGCGGTGGCCACGGTGACGGGCACGCCCAGCGCCCGGAAGTCATTCTCCAGGAAAAGCTCCTCGGCCTTGTTAAAGCCCAGGATGACGGCAGGGGACTTCCCCTGGGCCAAAAGCTTCTTGGCCAGGGCGAACATGGGGGGGACCCCCGCGCCGCCGCCGATGAGCAGGGGCTTGTCCCCGGACTTGTCCAGGTCGTAGCCGTTCCCCAGGCCGGTGAGGAGATCCAGCCGCGCGCCGACGGGCAGCCTGCTCATCTGGTCGGTGCCCTTGCCGACTACCTTGTAAATGATGGTCAGGCGGCCGTCCGCCCAGTCGCAGACCGAGATGGGGCGGCGGAGGAACCTTCCCTCCAGGGCGATATTTACAAACTGGCCGGGTCCGGTGATGGCCGAGGTATCCCCGGTCAGGACCATGCGGAAGGTCCCGGGGGCCAGCGCTTCGTTGCTGGTTACGGTAAAGAGGCCTCGTTTCACGATCAGTTTCCTCCTTCTTCCTGCCAGGCGATCTCTCCGGCGGAGAGGGTCAGCAGGCATTTTCCAAACACGGTCCGACCGGCGAAGGGCGTGCTCTTGCCCATGGACAAAAAGTCCGCCGGGTCCACCGTGTAGCTTGCGTCCAGGTCAAAGACCGTCAGGTCGGCCACAGCCCCTTCCTCCAGGGTGGAGCCGATGCCGAACCGCTGGGCGGGCTGGGTGACCATCCGGTCAATGAGCTGCTCCAGGGTCAGGATCCCGGGCTTTACCAGCTCGGTATAGAGGACCGGGAAGGCAGTTTCCAGCCCCACGATGCCAAACAGGCTCTTTTCCAGCCCCCTGGACTTCTCTTCGGCGGAGTGGGGGGCGTGGTCGGTGGCGATCATGTCCACGGTGCCGTCCAAAAGCCCGGCGATCAGGGCTTGACGGTCCTCCTCGCTGCGGATGGGCGGGTTCATCTTGAAGCGGCCGTCCTCCTGGAGCATGGCGTCGTTGAAGACCAGGTAGTGGGGGGTAGTCTCGCAGGTCACGTCCAGCCCCTCGGCCTTGGCCCGGCGCACCAGCTCCACGGTCTCCTTGGTGGAGACGTGGCAGATGTGATAGGCGCAGCCGGTCTGGCGCACCAGCGCCAGATCCCGCTCCACCTGCTTCCACTCGCTGGCGGAGACATTGCCCCGATGGCCGTGGGCCTTGGCGTAGTCGCCGTCGTGGATGTAGCCGCCGTTGAGCAGGCTCTCATCCTCGCAGTGGGCCACGATGATCTTTCCCAGGGCCTTGGCCCGGCGCATGGCCTCGCGCATCATATCGTCGTTCTGGACGCCCTTCCCGTCGTCGGAGAAGGCCACCACGTAGGGGGCCATGCCCTCCAGGTCGGCAAGCTCCCGGCCTTGCTCACCCACCGTGATGGCGCCATAGGGGTGGCAGTGAATCACGCTGCCTTGGGCAATGGCGTCCAGCTCCGGCTGTAAGTGCTCTGGGCTGTCGGGCACAGGTTTCAGGTTGGGCATGGGGCAGACCGCAGTGAAGCCGCCGCGGGCCGCTGCCTTGGTCCCGGTTTCGATGGTCTCCTTGTACGAAAAACCCGGCTCCCGCAGATGTACATGCACATCCACGAAACCGGGAAACAAACAGCCATGATGAAATTCAATAATACGGGCGTCGGAGACAATAGGGGCTTCCTTGGAAATGGAAATAATACGACCGTTGTCTACGAGAACAGAGACTTGATCGGCCGCGCCGTTCCGAAACACCGTCATTTGATTCAGAAGAAGTTTCATTTCTATCTTCCTCCCTTGCGCATAAAGATACGATTCTATCTGCCCTATGGTAACAGATAGCGCGAGTTCTGTCAATTCCCAATTCAAGAAAAACCCCATTTGACATTTTTAAGAAAGTAGGGCACAATCATAGTATGGATCACTGTCTGTTCGTCCTTCGGAGGGGACGCCACTATGCTGAATAAAAAGATCGAATATTTCATCACCCTGGCCGAGTGCCTGAGCTTTACCCAGGCGGCCGCCGCCCATTCCGTCACCCAGACGGCCATCAGTCAATACATCGCCTCCCTGGAGAACAAGCTCCAGGTGCGGCTGTTTAACCGAAACGCCCACTCGGTCTCCCTCACGGACGCCGGAGAATATTTTTACGAGCGGGTCTCCTTTCTGCTGCGGTACTACGACGACACCAAGAAGCGCCTGATCGCCATCCAGGAGCAGTACAGCGGCTATGTGAAGGTGGGGATCGGGATGTACGAATACCGACAGACCGAGGACTTCTTCTCCCGCTTCCTGATCGCCCATCCGGAGATCAAGGTGGACATCTTCCAATACACCTATGGGGCCTTGGTGGAGAAGCTGAAATCCGGGGAGCTGGATGTCATCCTGGGCAACATGCTCTGCGAAAATGCCCTGTCGAAGGAGGCCTTTCTCTCCCGCCCCATGTTTGAGAGCTGCAACTATCTGGTGGCCGACCGGGAGATCGCCGCGAAGTATCCCGACGGGGACGCTGTTGCCATGCTCCAGAACGAGTGCCTGGTGACCAACTGCGAGGACTCCGGCCCCAACTCCATGGAAATGCTCCAGGAGATGCTCCGGCGGGAGTTTGGCGTCGTACCCGCGCGGGTCGCCCAGACCAACAGCACTAACGCTCAGCTCCTCATGGTCCGGGCCCGCCACGGCGTGGCCATCGTCCCCGACCTGCTCCACGACGAGGGAGAGGACAACCTGGTTCGGATCAAAATGAACATGGGCGACATGACCCGGTACGACATGATCCGCCTGGCGGCCAACAGCAATCCAGCCGCCCAGCTCCTTATGGACTTCCAGTGAGTTGCTGTGCCGATCAAAAAATGTGAAAAAATCGTGTGGGCCTGGTGGGACCCACACGATTTTTTTAATGGAACTGGTAAAAAGCCCAAGTTTTTTCTCAGGCCTCTGCGGGAGGTGCGTTCTTCTTCGCGGCCATCTTGCTGAGGAAGCAGATGCCGAAGACCAGAATGATGCCGATGACGTCGGTCACGGTGCCGGGATAGACCAGCGTGAGGCCGCCGGCGATGATGACCAGACGCTGCCATAGCTTCATGTTGGAGAAGACATAGCCGCGCAGGCCCGCCGCCACGCCAAAGACGCCCAGGAACGAGGAGATGGTGGCCTGGATGGCCTGGGGGACCGAGCAGTCCACCAGGAGCAGCGCCGGGTTCATTCCGAAGCAGTAGGGCACGATGAAGGCCGCAATGGCCAAGGTCGTGGCTGTGACGGCCGTCTTCATGGGCTTCGACTTGGCGATGGCACTGCCGGCGTAGGCGGCCAGTGCCACGGGAGGCGTGATGTCAGCTACGATGCCAAAGTAGAAGACGAACATGTGAGCCGCCAGCTGATGCATCCCCATCTTGATGAGAATGGGAGCGCAGGTGGTGGCCATGATGACGTAGTTGGCGGTGGTGGGAACGCCCATGCCCAGCACGATGCAGGTGATCATGGTGAGGAACATGGCGATGAAGATGTGTCCGCCGGAGAGACCGACGATGGTGGAGATCAGCTTCGCGCCGATGCCGGTGGTGGTGATGACGCAGGCAATGGTACCGGCGACTGCGCAGGCGATACCGACGGTCAGGGTGGAGCGCGCGCCGTTCTCCAGGGCGTCGAAGAACTTGGTCAGGTTCATGCGTGTCTCCTTGTTGAACAGGCTGACCACGATGGCTGCGCCGGTGGCTGCGATGGCCGCCAGACTCATGGTGGTCTTCATCATCATAATGACCAGCAGGACCAGGGGCAGCAGCAGATAGCCCTTTTTCAGGAACAGGGGCAGGAACTTGGGCAGCTCAGCCCGGGACAGGCCCTTCAGACCCGCGCGCTTTGCCTCCAGGTGGACGGCGATGAAGATACCGGCAAAATACAGCGCCGCGGGTAAAATCGCGTGGACCGCGATGTAGCCGTAGTTCAGCGACGTATACTCGACCATAAGGAAGGCCGCCGCGCCCATGATCGGGGGCATGATCTGGCCGCCGGTAGAGGCAGACGCCTCGACCGCACCGGCAAATTCCGGCCGATAGCCATTCTTCTTCATCATGGGGATGGTGACGGAACCGGTGGTCACCGTGTTGCCCACGGAGGAGCCGGAGACCATGCCGCACAGCGCGGAGGAGATCACGGCCACCTTCGCGGGGCCGCCGCTGGAGCTGCCGGCGATGGCGTTGGCCAGCTCGATAAAGAATTGCGAGATGCCCGTTCGCTCCAGGAAGGCGCCGAAGATGACGAACAGAACGATGAAGGTGGAGCAGGCACGGATGGGGGTGCCGATGACGCCTTCGGTGGTGTAGAAGAGGTTATAGATGTTGATGGTCAGCGGCTTCCCCGTAAAGGCGATCATGTAGATGATAAACAGCGAGGAAACGACGACGATGGGGATACCCACCGCGCGGCGGCAGGCCTCCAGCGTGACCACCACGCCGATGATGCCGATGACCAGGTCGATGGGCTCCAGACGGATGGTGTTCGCAACGATCTTGTCCAGGTTGAACACGAAATAGAAATAGCTTCCGCCGCCCAAAACAGCCAAGATCACATCATACCAGGGGATGTAATTGAGCTTTTTGCGGGAATCCTTTTGGGCAGGGAACACGATAAAGGTCAGGAACACAAGAATGCCAACGAAGGATGCGCGTTCGATTCTGGTTTCCCAATTCAGACCAAAGTTCAGAAGAATGCTGTAGATGGCAAATGCCACGAGCATGTAGCGCACAACGACCTTGGGAACACCGTCCCAAATGCGCACGTTGGACTCTCTGTCATACTTCGCCATGACGGCTTGTACGTCAGCTTCTGTGGTGGTCTCTTCCTCGGCCGTGATCTCGGTGTATTCAAATTCTGTCTTCGGATCTTTCATGGATTTTTTTCCAAACAGCGGCACAAGTACCTACCTCCTTTTCTCTTTTTTGTATGGCCATCCCTCACTCGCAAGTGAAGAGGACCTTGCTGCTGCGGCCGCACAGGTCGCGCAGGCTGATGGTCTCTTCGCCCAGATAGAGGGTATGGTCGGAAATGGTGCCTACTACAATGACCATGTTGTCCATTTTTTTCTCGATGTTGGAGATGATCATCTCGCCGTTCTCTCCATAGGATAGGGTCTCGCCCTCGCCCAGCTCCTCCTCGACGCCGGCCCCGAAGCCGTAGTAGATACACTGGGTGTTCCAGATCTCTCCATCCCGAATTTCAAAAACATCGCAGACCGGGCTCTTGTTCACCGAGTGGACAAACTCCACTGCAAAGGTATCGCCATTTTCCACAGGGTATGTGGCATAGACCTGACCGCTATCCTGATTGGAAAGGACCAGATCCCTCTCCCCGGAGGAACACCCGGGAAGGAAAGCGGCCGCTGTAATGAAGATCATTACGGCGGCCGCGACCGTAGTTAATTTATGGATCCCGCTCACAGATCGCTCCGGGATCACATGGCGCCAACTTCAGTGAAGTACTTGACAGCGCCGGGATGGAAGGGGATGTCGATGCCGGAAACCGCGTTTTCCACGCTCAGCTCAGCGCCCTTGGCGTGACCTTCAGCGATGGCATCCTGGTTGTCGAAGATACCCTTCACCAGGGCGTAGATGGTGTCTTCGTCCACGTCGTTGCGGGCGATGATGGTGGCCATGACCGCCACAGCGGGGACGTCCTCAGCCACGCAGCTGTAGGTGCCGCCGGGGATGACGCCGTAGGTATAGAAGCCATACTGATCCATGAGCGCGTCAGCGTGCGCCTGGTCGATGGTCAGAATGTTGAAGGAATAGGTAGAGGACAGCTCAGAGACTGCGGTGGTGGGATAGCCTGCCACCACGAAGGCAGCGTCGATGGTGCCGTTCTTCAGGGAGTCGGCGGAGTCAGCGAAGCTCTGGTTGTTCTTGGAGATGTCGTTGTCGATGTCGATGCCGTAAGCAGCCAGGATCTGACGGGCGTTGAACTCAACGCCGGAGCCTGCGTCGCCCACGCTGATCTTCTTACCCTTCAGGTCCTCGATGGAAGTGATGTTCTTGTTGGCGATGATCTGGACATACTCGGGGTAGCAAGACATCACGGCGGAATAGCTCTCCAGGGGAGACTTACCGTCATACATGTCGGTTGCGGTGTAAGCGTAGTACATCACGTCGTTCTGAACGATGGCCAGCTGGTCAGCGCCGGTGTCGATCAGGTCGATGTTTGCGCCGGAAGCACCGGTGGACTCGACGTTGATTTTCAGGGTGTCGCTCAACTTTTCGTTCAGGACGTTGGCCAACACGCCGGAGAAACCGTAGTAGGTTCCGGAAGTGCCGCCGGTAGCCATGTTCAGGGTGTTGCCGCCGCCGCCGCAGGCGCACAGCCCCAGAGCCATGACAGCAGCCATGGTCAATGCAAGAATTCTTTTCATCTGGATGATCCTCCTTATAAATTGGTTTCTTGGTTTCGCTGAACACAAAGGATGTCTTCAGACTTTGCGTTTTCTATTGTACATAATTTGGGTCAGAATTGCAAGGGATTCTTTTCGTGTTTCGTCTATATTCCACAGAGAATCCCTGCATTTTCTTCGCTTGTTCGGGTAGAAGTTCATCGTTTTTGCAAGTTGTCCTGCAAAAACTCCCATTTTACCCTTTTTTCGATAAAGGGGACCATCCCAAAGCGGGGAGGACGCAAACGGGGCTGTCTCTTAGCGAGACAGCCCCGTGAGGTGCTTTAGTAGGTTTTGCGGGTGGAAAGAGGGATCACTTCTTGTTATAAGCCTCCAGGCCCAGAGCCAGCAGGTCCATAGCGCGGTCCAGCTTGTCAGCCTCCAGAACGTAGGCCATACGGATCTCGTTGTGGCCCTTGCCGGGGGTGGCGTACATGGACTCTGCGGGGGAGAACATGACGGTTTCGCCGTTGTCCTCGAACTCCTCCAGCAGCCACTGCTGGAACTTGTCTGCGCTGTCCACAGGCAGAGCGGCCATGATATAGAAGGCGCCCTTGGGGCAGGAGAACACCACGCCGGGCATCTTCTCCAGCTTGGCCACGCAGGTGTCGCGGCGCTTCTTGTACTCGTCGCGGACGGCGGCGAAGTAATCGGGGCCGACGCTGTACAGAGCGGCGGAGCCGACCTGGTCCAGGGTAGCCACGCACAGACGGGACTGGCACATCTTCATGCACTGGTCCATCAGCTCCTTGTTGCGGGAGATGATGCAGCCGACACGGGCGCCGCAAGCGGAGAAACGCTTGGAAACGGTGTCCAGAACGACGACGTTCTCAGCAGCGTCGGCATACTCACCGAAGGACTGCAGGGGCTCGCCGCCATAAACGAATTCACGATATGCCTCGTCGCCGATGATGAACAGGTCGTGCTCCTTGGCGATATCGACCATCAGGCGCTGCTCTTCGGGGGTCAGGACGACGCCGGTGGGGTTGCCGGGGTTGGTGCACATGATAGCACGGGTCTTATCGGTGATGCAGGCCTCGATCTTAGCGCGGTCAGCATAGTGATAGCCTTCCTCGGGGGTGGTGGTGATGGGCTTGATCACGCCGCCGGTCAGGGTGACCATGGTGTTGTAGTTGGGGTAGTAGGGCTCGGGGATCAGGATCTCGTCGCCTTCGTCCAGGATGGCGTTCAGAACGATCTGCAAAGCCTCGGAACCGCCGGTGGTGATCAGGATCTCGTCCTTCTCGAAGTGCATGTTCAGGTTGTCATAGTACTTCTGGATGGCGTCGATCAAAACAGGCATACCGGGAGAAGCGGCGTACTCCAGAACGGGCTGCTCAAACTCCTTCACGGCTTCGAAGAATGCCTTGGGGGTCTCCACGTCGGGCTGGCCGATGTTCAGGTGATAGATGCTGCGGCCCTTTGCCTCGGCTGCCACTGCAAAGGGATGGAACTTACGCATGGGGGACAGACCGCACTTTTCGATCTTGCTGGAAAACTTCATGTCCTTACCTCCGTTGTATTGATACTTATTTGCTTGGTTTCCACAAAAGTTCAAGGGTATTGTACGCCTTGTGGCAGGCAATGTCAATCGCTGAACCTATATTTTTGGTCGGAAGGAGGCGGTCATTTTTTTGTTTTTTTCGCAGTTCTCCCGCTAAACTATGTTGACGGAAATGGAAGAATATGCTATGCTAAAGTTGCCAAAGAATATTTGTTGAAAGGACTTGGTGTGTATGAGGCGACAGCATATCATCGAGCCATATAACAACGACTCGCGGCATAGACGTCGGCGTCCTCTTCCCGGTGTCTGCACGCGAGCGGTGTTTGTCGAGTCTTTATTAGGGTGCGTTTGATCTCAAGTTTGATTGGAGATCGGACGCGCCCTTTTTTGTTCCCCTGCAAAGCGACAGCAAATGACGACCAGTCCAAAAGGAGCGTGCCGCCTATGAGAGAATGAAGCATCCATCTTCGTACCCCGACATAACTGACGATTTAGATCAAAAGGGAGGGAACCATTCATGAAACAAAAAAGAAACAAGCTGCTTTCCGTCTTGCTTTGTATGGCAATGCTGCTTTCCTTTGTGCCGATGGCGGCAGCTACCTACCATGCTGCAACGGAACCAACGGAGGAGGCATCGAAATTTATTTCCGAGGAAGATGCGAAGCAGATCGCGCTGAAGGACGCCGGTTTGGATAAGGCGGCGCAAAAGATCGTGTTTACCAAGGTCGAACTGAATCGCAACCAGGGAAAGCCCTGCTACCTGTTGGAGTTTTATACCGGAACGAATCAGTATTTCTACCAGATCGACGCGAAGACAGGCGCTGTGATCTTCGCGCAAAAATATATCCTGCTGTCTGATGCCAAAAAGATCGCCCTGGAGGA
>CAKTLJ010000019.1 GCA_934572535.1 uncultured Eubacteriales bacterium
GTTTCAGCGCGCTTGCGGGCCGTCGTTCGCGACAGCTTGGTTATATTATCACTCCCAGCCCAGAATGTCAACCCCTTTTTCAGATTTTTTCAAAGTTTCCTCCTTTTTGCGGACCGGGCCGAAAGCAGGGTCATCGCCACCCCGGCAACCAGGCTCCCCCACAGGAGGCCCGTTTCGGCCAACAGGTGGGTCCAAGCGGCCGTCGGCAGGCTCAGCAGGAAGACCAGGGCGGTCAGCCACCAGGTCTCATGCCCGCCCGCCTTTCCTCTCACGCGGACGACCAAGCGCTCCATGGCCAAGAGCAGGAAGCCCAACAGCGCCACATCCCCCAGGACCCACAGGGCGGACACCAGCTCCTCCAGCCGCTGGAAGGCCCCCTCAAAGCCCAGGCCGGAAACCATTTGAAAGAAGGGCCGCTGGAGCCTCCCCGCCAGCGCCGCGCCGAAGCGGCCCAGGACCAGAACCAGGACCGCCGACAGCAGCAGGGAGAGTCCGCCAAGCCGGAGCAGGACTTGCCGCCCTGGGCTTGTCTCCGCCCGCACCTCTCCTATCATAAAGAGGGCGAAGCACCCAACGGCCAGCACACCGGCGCTCGTCAGCGCGCCCGCCGGGGTCTGGGCCAGCGCGCCAGGCTCCCACAGGAGGACCTGCTTCCACTCCAGCCGGAAGACCCCGAAGAGGCACAGGAAGAGGAAGCCGCCGCCCACCGCCAGGGCGAAGATCTCGCAGGCCCGGGCGAAGGCGGGCAGGCCCCCGGCCACCATCCACCCGGCCAGCAGCAAGACCGCCGCCGTCAGCAGGACGGGCGTGGCCCGCAGAGATCCCGCCAATCGGCTGCCCACGCGAACGGCCTGGGCGGTGGTCAGAAGCAGCCCCCAGACCAGGAAGGCCCCCGCCCACACCCGGGCCGCGCGGGGACCGAACCCATCCAGGGGATCGCGCATCCCCCGGCGGCTCACAAGCCGCGCCAGCGGGATGAGCACCGCCCCGGCCGCCAGCGGACACAGCCAGGCCGCCGCCCCCGCCGGGGCCAGCAGCTCGACGAGCCACTCGCTCCCCAGGGGGAAGAGCGCCAAAAAGAGCACGGTCAGCAGCTGGCTGAGAGAAATGGTCCGGTCGGTCATGGAGATCCTCCTATTACAACAATCTTGGTTGGAAGCCCCGCTTCCGGCTGGGCTTCTTACCTTCTTTTCGTTACGGCTCCTCCAGGGCGATCTGCACGGTGATCTCCGGGGTCAGGAAAGGAAAGGCTCCCTCCCACCGCGCCGCGATCCTCCGCCAGGCCAGGACGCTGCGAAGTCCGGCCCCGCCCTTCAGATCCGCCCCGTCGGCGGCGGCCTTCTGCATGGTCCGCAAGGCCGCCGCCATGGCGCGGGCGGTCTTCGCCTCCAAATAGGCCGCCTCTCCCCGGCCGCTGGCCCAGCCGCCGGTCACCACCCCCTCCAGGTCGCAGCAGACAGCCAGACCGGTGAGGGCATCGCCACGCCAGAGGGCCTCCACCTGGCGGCCGGTGCTCTGGAGGGAGATGGCCCGGTCGCCCACGGAGTCCGTCCAGTGGATGCGGTCTCCCTTGAGCAGGGCCGCCCCCAGGGCGGCCTCCCCGGTGAGCCAGGCCGCAAACGCCCCCTCCTTATATAGGGCATATCCCCCGAAGCTGATCCCTGTCTCGCTCACGTCCAGGGCGGGGATCAGGAGCGGGGTCCCCGCCGCCAGCGCCGAGGCGGCCTCCCGGAGGGTCAGGGGCACAAAGCCCTGCCGGTCCTTCCCGGCGGCCCGCAGCACAGCCATCCGCTGGGCGGGGTCCTGCGTCTCGGAGAAGACCTGGGCCAGCGCCGGGGTGCGCGCCACCCAGAGCTGGCTCTCGGTGCTCTGCTGAGGGTCTCGGAAGGCGTAGCTCAACACCGCTTCCAGAGACCCGGCGGCACTTTGGGCCAGCAGGATATGCTCCACGTGGGCGCAGCTCACCATGGCGTTCCCGCTGGCGGACAGCGCTTCCACGGCGGCGGCCAGGGACTTCCCACGCCCCTGGTACAGGGCGGGCGGCTGGTCCTCCCGACTCTCCGCCCCGGCGTAGACCCGCAGGCCCTGGCCCGCCGGTTCCACCCCCAGCACACCGATGACAGCCGTGCTGCCCGCCTCCCGGCTCTGGGGCGTTCTGCCGCAGCCGGAGAGGAGAACGGACAGGAGCAGCAGCAAAATGACGCCCTTCCTCATCCCTGCCGCCTCCTGTTCCGGGGGTGGAGGGCTTGCTCCCGGAACTTCACCCAGGGCAGGGGCCAGCGGATGACCCCGTGGCCCATGGCCCGCTCCCCGCCAGCCGCCGCGAAGGGCGTCAAGTAGGGAACGCCAAAGCTCTCCAGCCGGGCCAGGTGACACACCAGCAGTGCGGCAGCGGCCGTCACCGCGAAGAGTCCCCCCAGGCTGGCGGCGATGGCCAGGCCAAAGCGCCAGATGCGCAGGGCGCTGGAAAACTCCTGGCTGGGCACGGTGTACCCGGCGATGCCCGCCACGGCCACCACGATGAGGACCACCGGGGAGACGATCTTGGCCTCCACAGCGGCGGTCCCTACCACCAAGCCGCCCAGGATGGACACCGTCTGGCCGATGGGCCCCGGCAGGCGCAGCCCGGCCTCCTGGACGATCTCAAAGGCCAGCAGCAGGATCAGCACCTCGAAGACCGTGGAGAAGGGGACGTCCACCTTGGCCTCGGCGATGGACCAGGCCAGCCGGGCAGGGATCATCTCCGGATGAAAGTTCACCGCCGCGACGTAGCCCGCCGGAAGAAAGAGGGAGAGCAGCATACACACGTACCGCAGGACCGACAGGCAGGAGGCCGCCATCCAGTTCTGGGCACGGTCCTGGCCAGTCTTGAAGAACTGACCCACAGTCCCCGGCATGAGATAGCCCAGGGGGATGCCGTCCACGATGACCCCCACCCGGCCCTCCACCAGACCGGCGCAGAAGCGGTCGGGCCGCTGGGTGTAGGCCACCAGGGGGAAGGCCGTCTTCACCTCGTCTACGATCAGCTCCTCCAGGCAGGCGGTCTGGAGCAGCTCGTCGGTGTCGATGGCCTCCAGCCGCTCGCGCACCCGGGCTACCAGGTCAGGGTCGGTGAGCCCCTCTATATATAGGATGTCAATGGGTGTCACCGTCTGG
This sequence comes from uncultured Eubacteriales bacterium, assembly GCA_934572535.1. GTDB lineage: Bacteria > Bacillota > Clostridia > Oscillospirales > Oscillospiraceae > Evtepia. Next base: position 3,157 of record CAKTLJ010000019.1, read on the forward strand.
CGGCCGGCGACGACCTCCGCGATCTTCAGCTCCGGCGCCCGCAGGCGGCGGCGGACCAGGGAGGTGTTGGTCCGCAGGGACTCCACGAAGGAATCCATGGCCCCCTTGATGGAGGGCTCGTTCTTCGGGTCGCTGACCGAGCGCTTCTCCTCGGTGGCCACAGAATAGGCGAGCATCTTCCCCCCGCCGGGAAAGTCGAAGAGCACGCTGCCCTCCACCAGGGCGAAGGCCGCCGCGTCCGGCGTCTCGCAGACCGTTCCCGCGGCGTAGACAATCCCCTCGGTCATCATGCGGGCGGCGGCCTCCGGCGTGGCCTCCCGAAGCCGGGGGTTGGTGGCCAGGGGCCGCAGGACATAGTCGTAGAACCGCTCACTTCGGACCTGGCCGAGGAGGAAAAAGACCGACACGCGCTTGGCCGGGTCCCCTCCGATGAGGACCTGCCGCTCCTCAAAGTCCGCGCAGTCCCGGAAGAGGAAGCGGATTCGGTCGGCGGTCAGGTCTCCGTCAAAGCGAGGCTCCCGGCGAGGATGGGGCGGGCTCTTGCTGTTCTTGGGTCCGATCCAGTCCATAAACGCCCTCCTTCCCTTTGCTTTTGCTTGATGTTGGATAGTATGGACCACCCGGACGGCGCTTATGCGCGGGAGGCCCCCTCCCTTGCCTCCTGGGGCAAAAAAGGAAGCAGTGCCTCCACCCGCCATTTGACCTGCTCTCACTAATATGGTATACTTATGGCGTGTATTCGACAAATTTGGCCCCTTTCCGGGCCTGGTATAAGAAAGGACCCCTATGAAACGAATCCTACCTCTTTTTCTGGCCCTGGCCTTGGCCGTGGGCCTCTCCGTCCCGACGCTGGCCGTCTCCCTGGACAAGGCCCAGTCCTCGGCGGAGCTGCTCTACAACCTGAACCTCTTCCACGGCGTGGGCGTCAAGGCCGACGGCTCCGTGGACTTCGACCTGAACCGCGCCCCCACCCGGGCCGAGGCCGTGACCATGCTGGTCCGCCTGCTGGGGGCCGAGGACGAGGCCACCGCCCGGACCTGGTCCACCCCCTTCACCGACCTTCCCGACTGGGTCAAGCCCTACGCGGGCTACGCCTACAACAAGGGCCTGACCAAGGGCGTCGGCGGGAACCTCTTCGGCTCCAACAACGCGGTCACCGCCGCGGAGTATCTGACCTTCCTCCTCCGCGCCCTGGGCTACAAGGACGGCACGGACTTCACCTGGAGCTCCCCCTGGACCCTGACGGACAAGCTGGGCGTCACCTCCGGGGAGTACGGCAGCCAGAGCCGCTTCCTCCGCGCGGACACCGTCGTGGTCTCCGAAAACGCCCTCTTCGCCGAGAAGAAGGGGGCCGGTCAGACCCTGCTGGAGGCCCTGGCCGCCGAGGGGGCCATCAAGGACAGCTCGGTGGTCATCTGGGACTACGGCACCATGGTCTTTGAGAAGGACTTCGCCTCCTTCCTCTTCTACCCCGTGAAGGGCAGCCCCGCCTCCTTCCGGTCCTTCAAGCTGGACCGGGTCACCGTCAACGGTCTGGGGTGCAAGACCCTCCAGGTGACCAACCCCAAGGACGTGGCCGCCTATCTGGCCTCCATCGGCCATGAGTCCGGGGGCTTCGGCTACGTGGAGGTGACCTATGACCAGGCCGCCGCCCTGGCCGCCGCCGACCAGACCTACACGGACGCCAGCGGCAAAACCTATCCCCTGCTGGGCTTCACCTTCGCCTACACCGCCGTGCAGGAGGACGGGGCCAAGGTCACCGGGACCTTCACCGACTACTACTACATCGACAACCGCGACTGACCGCTCCGATCGTCCGCAGACAAGCGTTTGCGGACGATTTTTTGCAAACATGAAACATTTTCCCGCTCTCGATCGTATTCTTGGTGAACGCGCGTATTTCAGAAGCAAAGGATGTGATCCCATGACCCCCACCCTCAGCCGCCAGGAGGCCGAACGACTGGTGAACACCTACTCGGACATGATCCTCCGCCTGAGCTACACCTATTTGAAGGAGACGGAGGACGCCAAGGACATCTGCCAGACGGTCTTTCTCAAGCTTCTGGAAAAGCCCAAAGCCTTCGACTCGCTTGCCCACGAAAAGGCCTGGATCATCCGCTCGACCATCAACGCCTGCAAGGATGTGCTGAAAAGCCCCTGGCGGAAGCGCGCGGTCTCTCTGGCCGCCGCCAGCCACGTCCCCGCCCCGGCGGTCGAGGAGGGCAGTCTGCTGGCCGCGCTGGACCTGCTGCCGCCCAAGTACCGGGTCGTCATCTATCTCTACTACTACGAGGGCTACGCCGCCAAGGAGATCGCGGATATTCTGGGGCGGCCCACTGCCACCATCAACACCCAGCTCAGTCGGGGCCGCGCCCAACTGCGCACGGCATTGGAAAGCGAGGGATATGTATGAAACCTTACCGCGAGACCCTGCGCGAACTCTCCTTTTCCCCGGAAGAGAAGCGCGCCATGGCAGAGGACCTGCTGGCCGCCGCGCGGCCGAAAGCGAAGCGCTTTCCCCGCCGGAGCTTGGTGCTCGCCATTGCCGCCCTGCTGGCGCTCACCGTCACAGCAGGGGCCGTCGGAGACCTGCCCTCTGCCGCAAAATTCTTTGCAGGGACCTTCGGTGATAAGCCAACGCAAACAGAGGTCATGGGGATCATGGGTCGCACACTGGGCGTAAGCGACTCCGACAACGGGGTAACGATCACTGCCGAGGCTGTAATCAGAGACGCTCATAGCGTGGCGCTTCTCTGCACCATAAGCCGGGACAACGGGAAGCCCCTCATCGGTTCCCAAAAACCTGTGCGGCAAACAGAGGACGGCCCGATCCTGGGGTTTGAGAACGGCCCGGATGTGATAAACGGCTATTCCGGAGGCTGCCTCTTCATTGACTCCCATTTCCTGGATCCATCGACCACCGCTTCCTCCCTTCAATTCGTGGAGATCATCGCCACCGACAACAGCAGCTACCGCAACGCCGAAAAGATTCGGATCAAATGGAACAACCTGTGCGCGCTATCTGCCGTCGATGATTCCTACCTTCCCATCGCCCAGGGGACCTGGCACTTGACCTTCCCGCTGGACGTGGAAGACAGCACGGTGGACTTGCTCACCGGAGACCCCTGGATCCCCGCCCAGGAGACCTTCCCCTTTGAGGGAGCCGCCGTGGGTCCCACCCAGCTCTCCATCTCTCCCCTGTCCATCCACATTGGGTTCACCATTGCTCCCACATACCAAGGCGTAGTGCAGGCGATCCCCTTCTTCCTCACCTTCACCGATGGGTCCACCCTGGACCTGTGGGACTCCATGAACTACATCGGGGACCAGGGAGGCTGTGCCATGGTCTACCTCTGTACCAAGGTCTTTGATGAGATCTACCCCCTGGACACCATAGAAAGCGTCACCTTCGGGGAGATGGTCTTCCCGGTGAACGCCCCATAACCCAACAAGCCCGCGAACGGCCATCGTTCGCGGGCTTGCTGGGTTTCATATCAAGTATTCAGGGGTAGGCCTCCACCCGTTCCTTCTCCGCCGCGCGGCGGCGGCGGTCTCTGCGAACGGCCTTTTCCGCCTCGCACACCGCCAGCGGGGTCAGGGCCAGCGCCAGGACGGCCAGCCAGCAGGTCCGGTCCAGAGAGACCACGGAAAAGGCGCTCTGCAAGGGCGGCGCCAGCAGGACGGCCAGCTGCAGGGCCAGCCCCACCAGGAAGGCCCGGTTCATGGCCCCGTTGGAGAAGACCCCCAGCCGGAGCAGGGAGGTCTCCTCGCTGCGCACGTCAAAGGCGTGGAAGAGCTGGCTGAAGGTCAGGGTGGCGAAGGCCATCGTGTTGGCCGCGACGTAGGTCCCCGTGAGATACATCCCCAGCCCGTAGGCCCCCAGGGTCAGCGCCCCCACCAGGCAGCCCTGCCAGGCCAGGCGGACAGAGAAGGCCTTGGAGAAGAGCGGCTCCTCCTTCCCCCGGGGCGGCTTCTCCATGACGGCCTCCTCCACCGCCTCCATCCCCAGGGCCAGGGCCGGCAGGGAGTCGGTCACCAGGTTCAGCCAGAGAAGCTGCACCGGGCTGAGGGGCGCGCGGGGGAAGTGGAGGAGGGTGGCCAGGAAGATGGTCAGGATCTCCCCGATGTTGCAGGAGAGCAGGTAGTGGATCGCCTTGCGGATGTTGGCATAGATCCCCCGCCCCTGCTCCACCGCCGCCACCACCGTGGCGAAGTTGTCGTCGGTGAGGATCATGTCCGCCGCGCCCTTGGCCACGTCGGTGCCGGTCTTGCCCATGGCGCAGCCGATGTCGGCGGTCTTCAGGGCGGGGGCGTCGTTCACGCCGTCCCCGGTCATGGCCACCACGCAGCCCTTCTTCTGCCAGGCCCTTACGATGCGCATCTTGTGCTCCGGGGTCACCCGGGCGAAGACCGAGAAGGTGTCGATCTCCTCCTCCAGGGTCTCCTGGGGGAGAAAGTCCAGCCCCGGTCCGTCCACCGCCCGCTGTCCGGGGCGGAAGATGCCCACCTCCCGGGCGATGGCCACGGCGGTGTCCTTGTGGTCCCCGGTGATCATCACGGGCCGCACCCCGGCCTGGATGCAGCGGTCCACCGCCGGGCGGACCTCAGGCCGGGGCGGGTCCATCATGCCGATGAGGCCCACAAAGACCAGCTCTTGCTCCAGCTCCTCCGGGGTAAAGCGGGCGGGGCTTCCGTCCGCCTCCCGCTGGGCCACCGCCAGCACCCGGAGGGCCCGGGCGGCCAGGCGGCTGTTCTCCCGCTGGATGCTCTGCCGCTCCGCGCCGGTCAGCGGGCGGGGCCCCGCAGGCCCCAGGCTCTGCGTACACCTGGCCAGAACGGCCTCCGGCGCGCCCTTCACCGCGATGAGCGCCCGGCCTCCCTCCAGGGCATGGCAGGTGGCCATCCGCTTCCGGCTCGCGTCGAAGGGGGCCTCTCCCAGCCGGGGATAGGTCCGGTCCAGGGCGGCCTTCGGCAGCTTCTCCCCGGCGGCCAGGTTGGCGATGGCGACCTCAGTGGGGTCGCCCAGATAGGTCCCGTCCGTCCCCAGGCGAACGTCCCCGCAGAGGGTCCCCAGGGCCAAGGCCCGCTGGCGGAACGCGCCGCCCGGGGTCCAGACCTCCAAGACGGTCATCTGATTCTTGGTCAGGGTCCCGGTCTTGTCCGAGCAGATCACGCCCGCGCAGCCCAGGGTCTCCACGGCAGGCAGGCGCTTGATGATGGCGTTTCGCTTGGCCATACGGCCCACCCCCATGGCCAGGACGATGGTGACGATGGCGGGCAGGCCCTCGGGGATGGCGGCCACCGCCAGGGCCACGGCGGTGAGGAACATGTCCAGCATATCCCGGTGCTGGAGCATCCCCACCCCGAACATCACGGCGCACACCCCCACGCAGACCAGGGAGAGGACCTTGGAGACCTCCGCCATCTTCCGCTGGAGGGGCGTCTCCCCCGGGTCCTGGTCCAGCAGCAGCCCGGCGATCTTGCCCATCTCCGTCTCCATCCCCGTGGCGGTGACGGCCACCTTGCCCCGGCCGCCGGTGATGAGCGTGCCGCCGACGACCATGTTCTTCCGCTCGGCCAGCGGAGTCTCCGGGGGCAGGCCACCGCCGCCACGCTTATGGACCGGGAGGGATTCCCCCGTCATGGCGGCCTCGTCGGCTTGCAGCCCGGCCTCCCACAGAACGCGGCCATCGGCGGGGACGTAGTCCCCGGCCTCCAGCAGGATCACGTCCCCGGGGACCAGGCAGGCGCTCTCCACCCGCACCTCCGCCCCATCCCGGAGTGCCCGGGCCTTGGGCGCGGAGAGGGCCCGAAGGGCCTCCAGCGCCCGCCGGGCGTTGTCCTCCTGGGAGACGGAGAGGATGGTGTTAAAGGCCACGATGCCCAGGATGATGACCGCGTCCAGCCAGTCCTCCCGCCCTCCGGCAAAAAAGGACAGGGCGGCGGCCACCAGGAGGACCAGGATCATAGGGTCCTTCAACTGGGTCAGGCAGCGGCGGAGCAGCCCCGCCTGCTTCCCCTCCTCCAAGGTGTTCTCCCCGTACTCCGCCAGACGGCGGGCGGCCTCCTGGGCCGACAGGCCCCGGTCGGGGTCGGTCTCCAGCCGCTCCACCACCCGGCGCAGGGGTTCCGTGTAAAATGCATGGTCCATTGTCTTCCCTCTTTTCGGAATGGTTGTCCTTCGGATAGGACAAGGATACCGGAAGGAGGGGCTGCGAATGTGTCGCTTCCTGGGTCCCCGGAAAATTTTTGTGCCTCGCAAAAAGGCCCGCCGCAGGATCTTTCGATCCTGCGGCGGGTCCTCCTGGAAAAAGCGTTATTCTGCGGCTTCGCCCTCAGGCTCCGCGTTCTGGTCGGCCGCGCCGTCCTCGGCGGGCTGCGCCTGGGCGTCCTCCCCCTCGGCAGGGGCCTCCTCGGCAGGGGTCTCCTCTGCGGGAGTCTGCTCCTCAGCAGGGGGCTGCTCCTCGGCGGGCATTTCGGCGTCCTCGTTCTCCTCCTTGGGCTCCACGGCTTCCCGGTACGCGGTCAGCGCGGTGTAGAAGTCCGCCGTGCTCAGCTCATCGAAGGCCTCGGTGGTCTTCACCTCTGCCTCGTCCACCCATTTCTGGACCTGCTCCTCCATCTGCTGGTTTGCCCAGCCCTCCTGGACCTCCTGGGACTCCGAGGGGTCCAGGCGCAGGATGATGTGATAGCCGTAGCGGCTCTCCACGATGCCGCTGACCTGGTTGAATTCCAGCGCCCGGGTGGTGTTCTCAAACTCCTCCACCATCTGGCCGTCGGTGAAGACATAGCCGTCGGGGTTGGCTTCCAGGCCGGTGTCCTCGCTGTTCTCGTTCATCAGCTCGTCAAACTTGGTGGACAGCTCCTCCGGGTCGGTGATGCCCTGAAGCTCGGCCAGCAGCTCCTCTGCCTTGGCCTTCTTCGCGGCGGCCTCCTCGGCGGGCAGGTCCTCGCCGGTCTCCGCGTTCTTGGTCATCAGCAGAATGTGCTTGGCGCACAGCAGGTCCTGGTCCTGGGCATACTGGGCCAGCTCCTCGGTGGTGGGGGCCTTCTCGCCGCCGTCGCGGAACATGCCATCCATCATGTGGGTGTACAGGACCCCCACGGAGCTCAGGCGCTCCATGCCCTCGTCGGTGATGAGCATGGTCTTCAGCCAGGTCTCGTACTCCTTGTCGCCGCCCAGCTGCTCCTTGGCGGAGGCCAGGTCGGCCTCGTAGGCGCTCTTGTCCTCGGAGGACATGGTGTAGCCGCCCTCCGCAGCCTTGGCGGAAACGATGTTGTACAGAACGACCCGCTCCTTGGCCTGGTCCTTCACATAGTCGTCTATGGTGGCGTCCTCGCCCATGGGACCGCTCCAGTCTACCTCCATGCCCATCTGGGTGTAGTAGCCCGCCACGTAGTCCACGTTCTGGGCCATCCAGAAGAAGAGGTCCTCGGCCGTCACCTCGGCGCCGTTGACCGTCATCATCACGGTATCCTTGGTGTACTTCCCGTCAAAGGCCTCCTTGATGGGGTCTGCCCCGCCGCTGCACCCGCTGAGCAGGCTCACAGACAGCCCCACGGCCAGAGCCGCGCTCAAAACGCTTCGCATGATCTTTCTCATGGTTGTATCTCCTTTTTCATCGGTGGGCCCGCGCGCTTCCCTTCGGGATCTCGCGGGGTCTTGGCGTAGTCTTTTCCACAATCGGTTATTTTACCATGGTTTCGGGCCTCTGGCAACCAGTTTACCCGCCTTTGCCGCATTGTTAAAAGTTTCTTAAAGATTCTTTTCTTTTTCCGCAAAAATCTAGGAAAAACTGATGCAAAAACTCGTTTTATTTGATATAATGAGGCCCAAGGAAGGGTGCCCAGCCGCTTCGGCCGGGTTGCATAATGGAAAAATACTGTGATCGAGAGGGATGTTTACGATGATTTCTCATGGCAAGGATCTGAAGATCTTCTGCGGTAACTCCAACCGCAAACTGGCTACGGCCATTTGCAAGGAGCTGGGTCTGCCCCTGGGCAACTCCGAATGTAAGAACTTCGCCGACGGCGAATGCTCCGTTTCCATCTACGAGACCGTTCGCGGCTCCGATGTGTTCATTATCCAGTCCACCTGCGCGCCCGTCAACGACAACCTGATGGAGCTGCTGGTGATGATCGACGCCTTCAAACGGGCCTCCGCCGGCCGGATCACCGCCGTGATCCCCTACTTCGGCTACGCCCGGCAGGACCGCAAGGCCAAGCCCCGCGATCCCATCTCCGCCAAGCTGGTGGCCAACATGCTCACCACCGCCGGGGCGGACCGCGTGCTGACCATGGACCTCCACGCAGCCCAGATCCAGGGCTTCTTCGATATCCCCGTGGACAACCTGCTGGGCAGCCCCCTCTTCGTGGAGTACTTCACCCAGCGCTTCGGGGACGACACCGAAAACACCATGGTCGTCTCCCCCGACGTCGGCTCCGTGGCCCGCGCCCGCGCCTTCGCCCAGAAGCTGCACATGAACATGGCCATCGTGGACAAGCGCCGCCAGAAGGCCAACCAGTCCGAGGTCATGAGCATCATCGGCGACGTGACCGGCAAGCGGGTCATCCTGCTGGACGACATGGTGGACACCGCCGGTTCCCTGTGCGGCGCGGCCAAGGCCCTGGTGGAGATCGGCGGCGCGACCGAGGTGTACGCCTGCGCGTCCCACGGCGTCCTGTCCGGCCCCGCGATCGAGCGCATTGAGGAAAGCGTCATCAAGGAAGTCCTCTTCCTCGACACCATTCCCGTAAAAGAAGGCGTCAAGTGTGATAAGATCAAGTATCTCTCCGCCGGCCACATGCTGGCTGACGCCATCAGCTTCATCTATCACGAGGATTCCGTTTCTCGTCTGTTCGTGTAAGCTGCATTTTTCGATGCCCACAGAAGGCGGAGCCACGCTCCGCCTTCTTTTCTCCTTTTATCCTTATCGCAGGAGGTAGTCCCCTATGTTTTTCTCCAAACGTCCCGGACCGGTGGAGTGGCTGGTGGTCGGCCTGGGCAATCCCGGCCCCAAGTATGACTGGACCCGCCACAACATGGGCTTTCTGGTCATCGACGCGCTGGCGGAACGAGAAAAGATCCCCGTCCAGCGCCTCAAGTACAAGGCCCTCACCAACACCGCCGTCCTCGGCGGCCAGTCGGTCCTCCTCATGAAGCCCACCACCTATATGAATCTCTCCGGAGAGTCCGTGGGGGAGGCCGCCCGGTTCTACAAGATCCCCCCGGAACGGGTCCTGGTGATCTCCGACGACGTCTCCCTGCCCCAGGGCAAGCTGCGCATCCGCCGCAGCGGCTCCGCCGGGGGGCACAACGGCCTGAAAAATATCATCTCCCACCTGGGCAGCGACCAGTTCCCCCGCGTCAAGGTGGGCGTGGGCGGCAAGCCCCACCCCGACCACGACATGGCCGACTGGGTCCTGGGCAAGTTCACCGGCCAGGACCGGAAGGTCATGGAGGAGGCCATCGCCCGGGCCGCCGACGCCGTGACCCTGCTGCTGGAGCAGGGGCCTGAGCAGGCCATGGCGAAGTTCAACGGCTGACCCACTCCCCGATTTTCGCACTACGATCCCCAGGAGGTCTCTATGTCTTCCCTATCTACCCCCATCCTCACCGGCCTGTTTTCCCGGCTGGAGGACTATGCCCGCCTGTGGTCCGCCCTGGACCAGGGGACCACTCCGCTGGCCCTCTCCGGGCTGGCCGCCGTCCACCGGGCCCATCTGGCCGCCGCCCTCCACCGGGACACCGGCCGCCCCCTGGCCGTCCTCTGCGCCGACGACGGCGAGGCCCGCCGCATGGCGGGCGACCTGTCCGCCTTCCTGGGCGCTGACGCCCCCCTGCTCCCCGCCCGGGACTTTCAGTTCCATCCGGGCGCTGCCTCCCGCCAGTGGGAGCACCAGCGGCTGGAGGTCTTGGCTGCCCTGGACCGGGGCGACTGCCCGGCGCTGGTGGCCACCGTGGAGGGGATGCTCCAGCGGACCATCCCCCCGGACCGCTTCCGCACCGCCTGCCGCACCCTCGCCGTGGGAGAGGTCTGCGACCTGGGCCAGCTGGCCGACTTCCTCGCCGCCGCCGGGTACACCCGCTGCGACCAGGTGGAGGGCGTGGGCCAGTTTGCCCTCCGGGGCGGCATTTTGGACGTATACACCCCCGGCCTGGACCTGCCCGTCCGCATGGAGTTCTGGGGGGACGAGATCGACTCCATGGGGCTCTTCGACCCCGTGACCCAGCGGCGCACCGCCCAGCGGGAGCGCTGCGTCCTTCTGCCCGCCGGGGAAGTCATCGGCAGCGACACCGACCCCGTGGACCTGGGCCTGCCCAGGGTCTACCGGGAGGTCGCCACCGCCGCCGACTACCTGCCCGACAGCGCCCTGGTGGTCCTCTGCGACACCCCCCGGATCGCCGACCGGGCCAAGAGCTACACCTGGCAGCTGAACGAGGACGTGACCCTTCTCCTGGAGCAGGGGCTGCTGGAGGGAAAGCACGCCGTCTTTGCCAAGAGCTTTGAGGCGCTCTGCGGGGACCTGGCTCCCCGGACCCTCCTCTACTTCGATTCCTTCCTCACCGGCGGCCTGCCCATCCCGCCGGCCTTCCTGCTCTCCGTCAGCGCCCGGCAGCTGGCCGGGTACGGGATCAGCTTCGAGGCCCTGGCCGAGGACTTGCAGAACTACCAGCGGCAGGACTTCTCCGTGGTGGTCCTGACCGCCAGCCGCCGGAAGGCCGACTCCCTCCAGGCCATGCTCCGGGAGAAGGGCATCCACTCCGCCGTGGACGAACGCCTCCACGACCTGCCGGAGGTCGGCCGGATCACCCTCGCCGTGGGCGGGCTGTCGGCGGGCTTTGACTACCCCGACGGGAAGTTCGCCGTTCTGGCCGAAGGGTCCGGCCCGCCCCCCAGGAAGAGCAAGCGCCGCACCGCCGCCAAGGACGCCACCCGCCAGCGCCTGGAATCCTTCACCGACCTGGCCCCCGGGGACCTGGTGGTCCACGAGCACCACGGCATCGGCCGCTTTGTGGGCATGGTGAAGATGAGCGTGGACGGCGCCGACCGGGACTACATCAAGCTCCAGTTCGCCGGGGCCGACGTGCTCTACGTCCCCGCGCTCCAGCTGGACCTGGTGAGCAAGTACATCGGCAGCGGCGACGACCCCGACCGCCGAAGGCTCTCCAAGCTGGGGGGCACGGAGTGGGAACGCTCCAAGACCAAGGCCAAAAAGGCCGCCAAGGACATGGCCAAGGGCCTCATCCAGCTCTACGCCCAGCGGCAGCGGCAGGCGGGCTACGCCTTCTCCGCCGACACCCCCTGGCAGCAAGACTTCGAGGCCCTCTTCCCCTACCCGGAGACCGACGACCAGCTCCGCTGCATCCGGGAGATCAAGGGCGACATGGAGAAGGCCATCCCCATGGACCGCCTGCTCTGCGGCGACGTGGGCTACGGCAAGACCGAGGTGGCCTTCCGCGCCATCATGAAGTGCATCCTGGAGGGCAAGCAGGCCGCCATGCTGGTGCCCACCACCGTCCTGGCCCAGCAGCACTACATGACCGCCCTCAAGCGCTTCTCCCACTTCCCGGTGGACATCGAGATGATCTCCCGCTTCCGCACCGCCGGACAGGCCAGGGAGATCCTGCGGAAAACCACCCAGGGCGGGGTGGACCTGCTCATCGGCACCCACAAGCTCCTGGGCAAGGACATCCAGTTCAAGGACCTGGGCCTGCTGGTGGTGGACGAGGAGCAGCGCTTCGGCGTGGGCCACAAGGAAAAGCTCAAGAAGCTGGCCCACCAGGTGGACGTGCTCACCCTCTCGGCCACCCCCATCCCCCGGACCCTGAACATGGCCCTGTCGGGCCTGCGGGACATGTCCACCCTGGAGCAGCCCCCCACCAACCGTCAGCCCGTCCAGACCTACGTGCTGGAGCACGACTGGGGCGTTTTGACCGACGCCATGACCCGGGAGATCGACCGGGGCGGTCAGGTCTACTACCTCCACAACCGCACCGAGACCATCGACAAGACCGCCGCCAAAATCCGCGCCCTGCTGGGCGAGGAGGTCCGCATCGCCACCGCCCACGGCAAGCTGGACCAGGAGCAGCTGGGGGACATCATGAGCCGCATGACCGACGGGGAGATCGACGTGCTGGTGTGCACCACCATCATCGAAACGGGCATCGACCTGCCCAACGCCAACACCCTCATCATCGAGGATGCGGAGCGGCTAGGACTCTCCCAGCTCCACCAGCTCAGAGGCCGGGTCGGCCGCTCCACCCGGCGGGCCTTCGCCTACATGACTTACCGCCGGAGCAAGGTCCTCACCGAGGACCAGTCCAAGCGCCTGTCCGCCATCCGGGAGTACGCCGCCTTCGGCTCCGGCTTCAAGATCGCCATGCGCGACCTGGAGATCCGGGGGGCCGGAAACCTTCTGGGGCCGGAGCAGTCGGGCTTTCTCATGAGCGTGGGCTACGACCTGTATCTGCGGCTTCTGGAGGAGGCCGTCCTGGAGGAGCAGGGCAAGCCCGCGGCAAAGACCACCGAATGCACGGCGGACCTGCCCGTCTCCGCCGCCATCCCGGAGACGTACATCCCCGCCCCCGAGCAGCGGATGGATCTCTACCGCCGCATCGCCCGCATCCGGGACCAGGAGGAGGCCGACGACATCACCGACGAGCTGGTCGATCGCTACGGCGACCCGCCGAAGGGGGTGTCCAACCTGCTGGCCATCTCCCTGCTGCGCGCCACCGCCGCCGGGCTGGGCATCTCGGAGATCACCCAAAAGGAGTCCCTGCTGAAGCTCTCCCTGCCCCAGCCTGACTTCCAAAAGGTCGCCGCCGTCTGCGGCCTGGAGAAGTACAGGCGCCGCCTGCTCTTCTCCGCCGGGGAGAAACCCCACCTGGCCCTGCGCCTGAAAAAGGGGGACGACGTCCTCAAGCTGGCCGCCATGGTCCTGCGGGATTTTGCCGGGGCGGAGTGACGGGGCGTTGGCGGCCCTTTTCGGCGCAAACACAGCAGAATCACCAAGAAAAACGCCTTGTCCTCCCCAAAATATTACTACTGTCCGATTTTTAAAAATACAGTTGATTTTTGCAGGATTGCCCAGTATAATGTTGCAGTAAATATACTCATAAGTATTACAATTCCATCCTGGCAAAATTTATTTGGAGGTACGATCTACCATGAGAGACGTATATGTTGTTAGTTCTTGCCGTACCGCTGTCGGCACCTTCGGCGGCTCCCTGAAGGACACCCCCGCTGCTGATCTGGGCGCAGTCGTTATCGCTGAGGCTCTGAAGCGCGCCAACGTCAAGGGCGAGTGGCTGGACGAAGTCATGTTCGGTAACGTCCTGTCCGCAGCACAGGGCCAGAACGTGGCTCGTCAGTGTGCCGTCAAGGCAGGCATCCCCCTGTCCGTCCCCGCTTACACCGTCAGCATGGTCTGCGGTTCCGGTCTGAAGTCCTGCATCGAGGGCGCTCGCACCATCCAGTCTGGCGACGCTGAGATCGTGATGTGCGGCGGCACCGAGAACATGTCCGCAGCTCCCTACGCGATCCCCGCTGCTCGTTGGGGTGCTCGTATGTTCGACGGCAAGATGGTCGATACCATGGTCAAGGACGGCCTGTGGGACGCTTTCAACAACTATCACATGGGCACCACCGCAGAGAACATCTGCGACATCTGGGGCATCACCCGCGAAGAGCTGGACGAGTTCGGCTACAACTCCCAGCAGAAGGCCATCGCAGCCATCAAGTCCGGCCGTTTCGAGGACGAGATCGTTCCCGTCATGGTCAAGAAGAAGAAGGAAATGGTCGAGTTCAAGGTGGACGAGCATCCCAAGGATACCACCCTGGAGAAGATGGCCGGCCTGAAGGGCGCATTCCCCAACTCCGCTGACGGCAGCATCGACAAGGTCGATATGACCTTCGAGGCCAAGCACCTGCACCCCTCCGAAGACAACGTGGGCATCAAGCGCGTCACCGCCGGCAACGCTTCCGGCATCAACGACGGCGCTGCCGCTATCATCCTGGCTTCCAAGGAAGCTGTCGAGAAGTACGGCCTGAAGCCCCTGTTCAAGATCGTCTCCTGGGGCCAGGGCGGCGTTGACCCCAAGATCATGGGCGTCGGTCCCGTTCCCGCTTCCCAGCAGGCTCTGGCTAAGGCCAACCTGACCATCGACGACATCGACCTGATCGAGGCCAACGAGGCCTTCGCAGCACAGTCCATCGCAGTCGCTCGCGAACTGGGCTGGGCCGACAAGATGGAGAAGGTCAACGTCAACGGCGGCGCTATCGCCATCGGTCACCCCGTCGGCTGCTCCGGCGCTCGTATCATCGTCACCCTGCTGCACGAGATGGCAAAGCGCGACGACGCAAAGAAGGGTCTGGCTACCCTGTGCATCGGCGGCGGCCAGGGCGTTACCATGATCTTCGAGAAGTGCTGATCTCATAATTAGACACAACGCGCACAGCGCGGCTTCGACCTCCGGATGTCCCTCGGGCATCCGGAGGTTTCGCTTTCCCGGGAAAGGGCCGTTCCACCCAGGCGCCGGGGAAAATGGCGCCGAAATCAATCAGTTTTACCAAAAGCGGCGCGTCAAAGGACCGTCGCTTTTTTCACCGCGGCCCCTCCATCAGCTTGACGAGTTTGGACCAGATGGGTATAATGAATAAAATAGACTTATTGTGAGAGTTTATGCCTATCCCTGTCATTCCTGAAAATCAGAAAGGAGTTTTTCCTATGGCAAATGATCGTATCTTTAACTTCTCTGCCGGCCCTTCCATGCTTCCTCTGGAAGTCCTGAACCGCGCAGGCGCTGAGATCACCAACTATAAGGGTTCCGGTATGTCCGTCATGGAGATGAGCCATCGCTCCAAGGTCTACCAGGGCATCTTCGATGAGACCCAGGAGAAGTTCCGCAAGCTGCTGGGCGTGCCCGAGGGCTACAAGGTCCTCTTCCTCCAGGGCGGCGCGACCATGCAGTTCGCAATGGTCCCCATGAACCTGATGACCAAGACCGGCAAGGCCGACTACGTCCGCACCGGCAACTTCGCCAACAATGCCCACAAGGAGGCCAAGAAGTACGGCGAGGCCAACGTGGCCGGTTCCTCCGAGGACCGCAAGTGGGTCTATATCCCCACCCAGGACCAGCTGACCCTGGACCCCGAGGCCTCCTACCTGCACTACTGCTCCAACAACACCATCGAGGGGACCCAGTGGCAGTATGTGCCCCAGGCGCCCGCCGGTGTGCCCCTGGTCTGCGACATGTCCTCCGACATCATGTCCCGCCCCATTGACGTGAGCAAGTACGGCATCATCTATGCCGGCGCACAGAAGAACCTGGCCCCCGCCGGTCTGACCATCGCCATCGTCAAGGAGGAGCTGGCCGGCCACGAAATGCCCATCACCCCCGCCATCATGAGCTACAAGAACATGATCGACAAGGACTCCATGTACAACACGCCTCCCTGCTGGCCCATCTATATGCTGGGTCTCATGTGCGACTGGGTCGAGAGCGTCGGCGGCCTGACCGAGCTGGAGAAGATCAACGTCAAGAAGGCCAACATGCTCTACGATGTGCTGGACGAGTCCAAGCTCTTCCAGGTGGCCGCCGAGAAGGGCTCCCGCTCCTTCATGAACGTCACCTTCCGCACCGGCAGCGACGACATGGACGCCAAGTTCGTGGCAGAGTCCGTGAAGAAGGGCTTCACCAACCTGAAGGGCCACCGCTCCGTGGGCGGTATGCGCGCTTCCATCTACAATGCAATGCCCATGGAGGGCGTCGAGGCTCTGTGCGACTTCATCAAGGACTTTGAGAAGAACGCATGACCGAAGACTGAAGAATTTCGAAAGGACTGTATCGCCATGTATCATGTGAAAACCATGAACAAGATCTCCAAGATCGGCCTGGCCCAGCTGGACGACCGCTTTGAGATTGCCGACAACATGGAGCACGAGGACGCCATCCTGGTCCGTTCCGCCAAGCTCCACGACTATGACTTCCCCGCCGAGCTCCAGTGCATCGCGCGCGCGGGCGCAGGGGTCAACAACATCCCCCTGGACCGCGCCGCCGAAGCCGGTGTGGTCGTCTTCAACACCCCCGGCGCAAACGCCAACGGCGTCAAGGAGCTGGCCATCACCGCCCTGCTGCTGGCCTCCCGCAAGGTCTCCCAGGGCATCACCTGGGTGAAGGAGCAGTCCGCCGCCGGGGCCGACGTGGCCGCCGCGGTGGAAAAGGGCAAGTCCGCCTTCGTAGGCCCCGAGATCATGGGCAAGACCCTGGCCGTCATCGGTCTGGGCGCCATCGGCGGCCTGGTGGCCAACGCCGCCTACGCCCTGGGCATGAAGGTCGTGGGGTATGACCCCTACCTGTCTGTGAAGAACGCCCTGAGCCTGAACCCCGCCGTGGAGGTTGTGTCCACCATGGACGAGGCCTTCGCCGCCGCAGACTATGTCTCCCTGCACCTGCCCATGCTGCCCACCACCAAGCACACCATCAACGAGGCCGCCTTCGCCGTGATGAAGGACGGCGTCCGGGTCATCAATCTGGCCCGCGGCGAGCTGGTGGACGACGCCGCCATGAAGGCCGCGCTGGCCTCCGGCAAGTGCGCCGCCTACGTCACCGACTTCCCCAACAGCGAAGTGGCCGCCATGGAGGGCGTGGTCGCCATCCCCCACCTGGGCGCCTCCACCCCCGAGTCCGAGGACAACTGCGCCATGATGGCTGCCCGCCAGGTGCAGGACTACCTGGACAACGGCAACATCGTCAACTCCGTGAACCTGCCCGTCCTGACCATGGCGCGGGCCGCCAAGAACCGCGTCTGCGTCATCTCCAAGGGCGCGGACGCCGCCGCTGTTCTGGCTGCCGTCCCCGGCGTGGTGGCCTCCGCCTCCAACACCCGCGGTGACTACGCCTACGCCATCGTGGACACGGACGCTGCCGTGGACGCCGCCGCCGTCTCCGCCGTCCCCGGCGTCATCCGCGTCCGCGTGCTGGGCCAGTAAGGAGCCGCGACCATGGCCAAGATCCACCCCACCGCCTGGGTCGCCCCCGGCGCGTTCCTCCGGGGCGATGTGACCCTGGGCGAAAAGGTCAGCGTCTGGTACAACGCCGTCCTCCGGGCTGACCAGGAAACGATCACCATCGGCAAGAACTCCAACATCCAGGACAACGCCGTCCTGCACGGCGACCGTGGCAACGACGTCACCGTGGGTGAAAACGTCACCGTGGGCCACGGCGCGATCCTCCACGGCTGCACCGTGGAGGACAACAGCCTCGTCGGCATGGGCGCCGTGGTGCTGGACCACGCCGTCATCGGCGCGGGCTCCATCGTGGGCGCGGGCGCCGTGGTGTCCTCCGGCACCATCGTGCCTCCCAAGAGCCTGGTGGTCGGCATCCCTGCCAAGGTGAAGAAGACCCTCTCCGATGAGGACGTCGCCGGAAACCTCCACAACATGGAGGAGTACCTGGAGCTCATGGCTCTGGGGCAGGCTGATCCGGAAAACCAGTGATGCCGCTGTAAGTGATACCACAGCAAAGGGGCGGAGATCCGCCCCTTTGCTGTTTTCGATCAGAAAGGAAGTCGTCCATGCTTCTCTCCCTCTCTCACCCTGAATACTTCACCGTGACAGGTCCCGACGGCCAGGCCCACCGGGGCGCGGACCAGGACTGGTTTCCCCTGCACTGGCAGCAGAGGGCGGGCTGCGGTCCCACCGCCGCCGCCACCATCCTGGGCTATCTCACCCGGGCCCATCCCGCCCTGGCCCCCATGGCCCCCGAGGCGATCGGCGCGGACTTCCTGGCCTACATGGAGGCCCTGTGGGCCCACACCACCCCCGGCGCCCAGGGCCTGGACCAGGCGGAGAGCTTCGTGCTGGGCTGCCGGAGCTTTGCCCTGTCCAAGGGCTGCGTCCTGCTGGGGAAGTCCCTGGAGATCCCCCACCGGGAGAAGGCCCCCCGGCCCTCCCTGGAGACCTGCCGGGATTTTTTGGCGGAAGCCCTGTACGCCGACCTGCCGGTGGCCTTCCTGAACTACTCCTGCGGCAGCCTGGACAACCTGGACAGCTGGCATTGGGTCCCCCTCATCGGCATGGAGGAGGAGGAGAGCGGCAAGCTCCCCTGCCTCATCCTGGACGGCGGGGAGGAGAAGGTCATCGACTTTACCCAATGGCTGAACACCTCCACCCTGGGCGGCGCCCTGGCGGTGGTCTACCCGATGATCGAGCTGGAGGAGTGAAAAAGCCACGAAAATTTTATGCAAAGCCCTGTTCGATTCTAAATTGGACAGGGCTTTTGTAATGGAGCTTGAAGGATGGAGGGAAATGGCTGCACGCAAAGACAGTTCTTTGATGGAGGAGCGGAGCACTTGGCTCTCTAGCTGGACACCGCCCTGCTGGGGGCTCCCTGGCTGTGGTGAGGTCGGCATAGGACATTTAAATATATTATATTTGTTGTTGACATATGTCATTTTTTGTTGTATTATAATAGCGTAGGTTCCCCCAAAAACTATGGTATTATAATACATAAGAAAGAAGGGATTTTTATGAGAACCAGATCACGTCTCATTTCCGTTATCATTTGTGTGTTGATAGCCATTCCTATGCTTTCAATTCCTGCATTTGCCTATGAGACAAACGGAAATAAAATTGTAAACCCAATTACTTTTATCCCTAATTCACAATTTGGAGCGACTTCGAAATCACACATGAGAGAAGCTGTAGAAAAATGGAATGTAGCCGCTGGTTCAACTAAAATGTCAGTGTCTACTACAACACATTCTCAAACAACAGGCTTTCCTCGTCGAGATGATAAGTGCTATGTTTATCGCATTAACACAGGAACCAATGATTATATTGCAGCGTGTAAATCTTATAGAAATGTGTTTGGTTATCTCTATGAGGCCGATATAAACATTAACGTCTATTATGCGTTTGCAAATAGTGCTCAAGCAGGTTGTTACGATTTATATAGTGTTTTTCTTCACGAAACTGGCCATGCGATGGGATTGGCAGACCTTTACGGCAGCGGCGACACAGCAAAAGTTATGTACGGATATTCAAGTCTAAATACAACTAAGCGGAATCTTACTGCAGATGATCGGGCCGGTATTGCTTCTATCTATTCATAAGGAGGTAACTATGAAACAGTTTGTTCCAACCATTCTACATGGCAGGTCCTCACGGAAACTTCTCATCTCCGTTCTCGCTATTGCCCTGGTGATCGGAGGGGGCTTCGGTCTCCGCTCACTTTCCCATGAGACCGTGCATGTCTCCGGGCTGCTGGAATATAAGAGCGTCGACGATCTGTTTTGCCAATCCTCTCTTGTGGCTGTTGGCCAGATCACAGGGCAATCGGATGCCTTCCGCGTACAGCATGTGTCGGAGGACAGCGCTGTAAACTTTACCGATTATACCTTTTCGATCTCCTCCCTTTTGCAGGGACAGCCGGATACAGACACCGTCACCGTCCGGGTTCTTGGCGGCACAGCCAACAAGATCACAGAAATTTATGAGGAAAGTCCCAGCTTTGTGGAGAATGAAACGTATCTCCTCTTTTTATACCAGCCCGGTATGGGCGGGGCCTATAACACAGCGGGGGACTATTACTACCTCTGCGGGAGCAATCAAGGGGTATTCTCGGCGGATGCCAGCGGCCGCTATGTCTCTGTCCATGGGGAAGTGCTGCCTGATGCACAGCTAGCGTCGGCGGGTCAAAACGCCTCGGTCAATGAGAATTTCTCCCGGGATCAGTTTTTGGAAAACCAGCAGCGAAACCTTACCAACGGGTTCATCTCCCAAGAGGAATACAACGCTTTGATCGACAGCATGGAGGAATATGCGGAAGTGATCAGCAAATGACCACAGACTCTCCTTCCCTCCGTAAACCGCGATCAGATCGCTGCCATCCTCACCCACAAGAGAGCAAAAGACGGGCGGGAAGCCAACGCTTCCCGCCCGTCTTTTCTCTCTCGTTCCAGGAACGATCACTTCTTCATCTTCGTGGCGATGGTCACGCCGCCGATGGCGATGCGGTCCAGGCCGTTGTCGTGGAAGACCAGGGTGAGCTGCTTCTCCGCCCCCAGGACCTCCTGGACGACCTTCTGCATCCCCTCGGCCAGGGCGTTGACCTTCTCCTCCTTGGTGGGGCCGGCCTCGATGTTGATGACCACCATCTTCTGGTCGTCCAGGGGCTTGCCGTTCTCGTAGAGGGTCTCGTACTCCTTCACGAAGGTGTAGATGTGGGGGGCCTTCAGGACGGGGGCGGCTGCGTCGTACAGCTTCTCCGCCAGAAGGTCCTTCTTCTCCTGGTCCATCTTGGACACGTTGACATACATGCTGGGCATTGGTCTGTTCCTCCTTATATTTCCTTCACCCTTTGGGTGAGGGCTTACGTGGTCAGGACAGGGGTTCCTGTTCCTTTTTGATGAGCTTTTTCTCGGTGCCGTCCTCCTCCAGGATATAGATGTTATCCAGCTGTGCCTCCAGGCTCTTGCGGATGGCGGCCAGGTACTCCTTGCGCAGGGCCGCCTGCTCCACCTTTTCCTCGGGGGTCAGGCCCACGGTCTTGCTCTTGCGTGCCAGCTCATTGATGCGGGCGATCTTCTCTTCCGTCATATCTTAACTTCCTTTCGAACCCATTAAATATACCGATCTAACTCCAAAATGGCGCGGCCGCGCCGCGACGTCCCGCCCACCTGGGTGAGGACGCATTTTCCCAAGCCCCGGCAGGTGAGCACGTCGCCGGCCTCCACGAGCTTGTCGGCCTTCTCGCAGGGCCGGTGGTTCACCATCACCCGGCCGCCCCGGATCAGGTCCGCAGCCCGGCTCCTGGGCACGGAAAATCCCGCCGCCAGCACCGCGTCCAGCCGCAGGGTGGCCACGGTGGCCCGAACCTTCTTTCGCTCGGCCTCGGCGCAGGTCAGGTCCGAGAGCGGGATCTGACGGAGCTTCACCGGGTATCGCCCCGCCTTCTCCCACTGGGCCAGGAGGATGGGCAGGGTCTCCCGCAGGACGAGCACCTGCGCGCCCGTCTCGGTCAGGAGGATGTCCCCGATCTTCTCCCGGGTCAGTCCCAGGCCCATGAGGGAGCCCAAGTAGTCCCGGTGGGTCAGGTGGGCGCTGTCGTGGACCTGCGCCTGGAGGGCGCAGACGGGGCAGTCCTCCCCCTCCCGCCAGGTCTCCTCCTCCAACCAGTCCGGGAGGAAGGCCCAGAGCTTTCGCTCGGCCTCGGGGTAACCCCCGAAGAGGATGCCCTGCCTGGGGGCCGCCGCCATGAGCAGGTCGGCGCTCTGGGCCTGCTCCGCCGGGGAGAGAAACCCGGTGTGGGTGGGCACGCCCCGCTGCTCGGCCCGCTGCTGTTGGTCCAGGACGCGAGCCAGCAGCAGCCGCTGGTCGCCATCGCGGGCAAATTTGTCCAGCAATTCACGTTTGTTCACGGGGATCCTCCCTTCTCCATCAAACTTTTTGTAAAGTTTAGTATATCCTGTCATAGTGTCTATTGTCAACGGGAAAGATTCAGACTATAATAGAAACGCTTTCGTAACTAAGGACATCATTTCCAGTCGAAGCCAGAACCGTGAAATTATGGAGGCTGCTATGAAGCGCGTACTTTTCATCTACAACCGTCACGCCGGCAAGAACAGGACATGGGCCGGCCTGTCCGACATCATCAACGCCATGGTGGAGCAAAACTGCCTGGTCACCACCTACCCCACCCAGTACCGGGGCGACGCGGGAGATGCCATCGTCCGCTGGGGGCATGACTTCGACCAGGTGGTGGTGGCCGGAGGGGACGGCACCCTCAGCGAGGCCATCTCCGGGGCGCGCCGCACGGACGATCCCCCCGTCATCGGCTACATCCCCGTGGGGACCACCAACGACTTTTCCAGGAACCTGGACCTGCCCTCGGACAAGCTCCCGGAGCTGGCCGCCACCGCCGTCACCGGCGTGCCCCAGACCCACGACCTGGGCAGCTTCAACGGGAAGAACTTCCTCTACGTGGCCGCCTTCGGCGCCTTTGCCGAGGTGTCCTACACCACCCCCCAGAAGATCAAAAACGTCCTGGGTTACAACGCCTACCTGCTCGAAGGGGCCAAGTCCCTCACCTCCATCAAGCCCCACCGCATCAAGGTGGAATACGGCGACGAGGTCATCGAGGGCGACTTTCTCTACGGCATGGTGAGCAACACCACCTCCGTGGGCGGGATGCGCAACTTCCCGCCGGGGCACCCCGACCTGTCCGACGGCCTGTTTGAGGTCACCCTCATCTCCCCCATCCGGGGCGTGAAGACCGTGGAGGAATTCAGCCGGGCCATCCTCACCGGCGACCCCTCGGAGCTCAGCTCCATCATCACCTCCTTCTCCACCCCCAAGGTGACGATCACCAGCGAGGAGGGGCTGGCCTGGACCCTGGACGGAGAGGCCGGCGGCGTTCATCACGTGGCGGAGATCGAAGCCCTGCACAATGCCTATACGATCATTCATGGAAAATAAATAAACATATATTTGACACTTTTTTTCTTCCGTGCTATAATATAGTTAACGAATAGGAATCCAACTAAGGAGGTCTTTCATATGAAGAAGGTTCTGTTACCCATCGACGGCAGCAAACGCTCCATCCGCACCGTGGAAATGGTCAAGCAGCTCTGTAAGCCCGAGGAATGCGAGATCTACATCGCAAAGGTCATCGGCGCGCAGCTCTACATCAACTCCATGGAGGAGATCAAGCACCGCGCAGAACGGGCCCGCCCCGAGCTGAACGCTGTGGCAGAGATGCTCCCCGAGTACAACGTGCAGACCCAGGTTCTGCTGGGCAGCGCCCCCGGCGTTGAACTGGTGGAATACGCCCGCGAGATCGAAGCAGACGAGATCATCATGACCCGTTCCAGCCGTGGCCCCATCCGCAAGTTAGGTTCTGTCGCCAGCTACATCGTAAAGAACGCTTCCTTCCTGGATGTCTTTGTCATGCGCGAGGAAGACAACGAATAACCACACTCTCCCAGGAGGAAAGGCCCTGCCTTTCCTCCTTTTGTTCCATCCACCCATCCGTATAAGGAGGTCGATCCCATGACAAAACTGCTGCTGCCCGTGGACGGGAGTTCCCGCAGCCTGCGCACCATCGACATGGTGAAAAAGACGTTTTCTCCGGATCAGGTCGCCGTGACCATTCTGATGGTCCTGCCCAACCCCCTGAGCATGGAGGCCCAGCTGGGCATCGCCCGGAGCGACGAGGCCGCCCTGAAGGAGCTGGACACCTTCACCGCCATGCTGCCGGGCTACCAGGTGGACACCGCCCTGCGCAAGGGGACCCCCGGCCCGGAGATCGTGCGCTTCGCCCTGGAAGAGGGGTTTGACGTCCTCTGCATGACCCGCGCCACCCGAGGTTTCCTCCAGAAGCTGGGCTCCGTGGCCAACTACATCGTGAAGAACGCCCCCTTCCTGGACCTCTTCATCATGCGGGAGGACGCTGACCTGTGACCCGTACATCCACCCCCCGAAAAGGGAAAGGCACGCGCCTTTCCCTTTTCGTTTGACAAAATTACAAAACAGGAGTATAATACTTATAGAAATTATACTTTATGCACAAGGAATGGGAGGATGATCCGTATGAAAAAGCTGCTGCTGCCCATTGATGGAACCCCACGGAGCCTGCACACCATCGACAGGGTGAAGAACGCCTTCGCCCCGGACCAGGTCGAGGTCACCATCCTCACGGTCCAGCCCGGCCAGGCCCACATCGACCGCCATTTGGAGCGGGAGCGCCTGGACCAGCAGGTCGTCCAGCAGATGCAGGACTACGCCGCCCTGCTGCCGGGATACCAGGTAAAGACCGTCCTGTTGGAGGGTGACCCCGGCCTGGAGATCGTGCTCTACGCGGAACACAACGACATCGAGCTTCTCTGCATGACCCGCTCCACCCGCGGGCCGCTGCACAAGATGGGAAGCGTCGCCAACTACATCGTAAAAAACGCCCCCTTCCTGGATCTCTTCATCATGCGGGAGCAGGACGACCTCTGAGCCTGACGGGAGGGACGCGCCATGAAAAAGATCCTGCTGCCCATCGACGGCAGCGCCCGCAGCCTGCGCTCCATCCAGATGGCCAGGCAATTTTACCGGCCGGAGGAGGTCGAGATCACCATTCTCACCGTTCTGCCCGGCGAGGTCCGCCTGGACCCCCTTCGCAAGCGCGAGACGCAGGCGGAGCTGGACGCCTGGGCGGCCGCGCTGAAGGAGTACCGCGTAAAGACCGCCATCCGCCAGGGCTTTCCCGGGCCGGAGATCGTCCGCTTCGCGGAAAGCGGCTTTTACGACGCGATCCTCATGACCCGCGCCAGCCACAGCCCGCAGCGGAAGCTGGGGTCCGTGGCCTCCTACATCGTGCGGGAGGTCCCCTACCTGGACGTGCTGGTGATGCACGAGGATAAAAACTAGAGCCACGCCAAACGCCCTCGGAACGCAAGGTCCGAGGGCGTGTTATCCTTCCAGGAGCATTTTGACTCGGTTATAGACCTGGGACGGGGTCCCGCTGGCGTCCAGATCCACGCTGACCAGCCGGGCCTGGGGGAAGCGTCGGACCAGGGCGGCGTACTGTCCCCGGCCGCAGACGTGATTGGGCAGGCAGCCGAAGGGCTGGGCGGCCAGGATGCGGGTGCAGCCGCTCTGGATGTGGCCCACGATCTCCCCACCCATGAGCCAGCCGTCGGCCACCCGAAGGTCTCGGCGCATATAGGCCCAAGCCGACTCTTTGAAGGCGGGAAATGGATCCAGGCAGCGGAAGCCCTGGGCGCGGAGGGCCAGGACCAGCCGCCCCTGGAGGGCGGCGAGAAGCCGGTCCGCCCCCCGCCACAAGAGGCGGCGCACGCCCCGGCTGGCGGCCAGCTGGCTGTCCAAATAGTAGAGGATGTACCAGGAAAATCCGTTCACCACCGCCTCGCAGCCCTCCTCCTCCAGGAAGGCCACCATGTCCCAGTTGCCCAGGGCGCAGTATTTCGTGTACAGCTCTCCCACCAGGGCGACCCGCTTCTTGGTCGCCTGCCGCCTGGGAAGGGCGGCGAAGTCGGCGGCGATGGCGCGGAAATGGCGGTCCATTCGCCCCAGCGTCAGCCCCCGGCCCGTCTTTATGTCCCGGGAAAGGCGCGCCGTCCATCTGGCCCGGCAGGCGTTGGCCGCCCCAGGCTCCGCCTCATAGGGCCGGACCTGCTGGGTCAGGAGCATCAGGATATCGCCGTAATACAGGGCAAAGAGGGCGCGCCAGACCATGTGCGGCTCCAGGACCAGGGCCTGGTCCTTTTCCAGCCCCTTGACGTTCAGGGTCAGCACCTTCACCTGGGGATACCCCGCATCCTTCAGGGCCTTGCGGACCAAACTGGTGAAGTTGGACCCCCGGCAGGCGTCCCCGGCCGAGGGCATCAGCAGGGCGGTGTTCTCCAGGTCGTAGTCCCCTGTTCTCAGGGCTTGCAGATACTGGCCCAGGCAGAGGTGAAAGGGGTAGCACATGTCGTTGTGGCCATACCGCAGGCCGACGTCCACCACCCCCTGGCGGGTCTCCAGAATGACCGGGCGGTAGCGCTTGGAGAAAAAGGCATAGCGCAGGAGGGGAAAGTGATCGTCCAGCATGGCGGGGATCAGGAGGGTGGTCTGCCCCTCCTGCCTGGTCTCTTTGATTTGGTACATGGCGCCCTCCCGTTCCCGTGGGTTTCTCTCGGTACTATGATACAATATCGAGAGGGGGAGTGCAAGGATAAACAGGGGCGGCACAGCGGCCGCCCCTGCTGCAGAACGAGGTTTTTTCCTCAACTATCATA
This sequence comes from uncultured Eubacteriales bacterium, assembly GCA_934572535.1. GTDB lineage: Bacteria > Bacillota > Clostridia > Oscillospirales > Oscillospiraceae > Evtepia. The sequence goes on from CAKTLJ010000019.1 coordinate 28,950, forward strand.
CGTCATAAAGTATAGCACTGCCTGCTGGCTGTCATAAATCGCAATCGTTACATCGATAGAACTGGAGTTCAGCAATAGAGCATCGTCCTTCCTATCGTGCTGTCGATCCAGGAAGTAGTAATACCCTTCTGTCACTGTTGGAGAGTCCCATCCATTCGTACACTTGGAAACATAGTGTATCCCATCCTGCTCACCGCCGTACAGGAACAATGTTACATTTTCCGGTAGAGGCAGGTTTTTCCAGTTATCATACCCTGCCAGCCGTTCTTCCAGCCCTTCCCCATCAGATTGGTCAAACACCAGTTTACCATACAGTTCCCCTTCTCCGAACCAGCCGCCGTGGCTGTCCGTAAGCTGAGATTCCACTGGCTGCGGCAAGTCCATATCCAGTAGCTTGGCTGCTTTATAGCGGGGGGAATGCACGGTTACCAGGGTGCACACAAGCAAAAGGATGGCTGTTCCGCCGATGAATATAATTTTCTTTTTCATCGCAGGGTTCTCTCCTCCAATTATACATATATTCTTTACTTCAGTACGCCATTCTGCACCAGTCCATAAATTTCTACAGGAAACTCATGCGTTCCAGCCATGCTGGCTATTACACCTGTAATAGCAGGACCACCCACAAAGTCGTATGTATCTATAATTTTAAAGTAGGCTTTATCATAGGCTGTTCTTGTCCGTTTCCAGTTGAATTTGTGAATCGCCCAGTCTACTGCGTTGGCATAATAAGCATGGGGGGACACGTCGGAAAAGGACCTCGCAGGTTTCACCTCAGGGCTTCCCTGGTACCGATAGAGGACTGTGACCGCCATCGCCCGGCTTGTGGTCAGATCAGGCGAAAGCGTCATAGCCGATGTGCCAGTGATGAGCCCTTTCTCCTTGGCCCAGGCCATAGGGATTTTCGCCCAGTGGCCTTGCATATCTTCTGCGGGAAGTTCAACTGCCTTTGCAGGAATTGCAATCAGAAACGCCATAGCTACGCTTAATGCAAAGGTCCCTAATTTTTTCAGTTTCCATCGTGACATATGAGCATCTCCCTTTCCTCATTGGTAGAGCGTATCAACCACGTTTCGGGCTGCGACTGCGTTTTCCACCTCGACCACGCAATAGCCCGCGCCATCCGCCGAGGGGGTCAGCTGGTAGCGGGTCAGGTTCAGGCTTCCGTCTGTCTGTTCTACCAGAGCATAGGCAGCATCGCCCTGGTACAGGAAGCCAAAGGGCGCGTGGTCGCCATTTTTCAGGGCCACGGCAAGGTCCGCGTAAACGTGCGAAATGTCCGTCAGCGCGCCCCCCGCGACCTGATCCGTGTCCAGGCCGCAGACGGGGACGTAGACAAAGTCACTGAGGTCATGGCCATAGACCTCCCGCACCAGGGCGGCGACTGCGTCGCCCTTATCGCTGCCAAAGTCGCCCTTCGGGCTGACGAGGGCCGAGGCTTCGGCCGGTCCGCTCGGCGCGTCGCTTCGCAGGATGCGGCAGTTCCCCGACGCGGCGTCAGGGGGGATCACGCGGTGGGACGCCTGCGCCGTAATGCCCAGCACCAGCATCAGCGCCAGCGCGAGGGTCAGCGCGGCTGCCTTCTTCCACATAAAAACACCTCCAGGTTTTGTTTCTGCGCATGAGGCAAGCAGCGGGGTGCCCAGGTCGCTCCGCTCAGTCCTCCAGGCCATCATACTCGATGACTTTTTTCTTCTGATAGAATCGGTACAGCAGTATAAACACACAGAAATAGCCCAGGAAGGCAAAGATCTCGCCCCAACTTCTTGCCCCTATGCCCGGACTGGCCATTCCCGACAGCATCAGAGCGGAATACCCCGTCTGCACGCAGAGGACCACCAGGGCATTCAGCGCTTCCCCTTGAAAGCCACCCCGACCAAACGGCATATCCTTCGCCATGAAGAATAGCGCCACGCACATCAGCAGCAGAACGCCGCTGAGGACAACAGGGACGAGCAGGAAGCGACTCAGCTGATCCGAGTCGAGGTTTGCGGTCACCGCCAAAAGCGAGGCCACGCCCAATGCGCTCAGGCCAGCCATGCCCCAAAGCAGATACTGCATTTTCTTGATCTGTTTCATTTTGAGCCCTCCATTCTTCGCGGGTATGATTCATACCCTCATGTTTTTGTTTCTATGAATAAGAACGAATGAGAACGCCATTTTGTGACAGGTTTTTGAAAAATTTTAGCGATTTGTCGCTTTGCACAAAATGGGGTGCATTTTATCCTGCCCTTTCTTCCATTATAGCAGAAGGCCGCAAGCAAGGCAAGCAAAACGGGGGAAGAAGAAATCCGGACGCTTCAAAGCGTCCGGATTTCCTTTCTCGGTCAAACGGCGCCTTGCTTCTTTCGGATAGCTACACCGCAGAGGATCACCAACAGGGTGAAGACGGCAGACACAAACGCCAGTAGGTACATTGGGTCCTTATAGTCTGAAATCTTTTCAAAATTTATTGGTTTCCGAGCTTATTACGCAGCCGGGGGCGCGTCCACGCCGAACTTATCCCGGATAAGGGTGAGCTTGGTCTGGGTGCCGCCAACGAGCTTTTCCTTGCGGGAGACCTTGGTGGCGGTCTGGCCGTTGATGGTGACGGTCTCGGTGACGTACTCCACCATGGTAGCGTTCAGAGCGATCCAGATTATCTGCGCGGCCTGGGTGTCCGTGACCGCGCCGCTGGGGTCAAACCGGTCGGCGCTGACACCGGAGACGATGCCCTGGACGCGGCAGGTCTCCACGGCCTTGGCGTTCCAAATGGACGCTTGGTCAGAAACGCTTTTTCATGAGCGTTCCTCTTTTTTATTAGACGTAAATGTTTCTTTCTACCGCCGTTTTGTTGGCCAACAGAACAGCGAACGCGGGAGATGAATCGGGACTACTGGGCTGGTATGGGTCAAATAAAATCTTCGGGCAGGTCCAGCCGGTCCAGCACAAAGACGCGGATGCCTTCCGGGTCGGTGAGTCTCCC
>CAKTLJ010000020.1 GCA_934572535.1 uncultured Eubacteriales bacterium
AGAGGCGCACAGGACCTGCGCGCGGCGGCCTGCCATCCCCTTCTGTCGGAAAAGGCGCAGCCTTTTCCGACAAGCTGACAGCCCTGACCGCATGGTCAAGGGCTGTTTTTGCGCAAGGGGGGCAGGGTCTCCCGGTGGAATTCCTCCCCCTCCAGGGTGAGCCAGCGGAGGCAGTCGCCCTCCCACAGCAGGCAGCTGTTGGGGGAGCCGCCCCGGGGCAGGGAGACGGAGCCGGGGTTGATGCACAGCAGGTCGTTGACCCGCCGGAAGGAGGGCATGTGGGTGTGGCCGGAGAGGAGGACCTGGGCCATCCCCATGGGCGGCGGGTTGCGGGGGGAGTAGCGGTGGCCGTGGGTCAGGAAGACCTCCCGCCCCTCCCAGGTCACTACCTTATACTTCCGAAAGAAGGGGAATTGGGGGGAGAGGTCCTGGATGCCGTCGTCGCAGTTGCCCTCCACGCTGAGGATGTGGGGGGCCTGTCCGTTCAGCAGGGCCATGACGCCCTGGGGGTCGAACGCGAAGCGGGGGTCGTAGGACCCGGAAAAGACCAGGTCGCCCAGGAGGATGAGCTGCTGGGCCTGCACCTTCTCATAGAGGTCCAGCAGCTTCTGGCAGCAAGCCCGGGAGCCGTGGAGATCCGATGCGATCAGTCGTTTCATGGGGATCACCTCAAGAGGAGTATAGCTGATTTGCGGGCAAAGGGCAAGGGGGCAGGTTTGCGAAACCCGGGCGGACGTGCTATAATTGGGAAAACTCAGAGAGCATGGAGGAAACACCTATGATCCAAGACGCAAAACGCTTCATCGGCTTTATCTGTCCGGCGTGCCGACAGCCGGTGATTTTGGAGCGCACGGCCTTCCAACTGGCCGCCTCGGGCAGCCGCCTGCCTTGCCCCTGCGGCAAGTCCTCCCTTGACATAGCCCCCGTGGGGGACCAGGTGCGCCTCACCGTCCCCTGCCTCTTCTGCCAGTCGCCGCACACGGTCTCCTGCTCCACCCGGGCCTTCCTGGAGGAGAAGACCCTGGCCTTCTCCTGCGCCCATTCCGGCCTGGACTGCTGCTACGTGGGGGAGGAGGAGGGCGTCTTTGCCGCCATGCGCCGCCTGGAGGAGACCGTGGACCGGATGGAGGAGAACGCCGCCGCCCAGGGCAGCTTCCTCAACGACCTGGTCATGGAGGAGATCCTGGGGGAGCTGCGGGACATCGGCCGCCGGGGCGGCATCTCCTGCACCTGCGGCTGCCGGGACTGGAAGCTCCAGATCAACTACAGCTCGGTCGAGCTCTTCTGCGGCCGCTGCGGGGGCGCGCTGCGCATCCCCGCCGCCACCATTTCGGACGTGGAGGACCTCTGCTGCAAGCCCACCCTGACCATCCGGGGCCAGCGCCCCACCTGAGCGCACATCCGAGAACCTGGCGCATAAGATGGACTGAGATCGCCAGCCGGTCTCCATCATTTCTAGGAGGTTCTTGTTTATGTGGAATTCTTGGGGCGGTAACAGCTGTCTGTGGATCATCCTGATCCTGATCGTCATCTTCTGCTGCGGGTCCAACGGCTGCGGCATCGGCACCTGCGGCGGCTCCTGCGGGTCCTGCGGCTGCTGCAACGGCAACACCAACAACAACTGCGGCTGTGACTGCGGCTGCGGCTGCTGACGCGCGTACCATAGCCCGGTGCGCGCGCACCGGCTATCCGAGAGGCCCCGGTTTCCGGGGCCTCAGCTTGTCGAAAAAGGCTGCGCCTTTTCCGACAGAAGGGGATGGCAGGCCGCCGCGCGCAGGTCCTGTGTGCCTCTGGCGCCCACGCCCCACACTTGCGGCCTGAGCAGTATGTTCTCCGACGTACACGCCGCCGGAGAACAGGATCGCACTTTTTTCGCTGCCTGCGGGCCGCGAACTCTGCGAGGCTTTTTTGACAGTCTCAAACCCCGATTTCCGGGGCCTTTTTTCTCGCCCGATCGGCCCCTGAAAATTTTTTTGAAAAAAGCAAAAAAATGCTTGCTTTTTCCTTGGGGGTGTGGTATTATACAAAAGTCGTCAGCGAGAGCGACCGACACGCGGCAGTAGCTCAGTTGGATAGAGTAACTGGCTACGAACCAGTAGGTCAGGGGTTCGAGTCCCTTCTGCCGTGCCAACACCGGAATCTTTGGATTCCGGTGTTGTTTTTTTATAAACCAGCGCGGGGCCTGCCCGCAGCGAGAAAAAACCGCGCCGAGGATTCGGCGCGGTTTTGCAGCATAGGGGGGGGTCAAAGCAGGATGATACCGGCGTTGCGGCAGGTGTCCATGGTCTCGTCGTCCCAGATGGAGGCCTGGACCTCGCCGATGTGGGCCTTGCCCAGCAGCAGCATGGACAGGCGGGACTGGCCGATGCCGCCGCCGATGGTCAGGGGCAGCTCGTTGTTCAGCAGCATCTTGTGGAAGGTCAGCTCCCGGCGGTCGTCGCAACCGGCGATGGTGAGCTGGCGGTCCAGCGCCTCGGCGTCTACGCGGATGCCCATGGAGGAGAGCTCGATGGCGCGGTCCAGGGTGGCGTCCCAGAGGAGGATGTCGCCGTTGAGCTGCCAGTCGTCGTAGTCGGGGGCGCGGGTGTCGTGGGGCAGGCCGGACTTGAGCGCGCCGCCGATCTGCATGAGCAGGGTGGTGGGATGCTCCTTGACCCAGGCGTTCTCCCGGCCCTTGTCGTCCAGGTCGGGGTAGGCGTCCTCCAGCTCCTGGCTGGTGACGAAGCTCACGTCGGTGCCGATCTGGGGCAGGACGCAGAGCTGGGGGAAGACGGATTGCAGGGTCCGCTGGGTGTCGGCCATGGCGTTGACGATCAGCTGGACGGTCTTTTTCAGATAGTCCAGGTTGCGGTCGCGGGGGGCGATGACCTTTTCCCAGTCCCACTGGTCCACGTAGATGGAGTGGAGGTTGTCGGGGATCTCATCGCGGCGGATGGCGTTCATGTCGGTGACCAGACCCTCGCCCACGGGGAAGTGGTAGTTGTAGAGGGCCAGGCGCTTCCACTTGGCCAGGGAGTGGACCACCTGGGCATCCCGCTGGGCGGCGGGCACGTCGAAGGAGACGGGGCGCTCCACGCCGCTCAGGTTGTCGTTCAGACCGGAGGCGGCCTCCACGAACAGGGGGGCGGAGACCCGGCGCAGGTGGAGGTTGCCGCAGAGGGTGTCCTCAAAGACCCGCTTGAGCAGGGCGATGGCCTTCTGGGTGTCGTAGAGGTTCAGCAGGGGGGCGTAGTCGGCGGGGATGTAGGTTTTGGACATAGGAAAAACTCCCTTCGGTTTGATTCGGCGTTATTTATGGTAGAGCTTGGAGGTCTGGTAGGTCGGCTCGCTGGTCTGGCGCACGCCCAGGCGGCGGAAGCTGTCCTCGTCGGACTGGGAGAGGATGACCGTGGTGTGGACCTCGCAGCCCCGCAGCTTCTGGAGCTGGCGGACGGCCTGCTTGGCGTTGGGGTCGTTCACCGCGCAGATGGACAGGGCCACCAGCAGCTCGTCGATGTGGAGCAGGGGATTCTTGTTGCCCAGGACGTTGACCTTCAGGTTTTGAACAGGCTCGATGACCTCGGGGGCGATCAGGTGGACCTCGTCGGGGATGCCGCCCAGGTATTTCAGGGCGTTCAGCAGCAGGGCGGAGGAGGAGCCGAGCAGGGAGGAGGTCTTGCCGGTGAGGATCTTGCCGTCGGGCATTTCCATGGCGGCGGCGGGCGCGCCGGTGCGCTCGGCCACCTCCAGCGCGGGGCGGACCACGGCCCGGCTCTCGCCGGTCAGGCCCAGCTGCTTCATGAGCAGCTCGATCTTATACACGGCGCTGCCGTCGGTGAGCCCCCGGCGGTGGCGGCACTGCTCGGCGTAGAACCGGCGGAGGATCTCCTCCTTGGAGGCCTGGCAGACGGCCTCGTCGTCGATGATGCAGTAGCCCGCCATGTTGACGCCCATGTCCGTGGGGGACTGGTAGGGGCAGCTGCCGGAGATGTGCTCGAACATGGTCTTCAGCACGGGGAAGACCTCCACGTCCCGGTTGTAGTTGACGGTGGTGACGCCGTAGGCCTCCAGGTGGAAGGGGTCGATCATGTTCACGTCGTTCAGGTCGGCGGTGGCGGCCTCGTAGGCCAGGTTCACGGGATGGCGCAGGGGGAGGTTCCAGATGGGGAAGGTCTCGTACTTGGCATAGCCCGCCTGGATGCCCCGCTTGTACTCGTGGTAGAGCTGGCTCAGGCAGACGGCCATCTTGCCGCTGCCGGGTCCGGGGGCCGTGACCACCACCAGGGACTTGGTGGTCTCCACGTAGTCGTTGCGGCCAAAGCCCTCGTCGCTGACGATGTGGGGGATGTTATAGGGATAGCCCTCGATGGAGTAGTGGCGATAGACCCGGACGCCCAGGTTTTCCAGCTGGGACTGGAAGATCTCCGCGCTGGTCTGGCCGCTGAAGCGGGTGAGCACGACGCTGCCCACGTGGAAGCCGAAGCTGCGGAAGGTGTCGATCAGGCGGAGGGTGTCGGAGCCGTAGGTGATGCCCAGGTCCCCGCGGACCTTGCTCTTCTCCAGGTCCATGGCGGAGACGGCGACCACGATCTCCACCTGCTCCTTCAGCTGCATGAGCATCCGGATCTTGGAGTCCGGGTGAAAGCCGGGCAGGACCCGGGAGGCGTGATGGTCGTCAAAGAGCTTGCCGCCGAACTCCAGGTACAGCTTGCCGCCGAACTGGTTGATCCGGGAGCGGATATGCTCGGACTGCATCTCCAGATATTTCTCGTTGTCGAAGCCAAGTCGTTCGATCATAATAAGTCTTCTCCCTTTGTCTCTTTTTGTTCATGCACGGTCAGTTGACGGAAAATTTCAAAACAAATACCCCACTATTTTACCGTAATTGTATGAAAAGTCAATATATGTATAAGAATATTGGTAAGGATGACGAAAAAGCTGAGAGGGCGGCGCGAAGGGAAATAATTTCTCTGTGCACCCTGCTGGAGAAGTCTGCGGGAATCTATTGCCAGTCGGGCCGTTTTGTGGTATAATTCCACGATTCAGAAAGGGACAAGATCCCTCCTGGACCGTATCTTATGATAACGATAGCGACAAGGAGCTATGCAATATGCTGGAACTGAAAGGACTTTCCTATCAGGTCGAGGACGGCGGCGCGTCCACCGAGATCCTCAAGGGCATCGACCTGACTGTTTCTGACAATACGTTTATTGTCATTACCGGCCCCAACGGCGGCGGCAAGACCACCCTGGCCAAGACCATCATGGGCATCAACCAGCCCACCGGCGGCCAGATCCTCTGGAACGGGACCGACATCACCAACCTGACCATCACCGAGCGAGCCAAGCTGGGCATCAGCTATGGCTTCCAGCAGCCGCCCCGCTTCAAGGGGATGCGCATCCGGGACATGCTGGGCCTGGCGGCGGGCAACCGCAGCCTGACCCGGGACGAATGTTGCTCCTACCTGAACCGGGTGGGCCTGTGCGCGGCCGACTACGTGGACCGGGAGCTGGACACCTCCCTCTCCGGCGGCGAGGTCAAGCGCATCGAGATCGCCTCCATCCTGGCCCGGCCGAGCGGCCTGCTGATCCTGGATGAGCCGGAGGCCGGGATCGACCTCTGGTCCTTCGCCAAGCTCACCGAGACCTTCCGGATGCTCCACGCCAAGCGGGAGAGCACCATCATCGTCATCTCCCACCAGGAGCGCATCATCGACCTGGCCGACGAGATCGTCATGGTCTCCGGCGGCAAGGTGGTGCGCCACGGACCCAAGGAGGAGCTGATGGCCCACATTCTGGCGGACACGGCTGGCTCTTGCAGCTTTTTACAGGACGTGACCTGCCACACCAAGGAGGGGTAACCTATGGCACAGAACAAAGTAGACATCAACCTCCTGCGCGAGATCGCCGACCTGGAGGGCACGCCCAAGGGCGCGTATAACATTCGGAAAAACGGCAAGCTGGAGGCCCGGGGCCGCACGGAGAACATTGAGATCGTCACCAAGGAGGACCCCGAAAAGCCCGGCATCGACATCCACATCAAGGACGGCACCAGAAACCAGTCGGTCCACATCCCGGTCATCATCACCGAGACCGGCCTGGACGAGCTGGTCTACAACGACTTCTACATCGGCGCGGACTGCGACGTGGTCATCGTGGCCGGGTGCGGCATCCACAACGACGGCGACAAGGACGCCCAGCACGACGGCGTCCACACCTTCTACGTGGGGGAGAACTCCAAGGTCCAGTACGTGGAAAAGCACTACGGCGAGGGCGAGGGCACCGGCGAGCGGATCATGAACCCCCAGACGGTCGTCTATCTGGAAAAGAACGCCTCCATCACCCTGGACACCACCCAGCTCCGGGGCGTGGACTCCACCAAGCGCTACACCAAGGTCGTGGTGAAGCAGGGGGCCGAGGCCGTCGTCATCGAGAAGCTCCTGACCCACGGCAAGCAGAAGGCCACCTCCGAGATGGACGTCATCCTGGCCGGTCCCGACGCCAGCAGCCGGGTCATCTCCCGCTCCGTGGCGCAGGACGACTCCGAGCAGATCTTCTACCCCCGCATGATCGGCGACGACGCGGGCTTCGGCCACGTCCAGTGCGACTCCATCCTGATGGGCAAGGCGAAGATCCAGTCCATCCCCGCCATCATCGCCAACCACCCCGACGCCCGGCTGGTCCACGAGGCGGCCATCGGCCGCATCGCCGGGGACCAGCTGCTGAAGCTGATGACCCTGGGTCTGACGGAGGAAGAGGCGGAGGAGGAGATCCTGAATGGCTTCCTGCGCTAAGGAAGGTATCTTCTACGTGGGCCACGACCCCCAGCTGGGGAAGATCCGCGGCCTGGACCCCTGGGCGGTGGACAACGGGATCCACCTGATCTGCATGGCGCCGGACAAGACCGAGGGGGTCATGATGATCACCGACCAGAACCAGCAGCAGTACGGCACCGTCCACGGGGGGATGCTGGTGGCCTTTGCCGACACCATCGCCGGGCACAGCCTGGTCGCCCACGGGAAGATGTGCGTCACCCAGGGCAGCACCGTCAACTTCCTGCGCCCGGCCGCCGGGGCCTACCTCTTCTGCCGGGCCACCCCGGTGAAGGTGGGGCGGCGCATCTGCGTGGTCTCCGTCGAGCAGCGCAACGACAGGGACGAGCTGGTGACCACCGCCCTGTTCACCTTCGCGGTGGTGGAGGAGATGGCGCCTGTCCTGGTGGAGCCGAAGTACCCCAACCTCACCTTTTGAGCCAAAGCAAATAAAAAACGGAGCGGATCAACTCCGCTCCGTCGGTTCTGTAGGGTCCCGCTTGACGTCTTGCTGTCGTTCAGATGTCCCAGTCCTCAAATTCGTCCTCGTAGCACTCGCGCTGGCAGGCGTTGCACAGGGAGGACTTCTTCGCCCGCAGCCTGGCGGACAGACAGTCCAGACCGGCGGAGATCTTCTCCATGTTGGCCATGACCAGGCAGACGACGGCGGCGACAGCCAGGACGCAGGCGGCGATCTTCAGGACCAGATCCGTAATTTTCATATAAAAAACCTCCTATACACAGTTGCGTTGTTTCCCTTGTGTATGGTAGTATTCTACATGATAACGCGGGAAAATACAATGCGCCCCTGCAATTTTTTTACAGAGCTTTCCGAACCAAGGCCGACCCGGCCTGTCACAGAAAGGATGGAATCATGATGCGGTTTCAGAACGATAAAGGCGAGATCCAGATCAGCAGCGAGGTCTTCACCACCATCACCGGCGCAGTTGCCACCAGCTGCTTTGGCGTGAAGGGCATGGCTGCCCGGTCCAAGAAGGACGGCCTGGTCCACCTGCTCCGAAGCGAGTCCATGGCCAAGGGCGTGCGGGTGGTCTTCCATGAGGATGACGCTCTGTCCGTCGAACTGCATATCATCGTCGATGCCGGCGTGAACCTCACCGCCGTGAGCAATTCGATCATGAGCGAAGTGCGCTACGCGGTGAGCCGGATGACCGGCGCACAGGTGCGCGCTGTGGACGTCTATGTGGACGCTATGGATGTGGAGTAAGAAGGAGAAAAACTATGGTACAGTTCATTGACGGAGGAACGCTGGCACGGATGATCGTCCATGCATCTGCCTCCCTGAATACAGAGAAACAGAGAATCAACGAGCTCAATGTCTTTCCCGTGCCCGACGGCGACACCGGCACCAACATGAGCCTGACCATCGGCACCGCGGTGACCGAGCTTCAGCAGAGGAAGCCCGCCTCCGTGGGGCAGGTCGCTTCCGTGAATGCCGCCGCCATGCTGCGGGGCGCCCGGGGAAACTCCGGCGTCATCCTCTCCCTGATCTTCCGGGGCTTTTCCAAGGCCCTGAAGGAGAAGGAGACCATGGACGGCATCGACCTGGCCGAGGGCCTGAACGCGGGCGTGGCCGCCGCCTACCGGGCGGTGATGAAGCCCGCCGAGGGCACCGTCCTCACCGTCTCCCGCCTGGCCGGTGAGCGGGCGAGCCAGGCCGCCGGGGAGAACACCGCCCTGGAATACGTCCTGGAGTCCGCCATCCTCCAGGCCGAGGAGACCCTGGCCGCCACCACCGAGATGAACCCCGTCCTGAAGAAGGCCGGGGTGGTGGACGCCGGGGGCATGGGCTTCGTTGTGATCTTAAAGGGAATGCTGGACGAGCTGCGGGGCGTGGCCATGCCCGAGGGCGGCGCGGGCGCGGCGCCCCAGAAGGAAAAGGCGGATTTCGCCGCCCTGGGGGACGAGGAGATCACCTTTACCTACGACACGGTCTTCATCGTCCGCCGGACCTCGGAGCGGCCCCTGGAGCAGTTCCGGGCCTATCTGGAGACCATCGGCGACAGCCTGGTCATCGGCGAGAGCGACGAGGCGTTCAAGGTCCACGTCCACACCGACATCCCCGGCGCGGCCCTCACCGAGGCCCAGAAGTACGGCACCCTGGAGCTGGCCAAGATCGAGAACATGCGCACCCAGGCCGAGGAGCTGGCCTGCGGCAAGCAGGCCCAGAGCATCGACGACCTCGACGCCGTGGAGGAGGAGCTGGAGAGCATGGAGCGCGTCCAGGACGCGGCCCCCGAGAAGAAGTACGGCTTCGTGGCCGTGGCGGCCGGAGAGGGCCTGGCCAAGGTCTTCCACGACCTGGGGGTGGACGGCGTCATTTCCGGCGGCCAGACCATGAACCCCTCCACCGAGGACATTTTGCGCCAGATCCGAAAGACCCCGGCGGAGATCGTCTACGTCCTGCCCAACAACAAGAACATCATCATGGCCGCCCAGCAGTGCGTGGACCTGGTGGAGGGCAAGCGGGTCATCGTCCTCCAGGCCAAGACCGTCCCCCAGGGCATCTCCGCCATGATCGCGGTGGACCCCGACGCGGAGGAGGCCGACAACACCGAGGCCATGGAGGAGGCCATGGGCATGGTGACCACCATGGAGGTCACCTATGCCGCCCGGGACTCCGAGTTTGACGGGACCGCCATCCGCGAGGGCGACTACCTGGCCCTGGTGGACAATCAGCTCTTCGACACGGAGAAGGATCTCAACGCCATCCTGGACAAGCTGGCCGGGGAGGCCGGTGACCGGGGCGGCGAGTTCATCAACATCTTCTACGGCGAGGGCGTGGAGGAGGCCGCCGCCGAGGCCGCCATGGCCCGGTTCCAGGCCATCTGCCCCGACGCGGAGGTCGCCCTGCTTTCGGGCGGCCAGCCGGTGTACCACTACCTGATCTCCGTGGAATAAACGCAAGCAACGCAAGCCAAGGGCGCGGGAAGCGCGCGGGAGCCCCCCGCGCACTTCCCGCGCCCTGTTCGGTCAGGATCAGGTCCCCTTGTACTTTCTCCTGGTGGCGATGCCGCCCCGGATGTGGCGCTCGGCCTTGTTGACCTCCAGCACCGCCTTCACCTGGAGATACAGAGGCCTGTTGAAGGCCGGGAGCCGCTGGGACAGGTCCTTATGTACCGTCGATTTGCTGATGCCGAACTGCTTTGCGGCGGTCCGGACGGTGGCTTGGTGTTCGATAATATAAAGAGCCAGGTCGCAGGCCCGTTCCTCGATGTCAGTCCGCATATGCTCTACCACTCCCAACATTGTCCGTGAGACATAGTATGAGGGGGTGGGGAGAAATAGAAGAGCCATGGCCGGGATTTTCTCCCGGCCATGGCTCGCTGCGTTCAGGGCGGTCAGCTCTCCATGTGTTTGCCCAAGAACCCGGCGATGGTCTGGGCGAGCTTGTATTCCTCGCTGCCGACGGAGATCTTGTCTCGCTCGGCCAGAAAGACCACGCAGCCCAGCACGTCGCCTTCGGAGAGGATGGGCGCGGCGGTGGTGATGACGTAGCGGTCGGTGTAGTCGCTCACGAGCAGGACAGGCCCGCCCTCCTGGTACTGATAGATCTGACGGCCCTCCATGACCTGGGCCAGGGCGGGGGAGATGCTGCGGTCCGTCAGCTCCTTCCGCCCGCCGCCGAAGACCGAGAGACAGGCGTCCCGGTCGGTGATGGTGACGATGCGGCCGGTGGCCTTGTGCAGGGACTCGCAGAGCTGGGCGGAGAAATCCCCCAGCCCTCCCATGAGGGAGTATTTTTTGAAGACCACCCCGCCGTCGCTGTTGGTGAAGATCTCCAGCGGGTCGCCCTCGCGGATGCGCATGGTGCGGCGGATCTCCTTCGGAATGACCACTCTCCCCAGATCGTCCCCTTCTGTCAAGAAGGGGAAAATCAATATGTATACTATTTGGATAGGATTCGATTTGGGGCGGTTTGGAGGAGGTCGGATCTTGTTGAAGCTTGTCTGAGGGGGAGTGGTTTGGCGCGTTGTGGAAAAAGGCTTGCAATTTCGAATGACTTATAGTAGAATAGTGACAAAAGGAATGATTTCCAGAGCGCGCCGAGAGGGCGTGAACGAGCCGAGAGCACCTGCGTTGCAGCAAGGGATCGCGCAAAAAAAATACAGAGCGGAATACGGAGAGGAGATGGTGTTTCGCCGTTATTGCCAGAGGACGATCAGTAAAAAATTGAAGAAAGGGAGATGATTCCATGAAAAGAAAAATTCTAGCCTGTCTGATGGCCGCGATGATGGTAATTGGATTGCTTCCTGCCAATGCAGTGGTGTACGAGACAGGGAAAGAAGGCAGCGATGCGCGCGGACGTTTTGACAGTCAAAACGTCATGATTAGGACTAATCATGATACTGTACTCGCTACTGCGGCTGAGACCCCCGAAGGGGGGGAGAATACCCTGACTGTTGTTCCTGCGGATAAGCTGATTTTTGAAAATGGTGTCATCAAGGGAATTGATAAGGATTGGCTTGCCGAGAATCAGGACAAGCTCCTTTCCGTTACCATTCCTGAGAAAATTGGAGATACGACGGTAACGAGTATCGGCATTCAGGCATTCAATAATAATAAGGGGCTGGCCTCTGTTGACCTGTCCAATACTAAGGTAACGACCATCGGTAAATTTGCGTTTGGCAGTTGTATATCCTTGAAAGATGTGATCTTACCGAGCACTTTGACGGAACTTGGTTCTTCTGTATTTACAGATTGCAAATTCGTAGAATCTATTCGGTTGGCTGATTCTCCGGAAGGCGTCGTATTTGCGTTGCCGGAAGGCTTAACGTCCATTGGTTATCAGTGCTTCAAAAACTGCTTTGCTGCTGATGTGAATGCCAAGGTTGTTATTCCGGCGAGTGTGACGAATATTAACGGAGAGGCATTTGAGGATATTCATATCACACAGATCATCTTTGAGAAGATAGTAGATCCTTGGAAAAACGAGGATTATCGTGGATATGAGAACAGTGCCATGACTCCTCCGAGTGGATGCGATCGCATCATTGTACTCCCGAACAATAAATGTTTTGCGGCGTATTCTACACAAGTAGTATATAATTCAAACCTGCAAAAAATCTGCACCTATCCTATAAAGATTACGTTTTCTCCTCTTGGCATACAAGAACAGCACTTGAACCATGCGCTTCTGGGCTGGGCTTATAATTCTACAACTAAGCGTTGGGATTTCAACAATAGCTATAAACTTCCTGATACGAATGGAGCAACGACCGGTAATGATCGCCCCGGCTATGAGTATGTCGGGGGCTGGAAGTTACGCAGTTCCAATCAGGTATTAAATGAAAACGAAAAGCTTGAAGCAAAGGATAATCCGTCTGATTTTGCAACTGTCAGCGGAGAATACAAGCTTGCTAACCCCACGATTTCCTATCTTGTAGACGGAAAAGCCGAAGATGTCAATGCCGACCAGCCCTTCACCGTAACCATCGGTGACGGCAAGGAGCATACGCTCGGTGTGCAGGTATCTCATCCGTTGCTGCTCTCGGAACAGGGCAATAAGGAAGGCGAGTATGTTTACTTTGAGTATTGCTGGTGGGACGAAGGATATTTTGCGGATAACGGCACAACGATGACCGTAAACGGCCCTCGCAGCACGGAAGAACCGAATCTGTTTTCTAAGGCTGGAACGGATAGAGAGTTGCATCGTGTCTGGGTTACGGATAACACCATTCCGATCACGAAAATAGATCATGCCCGAACAGACCACAACTACTATCTGGTTGAAATTCGCGGTTATGTTGTAAAAGATGATGGTGATCCGGTACGCTTTTATCAGAGCAGTAACAACTTCATCCACTTTGGTTCCGGTGAAAATGTTGCAACCGTAAAAAATTATTATACGTTGCAGGTCAAGGTCGATGAAGTGCGTGTCATCACCGCAACCGCCGGTGACAACGGCACGATCAGCCCGTCGGGTGAGGTTGCGGTACCCAAGGGTGAAGACAAGACCTTCACCATCACGCCCAACGACGGCTACCACATTCAGGACGTCAAGGTAGATGACAAGAGCGTTGGCGCGGTGAAGGAATACACGTTCAAGGAAGTGACCGAACCGCACACGATCCACGCGACCTTTGCCCGGAATTCCTCCGGCGGCCCCAGCAGCTACACCCTCTCCTACGTCACCAACGGCGGCAAGGCCATCCCCTCCGAGAGCAAGAGCAGCAGCTGGGTCAAGGCCTACAAGGACCTGCCCGCGCCCACCCAGGTCGGCTACCTCTTTGACGGCTGGTATTACGACGCCAGCCTGACCAAGGCGGTCACCGGGGACGTGAAGGTCAACAGCAGACAGGTGACGCTGTACGCCGGTTGGACCGCCTCCCTGGTCCCCCCGCTGCTCAACGGTGACGATCACTTTGCCTACGTTCAGGGCTATCCCGACGGCATGGTCCACCCCAACACGCCGGTCACCCGCGCGCAGGTGGCGACCATCCTCTTCCGCCTGTTGCAGGACGAGGGCCGCGAGAAGTATCTGACGGAAACCAACACCTTCCAGGACGTGACGCCCGAGCACTGGGCCAACACCGCGGTCTCCACCATGGCCAAGATGGGCGTCTTCCGCGGCCGGAGCGCGTCGCAGTTTGACCCCAACGCGCCCATCACCCGCGGAGAGTTCGCGGCGGTCTGCGCCCGTCTGGACACGAGAGAGGTCCAGCTCCCGGAGGGCTTCCGTGACCTGGACGGCCACTGGGCCAAGCAGGAGGTCCTGCGGGCCGCTGCCTTGGGCTGGGTCCAGGGCTATGAGGACGGCACCTACCGGCCCAACGCCGACATCACCCGCGCGCAGGCGATCACGATGATCAACCGCGTGCTGTGCCGGATGCCGGAGAAGACCTCCGACCTCTTGGCCGGTATGAGCACCTGGAAGGACTGCGTGGAGAGCGACTGGTTCTACCTGGCGGTCCAGGAGGCCACCAACTCCCACAACTTCGAGAAAAAGCAGAACAGCATCTACGAAAGCTGGACTGCCTTGAAGCAGAATCCCGACTGGAGCCGCTACGAGCGCTGACGCGCGGCGGCTGAAAGACAGCGCCTCGCAGCGAACGACACGGGGCGACCCGCGTCAAAGCCCCCTGGCTTTGCATGAAGCAAAGCCAGGGGGCTTTTGTCAGCGGCGGCCTGCGCCGCTCAGGCATCGCGGATGTTTCCCTTTCGGACATTTTCCGCCACCATCTCCTCCATGTAGGCCCAGAGGGCTTGGGAGCCGTCGGCGGTTTTGGCGTTGCGCTTGTAGATCTGGGACTTCTTTACCGCGTGAGCCCGCCAGTCCCCGCCGTTGTTGGCGTGGTTGAGCATCAGGGGCTGGAGGTTGTCCAGCACGTGGGCGAAGCGGGCCTCCGGGCTTTCGTGGTCCTCGAACTCCCGGAAGAGGGCGAGCATCTCCTCCCGCTGGTCCGCGGGCAGCAGGCCGAAGATGCGCCGGGCGGCCTGGGCCTCCCGCGCCTGCTGGGTGGACAGACCGGCCTCGTCGTAGGCATAGGTATCCCCGGCGTCGATCTC
Organism: uncultured Eubacteriales bacterium; assembly: GCA_934572535.1. Lineage (GTDB taxonomy): Bacteria > Bacillota > Clostridia > Oscillospirales > Oscillospiraceae > Evtepia. The sequence goes on from CAKTLJ010000020.1 coordinate 14,321, forward strand.
CACCACGTCGTGGATGAGGGCCATGACGATGGCCTTCAGGGGGTCAAAGTCCCGGTTGGCGTACTCCCGCAGCAGGTAGATCATCAGGGCCATGTGCCAGGCGTGCTCGGCGTCGTTCTCCGCCCGGCCGCCGCCGCTCAGATGCGTTTGGCGAAAAATGTTTTTTTCCTTGTCCACCTCCAGCAGAAAGTCCATCTGCTGTTTCAGGCGCTGGTCAGTCATAAGGGGTTCCTCCTTTGATGGCGATAGAAAACCGGGAAACGCCGCGCAGGGGGGCGTTTCCCGGGAAAGGTCCGTGGGGCGATTCAGGGGGTCAGCTGCCGGATGCCGGCCTGGATGCGGCGGAGGGTCTCCTCCTTGCCCAGGATGTGGCAGATCTCCACCGCGCCGCCGGGGGTGGTGGGCTTGCCGGAGGCAGCCACCCGGACGGGCCACATGATGCGGCCGTTTTTCAGCTGTTTTTCGGCGGCCAGGCCGATGAGGGCGTCGTGGATGCTCTCAAAGGTCCACTCGGTCATGGCCTCGAAGACGGGGACCACCATCTGGAGGGCCTCCAGGGAATTCTCAGGGTTGGTCTTCATCTTCTTGTGGGTGTAAAGCTCGTTGGAGTAGGCGGGCAGGGCGTCGAAGAAGTCCACCATGGCGGGGATCTCGGTCAGAACGTCCAGCCGGGTCTGGATCAGGGGGGCGACCAGCTTGCGGTCGATGGCGGGGTCCTGGATGCCCTCCTTGAGGTAGGGCTCGGCCACCGCGTAGAAGGCCTCGGGGGAGAGGTTCTTGATGTAGGTGCTGTTGAAGTACTTGAGCTTCTCCAGGTCGAAGATGGCGGGGGACTTGGAGATGCCGGTGATGTCGAAGGCCTGCACCAGCTCGTCCAGGGTGAAGAACTCCCGCTCGGCCAGCTCGCCCCGGGGGGACCAGCCCAGCAGGGCCACGTAGTTGAGGATGGCGTCGGTGAGGTAGCCGAGGTTCTTCAGGTCCTCGTAGGAGGGGTCCCCGTGGCGCTTGGACATCTTGTGCTGGGCGTCCCGCATGACGGGGGAGCAGTGGATATAGGTGGGGATCTGCCAGCCGAAGGCCTGGTAGAGCAGGTCATACTTGGGGGCGGAGGAGAGGTATTCGCTGCCGCGGACCACGTGGGTGATGCCCATGAGGTGGTCGTCGATGACGTTGGCGAAGTTATAGGTGGGCAGGCCGTCCCGCTTCATGAGGACCTGGTCGTCCAGGGTGCTGTTCTCCACGGTGATGTCGCCGAAGGAGGCGTCGTGGAAGGTGGTGCTGCCCTCGGCGGGGATCTTCTGGCGGATGACATAGGGCTTCCCGGCGGCCAGGTTGGCGGCGACCTGCTCGGCGCGCAGGGTCCGGCAGGGGTCGGCGGCCCGGTCAAAGGCGGCCTCGTCCTCCTCGTCCTTTTCGCAGAAGCAGTAGTAGGCGTGGCCTTTTTCCACCAGAAGCCGGGCATACTTGCCATAGAGGTCCCGGCGCTGGGTCTGGATGTAGGGACCCACGGGGCCGCCCACGTCGGGGCCTTCGTCGTGGGTCAGGCCGCACTCGGCCATGGTGCGGTAGATGAGCTCGGTCGCGCCCTCCACCTGGCGGGTCTGGTCGGTGTCCTCCAGCCGGAAGATGAAGGTGCCCTTGTCCTTCCGGGCGATGAGCCAGGTGTACAGGGCGGTGCGCAGGTTGCCCACGTGCATATAGCCGGTGGGGGAGGGGGCGAATCGGGTGCGGACGGTCCCGGTGGGGATCCGCGCCTCCATTTCGTCAAACCAGGTCATATCCATAGAAAATGCTCTCCATTCTCATTGTATTTCTCATCCCACATTGTAAAATTCGCCCGGGGAAATGTCAAGGTTTATTCATCGGATTGTTGCGCGGGCAGGGGAGTTGTGGTAAGATAGGGGGACATGAATTGGATCATACTGCGCGGAAGCCCGCGCTTGGAGGTTATATGGAAAACAAAAAGATCATTTTCAGCGCCACCCAGCCCAGCGGCAAGATCACCCTGGGCAACTACCTGGGGGCCATGCGCAACTGGGTCGCCTTGCAGGAGGACTACAACGCCCTCTACTGCGTGGCGGACATGCACGCCATCACCGTCCGCCAGGACCCCGCGGCCCTGCGCCGCCAGAGCCTGGAGCTCTTCGCCCAGTTCATCGCCTGCGGCCTGGACCCCGAAAAGAGCATCATCTTCATCCAGTCCCAGGTCCCGCAGCACGCCGAGCTGGCCTGGGTGCTCAACTGCTACACCATGTTCGGCGAGCTCAGCCGCATGACCCAGTTTAAGGACAAGTCCGCTGCCCACGCCGACAACGTCAACGCGGGCCTGTTCACCTACCCCAGCCTCATGGCGGCCGACATCCTGCTCTACCAGACCGACCTCGTCCCCGTGGGCGAGGACCAGCGCCAGCACGTGGAGCTGGCCCGGAACATCGCCCAGCGCTTCAACGCGGTCTACGGCGACGTGTTCACCATGCCCGAGGCCCACATCCCCAAGGTGGCCGCCCGGGTCATGTCCCTCAGCGAGCCGGAGAAGAAGATGTCCAAGTCCAGCCCCAACGAGAACTCCTACGTGCTGGTCATGGACAAGCCCGAGGACATCATGCGAAAGTTCAAGCGCGCCGTCACCGACAGCGAGGGCGGCGTTTACCGCGCCCCGGAGAAGCCCGGCGTGTCCAACCTCATCGAGATCTACGCCGCCGTCACCGGCAAGTCCTTCGAGACCGTGGAGAACGAGTTCGCCGGGCAGGGCTACGGCGCCTTCAAGCCCGCCGTGGGCGAGGCCGTGGTGGAGGTCCTCCGCCCCGTCCGGGAGGAGACCGAGCGCCTGCTGGCCGACAAGGGCGCGCTGGAAGCCCTCTATCGCCAGGGGGCCGAGAAGGCCGCCGGTATCGCCTACAAGACCCTGCGCAAGGTCCATAAAAAGGTGGGCTTTGCCCCCCGCTGATCCCCGCACAGGCCGTGCATTCCAAAGGAGCAAGCAATTATGACAATGGAACTTCCGGCGATCGCGAAGATCTTGGCGGCCCTTGCGGCGGCCCTGCTCATCTCGTTTGTCGCCACGCCTGTGGTGAAATCCCTGGCCGAGAAGGTGGGCGCGGTGGACGTGCCCAAGGACAACCGGCGTATGCACAACCACCCCATCCCCCGGATGGGCGGCTTGGCCATCTTTTTGGGATTTCTCCTGAGCACCCTGGTCTTTGTGCCCCTGTCCACCCCCCTGCGCGGGATGCTGGTGGGCAGCATCATCATCGTGATCCTGGGCATCATCGACGACATCCACGCCCTGCCCGCCATGCCCAAGTTCATCGTGCAGATCGTGGCGGCCCTCATCGCGGTCCTGCACGGGAACGTGGTCGAGGTCCTCTCCAACCCCAATATTTTCAGCGAGGACCCCTACTGGGTCCTCGGCCCCTGGGCCATCCCCATCTCCGTGATCTGGATCGTGGCCATCACCAACGCCGTCAACCTCATCGACGGGCTGGACGGCCTGGCCGTGGGCGTGGCCACCATCAGCTCCCTGACCATGCTGGTCATCGCCATGCTGGTCAGCGACGACCTGGTGGCCCTCATGATGGCCGCCCTGGCCGGAAGCTGCGTCGGCTTCATCCCCTACAACCACAACCCCGCCAAGATCTTCATGGGGGACACAGGCTCCACCTTCCTGGGCTTCGTGCTGGCCACGGTGTCCATCCAGGGCCTGTTTAAGTTTTACACCATCATTTCCTTCGCGGTGCCCTTCCTGATGCTGGGCCTGCCCCTGTTCGACACCTGCTTTGCCATCCTGCGCCGGATCTCCAAGGGGCAGAACCCCATGTCGCCCGACCGCAGCCACGTGCACCACCGGCTCATCGACATGGGCTTTAACCAGAAGCAGGCAGTGGCCATCCTCTACGTCATCAGCGCCATCCTGGGCCTGTCCGCCGTGGTCCTCACGACCAGCGGCGCGCTGAAGGCCATGGTGCTGCTGTGCGCCCTGTGCTTTGCCGGTCTGATCGCCGCCAAGATCTCCTTGAGCCACGTCGAGCACCACGAAAAAGAAAAAAAGGAGGCGGCCGACCATGTCGCTGAAAGTCATGACCATCTTCGGGACCCGTCCGGAGGCGGTGAAAATGGCTCCTCTGGTGAAGGAGCTGGAGAGCAGAGCGGAGATTGAGAGCGTCTGCTGCATCACCGCCCAGCACCGGCAGATGCTGGACGACGTGCTGCGTCTGTTTGACATCACCCCCGACTACGACCTGAATATCATGCAGGACAGGCAGAGCCTGTACACCATCACCAGCAAGTGCCTGCTGGGCCTGGAGGAGGTCTTCGAGCGGGAAAAGCCCGACCTGGTCCTGGTCCACGGAGACACCTCCACCACCTTTTCCGGGGCGCTGGCGGCCTTTTATCAAAAGATCGCCGTGGGCCACGTGGAGGCCGGTCTGCGGACCTGGGACCGATACGCCCCCTTCCCGGAGGAGATGAACCGCACCCTGGTGGGCGACCTGGCCTCGCTCCACTTCGCCCCCACCCGGGCCAACCGGGAGAACCTCGTCCGCGAGGGCATCCGGGACGGCATCTTCATCACGGGCAACACGGTCATCGACGCGCTGAAGACCACCGTCCGCGCCGACTACCGCTTCCGCACGCAGCTGCTCAACGAGCTGGACTATACCGGCAAGCAGGTCATCCTGGTGACCTGCCACCGGCGGGAGAACTACGGCCAGCCCATGACCAACATCATGAAGGCCCTCCGCCGCCTGGCCGAGGACTTTCCCGAGGCCGAGCTGGTCTATCCCGTCCACCTGTCTCCCGTGGTGCGGGAGGCCGCCCGGACCCACCTGTCCGGCCACGACCGCATCCACCTGATCGACCCGCTGACCCCCGACGAGCTGCACAACCTCATGGCCCGGTCGGCCTTCGTGATGACCGACTCCGGCGGCTTGCAGGAGGAGGCGCCCGCGCTGGGCCGTCCCGTCCTGGTCCTGCGCCGCGAGACCGAGCGGCCCGAGGCCGTGAAGGCGGGGACCGTCCTGCTGGCCGGGACCGAGGAGGACGCGGTCTACGCCCAGGGGGCGCGGCTGCTCACCGATCCGGCCGCCTACGACGCCATGGCCCACGCGGTCAACCCCTACGGAGACGGGGCGGCCTGCCGCCGGATCGTGGACGCCATCCTGTGGTGGAAGGGGCTGCGCGCCCAGCCGCCGGAGGCGTTTTCCGTATCCGGATAAGACAACGGATTTCCCAGAAGGGAGGGAGTCTTGTGGACCAGAAAAACCGCACCATCCTGGTCATCGCCATCGCCGTTACGGTCTTGGCCGCGGTCTTCGTGAGCTTTGGCCTGCCCTCCCTCATGGGCGTGCCCGAGGTCACCCTGCCGGACCTGAGCCAGGAGGGGACGGAGGAGGACCGCGATTTCCTCCCGGTCGAGGTCACGACCGACACGGTCCAGCGTGTGATCGCCACCCTGCACCGGCCGGACAGCTACTACCGGGAGCTGACGGTGACCCTGTCCTGGAGCGGCGGGAGCGCGTCCGAGCGGGTCCAGATCTGGGCCGACGGCGGCTATGTCAAGACGGCGGTGAGCGCGGGCGGCACGACCCAGCACCGCCTGGTGGGGGACGGGACCCTCTACCTGTGGTACGCGGGGGACCGGACCTGGCGGGAGACGGCCCTGGGAGACGGGGCCGCCGACCTGGCCCAGCGCATCCCCACCTATGAGGACGTGCTGGCGCTGGACCCCGACCAGATCATCGCCGCCGGATACGAGAGCAGGGACGGCAAGGACTGCATCTATGTCGAGGTCCGGGACGAGGCGCTGGGCAGCCAGGACCGCTACTGGATCGAGACGGCCACGGGCCTGCTCTGCGCCGCAGAGACCCAGGAGAACGGCAGGACGGTCTACGAAATGACCGCCACCGCCCTGCGCACCCCCCTGGAGGACGGCGTGTCCTTCGCCCTGCCCAACGGAACGGTCCTCCACGACAGCTCAGCCGTCGCCGTCCAGAAGGAGGACGGCGGCCAGGGCTAGGAGCAGGAGCCAGTCGGTCTGCTCCCCCTCCTTGAAGAGGAGGAAGAGCAGCAGAAGAAGCAGCAGGTCCCCGGCATCCGCCTTGCCCAGCCTGCCCAGCAGGCCGGACAGCCCGGCCAGAGGCCCGCTGGAAGCGGCCCGCGCATCCCGTCCCGGAGGAGAAGCCTCCGGGACGTTTTCATAGGGTGAACCTCCGGGGATATAGGCGTTATACATGCAGCTCCCCCTCCTTCCACAGGCGCAGGGCCTGGCGGGCGGCGCGGGACACGCCCGCCGCCTTGACGGCCCGGTCCAGCTTTTGCCGCCGGTCCTCCCGCAGGAAGGGCCGCAGGGCGGCCAGCAGCGCCGTGGCTTCCTCGTTGGTCTGGGCGGCCGACTGGAGCAGCTCCAGCAGCCGCCCCATCTGGCCCAGGTCCGGCAGGGAGGGGGACGGCTCCGGGGGCGTGGGCGATGCCTCCTGGGGGGAGGCGTCGGGCGCCTGCCCGCCCAGGGACCCGGCCAGGGACAGGATCTGTCCCATGGCGTCGGGGTTGGAGAGCAGGGCGTTGAGGGCTTGCTCGAAATCAGCCAAGGGGCTCCCTCCTTTCCGGGGCTGACGGATGGGTCACTTGCGCAGGGTCTTGTTCAGCGCCTGCATGGCCCGGGCGGCCTCGGGGTCCTGCGAGAGCGTTTGCAGGATGCCGTTCAGGGCGGAGGTGTCCCCCTTGAGGGCGGCCTGGGCCGCGGCTTGCAGCTGGCTGGCGTCGGTCCTTTGCAGCCGCGCCAGGACCTTCTGCGCGTCCGGGTCGCCGAGGACCTGGCGGAGGGCCGCCTGGTCCTTCAGCAGGCGCTGGGCCTGGTGGAGTTGATCCATGGTTGATCCTTCCTTTCGCTAGGGTGGTATTACAGTATATGGCGCGGCGGGGGCCGTCGTGCCTGCCCGCGGAGAAAAAACGAAATGCCTCTGGAAAAACCGAGGCATCTATGGTATGATTTTTCTGTTCTTTTTATGACTTTGCAAAGACCCTTGGGAGGGATCGGATATGCTGATGGCAATCGACGTGGGCAACACCACCATCCTGTTTGGCCTGCTGGAGGGGGAGAAGGTCCTGGCCAGCTTCCGCCAGGTGACGGACCCGGCCCGAACGGCCGAGGAGATCGGGCAGGCGCTGGCGCGGGACCTGGCGGCCCTGGGCGTGCGGCCGGAGGAGGTGGAGGCCGCCCTCATCGCCTCGGTGGTCCCCCCGGTGATGGACGCCCTCACCGCCGCCGTGGAGCGGACGGTGGGCAAGCGCCCCCTGGTGGTGGACGTGGACCTGGACCCCGGGCTGCCCTACGAGGCCGAGGAGCGCCTGGGCGCGGACCGGGCGGTGTGCTGCGTGGCGGCGGTGGAGAAGTACGGCAAGCCGGTCATCGTCCTGGACTTCGGCACGGCGACCACCGTGGACGCGGTGGCGGCCGACGGCTCCTACCTGGGGGGCTGTATCCTGGCGGGCATCCGCACCTCGGCCAACGCCCTCTTCGGCAACACGGCCATGCTGCCCCAGATCGACCTGATCCTGCCGCCCACGGTGCTGGGGCGGGACGCCGTCACCCAGATCCAGGTCGGCTCCGTGCTGGGGGCCATTGGCTCGGCGGAGCACCTTGTCCGCCGGACCAAGCAGGAGATGGGCTATGGCGAGGCCGTGCCGGTCATCGCCACAGGCGGCCTGGGCCAGCTGGTGGCGGAGCACTCCGACTGCATCGACATCGTGGACGCAGACCTGGCCCTGTCCGGCCTGCGCATCCTCTACGACCGCCACCGGACCCCGGAGAAATGACAGGATCCCCCGGCTTTTGCCGGGGGATCCTTTTTCGACAAGCAAAGGGGGCTGTCTCTTCCTGAGACAGCCCCTGCGTCAACTGGTGCGGATGACGGGACTTGAACCCGTACGTCATGGACACACGCCCCTCAAACGTGCCTGTCTACCAGTTCCAGCACATCCGCGCATTTCAGTTACTAGGATAGTATACCCATCTCTCGGGCATTTGTCAATCCTTTTTTTTCGATCTGGCCCACTTTTCCGGCGTCCCGGCGGAACGACCCGCCGGGACGCCTCCGTCGGTCAGCAGTCTTTCAGCGACGCGGGGTAGGCCCCGGCGGCGTGGAGCTGCTTCAGCGCGGCCTCCACCACGGGGCGGTCCTCCTGGTAGGTCACGCCGAACCACACCGCGTCCGTGTCCAGGACGGACACGCGCAGCTTGCCCTCGGTGATGAGCTTGTCCACCAGCACGGGCAGCAGGCACTCGGCCTTCAGCTCGTCCGGCGCCAGGCCCTTCAGGAAGTCGTGGAAGTAGGTCTGCATCTCCTCGAAGAGCCAGGGGGTGAAGCCCCAGAAGTTCATGGACACCGGGCTTTCGGGGTCCAGGGCCACCGCGCGCTCGGGGTCCGCCACGTCGGCGATGGACCCATCGGGGTATTTCTTGATCTTCAGGGTCTCCTTGACCTTTTTCAGCGCGCCGTTCTCCGTCTGGCAGACGCCCCGGGAGACGGTCCCGTTGTCGCTGACGGTGTTCTTCAGGCGGTAGGCCACCATGGCCCCCTCCCCGCGCTCCCGCAGGGTCAGCAGCTTCTCCAGGATGGTGGCGAAGGCGGGCCTGCCATAGTAGTCGTCGGCGTTGATGACGGCGAAGGGCTCCTTCACCGCCGCCCGGGCGCACAGGACGGCGTGGACGGTGCCGAAGGGCTTCTTCCGCTCCGCCGGGATGCGATAGAAGGCGGGCACGCTGGAGAAGTCCTGGAAGACGTAGACCACCTCCACCGGCTCCCCCTGGGGCGTCCGCCAGGTCTGGATGCGGTCGCCGCAGAGCGCGCGGAGGGTCGCCTCCATCCCGGGCTTGATGATAAACACGATTTTACGGAACCCCGCCTGGACCGCGTCGTAGACGGAGTACTCCATGATGGCCTCGCCGTGGGGGCCGATGCCGTCGGTCTGCTTCTCGCCGCCGTAGCGGGAGCCCATGCCAGCCGCCATGATAACCAAAGTTGCATTCATACGATAAAACCTCTCTGTGCTGCGCCGCGAACGCGGCGGTTTCTCTGTTCACGCCTGTCATTATACGCGCTTCCGCCGGTTTTTTCCATGGCCAGATGCGATCTTTCTGGCAAAGTGCGGTTTTTTCTGAAAAAACAGTCGTCAAATCCCGGCAAATATGCTTTAATAGAGGCAAGAGATCCGAACAAAGGAGGTTCCCCCTATGGTACAACTGGAACTGCGCTGGCTGGGTCACGCCTGCTTCGCGCTGGAATGCAAGGGCTTCACCGTGGTCTTCGACCCCTATGAGGACAACTACGTCCGGGGCTTCGGCGCGCTGGACGTGGCCGCCGACCGGGTGCTCTGTTCCCACACCCAGCACGGCGACCACAACGCCAGCCACGTCGTCAGGCCCCTGACGGGCCACGAGGACCCCTTCACCGTCACCGCCATCGAGACCTTCCACGACCCCGAGGAGGGCGCCCTGCGGGGCAGGAACACCATCCACGTGCTCCAGGCCGGGGGCCTGAGAGTCGCCCACTTCGGCGACCTGGGCTGCCAGCTCACGCGCGCCCAGCTGGCCGCGCTGGAGGGCCTGGACGTGGCCATGCTCCCCGTGGGCGGCTTCTACACCATCGGCCCCGCCGAGGCCAAGGCCCTCATCGACGCCATCCGGCCCAGGGTCGTCATCCCCATGCACTACCGCCTGGGCGAGCTGGGCCTGCCCAACGTGGCGGAGCTGGATGAGTTTCTCTCCCTGGTGCAGGACTATGTCTACTACCCCGGCAACGCCATCACCATCAACGAGGGCACCAGCCCGCAGATCGCGGTCCTGAAGTTTCAGGGCAGCCCGGCGTGAGCCGGAAGAGGAAACTGCTTTTCCGCCCCGCGCGATAGGAGATTAAGTTGGTTTATCAGTTGGTTCTCTCAGTTGGTTAGGCGCTTGTTTTTTCTCACGGCGTCGGAAAAAACGGTGGGGAGAGCGCGCTTTTCTCCAGACTCTCGTTTTCGGCGGGGGTGGGTAAAATTTTTTCCGCCTTCATCTCGGCCTGCGACGACTCGATCGGGATCCGCAGGAAGATCCAGCTGGCCTCGTTGGCGATGGGCTGCATTCGCACGATCAGCTCCCGGTCCTCCAGGGCCTTCAGATTCTTGCGCACGGTGGACTCGCCCTTGCCGATCTCCAGCGACAGGTTCGGGATGCTGAAGCTGACGTAGACCCAGCCGCTCTTGATGTACCAGCCGTTCTTCTGGGAGAGCGTCGCCCGGTTCAGCAGCAGGCTGTAGACCAGCACCGCCGTGGACGGCAGGCCCATGCGCAGCACCGCCCGCGGAAGCGGCAGGAAATTGCACAGCGCATCGTCCTTCATAAAGGGGACCACGTCATCGTGTCTATAGGGATAAAGCATAGTAAAGATCCCTCCTTTCACTAAGTAGGGCAAAAACCCCGTTTTTTTGTACGCAAACGTGCAACACCACCGAAAAAAAAACGAAGTCCCTTACCCGTTTTAAGGACAGGTAAGGGATTTCGTCATTTTTTCGGTATTTTTTTGCCATGTTTTGTCAGTCGAGGGCGTCCAGAGCCCCCTCATAGGCGGCTCTGGTCCCCGGGTCAAAGCAGACCATGGTGACCGTCTCGGGGGTGTCGTTCTCCCGCAGGAAGGCGGCGATGGCGGCGATGGCGATCTGGGCCGCCTGCTCCCGGGGGAAGTGGTAGACCCCCGTGCTGATGGAGGGGAAGCAGACCGTCTTGCAGTCGTTCTCCCGGGCCAGGGTCAGGCAGGCGCGGTAGCAGGAGGACAGCAGGTCCGGCTCGTTCCGGTCGCCGCCCTGCCAGATGGGGCCGGGGGTGTGGATGACATAGCGGGCGGGAAGCCGGTAGCCCCGGGTGAGCTTGGCCTGGCCGGTCTCGCAGCCCCGCAGGGTGCGGCACTCGGCCAGAAGCTCCGGCCCGGCCGCCCGGTGGATGGCGCCGTCCACCCCGCCGCCGCCCAGAAGGGTCGTGTTGGCGGCGTTGACGATGGCGTCGCAGCGCTGCTTGGTGATGTCCCCTTCGAGGACAAAAATGCGGTTCTTCATCGGTGATATCCTTTCCTTTCCCGCAAGCAGGTCCCCTTACAGGGCGCGGGTGTGCTCGCCGCGGATGCGGCTTTTGCCCTCCAGGGCGCTGTCCAGCATGGCCAGGAACTTCTCCCGGTCGTCGGGCAGGGTCCCCTTCAGGGGGACGTAGTTGGAGGCGTGGTTGCTGGTGAAGTGGAAGGGGCCGTAGTCCAGCCCCACCACCAGGGCGCGGGTCTCCTCCAGGTACTCCCGGGCGGTGATGAGCTTGAACTTGCCGCTCTTCACGTCCTGGTACATGGGGGAGTTCGGCTCGGGCATATAGGACAGGCAGGAGACGTGCTGGGCCTGCATCTGGTTGAGGACGCGGATGGTCTCCTGGACGTGCTTCTTCGACGGCTCGCCCGGCCCGGCCAGGCCCAGGATGACCGTGACCCAGAGGTCGATCCCGGCCGTCTTGAGCCTGTCGGCGGCCTGGAGCATCTGGGCGGAGGTCACGCCCTTGTTGACCTTCAACAGCAGCTCGTCCCAGCCGGACTCCACCCCCAGGTAGGCCCGGGTCAGACCGGCCTTGCGCAGCTCGTTGAGCTGTTCCTGGCTCTTGGTCATGGTGCTGCGGGTCCCGGCATAGGTGGTCACCTGGCGCAGGTTGGGGAAGGCGGCGTAGAGCGCCTCCAGGATCTGGAGCAGCTGCTCCTGCCGCATGACGATGGCATCGCCATCGCAGAGGAAGACCTTGTCCACGTTCTCCGGCCCGTAATAGGCCCGGGCCATGGCGATGTCCTCCATGATCTGCTTCATGGGGCGGATGTGGAACTTCTTCTTCTTGTACATCCCGCAGAAGGTACATTTGTTGTGGGTGCAGCCCACGGTGCACTGGAGCAGGTAGCTGCGCCACTCACCGGGGGGACGATAGATCTGGCCTTCATAACGCATGGTCGGATTCCTCCTTTTCCGTCTGTCCGGCAGGCTCTGCCGGGCGAATGAGCTTCTTCAATGCCTTTTCGGCTTTTTTGCGCGGGAGCATGACCTCCCGTCCGCAGCCCTCGCAGCGCAGGCGAAAGTCCATCCCCACCCGGAGGACGAGCCACCGCCGACTGCCGCAGGGGTGCTCCTTTTTCATTTCCAGGATGTCCCCGGAGACAATGTCCATACTAACACCTCCGCCCATTGGCAAGTTTTGGGCCCAGCCTGCATAGAGTGGAGACTGGATCCCACGGTTCTACTTCAATATAAGAAAGGAAGGCAGCGTATGTCAACTCGCTATCTCCCGGAGGGTCTGCACCCGCCCGGGCCGGACCCGGCCTCCCTGTCGGCGCTGGCCGAGGCCATGGCGGAGGAGACCGTCCTGGAGGGACAGTCGTTCCTCTGCACCCCCGACCACGATCTTCTCGTGCGCCTGGGCCCCTTCACCGGGGTCATCCCCCGGCAGGAGGCCGCCCTGGGCATCCGGGAGGGGACCGCCCGGGACATCGCCATCCTCTCCCGGGTGGGAAAGCCGGTGGCCTTCACCGTCACCGGGCTGGACGCGGGGGACGGACGGCTCCGCCTCTCCCGCCGCAGGGCGCAGGAGCTGGCCCTGGCGGCCCTGCTGGACACCCCCGCCGGAACGGTCCTCCCCGCCGCCGTGACCCATCTGGAGCCCTTCGGGGCCTTCGTGGACGTGGGCTGCGGGGTGGTCTCCCTCATCGGCATCGAGAACATCTCGGTCTCCCGCATCCCCCATCCGTCCTGCCGGTTCCGGGTGGGGCAGGCGATCTACGCCGTGCTCACGGGGGTGGACCGGGCCAGGGGCCGGGTCTTTCTCTCCCACAAGGAGCTGCTGGGGACCTGGGCGGAGAACGCGGCCGCCTTCGCCCCGGGCATGACCGTGCCGGGGTACGTGCGGAGCATCCAGCCCTACGGGGCCTTCGTCGAGCTGGCCCCCAACTTCGCGGGGCTGGCCGACCGGACGGACGGCCTGCGGGAGGGGGACCGGGTGTCGGTCTTTCTCCGGTCCATCCAGCCGCAGAAGCGGAAGGTCAAGCTCACGGTCATCCGCCAGCTGGAGCCGGGCCCCCCGGCGCCGCTGCCCTACTTTATCACGGCGGGGCGGCTGCGGCGGTGGGACTACGCGCCGCCGGACTGCCCGCGCAAGGAGCTGGACCGGGAGTTCGACTAGTCCTTGGCCTTGATCTGCTCCCAGTAGCGCCTGGCGGCCTGCTCGGTCTTGTTCTCCCCGTAGCGGTAGTAGACCCGGTCCTTGAGGGCGTCGGGGAGGTACTGCTGCTTTACATAGTGGTTGGGGAAGTCGTGGGCGTATTGATAGCCCAGGCCGTGGCCCAGCTTGGCGGCCCCGCCGTAGTGGGCGTCCCGCAGGTTGGCGGGGACCTCGCCGCCCTTGCCGCTGCGCAGGTCGGCCATGGCCTCGTCGATGGCGCAGATGGCGGCGTTGGACTTGGGCAGGGTGGCCAGGTAGATGACCGCCTGGGCCAGCGGGATGCGGGCCTCGGGCAGGCCCAGCATGTTGGCGCTGTCCACGCAGCCCTTCACCACGCAGACCGCCTGGGGGTGGGCCAGGCCGACGTCCTCGCTGGCGATGACCAGGAGGCGGCGGCAGGGGGAGATCAGGTCTCCCGCCTCCAGCAGGCGGGCCAGGTAGTGGATGGCGGCGTCGGGGTCGGAGCCGCGGATGGACTTCTGAAAGGCCGAGAGGAGGTCGTAGTGACTGTCGCCGTCCCGGTCGTAGCGCAGGGCGGAGCGCTGGGCCAGCAGCCGGGTCTCCTCCAGGGTCAGGTGGACGGCGTCCGGGTCCAGGGCGTGGGCGGCGAAGAGGGCCTCCACGGCGTTGAGGGCCTTGCGCACGTCGCCGCCGCAGCTCTGGGCCAGCGCCTCGGGGACGCCCTCCTCCCAGGTGGCCTCCACCTGCTGCCGCTCTCCCATCCGCCGGATGCCCCGGCGGACCATGGGCAGGACCTCCTCCGGGGGCACGGGCTTGAACTCGAAGACCGTGGCGCGGCTGAGGACGGCGTTGTAGACGTAAAAATACGGGTTCTCCGTGGTGGAGGCGATGAGGGTGAGCGTCCCGTTCTCCATGAACTCCAGCAGGGACTGCTGCTGCTTTTTGTTGAAATACTGGATCTCGTCCAGGTAGAGGACCACCCCCTCCGGGGCCAGGAGGGTCCCCACGTCGGCCATGACCGCCTTGACGTCGGACAGACCGGCGGTGGTGGCGTTGAGCCGGTAGAAGGGGCGGCCGATGCGGGCGGCGGCGATCTCCGCCACGGTGGTCTTGCCGGTGCCCGACGGCCCGTAGAAGATCATGTTGGGGATGGTGCCCCCCTGGATGATGCGGCGGAGAACGCCGTTCTCTCCCAATATATGCCGCTGCCCCACCACCTCGTCGATGGTCTTGGGCCGGATCTCGTCTGGCAAAGGCCGGTACACGGCAGTTCCCCCTTTCCTGTCCGCAGGACATTTCGTCGTCCCACTTATTTTAGCAGTTGTTCCCGCTTCCGTAAAGGGAGAATTTGTGACTTTCCGTCAGGCGATGGGTCCAAAGCGATTGACAAGCGCAGCGCGGACCCGGTATAATGGGTCCGCGAGGTGATCCCGATGCTGGACGAGAAGGACCTGCTGGCGATCCAGACCCTGATCGCTGCGAACAACGAAACCATTCTGAATGAGGCGGCCCACCGAATGCGCGTTCTGCTGGACGCGGACATAGCCCCCAAATTTGACCTCTTGGCGGAAGGGCAGCAGACCGTTCTGGACAGACTTGACCGGATGGACGACCGGCTGGAGGATATGGACATCCTGGACTCCCGCATCACAGCCCTGGAAGCCATGGTCAAAAAGCTCAACCGAGAAGTCGCCGCCCTGAAGAAAGCCACCTGAACACCCCGGACGACATGACAGCAAAACGCCTGCGGCCCGTTGCGATACAACGGGCCGCAGGCTTTCTCTTACGCGCGCAGAACTGCGCGGCGCGCTCACTCGTACATGGGGTACTTGTCGGTGATGGACTTGACGCCAGCGATGACCTCCTCCTGGGCGGTGTCGAACTCGGTGGCGGTCTTCCACATCAGCTTGCCGATGAGGGCCATGTCCTCTTCCTTCAGGCCGCGGCTGGTGGCGGCGGGCACGCCCACGCGGATGCCGCTGGTGACGAAGGGGGACTGGGGGTCGTCGGGGATGGTGTTCTTGTTGACGGTGATGTTCACCTGGTCCAGGCGCTTCTCCATCTCCTTGCCGGTGATGTTGGCCTTGCGCAGGTCCACCAGCATCAGGTGGTTGTCGGTGCCGCCGGAGACCAGGTCGAAGCCAGCTTCCATCAGGCTGGCGGCCAGGGCCTTGGCGTTTTTCAGGACCTGCTCCTGATAGGCCTTGAACTCGGGCTTGAGCGCCTCGCCGAAGGCGACTGCCTTGGCGGTGATGATGTGCATCAGGGGGCCGCCCTGCGCGCCGGGGAAGATGGCCTTGTCGATGGTCTTGGCCAGGGACTGCTTGCACAGGATCACGCCGCCGCGGGGGCCGCGGAGGGTCTTGTGGGTGGTGGTGGTGACCACGTCGGCGTAGGGCACGGGGGAGGGATGCAGCCCGGTGGCGACCAGACCGGCGATGTGGGCCATATCCACGAAGAGATAGGCGCCCACCTCCTGGGCGATCTCGCCGAAGGTCTTGAAGTCGATGGTCCGGGGATAGGCGGAGGCACCGGCGATGATCATCTTGGGCTTGTGCTTCTTGGCCAGGTCGCGGACCTGATCGTAGTCGATGTAGCCCTGGTCGTTCACGCCGTAGGGGACCACGTTGTAGTTCAGGCCGGAGAAGTTCACGGGGCTGCCGTGGGTCAGGTGGCCGCCGTTGTCCAGGTTCATGCCCATCACGGTGTCGCCGATGTTGCACAGGGCCTGGTAGACGGCGAAGTTGGCGGAGGCGCCGGAGTGGGGCTGCACGTTGGCGTGCTCCGCGCCGAAGAGCTGCTTGGCGCGGTCGCGGGCCAGGTCCTCGACCACGTCCACGCACTCGCAGCCGCCGTAGTAGCGCTTGCCGGGGTAGCCCTCGGCGTACTTGTTGGTCAGGACCGTGGAGGCTGCCGCCAGGACGGCCTCGCTGACGAAGTTCTCGGATGCGATCAGCTCGATATTTCTGCGCTGACGGTCATACTCTGCGCGGACCGCGTTTCCTACCTCGGGGTCCTGCTGAGTCAGGAATTCAATGACGTCTTTGACCATGATACTCTGCTCCTTTGTTGCTTGATGAAATCGTGTTGTAGTGTTGCTGTACTCTCTCAGGTACAAGAACGGGACCATTATACCGCAAATCCCGCAAAAATCCAATGACTACGTCTGCACTTTGTGCTATACTATTTACACGAAAAACCACGGTATGCTCCAAAGGAATCGGTATTTTTTATGAAAACAACAGAAGACATCCGCGCGATCATCGAGGAATTGAAGCGCCTCTATCCCCAGCAGAGCCTCTGCTCCCTGCCCTATGAGAAGGACTACGAGCTTCTCTTTGCCGTCCGCCTGGCCGCCCAGTGCACCGACGAACGGGTGAATCAGGTGACCCCCGCGCTCTACGCGGCCTACCCGTCCCTGGCGGCCCTGGCCGCGGCGGAGCCTGCGGACATCGAACCGTACATCCACTCCTGCGGCTTCTTCCGGGTCAAGGCCCGGGACATCGTCCTGGCCTCCCGGATGCTGGTGGAGAGCTACGGCGGGGTGGTCCCCGACACCATGGAGGAGCTGCTCAAGCTCCCTGGCGTGGGCCGGAAGACCGCCAACCTGATGCTGGGGGACGTCCACCACACCCCCGGCGTGGTGGTGGCGGACACCCACTGCATCCGCATCACCGGCCTGCTGGGCCTGACCGACGGCACCAAGGACCCGGGCAAGGCGGAGCAGCAGCTCCGGGCCTGCCTGCCCCCGGAGGAGTCCAACGACTTCTGCCACCGGATGGTCCTGCACGGCCGGGCCGTCTGCCGCGCCAGACGCCCCGGCTGCGCCCGCTGCACCCTCCGCGCCTGGTGCGATCACTTCGCGGGAGCGGGCGGATCGTTCGCCCCTGGTTGACCGCGCACGAAAGAACCCCGGCTTCGCATTGAGCGAAGCCGGGGTTCTTGACACGCAGCATTGTCAGTTCTCCGGGGTCCGGTGGGGGAGAGCTGCGGGGGATCAGGTCTCGTAGCGAGTCCAATCCGGGGCCTTGTTCAGGCCGGTCCAGGTCTCG
>CAKTLJ010000021.1 GCA_934572535.1 uncultured Eubacteriales bacterium
GATTGAAATTGCTCAGCCTCCACCGGGTTCGCAGCGTAGGCCGTCGCTCCCCCCCGCGGGGAGCGTGGATTGAAATCTGCCGCCGCCGGGGCTATCACCGCCACGCTGATGTCGCTCCCCCCCGCGGGGAGCGTGGATTGAAATGTGACGGACGTTTCCAGCTATCTCCGTGCCCTGGTCGCTCCCCCCCGCGGGGAGCGTGGATTGAAATAAGGTCTACGAGGACTCTGTTGAATATGTCGGTCGTCGCTTTCCCCCCGCGGGGAGCGTGGATTGAAATTGCGATGCAGTCCTCAATAAAATCCGATCGTTCGGGTCGCTCCCCCTGCGGGGAGCGTGGATTGAAATGTCTCGGACAGCTGCGGGGTGAACGAGGAGGAGTGTCGCTCCCCCTGCGGGGAGCGTGGATTGAAATTATAACAGTAAGCTTAACAGCGTTGGTAAGAACCGGTCGCTCCCCCTGCGGGGAGCGTGGATTGAAATCGCCTCCATATGTCGCGCCTTGCAAGCCAGTGCGTCTTGTCGCTCCCCGCATGGGGAGCGTGGGTTGGAATTCCAATCGGCAATACTTTTTATTTGTGCAGCTTCATTCTATAATTCGTCTATTTTTTTCGCTCGTCTCTTGCATAATGGACGGAGACGTGATATAATATGACCAGAAAAACTAAAATGGTCATATTTCAAGGAGGGCCCGGTCTTGGCTTTTACCGGTTACGAAACGGAACAGCTTCGTGAGGCGCTGCTGAAGGAAACAAGGCGCTGTGCCGTCACGCTGGGGATGAAGAAAACCTCTGTGGATCAACTGACAAAGGCCGTCGGGATCGCCAAGGGTTCGTTCTATAAATTCTATGGCTCCAAGGAACTGCTTTTCTTTGCGGTTTTGGAGGACATCCACTCTGAGCTTTACGGAGTAGCTGACCGGGCGTTGCGCGAAAGTGACGGCTTGCCGCCGTCGGTGTGTGCGGCGAAGGCAGTCCTTGCCGTCTGCAAGCGGCTGTCCGATACCGGTGATATGCGCTTCATTGAAAACGACGCAAAGCTGCTTTTGCAGAGATTGCCGGAACCCGTCAAAAAAGAACATTATCACGACGGTGAAACGCACATTCGGGAGCTGCTGGCGAAACACGACCTTGCGCCAAGGTGCGGCACTTCCTTAGCTGCCGCGACGGTGCGGGGACTGATCCTGACAGTTTCCCATGAAGAGCAGATCGGAGAACTGTACCCGCAGGTACTGCAAGCCTTGGTGTACGGCGCTTGCAAGGAGTTATTTGAATAAGTGAAAGGCCGCAGAAATGCGGCTTTTCCAAGGCACTTGAGTTAGCTGCCGCTAACTACTTGGCGTGCAGGCATTGGCTGGACAACTCTAACGCCAAAAGGAATGATCGCGATGCAAGAAAAGAAGAATTTCTGGGACAGGAATGCCGGTCTGTACAACCGCTTTATGCGAAACGATCGAGCGGCATACGAAACGATGTATGAGCTGATTCGGCCGGTTGTGAAAGCCAAGACGGTGCTGGAGCTTGCCACCGGAACCGGGCTGATCGCAAAGCACATCGTGAACGCGGCGGCGCACATTGAGGCGACGGATGCCTCCGCGGAAATGATCGCCGAGGCCAAGCGGGGTAACCGATCGGAGAAGCTGCGCTTTTCCGTGCTGGACATGTTCTGTCTGCCCTGTGCGGACAAATCCTTTGATGTGGTGATCGTGTCCAACGCTTTGCATATCGTGCCGCAGCCGGAAAGAGCGCTTGGCGAGATCCGACGGGTGCTGAAGGAGGACGGCGTGTTGATCGCACCGACCTTCACCCATGTGGGAAATGGTTTGCGGGGCAGGAGCAAGTTGTTCTTCATGAAGCTGGCAGGCTTTCCCCTCCACGGCAAGTGGACGAGCGAGGAATACCTGGCCTTTCTGCGGCAGAATGGCTGGAGGGTGCGGAAGAGCGCCGTGCTGAAAGCCTCCTTCCCTTTGACCTATGCGGAATGTGTACGCTCGGAGGTGTGACGAGATGTCATTCTTTGAAAACACCCGCAAGCCCGTGGGGCTTGGCGGGAAAATTATGGTCGCCATGATGAACGTCGGCCACACTCCCGTGGCGCGATGGGGACTTCAATTTCTGTCTCTCTCTTCGGATGCAAAGGTGCTGGACTGTGGCTGCGGCGGCGGGGCGAACATGAAACGGCTGCTGAAAGAATGCCCGCAGGGTGTTGTGAAGGGCATCGACTACTCGCCTGTCAGCGTGGAGAGATCCCAAAAGGTCAACCAAGCAGCTGTCGCGGCGGGACGCTGCGCGGTCCTGCAAGGCAGTGTGGCGGATATGATTTTTGCGGATGACGGATTTGATGCGGTCACGGCCTTTGAAACGGTCTATTTCTGGCCCGATCTGCCGCAGTGCTTCCGTGAGGTGCGACGGATACTGAAGCCCGGCGGGACCTTTCTCATCTGCAACGAGAGCAGCGGCGATACGAACCGGGACGCGAAGTGGACGAAGATCATCGATGGGATGACCATCTATCAGGACACCGAACTGAAGGCGTATCTGGAACAAGCGGGATTTCACGATGTTCAGATATACAAAAAGAAACGCTGGCTGTGCGTCACCGCGCGGAAATAAGGAGGCAAGTGTGCGTATTGAAGCAATGAAGCAAACGGGAACCTTTCTCGGCATATGGATCCCCTTTCTCGGGACAACGCTGGGCGCGGCCTGCGTCTTCTTGATGAAAAAAGCCCTTGGCGATCTGGTGCAGCGTTCCCTTGCGGGCTTTGCCGCCGGGGTGATGGTCGCCGCTTCGATCTGGAGCCTGCTGATCCCGGCCATTGACCAATCCGCATCCATGGGCAAATTCTCTTTTTTTCCGGCGTTTGCGGGGTTCTGGTTTGGTGTGCTGTTTCTGCTCGCCTTAGATCATCTGATCCCTCACCTGCATGTGGGAAGCGACCAGGCGGAGGGGCCGAAAAGCAGGCTGGGCCGCAGCTCGATGATGGTGCTGGCGGTGACCTTGCATAACATTCCGGAGGGCATGGCGGTCGGCGTCATGTACGCGGGCTTCCTTGCGGGAAACGCGCAGATCACGGCGGCAAGTGCGCTGGTCTTGTCGCTTGGCATTGCCATTCAGAATTTTCCGGAGGGCGCGATCATCTCCATGCCGCTCCGGGCGGAGGGGGAGAGCAAGGGCAGGGCGTTTCTCGGCGGCGTACTTTCCGGCGTGGTCGAGCCGGTCGGCGCGGTGCTGACGCTCCTCGCGGCGCAGCTTGTGATCCCGGCGCTGCCGTATCTTTTGAGTTTTGCTGCCGGTGCCATGCTCTATGTGGTGGTGGAGGAACTGATCCCTGCAATGTCGCAGGGGCGGCACTCCAACCTTGGCACGGTGTTCTTTGCGGCGGGCTTCAGCGTGATGATGACGCTGGATGTGGCGCTGGGATAACGTCAGGGTTTGAAACGCGGAGGAGCTTATGAAATATAAAATCGAGAAAAACACGGTGCAGGAAACGCTGGTCATCCCTCTGTTCGCCCGAAAGGTGTGCTCGGAGCTGTACCCCGATCTCTATCGGGACGAAACGGCAGAGCGGCTGATCGAGCAGCTCGACTACGACTTTTCGGAGGTGGAAAAGAAGTCCCGCAGTCTGATGCAGCGATTCGGCTCGTTGGAGGTCGCCGTGCGGCAGAATGACCTGGCCTTTGAGGTGCGGGATCATCTGAAAACCCATCCCAATGCGGCGGTGGTCAATCTGGGCTGCGGGCTGGACAGCACCGGCAGGGCCTGCGACAACGGCCGCTGCAACATTTACAACCTGGACCTTCCCGATGTCATCAACGTGCGGAATGAACTGCTTCCCGCCGGGGCGCGAGAGCGAAATGTGCCCTGCGACCTGAACGATACGGCATGGTTCAGCGAGATCGACGCATCGGGCGGCGCAGTGTTCTTTGCCTCGGGCGTGTTCTACTACTTTCGGACAGAGCAGGTCAAAGCGCTGGTACAGAACATGGCGGAGACATTCCCCGGCGGTGTGCTGCTGTTTGACGCGGCGAATCGGATGGCGGTAAAGATGATCGCAAAGACATGGCTCAAGAGCGCAAAGATCCAGGATGTGGGCGCGTATTTTGCGGTCTCGGACGCAAACAGTGAGCTTTCCCCGTGGAGCAGCCGCTTGCAGGTCACGAGCCGGGGCTATATGCTGGGCTACCACGATTTGAAGGATCCGTCCGTCAGCGGATTCTTCCGCCTTCTCGCCAAAGTCGGTGACCGAATGACGAAAATGCAGATCGTGAAGATCAAATTTGGAGGCAGGCGATGAAGATCCTGCTGTACGGCGCGGGCGTGTTGGCCTGCGCTCTGGCAAGGAACCTGCTTCGTGCCGGAACGGATGTCGCCTTACTTGCGCGGGGAAGTTGGGCGGCTTCTCAAAACGCTGCGGTTAGATAACGCTAACGAACAAAACAAAGAAACAAGGGGGTATCACTTTGAAAAAACGATCCAATTTATCCCGCCTGCTGGACTATGCCGGGAAATACCGAATCCTGACCTATCTTTCGTGGGGGCTGGCCGCCGCCGGTGCGCTGCTGGCCTTGGTGCCGTTCTGGTACATCTGGCGCATCCTCAAGGAGGTCATCGAGGTCGCGCCGCAGTATGAAAATGCCGTTCACGTGACCGGCTACGGCTGGATGGCGGTGGCGTTCGCCGCCGCAGCGGTGCTGGTATACATCGCGGGGCTGATGTGCTCGCACCTTGCGGCCTTCCGCATCGCCACAAATTTGCGCCTTGCCATGACGAAGCACATCGCCACACTTCCGCTGGGGGCGATCGAGCAGTTCGGCAGCGGCAAGCTGCGCCGCACCATTTCGGAGACGGCCGGGGCGACGGAGACCTATCTCGCCCACCAGCTGCCGGATAAGGCCAAGGCTATGGCGACCATCGCCGGACTTCTGGCGCTCCTGTTGGCGTTCGATTGGCGGCTGGGGCTTCTGAGCCTTGTGCCGGTTGCGCTTGCCTTTGCCGTGATGACAAGCATGACCGGCCAGGGGATGCAGGAGAAGATGACACAATACCAGAACGCGCTGGCGGATATGTCCAATGAAGCGGTGGAGTATGTGCGAGGGATCCCCGTGGTCAAGACCTTCGGGCAGACGGTGTTCTCCTTCAAAACGTTCAAGGGCGCCATCGACAACTACGAGCGTTGGGTCATCGCCTACACCAAGCAGGTGCGCTGGCCCATGACCTTTTATACGCTGGCGGTCAACAGCGTGTTCGTCTTCCTGATCGCGGGCGCTTTCCTCTTCTCCCGTGGCGGTGCGGACGGCAGCGTACTGCTGAACCTGCTCTTTTACATCGTGATCACGCCGGTCATCTCCCTGACGCTGACCAAGCTGATGTTCATGAGCGAGAACGGCATGATCGTGCAGGATGCCATCACCCGTATCGACAGCGTGCTGCAAAGCCCGCCGCTTTCCCGGCCGACCGCGCCGCAGCACCCCGAGGACAGCTCGGTCACGCTGGACCATGTGACCTTCAGCTATGACGGCGTGAAAAATGCCCTGGAGGATATTTCCCTCTCCATCGGCGCGGGGCAGACGGTGGCCTTCGTCGGGCCCTCTGGCGGTGGCAAATCCACGCTGGCGGCGCTGATCGCCCGCTTCTTTGACCCGCAGAGCGGCAGCGTCTCCGTCGGCGGCGTACCTGTGAAGGATATCGACAAAGACGAGCTGATGGATACGGTTTCCTTTGTGTTCCAGAACAGCCACCTCATCAAGGGCAGTATTCTGGACAATGTCCGCATGGGTAAGCCCGATGCCACAGATGAGGAGGTGCTGGCGGCGCTCCGTGCGGCGCAGTGCATGGACATCATCGAGAAATTCCCGGACGGCGTGGATACGGTCATTGGCTCGCAGGGCATCTACCTCTCCGGCGGTGAGACACAACGGATCACCATTGCCCGCGCCATGCTGAAAAACGCGCCGGTGCTGATCCTGGACGAGGCCACCGCCTTTGCCGATCCTGACAACGAGATCAAGGTGCAGGCCGCCTTCAACGAGCTGGCAAAGGGGCGCACGGTCATTATGATCGCCCACCGGTTGTCCACGGTTGTAAACGCCGACTGCGTCTTTGTGCTGAAAGAGGGTCGTCTCGTGGAGAGTGGCAGCTTTGCGGAGCTGTCCAGGCAAAAGGGCAGCCTGTTCGGCGCGATGTGGCGGGACTACCAGCAGTCCGTCCAGTGGAAAGTGGCAAAGGAGGCTTGAGCGATGATCCAATATTTACAAAGACGCTACGCCCTTTCCCGTAAGGGCGCGGTGGATAACATCAAAGGGATTTTAAGCTGTGCGCTGCAAAACATCTCCTTCATGCTGCCGGTGGGGCTGCTCTATCTGCTGGTGGGCGAGATCATGAACGGCACACTTACGGCGGAAAGAACTCCGTTCTATGTGATCGGCTGTGTCGCGGCGGCGCTGCTCATTGTGGTCTGCACACGGCTGGAATACGACAACACCTACCTCGTCACCTATGTGGAATCCGGCGTGCGCCGGGTAGGGCTTGCGGAGAAGCTGCGGAAGATCCCGCTCTCCTTCTTCGGAAAGAAAGACCTTGCCGACCTGACCTCCTCCATCATGAACGACTGTGCCGTGCTGGAGCAGAGCCAGTCCCACTTCGTTGCGCCCCTGTACGGCGCGATCCTCTCCACCACGGTCATCGCCGTGTCACTGCTGTTTTTCGACTGGCGCATGGCGCTTGCCGCCATCTGGCCGCTGCCCGTGGCGTTTGCCATCGTTGCGCTGGCCTCCGGCGTACAGAAAAGACTCTCCCGCAAGGCAACGGCGGCGAAGATAGCCTGTGAGGACGGCATTCAGGAGTGCATGGAGGCTATGCCCGATCTGCGTGCCAACAACGCCGAAACCGCGTATCTAGCCGGGCTGGAAAAGAAGATCCGTGCCGTGGAGAGCCGCCTCATTAAGAGCGAACTTGGAACGGCTGTCTTCGTGGTTTCTGCGGGACTTGTTCTGCGGCTCGGCATTGCTACCACCGCCCTCGTGGGCGCAGCGCTGCTGGTGAAGGGGGCGTTGGACGTTCTGACCTTCTTTATGTTCCTGCTGGTGGTCTCCCGCCTGTATGACCCCTTGGAGGGCACCCTGCAAAACCTCGCCGCCATCATCGGCACAAACAGCAACATCGAACGGATGAATGAGATCCTGGACTGCCCCGTGCAGACCGGCAGCGAGGTTTTGACCAATCAGAACTGTGACATCGTATTCGACCGGGTGAGCTTTTCCTATCAGAACGGCGAAACGGTGCTGCGGGATGTATCCTTTACGGCGAAGCAGGGAGAGATCACGGCGCTGGTCGGGCCCTCCGGCGGCGGCAAGACCACCGTTTCCCGCCTGGCGGCGCGCTTCTGGGACATTGACCAGGGCAGGATCAGCGTAGGCGGCATGGATGTGTCGAAGATCGACCCGGAAAAGCTCTTGAGCCTCTATTCCATCGTGTTTCAGGATGTGACGCTCTTTGACAACAGTATTTTGGAGAATATCCGCATTGGCCGCAAGGATGCCACGGATGAAGAAGTGATCGCGGCGGCAAAGCTCGCCAATGTGGACAGGTTTGCCGAAACGCTGCCTGACGGTTGGAATGCCCGCATCGGAGAGAACGGCTGCGAGCTTTCCGGCGGCGAGCGGCAGCGCATCTCCATCGCCCGCGCCTTCCTGAAGGACGCGCCCATCATTCTGCTGGACGAGGCGACCGCCAGTCTGGACGTCGAGAACGAAACGGCCATCCAGGAGGCCTTGTCCCGCCTCATCAGAAATAAAACCGTCCTCATCATTGCCCACCGGATGCGCACCGTTTCCGGCGCGGACAAGATCGTGCTGCTCAAGGACGGCGCGGTGGCCGAGCAGGGTTCGCCCACGGAGCTTCTGCAAGCGAGCGGCATCTTCGCCCACATGGTGCAGCGCCAGACCGAAAGCCAGCGCTGGACACTTGGAATGGAATAGATCTATTGCCGGGGATATGCTGGTATCCTGCTAAGAGCACGAGTCATGCCGTGAAGCAGGGTGGCACCGCGGATAAGTGTTTTTATTCGTTCTTGATAGAGTGCATTTTTATCCCAGAATCAATTTTTTGCGATAAAATCAACGGTAACAGCCCCTATAGCATCAGCTACATGAAGCGCATGATCCGGGAGACCGACGGCGAAAATATGTCCGTGGGCTTCCAGAAGGAGGTCGGCGTGGTTTACGAGGGTATCCTCGGACCGGATTTCGCCGAGCGTATCAGCGTATTGAATCAGAAAAAGTAATCCAATCTTTCTCCGTTATAGAATAGATAAGAACTGCGGTGCCCGGCTGGATGGCATCGCAGTTCTTATGTTACTTTGCGTTGCTTGCCGCAACGCCCAGGTTACTTTGCGTTGCTTGCCGGAACGCCCAGTTTGATGATAGGATACGAATGAACCCCGCGAAGGGCGATGCGCAAATCTTTCATGAGAAGCCAAAACCTTATACTATCCATACAGAGGAGGAAAGCCTGTCATGCAACACGAAAACTGGAGATCAGTGATTTTGCTGATTGTTGTATTGTGTTTTTTGGCGTTGTCGATAACACTTCTAATGAAAAGAAAAACGTCCCGTTTTGCTGTAATTCTAATTAGTGCAGCAATTGTTATTGTTGTCTTAGTTGGAGGAGTGCTTGTTTATGGAAACAGGAGCCTCTATATAGAAGACTTCAAAGCGTTCAATATAGAGGCGTTAACATACTCAAATGCGGTGATCGACGCATCCTTAAAGACAACGGATGGGCGAAGTGGTCATTCTTTAGAAACTGACGATTTAGAGAACAGACTTATGGTTGATTCGTTCGAACTCCATTTCAGAGATAATCGGTTTGGGAATCTTCAATTCACGATTCTTTCCTATGAAAGCGGAGGGCCGCTTGAAAAAAACTATCAAATAAATTACTCCGGACGAATTTTTACCGACCCAAAGGCGTTACCTCGGGCTGAACGATACCCCGACGGAGCGTTGTCGCTGAGAGAGCTAAAGGAGGTAATTGCGATAATTGGCAGGTCTGATGTAGTTCAGACTGTCTCGATGCCAGTTCCCAATAGCATAACTTTGATGCTCAATGGACACACAAAAGGACTGTCAGAGGGGAATGATCGTTCCAACGTCTATCTTATCCAGGATGAGGACATTATTCCTGTATCACATGCGACCTCTCCTCAGGCAGTAAATGGATATTTCGTTTTCAGTATTGTTTCAGAAAACGACTACCTACAAATCCTCTATCCTCCTCATGGGAGAAGAGGGCGCCATCCGCTGCTGCCTCGGCTCGGTGATGGGAGCGGATTCCGTCCCGATGATCATTCCTGATCTCCAGGCGCTCATCTCGGATAAGAAGGTGCGATCACAGAGGCAGAGGTGTGCCAGGAGTATGCGCAGGAGGTGCCGCCTAAGGGCTCCGCGTCCAGCTTTATGATGCGCAGCGGGGAAAAGCATCTGTTGACATCCCCAGGCTTCCTTGTTAAAATATTTCGTATCTGGAACAGAATATTGTAGAGTGTTTGTAGCGTTCAGGTGCCCGTCCGAGCGATGGGTGAAAAGGGAATACGGTGAGAATCCGTAACGATGCCGTCACTGTGAACGGGAGCGGCCCCCATGACCTCACTGGGAAACCGGGAAGAGGGGGGCGGCGATGACCCAAGTCAGGAGACCTGCCTGGATGTAGAACCTCAGATCTGCGGTCCACGGATCTATGTTCTCGCAAATGCTTTTTCAAACATACAGCTCGTATCGGAAGAAGCATTGGTTGAGAGACGGCCGCGGAAGCGCGGCCGTTTTTTGCAATGTTTTGCCCGGAATATTTTTTAGAAAGAGGTAGAATCAACATGAAAAAGATCTTCGCGTTCTTGCTCTCTGCTGCCCTGCTGGTCACCCTGCTGACCGCCTGCGGCGGAGGAAGCCCCACCACCGATGACCAGAAGCCCGGGACCGACGACTCCGCCACCCAGATGGAGGAGCAGGAGCCGGATACCGGCGACGCCTCCAAGGACGATCCCCTGAACCAGGATGACATCGGTGAAAAGGAACTGCTGGTCGTGAGCTTCGGCACCAGCTACAACGACAACCGCCGGGAGACGATCGGCGCCATCGAGAAGGCCATTCAGGCAGCCTTCCCGGACTACTCCGTGCGCCGGGCCTTTACCAGCCAGATCATCATTGACCACGTGAAGGACCGCGATGGCGTGACCATCGACAACGTCACCGAGGCCCTGGATCGCGCCGTGGAAAACGGCGTAAAGACCCTGGTCGTCCAGCCCACCCACCTGATGAACGGCCTGGAGTATGAGGAGCTGACCGACGAGCTGGCCAAGTATTCTGACAGCTTTGAGCAGATCGCCATCGGCGAGCCCCTGCTGACCTCTGACGCTGACTTCGAGGGCGTCATGACCGCCATCACCGACGCCACCAAGGACGCTGCCGGGGAGAAGACCGCCATCTGCTTCATGGGCCACGGCACCACCGCCGCCTCCAACGCCGTTTACAGCAAGATGCAGACCGTTCTGGCAGACGCTGGCTTCAACGACTACTACGTTGGGACCGTGGAGGCCGCGCCCACCCTGGATGATGTGCTGGCCGCTGTGCAGAAGGGCGACTATGAGAAGGTCGTTCTGCGCCCCCTGATGATCGTGGCCGGTGACCACGCCAACAACGACATGGCTGGCGACGAGGATGACTCCTGGAAGAGCGCGTTTGAAAAGGCGGGCTACACCGTGGAGTGCCAGGTCGAGGGCCTGGGCCAGCTGGAAGCCATCCAGCAGCTCTTCGTGGCCCACGCCCAGGCTGCTGTGGATAGCCTGAGCAAGTAAGCGCGCCCGACAAGACAGATACGAACCATGGATCAGTGCGGCAGCCCGGAAGCCCTTTCGGGCTGCCACTTTTCCGAGGCAATTATATTGTAACAGGAGGAAATTACGATGAAGAAAGTCCTATCCCTGCTTCTGGCTGGGCTGATGGTGGCCTCTCTGGCCGCCTGCGGCAATGCCAATGCGACAGAGCCCTCGAACGATGACCCAAAGATGGTGGCCGACCAGAGCGACATGGCCGAGCCCCAGGAGATCGAAGAGGGTACGCCCGTTTATGCCGCCGCGCTGAACGATGGCTCCTATACCGTCAAAGTGGAGTCCAGCTCCTCTATGTTCAACGTCGAGGCCTGCCAGCTCACCGTTGCCGACGGCAAGATGACCGCGACCATGACCATGGGCGGCACGGGCTATCTCTACGTCTTCTCCGGCACCGGCGAGGAAGCCGCCGCGGCGTCTGAGGCGCAGTACATTTCGTTTGAGGAGAACGACGCGGGCCAGCACACCTTCACCATCCCGGTCGAATACCTGGACAAGGGCGTGGATTGCGCGGCCTTCAGCAAGAAGAAGGAGATGTGGTATGACCGCACCCTGGTCTTCCAGTCTGCCTCTCTGCCCCAGGAGGCCTGGAAGGAAAGCCCCATGAAGACCGTGGCGGACCTCTCTCTGGCGGACGGCACCTATCAGGTCGCCGTGACCTTGGACGGCGGTTCCGGCCGGGCCAGCGTGACCTCTCCCGCAAAGCTCGTCGTTGCCAACGGAATGGCCATCGCTACCATCGAATGGAGCAGCTCCAACTACGACTACATGAAGGTGGGCGAGATGCGGTATGACCCCGTCAATACCGAGGGGAACTCCACCTTTGAGATCCCCGTCAGCGGCTTTGACGGGCAGATGCTCGTCATCGCGGACACCACCGCCATGAGCACCCCCCACGAGATCGAATACACCCTGACCTTCGACTCGGCCAGCCTGGAGCCTGCGTCCTGATGCCTGGCTGCAAAAAATGGACGGCCATCCTCCTGACCCTGTCTCTCTGCCTTGGCCTCTGCGCCTGCGGAGGGCAGGGGGAAGGGGGGACTGGCGGGGCGGCGGACGCTGTCACCTTGTCGGACTTGACCTTTGACCAGCCGATGGAGCTGGAATACGCCACCCAGTTCACGGCGGCGTATTCCAAGGAGGGCTACTGCCGCATCGACGTGCAGGACGGGAACCGCTGCCTCGTCGTTCCCGAAGGGGCCGCTGTCCCGGCGGATGTGCCGAAGGACATGACCATCGTCCAGCAGCCCTTGGACCACATCTATCTGGCCGCCACAGGCATGATGGACTATTTCCGGGCCTTGGACGGCATTGGGAACGTGACGCTCTCTTCCCTCGAGGCCGACGGGTGGTACATTCCGGAGGCCAAGGAGGCGATGGAGACCGGCGCCATGACCTACGCCGGGAAGTACCGCGCCCCGGACTATGAACGCATTTTATCCCAGGGCTGTGACCTGGCCCTGGAGAACACCATGCTCTACCACACGCCGGAAGTCAAGGAGGAGCTGGAGAGCCTGGGCGTCCCCGTCCTCGTGGAGCGCTCCAGTTACGAGAGCCATCCGCTGGGGCGGATGGAGTGGATAAAATTCTGCGGCATCCTGCTGGGGAAGGAGGCGGAGGCGAACGCCTGCTTCCAAGCCCAGATGGACAAGCTGAACCAGTTTGCCGACCTTCCCGGGACGGAGAAGACGGTGGCCTTTTTTGCCATCACCACCAGCGGCGGCGTCACCGTCCGCAAGCCGGGGGATTACGTGGCGAAAGCCATCGAGCTGGCCGGGGGGACCTATGCCTTTCAGGATCTGAACGCCGACGAAAACGCCCAGGCCACCACGACCTTGCAGATGGAGGCCTTCTACACCGGCGCGAAGGACGCGGATATTTTGATCTACAACAGCGCCATCGAGGGCGAGCTGACCACCATCGACCAGCTGCTGGACAAGAGCGCTCTGCTGGCGGATTTCAAGGCGGTGCGGGCGGGAAACGTCTGGTGTACCGGCAAGAACCTCTTCCAGGAGAGCCTGGGCCTGGGAGACATGATGGTAGACTTCCACACCATCTTTACAGACCCCGCAGTGTCCGACGACGCCTTGACCTATTTACACCGACTGACCTGAGACAGGAGGGCAGACCATGAGACGGGAGACAAAGCGATATACCGTGGCCTTTCTCCTCCTGGCCGTGCTGCTGGCCTGCTTTGTTGCTTGGAACCTGAACGCGGGCAGCTATGCCATCTCGGTTTCCCAGGTGATCCAGATCTTCCTGGGCCGCGGCAGCGACCCCACCGCCAGCCGGGTCGTGTGGGATATCCGCCTGCCTCGCATCCTGGCGGCCATCCTGCTGGGAGGGGCCCTGTCTGTGGCGGGGTTTCTCTTGCAGACCTTTTTTGCCAACCCCATCGCCGGGCCGTTCGTCCTGGGCATCTCGTCCGGCGCCAAGCTCGTCGTTGCCATGACGATGATCGTCTTCCTCCAGCGGGGCCTGCTCTCCAACTCCCTGGTGCTGATCAGCGCGGCCTTCGTCGGCGCCATGCTTTCCATGGCCTTCGTCCTGCTGGTATCCCGAAAAGTCCGCAGCATGTCGATCCTCATCATCTGCGGCATCATGATCGGCTATATCTGCTCGGCCCTCACCGACTTCGCTGTGGCCTTCGCTGACGACGCCAACATCGTGAACCTCCACAACTGGTCTATGGGTAGCTTTTCCGGCGTCACCTGGTCCAACGTGGGCGTCATGGCGGCGACCGTGGGGGTGGCGTTGGTGTGGGCTTTTTTGCTCTCCAAGCCCATGGCCGCCTTCCAGATGGGGGAGGGCTATGCCCTCAGCGTGGGGGTCAACGTCCGGCGGTTTTGCGTGGAGCTTATCCTGCTCTCCAGCATACTCTCCGCCTGCGTCACGGCCTTTGCCGGGCCGATCTCCTTTGTGGGCATTGCCGTGCCCCATCTCATCCGGAGCCTCTTCGGGTCGGCCAAGCCGATCCTGGTGATCCCCGGATGCTTTTTGGGCGGCGGGGTGTTCTGCCTGTTCTGCGACCTCATTGCCAGAACTGTCTTCGCCCCGGTGGAGCTGAGCATCAGCTCGGTCACGGCCCTGTTTGGCGCGCCCGTCGTCATTTACATGATGATCCGCCGTCAGACGCGGCGGACCTGAGAGAGGAGGGGATGGCGTTGCAGGACTTCTATTTGCGCACCGAAAACATGACCGTCGGGTATGAAAAGCCCCTCATCCGGGGGATCGACCTGCGCCTGCGCCGGGGGGAGATCATGACCCTCATCGGCCCCAATGGAGCGGGAAAATCGACGATTTTAAAGACGATCGTCCGCCAGCTCCGCCTTTTGGGGGGCGTGGTGGAGCTGGACGGCCAGGACATGGCGGGCCTGGACAACAGGGCCGTCGCGCAAAAGCTGTCCGTCCTCATGACAGAGCGGCACCAGCCGGAGCTCATGACCTGCCGGGACGTTGCGGCGGCGGGGCGGTATCCCTATACGGGGCGCATGGGCATTCTCACCAAGGACGACTGGGAAAAAGTAGACCAGGCCCTGGAGCAGGTCCGGGCGGCGGAGCTGGCCGCGCGGCCCTTTTCCGCCATCAGCGACGGACAGCGGCAGCGCGTGCTGTTGGCACGGGCGCTGTGTCAGGAGCCGGAGATTCTGGTTCTGGACGAGCCGACGTCCTTTCTGGACATCCGGCATAAGCTGGAGCTGCTCGCGACCTTGAAGGACTTGGTGGCCCAGCGGCGCTTGGCCGTGCTCCTGTCGCTGCATGAATTGGACCTGGCCCAGCGGATCTCGGACCAGGTGGTCTGCGTCCACAACGACCGGATCGAAAAGGTCGGGCCGCCGGAAAAGGTGTTTACGGAGGCGTATATCGCGCAGCTGTATGAATTGACTCCGGGCGTGTATTCCGCGGCCTACGGCAGTTTGGAGCTGCCGCCCCTCTTAGGCCAGCCCGAGGTCTTTGTGATCGGCGGCGGCGGGAGCGGCCTTCCGGCCTACCGCCGTTTGCGGCGGCAGGGCACGCCCTTTGCCGCGGGGATCTTGCAGGGGCAGGACCTGGACCTGCCGGCGGCGCGGGCGTTGGCGTCGGAGGTCATCGCGGCCCCGGCGTTTCAGCCCATCGGCGCGGGAGAGTATGCGCGCGCGCTGGCCGTTCTGGACCGCTGTGAAAGCGTCCTCTGCTGCTGTCCCGGGTTCGGACCGGACAACGAAGCCAACCGTCGTCTGCTGAAGGCCGCCCGGGAGAGGGGCAAGCGCGTCCAGTTTCCGGAGGGGGTGCCCCATGGCCTTTGAACACTACATTTACGCCGAGGGCAAACGGCTGCGCTGCGGCTATACGACGGGGACTTGCGCGGCCCTGGCCGCGTCCGGGGCCTTACAAAAGCTGCTCACCGGCGTCTGGCCGGAGACGGTCTCCTTGCGAACACCCAAGGGCCTGGTGGTCGAGGTCCCCTTGGAAAACTGTAAGACCCGGGGGGACGCGGCCCAATGCGCCGTCCGCAAGGACGGCGGCGACGACGTGGACGAGACCACCCGGGCGCTGATCCAAGCGGAGGTTCGCCTGACAGACGCCCCCGGTGTGGTGATCCTGGGCGGGCTCGGCGTGGGGCGGGTGACGAAGCCCGGCCTGGACCAGCCCGTGGGCGAGGCCGCGATCAATCGCGTGCCTCGGCAGATGATACGCGAGGCCGCGGAAGCGGCCTGCCGCAGTGCAGACTACCCCGGCGGCGTGGAGGTCACCATCTCCGTTCCGGCGGGCGAAGCCATCGCCCCAAAGACCTTCAACCCGCAGATGGGGATCGAAGGCGGCATCTCGATCTTAGGCACCTCCGGCATCGTGGAGCCCATGAGTATGCAGGCCATGATCGACACGATGGCCCTCGAGCTGAAACAGGCCGCCGCCCAGGGACACAGGAGACTGATCTTGACGCCCGGAAACTACGGCCAGGATTTTTTGGTCCGCCACGGGCTGGACGGCCTGGGCGTTCCCGTTGTGAAATGCGCGAATTTCATTGGAAACGCCCTGGATCAGGCGGCGGAACGCTTTGAAAGCGTGCTGCTGGTAGGGCACGTGGGCAAGCTGGTGAAGCTGGCCGGAGGCATCATGAACACCCACAGCAGATACGCCGATTGCCGGACGGAGTTGATCTGCGCCTATGCCGCCGTCTGCGGGGGAAGCCAACGGCTGTGTGAAGCCCTGCTGGAGAGTGCGACCACGGACGCTTGTATCGCATTGCTGGACCAGGCGGGCCTGCGAGAGCCGGTCATGGAGCGGCTGATCGCGGCCATTGATCACCATGTCCGCCGCCGGGTGGCCGGGGCCTATCCCGTGGGGGTCCTGCTCTTTTCCAACGTCTATGGCGCGTTGGGCTGGACGGCGGGCTATGAGGAGGTATTGCGGAAATGGAAGGAAGACTAGGCGTGTTTTACGGGGTCAGCGTTGGCCCTGGGGACCCGGAGCTGCTGACGCTGAAAGCCAGCCGGGTCTTGCAGGCCTGCCCGGTCATCGCCGCGCCCCAGACAAGGGACGGGACGCGGCTGGCCCTGTCGATCGCGGAACAGGCGGTGGACCTAAACGGAAAGGAACTGCTCTCCCTGCCCTTTCCCATGTCCCATGACAGAGCGGAGCTGGAAGCGGCCTGGCAGCGGGACGCGGCGCTGGTGGCCCGCTATCTGGCGCGGGGAGAGGACGTGGCGATGGTCGTGCTGGGAGATGTCTCCACCTATTCCACCTACGCTTACCTCATGGAGCGCTTGCGCCAGCGGGGCTATCCGACCGAAATGATCCCCGGCGTGACCAGCTTCGCGGCCGTGGCATCCCGGCTGGGCGAGAGTTTGGTGGAGGGCGGCGAGGCCCTGCACGTCCTGCCCGCCTCCCACCCGGACCAGCTGGCGGGGTTGGACCTGCCGGGAACAAAGGTGCTGATGAAATCCGGTCGGGCGCTGCCGGGCGTGCGCGCTGTCCTGGAAGAAAAGAACCTGCTGGACCGGGCGTGGCTCGTGGCCAACTGCGGCCTGCCGGGGGAGCTGGTCTGCCGGGACCTGCGGGAATTGGACGGCCCGGCAGGGTATTACGCCACCATCATCGTGAAGGAGGATGCACCATGATCCACTTTGTCGGCGCGGGGCCGGGCGCCCCGGACCTCATCACCGTGCGGGGCGCGGAGCTGCTCAGGCAGGCGGACGTCTGCATTTACGCAGGCAGTCTGGTAAATCCTGTTTTGCTGGGCTTCTGCCGGGAGGACTGCTCCATTTATAACAGCGCGGAACTGACGCTGGAGGAGGTCTTATCCCTTATGGAAGAGGCCGAAGCCCAGGGCAAGCGGACCGTTCGCCTGCACACCGGCGACCCCTGTCTCTACGGGGCCATCCGGGAGCAGATGGACGCGCTGGACGCCAAAGGCATCTCCTACACCCTGACCCCCGGCGTGTCCAGCTTCTGCGGCGCGGCGGCGGCGGCTGGCGCGGAATACACCCTGCCCGGGGTGAGCCAGACGGTCATCATCACCCGCATGGCCGGGCGCACGCCGGTCCCCGAGCGGGAGGGCATCGCGGCCCTGGCCGCGCACGGGGCGACAATGGTGATCTTCTTGTCGGCCTCTCTCTTGGAGGGGCTACAGGCCGCGCTCTTGGAGGGGGCCTATACCGAGCAGACCCCGGCGGCCCTGGTCTATAAGGCCACTTGGCCGGAGGAGAAGGTCGTTCGCTGCCCGCTGGGGGAACTGGCGAAGACCGGGAAGGCATATGGCATTTCCAAGACCGCCCTGGTCCTCGTGGGTGATTTTCTGGGCAAGGACTATGCGCGCAGCCGCCTCTACGCCCCGGATTTCAGCACGGAGTTCCGGAGGGCGAGCCGATGACGCTGGCCTTTGCTGCCTTTACCCGGCGGGGAGAGGCCCTGGCCCGGCAGCTGGCAGAGCGGTTCGGCGGGGACGTGACCAGGATCGACCGGGAAGCGCCCCTCGCAGCGTGGACGGCCAGCGCCTTTTTGGAAAAGGACGGCCTGGTCTTTGTGGGGGCCGTTGGCATCGCGGTCCGCGCCGTCGCGCCCCACCTTCGCCATAAGGCCACTGACCCCGCCGTGGTGGTCGTGGACGAGGGAGGACAGTTTGCCGTCCCCTTGGTCAGCGGACATTTGGGCGGG
This sequence comes from uncultured Eubacteriales bacterium, assembly GCA_934572535.1. Lineage (GTDB taxonomy): Bacteria > Bacillota > Clostridia > Oscillospirales > Oscillospiraceae > Evtepia. Next base: position 18,020 of record CAKTLJ010000021.1, read on the forward strand.
GCCAATGCGCTGGCAAGGCAGCTTGCCGCTTGCATCGGCGCTGTGCCCGTCATCACCACGGCCACGGACGGAAGGGGGCTGTTCGCAGTGGACAGCTGGGCGAAGGCGCAGGGCTTTTTGGTAAACGAGCCAGCGCGGATCAAGCTGGTTTCGGCCAAGGTCCTGGATGGAAAGCAGGTCGCGCTGCGCTGCCCTTGGCCCATCGCGGGGGAACAGCCGCCAGAGATCGGCCTGACGGACGAAGTCGGGTGCGACGCGGCCGTGACGCTCTACCAGGAAGCGGGGGCGGCCCTGCACCTCATCCCCCGGGCGCTGACGCTGGGCGTCGGCTGCCGGAAGGGGACGACCCAGGCGGCGTTGGAGACCGCCTTTCAAGCGCTGCTGCGTGCGCGGAGCTTCGCCGTGGAAGCCTTTGTGCGGACGGCCTCGATCGACCTGAAGGCGCGCGAGCCCGGTCTGCTGGCCTTTTGCGCGGCCCACGGCTGGCCCCTTGTGACCTACTCTGCCCAGGACTTGGCGCAAGTCCCCGGCGACTTTACCCCCTCGCCCTTCGTGGCTGAGGTCACGGGGGTGGACAACGTCTGCGAGCGGGCGGCGATCCGCGCCAGCGGGGGGACGTTGATACAGAAAAAATGGAAAGGAGAGGGCGTGACCTTTGCCGTCGCCCTGGCCTCTCCGCGACTCGATTGGCGGTGGTAAGATGAACGAAAAACGCATCTATCTGGTGGGCCTCGGTCCTGGGGAGGCCCCTCAGATGACCGGGCAGGCCATGGCGGCCTTGGAGGACGCCGACGTACTGTGCGGCTATCCCGTGTATGTGGACCTGGTGAAAGACCGGTTCCCCGACAAGGCGACCTATACCACTCCCATGCGGCAGGAGCTGGAGCGCTGCCGCTGGGCCTTGGAGACGGCCCGGGCCGGGAAGACGGTGGCCTTTCTTTGCAGCGGGGATGCGGGGGTGTATGGCATGGCCGGGCCGCTGCTCCAGCTGGCGGAGGGCTGCGACGAGGTGGAGATACAGGTGGTCCCCGGCGTGACGGCGGCGCTCTCCGGGGCGGCGGTGCTGGGCGCGCCGTTGATGCATGATTTTTGCGTCATCTCCCTCTCGGACCTGCTCACGCCCTGGGAGACGATCGAGAAGCGTCTGCGCTGTGCGGCCCAGGGCGACTTTGCCATCGCCCTCTACAACCCCGGCTCCCGCAAGCGGGCGGGGCATCTCCGCCGGGCCTGCGAAATTTTATTGGAGGAGAAGGCCCCGGATACCCTCTGCGGCTGGGTGCGGAATATCGGCCGGGAGGGGACGGAACACGCCCTCTTGCCCCTGGAAGCGCTCCAGGACTTCCAGGCGGATATGTTCACCACCGTCTTCGTCGGCAACCGAACGACCCGGGACATCGACGGCCGCATGGTCACGCTCCGGGGCTACGAGAACAAGGCATGAAGATCCTACTCTTTGGCGGCACGACGGAGGGACGTGTGCTGGCCCAAAAACTGATACGGCTGGGGCATACCCTCACCGTGAGCGTGGCGACAGAGCTTGGCGCGGAGATGCTGGGGGAGCTTCCCCGGGCACAGATTTTGGTGGGGCGGTTGGAGCAGCCTGCCATGGAGCGCCTGCTGGGAGACTACGCCCTCTGCATCGACGCCACCCATCCCTACGCGGTGGACGTGACGAGAAACCTCCAGGCGGCCTGTGCCGCTTCCGGCGTTCCCCTGCGCCGCCTCCTGCGGCGGGAGAGTCCGGCGGAAGCAGACTGGGTCACGATGGAGAGCACGGAAGAGGCGGCGGCGTTTTTGGCGGGGACGACGGGAAATGTCCTTCTGACCACGGGGACGAAGGAACTGCCTGCCTTTGCCGGTCTGGACCCGGCGCGGCTCTATCCCCGGGTCCTGCCGACCCACCTGGCCCTGGACACCTGCGAAGCGCTGGGCGTGCCGCATAGGAACATCCTGGCGCTCCAGGGACCGTTTTCGCAGGGCATGAACGAGGCGATGCTGGCGCAGTACCGGATCGATTGGCTTGTCACAAAAGACGGGGGCGAGGCCGGTGGATTTGCCGCCAAAGCCGCTGCGGCACGGGCGCGGGGCGTGCCCCTGGTCCTCATCCGCCGCCCGCAAGAGGACGGCGAGACGATGGAAGAAATTCTGCGCGAACTGGGAGAGGAGGAAGCAAGATGCAAGTGACCCTCATTGGCTTGGGTGGAGGAAGCGCCGACACCCTGACCCAGCAGGCCCGGGAGGCCATACAGACCGCCTCGCTCATCCTGGGGGCCAAGCGCCTGTTGGAGGACCTGCCGGAGAACGGGGCGAAAACGATCCCCGCTGTGCGTTCGCAGGAGATCCTGCGCATCCTCCGGGCGGCGCAAGAGGAGAACGCCTGCGTGGTGTTCAGCGGAGACATCGGCTTTTACTCCGGGGCCAAGGGCTTGCTGCCCGGCCTGGAAGACGCGGGCATTGCGGCGCGGCTGCTGCCCGGCCTGTCCAGCGTCCAGCTCTTCGCCGCCCGTTTGGGCCGTCCTTGGCAGGATTGGCGGCTGTGCTCGGCGCATGGGGTGGCCCTGGACCCGGTGGCGGAGGTTTTGCACGGTCAGCCCGTTTTCTTCCTCACCGGCGGCGTTTTGACCCCGCAGAGCATTTGTCAGAAATTCACGGAGGCAGGGTTGGGGGCGCTGACCGTCACCGTGGGGGAAGCGCTCTCTTACCCGGAGGAAAAGCTTTGTTCCGGCACCGCGCAGGCCCTGTCGGAAGAGCGCTTTGACTCCCTCAGCGTCCTCTTGGCTGAACCGGCCCCCCGCCTGCCGCGCCGCGCCCCCGGCATTCCGGACGAGGAATTTTTGCGGGGCAGCATCCCCATGACGAAGCAGGAGGTCCGGGCGGCCATCTTGGCGAAGCTGGCCGTGGGGCCGGAGGATATTTGCTGGGACATCGGGGCTGGGACCGGCAGCGTGAGCGTGGAATTGGCCCTGCACAGCAAGGCGGTCTGGGCCGTGGAGCGCAAGGCGGAAGCCTGCGAGCTGATCCGCCGCAACCGGACGAAATTCTGCGCCTGGAACTTGCACCTGGTGGAGGGACACGCCCCGGAGGCCTTGGAAGCGCTGCCCGCCCCCGATGTGGCCTTCCTCGGCGGCACCGGACGGCAGATGCCGGAGATCTTGCGGCTTCTCCACGAGAAAAATCCCAAGGCCCGCGTCTGCGTCTCTGCCATTGCGTTGGAGACCCTGCACCAGGCTGTGGCTGAGCTCACGGCCCTGGGCTATGCCCCGGAGATCACGCAGATCGCGGTCAGCCGCGCGAAGGCGGCGGGGGACTTACACCTTTTGCTGGCTCAGAACCCCGTCTTTTTGATCTCCGCCGGAGGTGCGATATGAAGCGACTGATGCTGGCTGCGCCATCCAGCGGGAGCGGAAAGACCGTCCTTACCTGCGGCCTGCTGGCGGCCTTGACCGCCCGGGGCGTGGGGGCGGAGGCCTTTAAGTGCGGGCCGGACTATATCGACCCGATGTTCCATGAGACCGTCTTGGGGGTGCCCAGCCGAAACCTGGACTGGTTCCTCCAGGGGGAGGCGGGCGTGCGAAAGACCCTTGCCAAGCAGAGTCGGCCGGTGGCCCTGGTGGAGGGCGCCATGGGCTACTATGATGGCGTGAATGGGACCGATCGGGCCAGCGCCTGGCATCTGGCCAGCGCGGCGCGGCTTCCTGTGGTGCTGGCCGTCCGGCCCGGGGGCAGCAGTCTGACCCTGGCGGCGCAGCTACAGGGGTTAAAAAACTTCCGGCCGGACAGCCGTCTGCGAGGCCTGCTCCTGACCCTGTGCAAGCCGTCGCTGTACGCCCATTTAAAGCCCATTTTGGAGCGGGAGACGGGCCTGCCCGTGGTGGGCTACCTGCCGCCGATGGAGGCGGCTCGCATCGGCAGCCGGCATTTGGGGCTGAAGACGGCGGGGGAGATCCAGGACCTGCACCAGCGCTTCGCGCAGGTGGCGGCGCAGCTTGAGAAGACCGTGGACCTGGATGCCCTCTTGGCGCTGGCCGAGGCGGTCCCGGCGCTTGCGCCGGACCAGCGCCCGCGCAGCCCCAAGACCTGCACCATCGCCGTGGCGCGGGACGAGGCCTTTTGCTTCTACTACGCGGACAATTTGGATGCCCTGGAAGCGGCTGGGGCCGAGCTGGTCTTTTTCAGCCCCTTGCATGACGAGCGCTTGCCGCAGGCAGACGGCCTGTATCTGGGCGGCGGCTATCCCGAGCTTTACGCCGAACGATTGGCGGAGGGGGAGGGGATGCGGCAGAGCGTTCGCGACGCGGTGTCAAACGGTCTGCCCACCGTGGCGGAGTGCGGCGGCTTTCTCTATCTGCAAGCCGCGTTGCAGAACGAGGCCGGGGCGCGATATCCGATGGTCGCGCTGCTTCCCGGCGAGGGCTACCCCACCGGCCAGCTCCGGCGCTTTGGCTACCTGACCCTGTCGGGAGAAGGAGACAGCCTGCTCGTCCGGGCGGGGGAGACGATCCCTGCCCATGAATTCCACTATTGGGACAGCACTGCCAACGGGGAGGACCTGCGCGCCGTCAAGCCCTCCGGACGAAGCTGGCAGTTTGGCTTTGTAAGCGAGACGCTCTACGCCGCGTTTCCGCACCTGCATTTTGGCGGCGACTTTCCGCTGGCAGAGCGATTTGTCGCGGCGGCGAAGGAGCACCGGGAAAGGAGAAGACCATGACCCTGGAAGCGATCATTGCGGGCATCCGCCCCGGCGATCCGGCGGCGCGGGACGCCGCCCTGCGCTGGTGGGACGGCCTCGCCAAGCCCCTGGGCAGCCTGGGACGTTTGGAGGAGGCCATCGTGAAAATGGCCGCCCTCAAGGGGGACCCGGATGTGCGCTTGGAGCAGCGGGTCCTGTTCGTTGCCTGCGCCGACAACGGCGTGATCTGCCGGGGCGTGAGCCAGTCCGACGAAAGCGTGACCCGCGCCGTGACCCGCGCCTTGGGAGAGGGGACCAGCACGGTCAACTACCTGGCGGCCCGGGCCAACTGCCGGGTCGTCCCCGTCAATGTCGGCGTAAAGGACCTGGAGTCCGCTCCCGGCGTATTGCACCGAAAGCGCAGGAACGGGACCGATGACTGCTCCGTCGGCCCCGCCATGCGGCGGGAGGACTGCGTGCAGGCCATTGAGACGGGCGTCCGGCTGGCCCTGGACGCGAAGGCGATGGGCGCGGATATTTTGCTCACCGGCGAGATGGGCATTGGCAACACGACCACCTCCTGCCTGGTGGCCAGTCGGATGCTGGGCCTGGACCCGGGGGATCTGGCGGGGCGCGGCTCCGGCTTGTCGGACCGGGCGTTTCAGGAAAAGATCCAGGTCATGCGCCGCGCCTTGGAGAAGAATCGGCCGGACCGGGACGACCCCGTGCGGACCATGGCGGCCCTGGGCGGGCTGGACATTGCCGCCCTCTGCGGCCTCTGCCTTGGCGGGGCTTACGCCCGCGTCCCGGTGCTGCTGGACGGATTCATCGCGGACGTGGCGGCGCTGTGCGCAGCGCAGCTCTGCCCGGCGGTGAAGGACGCGCTCATAGCCAGCCATGTGTCGGCGGAACCGGGCGCGCGGACAGTCTTGCAGGCCCTGGGCCTGTCCCCCTTCCTTACTGCCGGGCTGCGCCTGGGGGAGGGCAGCGGAGCGGTCATGGCCCTGCCGCTGCTCGACATGGCCCTGGCCGTCTACCACAGCGGGCATACCTTCGAGGCCTTGGGCATCGAGGCCTATACCCCCCAGCAGGAACGAGCGGAAAGGAGCTGAGCGATGTTTACCTTGGTCATCGGCGGCGCTGCCAGCGGGAAAAGTGAATACGCCGAGCAGCAGGTCATGAAGCATCCCGGGCGGCGGTGGTATCTTGCCACCATGGAGCCTTGGGACGACGAGTGCCTGGTGCGCATCGCCAAGCATCGGGCAGCCCGCGCCCGACGGGACTTTACTACCGTGGAGTGCTACCGCGACCTGCCCGCGCTGGAGCTGCCCGCAGGGGGAAATCTCCTGTTGGAATGCCTGGGAAATCTTGTCGCCAATGAGCTGTATGGCCCCGAGGCAGGCGGCGCGGAACGGGTGCTGGAGGGCGTTGAACATCTGCGGCGAACCTGCGCCCATCTCACGGTCGTGACAAACGAGGTCTTTTCCGGCGGGGCAGAGTACGAGGGGGACACGCTGCGCTATCTGGAAAACCTGGCCTGGGTCAACCGCGTCCTGGCGCGGCGCGCGGACCGGGTGGTGGAGCTGGTCTGCGGCCTGCCCAACGTGCTCAAGGAGGCCCCATGAAAGCGATGCTTCAGACGATCGCGGTGGCCTTCTCCATGTTTTCCGCCGTGCCCATGCCGCAGTTTCCCTGGGATGAGAAGAACATGCGCTATGCGCTGTGCTGCTTCCCCCTTGTGGGGGTGCTCATCGGGGGACTGGGCTGGCTGTGGTGGCTGGTCTGCGGCTGGCTGTGCTTTCCGGCGCTGGTCCGGGGGGCGGGGCTGTGCCTGCTGCCCCTCTGGGTGACGGGGGGGCTCCACATGGACGGCTACTGCGACACCCACGACGCCTTGGCCAGCCATGCGGGGCTGGAGAAGCGGCAGGAGATCTTGCAGGACCCCCACATCGGGGCCTTTGGCGTCCTGCGGCTGGCTGCCTACCTGCTGGCGAGCCTGGCGCTCTGGACGACCCTGCCGGAGTATGCTGCGGGGCCGCTCTGGTTGAGCTTTGTCCTCAGCCGAAGCCTGTCCGGCCTGGCTGTGGCGACCTTTCCCCTGGCCCGGGGGTCTGGGCTGGCCTATACCTTTGCGGCGGCGGCGGACAAGCGGCGCGTGGCCTGTGCTTTGCGGGTGCTCTCCGCTGCGCTGGGGTTGGGCTTGTGTTGGTTCCGTCTGCGAGGGCTGGCCATGGTCTTGGCCGCGCTGCTTGTCTATGCCAATTACCGGCGGCGATCCGAGCGGGACTTCGGCGGCCTTTCCGGGGACTTGGCCGGGTGGTTTTTGCAGCGGGCGGAGCTGGGGATGCTGGCCGCCCTGTGGCTGGTGGAATGGCTGGAGGGAGTGTTATGATCTTTGTAACTGGCCCGCTCTTTGCGGGGAAAAAAGAATATATTTGCCAGGCGCTGGGCTGGACCCGGGCGGACCTGTCCGCGCGCGCCGCCTGGGATGTGCAGGAGCTGGCGGCCCAGGCTTCGGACCTGGAAGCGCTGGCCGATGCGCTCAGCGAGAAGTATCCCGTTGTCATCGCGACGGAACTGGGCGGCGGTGTCGTCCCCCTGGACCCCGCCCAGCGGTCCGCCCGGGAAGCCGCCGGGCGGCTGGCCTGTCTGCTGGCCCAGCGGGCGGAGACGGTCGTTCGCGTCTGCTGCGGTCTGCCCCAGGTGCTGAAGGGAGCGCCGCTATGATCGTTGAGCTGATCCGCCACGGAAACACCGTCTGGCAGGGGAGCGGACGGTATCAGGGAAGGAGCGACGTGCCCCTCTCCGCCCTTGGCCTGGAGGAGCTGCGTCCGGCGCAGACCTGCCCGGAGACCGTCTACATCACCGGCCTCTGCCGTACGCGGCAGACGGCGGAACGCCTCTTCCCGGGCGCGAAGCTCGTCGAGACGGACGGCCTGGAGGAGATGGACTTTGGCGACTTCGAGGGGCGCAGCGCCCGGGAGATGGCGGAGGATGCGGCCTATCGCGCTTGGGTGGATACGGGCTGTCAGGCCCCCTGCCCCCACGGCGAGAGCCAGGTCCAGTTTTGTCAGCGGGTGACGGCGGCCTTTGCCCGTCTGCTGGGGGAACGGGCTGCAACGGGAAGGGACCTGACGATCGTGGCCCACGGGGGGACGCAGATGGCGGTCTTATCTGCCTACGCTGACCCGGGCAAGCCCTATTTCGACTGGGCCATCCCCTGCGGCCACAGCTATGTGCTGGACGCCAGTCGCTGGCAGACGGAACGCCGCTTGACCCTTTTGGGGCGGCGGGACTACACGAAGGGGGCGGTGCTATGACCCTGCTGCTCGGCGTGGCCCTGAGCTTTCTGCTGGACCTGCTCTTTGGAGACCCGGCTTGGCTGCCGCATCCCGTCATCGTCATGGGCAAGGCCATTTCCGGGCTGGAACGAGGTCTGCGGGCGCTTTTTCCCCAAACACCCAGGGGGGAGCTGGCGGCGGGCTTTCTCCTGACCCTGCTTCTGCCGGTGGGGACGCTGGCCGTGACGGCCTTGGCGCTGTGGGCCGTGGGCTTCCTTCACCCGGCCCTGCGCCTTCTCCTGGGGGTGTTTTGGGGCTGGCAAGCCCTGGCCCTCAAGGGATTGAACGCGGAGAGCCGACGGGTCTACCATGCCCTCGCCGATGGGACGCTGGAGGAGGCGCGAACTGCCGTCAGCCGCATCGTCGGGCGGGACACGGAGAGTCTGGACGAGGCCGGAGTGACCCGGGCGGCGGTGGAGACGGTGGCGGAGAATTTTTCCGATGGCGTCCTGGCCCCGCTGTTTTATCTTCTGCTTGGCGGTGCGCCCCTGGCCCTGTGTTATAAGGCTATCAACACCATGGACAGCATGGTCGGCTACAAAAATGACCGCTATCTCTATTTTGGGCGCTGCGCGGCAAAGCTGGACGACGCGGCAAACTGGCTCCCCGCCCGCCTTGCCGCCCTGCTGCTCGTTCTGGCGTCCGTCCCGCTGGGGGAGGACGCCAAGGGTGCGTGGAGGATCTGGCGGCGGGACCGGCGGAATCACGCCAGCCCCAACGCTGCCCAGACGGAGGCGGCTATGGCCGGGGCCTTGGGCGTTCAACTGGCTGGCCCGGCCTGGTATTTTGGCCAGCGGTATGACAAGCCCACGATCGGCGACGCCAAGCGACCCGTGGAGCCAAAGGATATTTTGCGGGCCGACCGTCTGCTCTATGGCGGCAGTGTGTTGGGCCTGATCTTGCTGAGCTTGGCGCGCTGGGCCGTCTTGTTCTGGGGAGGGATTTAAATGAGAAAGGGAAGGCATGGCGGGGATTGGGCCGCCTACGAAGCGGACCATCCCGGCCTGCCCCTTCTGGACTTTTCTGCCAACGTCAGCCCGCTGGGGCCGCCGGAGGGCGTGAAGCAAGCCATTCGGGCGGCCGTGGAGGACGTAGCCCGGTACCCGGACCCGCGCTGCCGCGCCTTGCGAAAGGCGCTGGCGGTCTATCACGGGACGGACCCGGACCACATCCTCTGCGGCAACGGCGCGGCGGACCTCATCGACCGGCTGGCCTTGGCCCTTCAGCCTCAGCGAGGGCTGGTGACGGCGCCGACCTTTTCCGAGTATGCCGAGGCGTTGGAGCGAGTGGGCTGTCGCGTGGAGCGGTTCTATTTGAAGCCAGACGATGGCTTTCGCATCACCCCGGAGATATTGGAGCATATCACCCCGGCCCTGGATGTCCTCTTTCTCTGCGAGCCGAACAACCCCACGGGGCGGACGACGGAGCCTGGGCTGCTCCAAGAGATCCTGGAAGCCTGCCGCGCCTGCGGGGTGCTGGTGGTGCTGGACGAATGCTTTGCACCGTTTTTGGAGGAACAGCGCCCGCTGTCCGTCTCAACGTCTGTGCTGGTCCTGCGGGCCTTCACAAAGTTTTACGGCCTGGCCGGGGTGCGCCTGGGCTATTGCCTGTGCGGGGATGGCGAGCTTCTGGCCGCGATGGCCCTGGCGGGTCAGCCCTGGCCGGTTTCAAATCTGGCGCAGGCGGCGGGCGTGGCGGCGTTGCGGGAGCGCGCTTACGCGACCCGGCTGCGGGCGCTCATCCGGAAACAACGCCCCTGGTTGAAAGAAAATTTGGAGCGCCTGGGCTATCTCGTCCTCCCCGGCGAAGCCAACTATCTTCTCTTCCACAGCCCAGACCCGGCGCTGGGACAGCGATTGCAGGCCAAAGGGATCCTCATCCGCTCCTGCGCCGATTACGACGGGCTGGGGCAGCATTGGTTTCGGGTGGCTGTCCGCACGGAAGCAGAAAACCGACGTCTCATTCAAACCATGGAGGGGCTGCTATGCGCAAAAATCTGATGATCCAGGGGACCATGTCCGGCGTGGGCAAGAGCCTGCTCACCGCGGCGCTCTGCCGCATCTTCCGGCAGGACGGCTACCGGGTGGCCCCCTTCAAGAGCCAGAACATGGCCCTCAACAGCTACATCACCCAGGACGGTCTGGAGATGGGCCGCGCCCAAGTGGTCCAGGCGCGGGCCGCCGGGAAAGAGCCGGATGTGCGGATGAACCCCATTTTATTGAAGCCCTCCAGCGATGTGGGCAGTCAGCTCATCGTGAACGGCAGAGTCCGGGGGGAGTACCGGGCGGCGGAGTACTTCCGGATGAAGAAACGCCTCATCCCCGAGGTCCTCGCGGCCTACGACAGCCTTTCCCGGGAAAATGACATCATCGTTATCGAGGGGGCGGGCAGCCCCGCTGAGATCAATCTCAAGCGGGATGATATCGTCAACATGGGCTTGGCCAAGCTGGTGGACGCCCCCGTCCTTCTGGTCGGGGATATCGACCGGGGCGGGGTTTTTGCCCAGCTCTACGGCACGTTGGAGCTCTTGGAGGCCGATGAGCGGGCGCGGGTGGCCGGATGCGTCATCAACAAGTTCCGGGGGGATGTGGACCTGCTGAGACCGGGGCTTGTCATGTTGGAGGAAAAGACCCGTGTTCCCGTCCTGGGCGTGGTGCCCTATGCCGCGGTCGATCTGGAGGACGAGGATTCCCTTGCCCCCTGCTTAAGACAGACGGAGGCGAGACGGCCCGTTGACCTGGCGGTGATCCGCCTGCCCCGCATTTCGAATTTTACGGACTTTACCCCGCTGGAGCGCCACCCGGCCCTGGGCGTGCGCTACGTTTCCAGAGTAGGGGAGCTGGGCCGACCTGATTTTTTGATCTTGCCCGGCACGAAGAACACCATGGACGATCTGCTCTGGCTCCGGCAGAATGGACTGGAAACGGCCATCCGGCATCTGGCCTCCAACGGCGTTCCCGTTCTGGGCGTCTGCGGCGGCTACCAGATGTTGGGTCGGACGCTGGCCGACCCCCATGGCGTGGAGAAATTGGGGGTTTTGTCCGGCCTGGGCCTGCTGCCCTGCGAGACGACCTTTTCCCCCCAGAAGACCCGCACCCGGGTCACGGCGGAGGTGACAGCGCCGCGCTTTGCGGGCGCGAAGCTGGACGGCTATGAGATCCATATGGGCGAGACCAGTGTGGGGGAAGGGGCAACCCGCTTTTGCCGCCTGTCCGACGGGAGGGACGACGGCGCGGTGGCCGGGAACGTCTTCGGGACCTACCTCCACGGTCTCTTTGACACGGGCGCACTGACCGATGCGCTGGCCCGCTGGCTGCTGGCCCGCAAGGGCCTGGATCCGGTGGCCGTCCAGCCAGAGAGTCAACGGGAGCATCAAGAGCGCCAATTCGAGCTTCTGGCTGACGTGGTGAGAAAGAGTCTGGATATGCCCGCGGTCTATGCCGCGCTGGAAGGGAAGGAGAGGCCATGAAACACGAACGACCCGCCGACATTGAGCGCACCAGTATGGCGATCATCGCCCGAGAGCTGGAAGAGATGGGCGTTGACTTGCCTTGCGATGAGGCCCCTGTCATCCAGCGCGTCATCCACACTACGGCGGATTTTGACTACGCGCGCAATGTCGTCTTCACCCCCGGCGCGGTCCGTCTGGCGACCGAAGCCTTGCGGCGCGGGGGCGCGACCATCATCACCGACACGAATATGGCGAAGGCAGGCGTCAGCCGCGTGGGGCTGAACAAGCTGGGGGGGGAGGTCCTCTGCTTTATGGCCGACCCGGATGTTGCCCAGCGCGCCAGGGACCAGGGCAGCACCCGGGCTGTGGCCGCCATGCAGAAGGCAGCCCAGGAGCATCCCGGGGCGATCCTGGCCGTGGGAAACGCCCCCACCGCCCTCTTCGAGATCGTTCGTCAGATGGAGCGGGGGCTGCGCCCGGCGCTGGTCATCGGGGTGCCGGTGGGGTTTGTGAACGTGGTGGAGGCAAAACAGGCGCTCCTGGCCGCCTGTCAGGCCCATCAGGTCCCCGCCATCGTCGCCTTGGGGCGAAAGGGGGGCAGCAACGTGGCTGCGTCGATCTGCAACGCCTTGGTATACTTGGCGGGGGACCTCCTGGACCCCACCGCCCGGGGATGGCAGTAAGCCCCCGATTTGAATTGCATAGAGCAGAGAAAAGACCTTCTGGTATCATGAATATGCGGTCGCTGACCGCACAAAATACCAGAAGGTCTTTTTGTGTAGGATAGTTCTACATTCCATAGCAATTTTTCTTGCAAAATAATCTTGACATTTATTATCAAGATTGGTAAGATAACGGTACAAAGCAAGCGAAAAGAGGATGCGGGAAATGATCATCACCAAGGAAACGGACTATGCGCTGCGTATTTTGCGGGTACTGCTGGACAGGGAAAAGCACTCGGTCGCCGAGATGTCTGAAACAGAACTGATCCCGGTGCATTTTGCCTACCAGCTTCTGAGAAAGCTTTCCGCTGGCAAGCTGGTGCGGGTAAGCCGCGGCGCGTCCGGTGGCTGTGAGTTGTCCTGCAACCTGAAGGAGACCTCCCTCTATGACCTCATGGTGGTCATGGGAGAGCGGGGCGTCCTGTGCGCTTGCATGGACCCCAAGTATGACTGCCGATGGCAGGAGGCGCACGGACAGTGCGCCATCCACAGACAGCTGGCCCAGCTGCAACAGAAACAGGACGAGGCCTTTCGGGCCATGAGCCTGGAGCAGCTGCTGACCGGCGAAGGAATCCAAAGTAAGGAAGTGACCCAACAAGCGTGACGTAAGGAGGTACACCGTATGCTATTTCAAACCACAGCGGCGCACGAAGAGCTGCGCGCGAAGATCCGGAGCTTTGCGGAGGAGGAGATCAAGCCCCTCGCATTTCTGATGGA
>CAKTLJ010000022.1 GCA_934572535.1 uncultured Eubacteriales bacterium
TCTAACACTGCGCTCGGACACATCCCACTTTTTCGCTATTTCAGCAACTGAAAGATATCGCATCTATGATCCTCCGTCATAAAATCCATCAAAAACTACGGTATATCTATTACATAGTATATCACATTATCGGCAAAAATATCAACACACTTTCGCTGTGTTTGTTTCTTTTTTGCCGGTCCAGGAAAGGATATCTTTTTAGAATATTAAACTATAAACGGTAGACACATGATGCAGACGGCAGGCCCTTTCGCTTTGGCTTGATCCTGTGGTTGTTGTCGTGATCCAGGTATTTATGCTTGTGGTGGTACCGAGAGGTCGGGGTGGTCCCGGAGGCGTTCGGGAAAGTTGCGCAGGCTCACCGAGGCCAGTTCCTTGATGACCCGAAAGAGGAAGAGCCGGGTGTCTGGGTCCAGGTTGGCGGCGGCGTGCATCAGGGCGGGCAGGTTCTTCTGCCAGCCGGTTCGGAACTCGGCGAAGTCCGCGATATCCACAGAGGAGAGGATGCTGTAGAGCGACTCCACGAACCGCTCCCGCTCCTCTGCGGAGAGGCGGCGGAGCCAGTCATCCAGGGTGCGGTCCCAGTATTTGGCGTCGGCGGTGAGTTGATCGTAGGAAAAGGCGGTTTCCTCCACGATCCAGGAGAAGGGGTCGTGCTGAAGGAGACTCTGGCGGTTGCTTCGGACCACCTGGCAGTCCTCCCGGTGGGTCAGCAGCAGGCCCACGACGGAGGACTGGGGAAGGGTCTTTTCGATTTTGGGTTCGATGGCCAGAAAGCCGGGCGTTTGAAGAAAGGTCTCCAAAAAACCGGGGCCATCGTGGGAGTAGACCTTGCGGACGCGGGCCTGGATCTGCGGGGAGACCGCGGCGGCGGAGTAGACCGCCAGGTTGCCGCCCTTGGAGTGGCCGCCCGTCAGGAGCGCACCGGCGCAGTGGCTGGCGACCGTGGTGAGGTATCGGGCGGCCTCTGTCTGCGAGGGGACCGGGTGCTGGAAGGCCATGTTAAAATCCTCCTTCCAGCCCACCAGGGAGGAGTCCGTCCCCCGAAAGGCCACGTAGCACAGGTCGGGGGCAAGCCGGAAGGTAAGGGCGGCAAACTGCTTCTCCTGGCCCGGGTCCACCTGCTCGGTAAAGCCCATGAGCTGGACGTCCCGGAAGCGAGGGCTGGCGGCCAGGGCAGTGAAGAGCCGACGGCTGTTCTCCTTGTCCCAGACGCCTTGGAAGAGCTGGGGGAAGTACTCGGCCCGAAAGAGGTCCTTCAAGGGAACGCCCACCCAGTTGTGGAGGGAGGGGACGCCCAGGGGAAAGTGGAGGTAGGAGACCCAGGAGAGGATCAGACTGTCCACCCCGCCAAAGGGCCGCGCCGCCAGGGTATCCAGATTGTCTTCCGCGTAGGAAACGATGTTTTTCATGCTGCTGTCCTCCCGATCTTGCGTAAGTAAGGTAAGTATACTGTCCTGAAGGGGAAAAAGCAAGAACAGAAGCGCGACAGCGCAGCGTCGGGGCAAAATGCCCGTCCGCTGCGCTGTCTTTTGTTCATGGATCGGCCCTACTGCGGCCGGATAGCAGGCGCTCAGGCCTTGCAGCGCCAGAGGAAGGTCACGATCTGCCCACGGGTGCAGTCACTGGTGGGGCTGAAGGTGCTCTCGCTGGTGCCGGTGGTGATCTTCTGCTGCACGGCCCACAGGACGGCCTTGGCGTAGTAGGCGTCGGCATCCACATCGGTGAAGGATGTCGCGCCGGTCACGTCAGGGGCCCCGGCGTTCCGATACAGGAAGGTCACGGTCTGGGCGCGGGTCACGGTGGCGTCGGGGCTGAACGTGGTGGCGGAGGTCCCGCTCGTCACGCCCTTCTCCACCGCCCAGAGGACGGCGTCGTAGTAGTAAGCGTCGGCCTTCACGTCAGTGAAGGGGTTCTTTTCGTTCTCGACCTTGGGCGAGCCGGCCGCGCGCCAGAGGAAGGTCACCATCTGCGCCCGGGTGCAGGAGGCGTCGGGGTCGAAGGTCGTGGCGGAGGTCCCGCTCGTGATCTTCTCTGCCACGGCCCACAGGACCGCGTCGTAGTAGTAGGCGTCTTCCGTCACATCCACGAAGGGGTTCTGCGTCGTGCTGCCGCTCGGGGTCCACTTGGCGTAGACCGTGGTGTTGGCCGTCAGCTTCACGCTGGTGACCGCCTTGGTCAGCGCCTTGTCGCTGTACCACCCGGCGAAGGCATAGCCCGCGCGAGTGGGCTTGTAGGGCGTCAGGTCAACGGTCGTTCCGCTGTCCTTCGTGAGCTTGTCCACGGCGCTGCCGCCGTTGGTCTCAAAGGTCAGCGTGTAGGTGCTCACAGCACCCCCACCGCCGCCTCCGCCACCGCCGCCGCCGGAAGGCGTTTTGTACCAACCGATGGCAAAGGGAGACAGGCTGTTGACGTGGAAGGAGATGCCGTTCGCCTCGTTTGTCACCTCCAAGCTCTCAACGGTTCCGTTCGCCAGCATGTGCGCAACGGAGTAGGTGTAGGACTTGTCCAAGCCGCTTCCCAGCTTCTCGTAGAGGATCGTGATCCGGATGCCGCCCTTCGGGAAGGTCTCCTCGGTCACATCTTCCCAGTTGCCAGCAGCGTTCCTGATTTGCAGCTTGATGTCCAGGTACTTGATGTTCGAGCCGGAGACCGAGGAGCTGATCTTTGCACGAAGCGCAGCTCGCAGCTGGTCGAGAGTTTGCTGGCTTCCCTCTGGAACTGTCAGCTCTCCTCTTTCTGCTTTATACTCTGCCATCTGGAGGACAATCGCTTCGGTCACATTTTGAATGGTAACGGTGTAACTGCCGTCCGCGTTCGCAACGACCGTTCCGTTCGGAGATACATTCTTCACACCCAGCAGCTTGTCTGCCGCGGGAGTAACCTTAAACGAAACAGTACCTCTGTCACGGATCTTCTCCTTCGGCGTTGTGTCGTCCGGGATTCGAGTAACCTCGGTCACTGTATAGTTGCCCGGCGATGTCTGCGGAATCGCGAACCCCGTATAGTCCTCAAACGCAACGGTCACCGTTGTGTTTGCCGTGATCGCGTCGATCACCAGGGTGTTGGAGAGGTTGCCCTCCACCACCGTACCGTTGATCGTCCACGCTTGGACCATCTGGTTAGGCTTGGGATTCGCCGTCAGGGTGATTTTTTGCCCTCCGGCCACCAGCACCCCGTTGCCCGCTGTGTTGGTAGCGATCGTTCCGGTCACGCTTCCTGTTGCGGTCAACGTGCCCTTGCTCGTATCCATAGAGGAGGCCTTCAAGTACACGCTCTGAGACGGCGCGAAGGTCGCGGTCACCGAAATGTCTTCGGTCACATCCGCAATGGTATAGGTTCCCGTCGTGTTGTCCTGCCAGCCGACGAAATACTGGTTTTGAGCCGCCTCCGCCCGCAGAACGACCTTGTCGTGATACTTCACGGTAAGAGGAGCGGTCACCTCGGTCTCTGTTCCGCCATTGACCGTCGCAAAGACATTGCCTTCTCCCCTCTTGGTCAGGCTGATCTTATAGGTCGGCTTTTTCTCAAAGTTCACATAGACGTTGGTGTTGCGGTAAACCGTTACAGAATAGGAGGTTTCCTCGCCAGTCCCAGGAATTTTCTGGGTGTAGTCTTCATCAGAATACCAGCCTTTCACATAGTTTCCTTCCTTCGGCGCTGCGGTAAAGGTCACCTTGCTTCCGTTCGCCACTGTGGCGGGGCTTGCGGCCAGCGTGGTATGCAGGGAGCCAAGCGCCGGGTCGTTGACAGCATAGGTCACGGTATGGCTGGTGGTATCCTGGGTGTAGGTGGCAGTAACATCAACAGCCTCCTTGATTACAACCGTCAAAGTTCCATTTTCATTGACTGTTGCATTCTCATACTCACTGGGCATTTTGTCATTGATCTTCCAGCCAGCGAAGGTATACCCATCGGGCTGGACAGGCCTTGCAGTAAAGGTCACAGAGGTATCGCCCACAACCATCTGATCCGCAGGGATCGCCGTGATGGTTCCGTTCACTGCGTTGACCGTCACTGCATAGGACGAACGAATGATCTTCACTTCAATCGACGCTCCAACGCCATGCGTGACAGAATAGGCAAAGGTTTCCTTCCCTGCCGACTTGTCCTGTTTCTGGCCGTTCACATACCAGCCTTCGACTTCATAGCCGGTGTCCGGTGCGACCGTCAGCGTCAGGGTCCCGCCGGTGTTCGGGGTATTCCCGCTTCCAAACGGTTTTTCGCCACCATTTTCAGGCGCGAAGGTCGCTGTTACGTCCGAACTGTTTCCTCCGGTTTTGGTAAATGTGATTGCTGCACCGACCGGGTCAAAGCGCACCTGGACCTCATGGTCTTTCATGGCAGCTGCCGACGAGAAGTCAAGTTGCGGCGGCGACAGGCTTTCATCGTCATCGTAGATCCACTTTGCCACATAGCCACTGTCCGCCTGAGCCGACAACACTACGGTCGAGTCGCGATAGACAGTCAAGGTCTGTTTCGTTGCGCTATTGGCGGTCTTACTCTCTTTGTAAGCATCCATGCCTTTGCGCCCCACCGAAGCCGTCACACTGCCATCAAACCCATCCTCATCCGGGCCGTTCTTATCCACCACCGAGAAGTTGACCGTTGCCGTGGGCAGGGCCTTGAAGGTCACAGCTACCTTCACATCGCTGGTGATGCCAGTTGCCGGGTCGGGCGTGTAGGTATAGGTCTGGTCGTCGGAATTTGCGGCTGGGACACCTGTTACAAGTTCACCATTGACCGTCCAGGTATCCACTTCGTGGCCGGTGTTCGGCGTCGCCGTGAAGACAATGGGCGTTGTGTGACCATAGCGAACAGCGCCGCTGGTAGGTGCAGTCACGGTGCCATTGGTTCCACTGTCGATCGTAATCACCGGCTTCTTCACGAACGTTGCCACGATGCTGATATTCTCATTGACGTCATTGACTCTGAATTCGGTTTCATTTTCCAACGCGGCCATCTGAGACTCACCGTTACAGGTAACGTCCAGAATCTGGTAGCCGGACTCAGGCTCGACTTTAACGAGCAGGGTGGATGCTTGCAGGACACTGGTCACTTCGGTGGGTCTTCCGAGCTGATACACTTTAAGCGTTCCGCCCGTTTCATCCTCCGCTCCATTCTGCACGTTGGTGCTCGTCGTTATCGTACAGGTGTTCGCTGTGCTGCACACGACCGTCAAATCCAAGCTCCCAGGCAGGTTGGAAATATTCCACGTTTTTTTGTTGTTTGCTAAAGTGCCTGCGCTCAAGGGCTTGAGCTGATCGCCTTCCTTGCTTTTCCAGTCCTCTACGACCAAGCTGTCTGGCAAGGTAAGCGTTACCGTCAGGTTGTCGTACCGATGTCCATGGTACGTATAGATCCCTGTTTCGGTGTTCTCCATCGTGTTTGCATTAAACGATACCTTTGCCCTGTCATTGATCAGGGGGGTTCCGTTGGCGTCTACCAAATGAATTGTTACCGTGCAGTCTTCCTGATTTTCCGTCAAAACAGTAACCTTTGTATTTGCGCTGATGGCGGGAAGCACATAACTCTGCCCCGTGTAGGGTTTGCCGTTCAGCATGAGTGTCTCCGGGGTACTGTTGTTTCTGGAAATTTGCCATTCTTTAATGGATTGTCCGGGATCGACTTTGGCCGTCAGCTGTACTCTCTGCAAGGGGCTGAGCTGGGTTCCATTTGTAAACTGACCGCCTGCTGTGCCTCCCTCCAGATAGTTTGCCGTTATGCTTCCCGTGCGCTTCGTACCATCTGTGACCTCAAAGTTCAGCGTGTAGTAAAGCAATGTAAACTCAGCTTTTACGCGATATTCTTCGTTTACTGCCTCTGCGACCGTAATCGTTTGGGCCGTTTCGAGCGTTCCGCCCTCACCAGTTGTGAGTACCTTGCCATTTACTGTCCACTGCTTAACCTGATACCCCGTATTCGGGTTTGCCGCAGCAATCAGCTTTGCGCCTTTTGGCACATTCGCCGAAGATCCGCTCAGCTCGAAATAGGTCTCATCATCCACCGTATACTTCAGCGTCACACTGCCGTTGCTGTCGTCGGTTTCGTTCTTCACCGTGACAACGTCATCCCGGATTGGATAGACCTGCGTGTTATCGCAAACCACGGTGTACTTCTGCTCAATGGCCTCTGTCGGCGTATACGTCACGGTGATGGGGTAGTCGCCGGCCGCCGTGGCGGTGATGCCGTCGCAAGCGATCGTAACATTGCCGTTCAATACGAAGAGGGTCTTATCTGCATCATTTGCGATCCCCTTCAACGTAAATCCTACGACCTTGTCTTCGCTCACCGACGGCACGATGGTCACCGTTCTCTTGTTTACGGCGATGTTTTTGGTCGCGGTGAAGCTTTCCCCATTGATTTCGCAAGCAGCCGTGATCGTATAATTGCCCGCTGCCGTGGGCGCGAATTTATGGTCGGAAGTTACGTATTCGACCGTCTCACCCACGGCATTTCTCACCGAGTAGTTCACATCGGTCGGTGTGGTTACGTCTGCGTCTGCGCCTCCGACGGTGGCCCCAGCCAACAGCGTGGCGCGCAGGTCGATGGGAGCGTCTCCATACGTCATGCTGTTCGGGCCGTCGATCACCAGGTTCTTCTCGCCGGGGACCACGACGTTGATCGTAATGCCCGCCGCGTCGGAAGAGGAGCCCAGGTGCTTGTCGCTGCCCTCGTAGGCCGCCGTGATCGTATACACACCAGCGGCCAAGGGCGTCCAGGTCGCGGTTGCCGCACCAGACTGAACCGGAGCAGTCTCTGTCCCGCTGCCATCGCCGACAGAGTTGACGATCTTAAACACGACATTGCCCTCGGAGATCAAACCTGCCCCTGCGTTCACGTCCTGGACAGTGGCGGTCAGGGCGACGCGAGTGCCCTCTACAAAGGTCTGCTCGGTCGTTGTAGCCTGGACCTGCTTGGTGACCTGCTCCAAATCGTCGATAGCAATGGGAGTCCCGTTGACCGTCAGTTTTGTCACGGTCTGAACATCCGCAGCGTACTGAGCCTCGTCGATCATTACAAACCAGAAATCTCTAGCAGGGAGCGTTTCAGTTGCATCTTCGTGGCACTGGTATACAACCGTAGTGTCGCCGGTAACCGTGTATTTAGCAGTTGCCGTGTGGGTGATATCGGGTCCACCTGCTTCATCCTGCTCGACATACGTTACCGGTCCAGTGAAACTTGGGTCAGGGATCAACTTTTCGAAAGAGATGGTGTTCTCTTCCGTGCC
This sequence comes from uncultured Eubacteriales bacterium, assembly GCA_934572535.1. Classification (GTDB taxonomy): domain Bacteria; phylum Bacillota; class Clostridia; order Oscillospirales; family Oscillospiraceae; genus Evtepia. The sequence continues at coordinate 7,232 of CAKTLJ010000022.1, forward strand.
TTCCTCTTCCGTGCCAACGATATAGGTCAGCTTCACGTTCTCCGTCGTTTCTGTAAGCGGCGTGGCGGTGTTGCCGTTGATGGAGTAGTACTTTCCATCTTTTCCTAGGTATACGGTCACAGAATCTTTTTGGGATTTGTATTCAATATACGTTTCACCGCCTGCTGTGACTTCTTTGGGGATATCTTTCATTTCCCCAGTTGGTACTTCTTCTGTCTTCACATAGGAAGCATTTACTGTCTGGCCAGCTTGCTCGCTGCGCAGCGAGGTCGTGCTCTTCGCCTTGCCGACTTCCAGAGTCAGAACTTCCGTGTAGATATACAGGCGGGCATTGTAATACACCCGGCAGCGGAACTTGTCGCCGTCCATCGCCTTCGTCACATTGGGAATGTGGATGGTGTTGCTGTTGCCCTGTGCGTACTGTTCCCATGTTTTGCTCTGGGCGTTATACTTCTGCCAGCTGTACTGGAGCTTTGCCGTTCCGTCCTGGTCCTGGTACTCCGCCCGAACGGTCGCCGTAGCCGCACCGCCTATGTAGGAGCTGAACGTGTTATTCTCGCCCGGCTGCTGCGTGATGATAAACTTACCGCTGTTTTGCGTCAAGGTATACGCCTCGACCTCTGTGGAGTAAATGCTGGTTCCGGCCTTGCTAACGTTCTTCATGCAATAGGTGTAGGAGGTGCTGGGGTCAACGCGGGTGTCTGTGTAGCTTGTCGCCGTTCCGGGGACAGTGGCTACGCGGAGCTTTGCCCCATCCGACGCGATCTGATAAATCACGTACGCCCCAGCGCCGGGGACCCCGTCCCACTGCAAGGTCACGCTATCCGACGTCACGGCCTCCACCCGCAGGTTTCTGGGCGGGCTGGGCCTGGCTTCGGTGTCCTGCTGCTGGTATTCCAGGACCAGGACGTCATTGTTGTTCAGCGTGGCCTTCCGCCAGCCGAACTGCCAGGAGAGGGAATAGCCGTCCACGTCGTTGGGCAGGTTGTCCACGGTGCCGGAATAGGATTGAGCGGTAGATTTGCTGATACCGCCGCCCGCGTTGAGGCCGAACCCGGCCAACAGACCCACGGTCACGCCGCCGGCCCCTGCGCCCGCCTTGGCCTCAAACTCATACTCGTATTCGAAGTTGTGCTCCTCCGTCTCCGTGGAGGTCTGGGTCACGGAGATATTGCCGCCCTGGGCCTTGCTCACCGTTTGCAAAGAGCCAATGGGGTGGAACCCCTCTCTGCTTTTCACCCGGTCGTAGGTCGTCGGGTCGCCCGGTGTGCTGTTGAGGATGTTGCCCCGGATGGGCTGGAGTCCTTCGGTCTGCGCCGCGATGGCGTCATAGTCATCCACAGAGATCAAAACCGTCCTCGGCGTCATGGGCACGGACACCGTGGAGGGCTGCCAGCTGCCTGGGACTTTTTTGCCTGGCTGCAAACCAAGCGCCGCCGCAGTTGTGCTTATTTTTACCTGTTTTTGCACGTCGCTTAAGTCAGCTGCCCACGTCGGATCTTTGTCAGTTAAGTATTTCTCAACATGTTCATTCATCCACCCTTGATAGGCAGTCCCCTTGGGGATCTCGTATCCCGGCACCCAGGTCTCATACTGATACGCCATGAAGGGCACCGCGTAGACGACCGCGTAGTCATCCCCGGCGCTGCCGCTGTAATTGACTTCCGTCTCCACCTCTTTGTGTTGTGCATAGCCATAGTTAAACGTGTTCTTCTGCTGGAGCTCGGCCTCGACGGACGCGATCTTCACGCCGAAGACGGAGAAGTCCTGCTCAAAGGATACGTAGGACCCGATGGACAATTTGCCGCCCGTCGTTCCTCCGGTGCCGCTGCCCTGGCTTTTGCCGTAAGACGTCTTAGACTCATCCAAATAATCTCTCGTGTCCTGGAGGTCCTGGAAATACGGCGCCGACTGCAAGATCGTCAGCACCTCCGGCTTCGTCCAGGTGATCTCCTGCCCCTTGTACCGCATGAGCGTACTGTCCTTGTCGCAGTCCACCGCCGCCAGGGAGAGATACAGGCTGGCTCTGGGCTTGTTTTCCTCCCGGTTAAAGGAGAGTTCAAAGTTCATCACCTGCTCCTGGCCGTACCAGTAGGCAGAAGGCTCGTTTGCACGTGTAGGGCCGGGGTCTTTCTTGTTGATGTAACCAATGTCGTACCAATAGCGTTCCCACTTATGGGACTTCATGCCAAAGGCATAGACGATCTGCTCCTGGCCGTGCCGATTCCCGTTGAAGTTACCGGCCACCACATTGACCACAAAGATCTCTTCCTTGTTGTGGCTGTCGCCGTCGTCCGTCCGATATTCACGGTTGGTGGAGATCCGAGTCAGGTACTCCAGGGAACCATCCGTGTTCACCGAGTACAGGCAACCGCCCAAAAACAGCTGCTCTGCATGTCCCACGCCCTGCGTCGCCGCGCAGGTCAGAGACACGGGGGGGATCAACTGATCGGAATTGTTTACAACGCGGCGCAATAGCTCGATCTTCTGGTCCGCCGTCTTCCAGCCGCTGGTATGGTAGTCGCTTCCCTTTACGATCATGTAAGAGATGGTGCCGTGTTCTCCATTATCGCAAGAGTACTGATTATTCGATTGGTAGCCCGCGATGATCAGTTCCTCTTTATTGTCTCCGTCAATATCGCCTGTCGCGACATTGGCATAGCGGACATACTTGTTATCGTGTTTCAGCGGGATTTTTTTCCCCTGCGGATCTAATTTACCATTCGTAAGCGCATAAATGCCCACTTTACCTTCGTGCACATTCGACGCGCCATAGCCCATATTCTCCGCGATGATCAGCTCGTCCTTGTCGTCTGTATTGATGTCGCCAAAGGCCAGGGTCACCACGGCTGCGTTAAGCTTTTTGAATTTCCCGCCACCATCGTTTATTCCAGTTGGGAGCGTTACAGATTTTCTTTCGATCAGTCCATAGCCGTCAGAGGTATACAGGTATACGTAATCTCCCGCATACACCGCGATCTCGTCGTAGCCGTCGCCGTTCATATCGCCAGCGGCAATGTCATACATCGCGTCGTATTCCCAGTTTGAAATGCGATTGGTTTTATCGTCCTTGTCGCCGATGCTTCTGCTTGCGCGTGCGTCGGATAGTTCGATCTTCCGGACAAGACGCTTATTCCCATCCTCAACCTGATAGAAGGCGAGGTACACTTTGCTGTCAAGCGACACTGACAACTCGGCGACATAGTTGTCCTTCCCTGTGTTCGGGGAGAAGGCCTCGGACTTGCTGTAGTGAATGCCCAGGTGGTAGCCAGAGGAACGAATGTCGCTATTTATTGTTCTGTGTTCCTTTGCGCTGCGATTCTCTGCAAAAAGGGCGCTCTCTGATGACTTACCTTTCTCCAACAAATGGTCCAGTCGCAGATTTTTGCGCCAATAGCCCATCGCGCCATAGAAGTTGTCCGTGGAGTACCAGTTTTGATGAGCATTATCTGTCCACTGCATCGGAATGTTATCCAGGATACTCCATCCGTAGTGAATACTGCCGTTGAAGTTCACATACAGCTCGTTGATGACATTCGTGGCGACTGTGTTGCCAGGCTTCGCGTCACCGTAGGGCTGTTTATTCTTATTCAAGCCTTCGTCTTCCGCGTTGATGCTTCGGCTCAACCCCAGCGCACTGTAGGTGTTGGCCGAGAGCTTGCTTTCGGTCGGGCTTTCGGCGGTCTCGCCTCTCGTCTCCGCCGCCGAGGCCCAGGGCAGGGCCTGGGGGGCCAGGGAGAGGAGCATACCCAGGGCGAGCAGCCAGCTTAACGCTCGTTTCTTCATCTCAATTCCTCCTTTTTGATTGGTTTTTCCTTCTGCGATGTCGTGCTCTCCTGCTGCTTTCTTCTCTTTCGCGGGGCAAGGGTGCAACATGCGGGGGGCGGCGCGGGCCGAGCGCTCGCACAGCCCGTCCTTTTTCTCTCTTTCCCGCATGAAATCCTCTCCGGCGCATAGTCTCTCTTATCAGAAAGGACGGGATACTATGAAGCTTCCTCGCTGTAAGCGCGACCCACGCCAACCGAAACCCCGCCGGATCTTCTTCCTGCGGACGCGATACCTGGCCATTCCCGGGGCCGTGCTGGTCATCTGCGCCCTGTGCCTGCTCATCAACCTGCCCACCTACGTCACCGCCGCCGCCGCCGACCGGCAGCTGCCGATCTACTGCGTCCAGCGGGACTACAAGGTCTGCGCCCTGACCTTCGACGCCGCCTGGGGGAACGAGGACACCCAGACCCTCATCGACGTCTTCGCGCGCTACCGCGTCAAGGCGACCTTCTTCGTGGTGGGCGACTGGGTGGACAAATACCCCGAGTCGGTGCAGGCCCTGGCCGAGGCCGGGCACGAGGTCATGGGCCATTCCAGCAGCCACGCCCACTTCAACACCCTCTCCGCCGACGAGATCGTCGCCGACATCACCGCCTGCAACGACAAGATCGAGGCCATCACCGGCGCGCGGCCCACCCTCTTCCGGCCGCCCTTTGGGGAATACGACGACCACGTGGTCTCCACCGTGCGCGGCATGGGCCTGGAGATCATCCAGTGGGATGTGGACAGCCTGGACTGGAAGGACTACGACGCGGCCACCATCACCGAGCGGGTGACCGGCAAGGTCGGCCCCGGCTCCATCGTCCTCTTCCACAACGCCGCCCTGCACACCCCGGAGGCCCTGCCCGCCATTCTGGACTACCTCCTGCGGGAGGGGTACGAGATCGTCCCCGTGAGCCAGCTCATCCTGGGCGGAGAGTGCGGCAAGGACTACATCCTGGACCACACCGGCCGCCAATGCCCCGCGCCGTAGTCGGCGGGGCCCTTGGAAAGCCTAGGTCGTTTTCGACTTAGGCTTTCCGCTTTGCCTCAGGCCTTGCAGCGCCGGAGGACAGCCGTTTCATGGCAGGTCCTCCGTTCTGTCCGCGCCCATCGTGCGGCTTGTCTTCTTGCGGTTGTACCGGATGCAGATGACGGTCAGCATCACCCCCGCCGCGAAGGCGGCGATGCCCACGAGCACATACGCGCTCGCGCCGTTTCGCAGCAGCACCGAGCCGTAGCCCTCCTCCACGGAGGATACGCCCGGCGTCTGCACGCCGTTGATCAGGGTTTCTATACCGGCCAATAGAAACAGACAGCACACCATCAGGGCGGAAAGCGCGCGCCGTTCGTAGCGCTGTCGGTATTGCCGCGTTCGTCTTCGTATCTCCCGCGCCCGGTGCTCCATTCTGCCGGTCATTGCCAAGCCCTCCCTTCCTCGTTCTTTCCAGGGCGGCTGAAGCGCCCCTCTATTTACTAAAAGACAGAAAATCCAAAATCCTCTCACCAAAACGCCAAATTTTTTCAAAAAAAACGAGCCGCCCCGCAATGGGACGACTCAGCGCGTCTGTCTGGATCATTCAAAAGAGATGTTCAGCCTCGGGAGAAGGCTTCTTGTGAGGAACAGGAAGGCAAGCAGCGCGGAGGGGAAGAGATACCCCACCAGCTTCCAGCCGCCCTCCGCCGTGATGAGCAGATTATAGACGCCGTGGAAGCCGGTGCAGGCCCCCAAGACGCCCGCCGTGCCGGTGATCGCCAGCCAGCGGCGGCGAAACACATAGGAGATCCCAAAGCCGGAAAGAACGCCGCAGAGGATATGCAGCGCCCCGGCGGAGACGCCCCGGACCAGCAGGAAGCTGAAATTGGCCGCGCCGTTCTCCGTCAGGTAGCAGACGTTTTCAAACGTGGCGAAGCCCACGGCAAGGGCAATGGCCGCCGCAGGCAGCTCCTTCGGCTCCGGCTCGAGGATGAGGAAGAAAAACAGCAGCGGCAGCAGCTTCATCACTTCCTCGCACACGGGCGTGATCTCGATGGCGGCCACGGTGCCGTCCACGCCGTATTGCCCCACGAAGAAGCTGCTGACATAGGCGCTGAGCAGGCAGACCGCCATGCCCACGGCCACAAACAGGGTGAAGCTGCGCACACGCCCCCGGATGAACAGCAGGGACAGGCCCAGCGGAAGCGCGAGGCAGAGAAAGATGTTTTCGATATAGGTCACTTCCGGCTCACCTCCCGCAGGGTCAGCGGCAGCAGCGCCGCCATGGAAAGCGTCAGCGTCAGGTCTACGGCGTAGTAGAGATTGAAGTGGGTGTAGTCCCTGGTGAAGGTGGAGACCAGGTAGACAAGCAGCTGCAAGACAACGCAGCCGAGGAGAAGAAGGTCTATGTCCCGCTGCGCCCTGCCGTTTTGTAGGTGGTACACCGAGAGATAGGCGGTCGCCCCCACCGTGAGCGCGAAGAGGGCAGAGAAGAAATAGGACGGGCCAAAGGCCTGGAGGGCAAGGGCCGCCGCCGCGACGACCGCCGCCGCGCCTCCGGCGGGCCAGGAGAAGCGCAGCGGCATCCCCTCCGTGCGCAAGATCTGCGTGGACAGGTAAAAGAGCCACGCGGCCAGCCAGGAGATCTCGGCCACATAGAACACCTGCGGCCAGATGCCGATGATGACCAGGTAGAGCACATAGTAGGTCGTCCCCATGGAGAAGCAGGCGTAGGCAAGGGCGAGGATCAGCAGGCTGCGGCTTCGATCGCGCAGGGCAAGGCCCGCGGCGAGCACGGCGGCGCAGAGCAGCGCGGTGATCTGAAGGAGGTTGTCAACGAGTTCAAAGTTCTCCATCCCTGTCGCCCTCCCGCCGCCTTCGCTCGCTTCCTTTCCGCAGACGATACAGAAACACCGTCACGCACACGCCGAGAAGGAAGGACAGCAGCCCCATCATGATGTAGCCCAGCGCGGCGTGGCTGCCGATCAGGCTCGCCGTCCCGGCGGGGTGGGCGATGCTGCCGCCCGCCGTGTCTCCCGTCAGGCCCGGCATCCAGGTCCCGATGCCGACGACCAGCAGAAGGCAGGCCGCCACGCAGAGCGCGTCCAGCGCCCGCTGCTTTCTTGTTTGGTTTTTCCGCTTGAGCTCCGCCGTTCGTTTGCGGATCAAACGGGCGCGTTCCTCATTCGTTCGCATAGACAAACCCCTCCTCCTCCAAGATGGTCTTTAAGCTCTGCTTGCCACGGTGGACAAGGTTTTTGATCTGCTGCTCATTTTTCGACAGGACCGCCGCCGCGCTCCGGTAGCTCATGCCCTCAAAGTAGACGAGATACAGCGCCTCCCGGTAGTCCTTCCTGAGCTTTTCCAGCGCCGCGTAGAGCTGGCGGTCCCGTTCGCTCCGCAGGTAGTCCGCCTCCGTCAGGACGTCGCTCGGTGGATCAAAGTCCAGCTCGTCCATGCGCAGAAAGAGGAGGCGGCGCTTGCCCTTGTGCCGCAGCGCAAGGTTGCGGGCGGTCTTGTAGAGGTAGGCCTTAAAGCTGCCTTCCCCCGTGAGGGGGCGCTCCTTTGCAAAGAGGCGAGAAAAGGCCTCGATCATCAGGTCCTCCGCCTCGTGAATGTCCTTGATGTATCCGTGGATGTAGAGGGTCAGCGCGTCGCCGTGCCGCTCCACCAACAGGTCGGCGGCCCTCTCGTCACCGTCCAGATAGCGCCGGTATACCGTTTCGTCCAAAAGCATCGTCTCCACCTCCCATCCTATCATAATTGTATAGTATAGGATTATTCCAGAAATTGCAAGCAAAGGTAGACAACATGATGGGATTCATGCGTCTACCTTTCTCTTGCGATAGGGTGAGCTCCTTTCTCCGGTTGACGGAAAACGGGTCAGAATGCCTTCGGCGGTTGTTTTTTATGACGTTCGTTCCGCTTCCTCGCCGTCCAGACGCTTCTTCGCCTTCTCGGCCAGCGGCATGAAGACTCCGCCGACCAGGTTGCCCAGTGTGATCACCAGGAGACAAAGGAAGGACTGGCCCGGCTCCTCAAAGAGTTTTCCGGAAACGCACCAGTAATACATGTCTGCCACGCTATGCTCCGTGCCGCAGACGATAAAGACCGTAACGCCCAGGAAGATCGCCAGGTACTTGCCCACCTCATGGGGGTTGCCGGAATAGCCGTTGGAGGCAATGAAGATACAGACGTTGCAAAGAATGCCCAGCAGGAAGAGACTGAGCAGAGACGAGTCCATCTTCCCCGCCACCAACTCCGCGGCGGTGACATTGATCCCTGCGTCCACGCCGCAAATGACGGTCAGCCGCTCTATGCCGGCGATCAGCATACAGCCAGCCAGGTTGCCCACCCAGATGGTGAGCACTTCCAGCAGATAGCTGGGGCGATTGTCAAAGATGTAACAGACTTTACCGGTATACAGGAAATACCCCCTGGTGCAGATGGTGAACAGACCCAGAGAAAACAGGATCGCGCCCACCACATTCCCGCCGGGGAAGGCGTCCTTCAGGCGAAGAAACACCGTGCCGCCCAGGCCGATACAAAATCCGGCCATGAGGGCATACAAAAACGTGCCCCAAAAACGTTTCAAACGTATGACCTTTCCTTTCCGCCGCGCGGCAGCACCCAATGCAGCGCCGCGCAGCACGTCATAATTGCCAGCTCCCCAGATGCTCTCGCAGACACCAATGCCTCGAAAAGGCGTACTCACTCGGCCGCAACGCTCTCCTTCGTCGCCTGGATGTGCTCCAGGATGATGGCCATGAGTTCTTCCCTTCCCGTGCCCTTTTCCGCCGAGAAGGAGATCACAGGGACCTCTTCGGGAAGCTCCAGGGTCTCGCGGATGCGGGCCACATTGGGGCCCCACTCGCTCTTCTTGATCTTATCGTGCTTATTGGCCACCACCACAAAGGGCTTTCCGCTGGCCTTGAACCACTCGGCCATGCCGCAGTCGTCCGCGGTGGGCTTGTGCCGGATGTCCACCAGCAGCAGGCCCAAGGTCAGCAGGCTCGTGTCAGCAAACCACTGCTCAATGAGTCTGCCCCAGCGGGCTCTCTCCTGCTTGGAGACCTTGGCGTAGCCATAGCCGGGCAGGTCCACGAAGTAGACCTGCTCGTCGATGCGGAAATAGTTGATGTGGGTGGTCTTGCCCGGCGCGGAACCGACCCGGGCAAAGTTTTTCCGACCCAGGAGCCGGTTGATGATGGAGGACTTGCCCACGTTGGATCGGCCGGCAAAGGCGATCTGGGGCAGGGCGTCCCGGGGGCAGTCCGCCAGTTTCGCCGCAGAGCGGATAAACTCCGCGTTCTGTGTATTCAGTCTCATGTAATACCTCTTCGCTCCATCGGGGGAGTCTCCGAAGAGGCTCCCCCGATCTGCGTCATGCCTGATGGAGGGGTGTTCGGGTCTCGCCGCCGCTCATACCGGCTCCCAGCTCGCCCTCGGGGGAGGGCTCTGCCAGAGGGGGATGCTCCAGGGCGTTGGCCAGCACCTGGTCCACGTGGGAGACAGGGATGAAGTGCAGGGCGTTGCGGACGGTCTGGTCGATCTTTTCCAGATCGGCCTCGTTGTCCTTGGGGATGATGACGGTGTGGATCCCGTTGCGCAGGGCGGCCATGGACTTCTCCCGCAAGCCGCCGATGGGCAGGACCCGTCCCCGCAGGGTGATCTCGCCGGTCATGGCCACGTCGCCCCGGACGGGGATGCCGGTCAAGGCAGAGACCATCGCGGTGCACATGGTAATACCGGCAGAGGGCCCGTCCTTGGGGACCGCACCCTCGGGGAAGTGGATGTGGATGTCCTTCTCCTTGTAGAAGCTGGGCTCCACGCCCAGCTGGAGCGCCCGGCTGCGGATATAGGAGAAGGCCGCCTTGGCGGATTCCTTCATCACGTTGCCCAGGTTGCCGGTGATCTCGATCTTGCCGGAGCCTTCCAGCACGTTGACCTCGGCCTCCAGCAGCGTGCCGCCCACGGTGGTCCAGGCCAGGCCGTTGACCAAACCGACCTGATTTTCCATCCCGTTCTTTTCGGGATAGTACTTCCGGGGGCCCAGATAGCGTTCCAGCTTGTCCCCGGTGACGCTGACGCTCTTGACCTCGTCGGAGACGATGGACATGGCGGCCTTCCGGCAGAGGGCGCCCAGCTCCCGCTCCAGGATACGGACGCCGGACTCCCGGGTGTAGGACACGATGACCTCCCGGATGGCGTCGTCGGTAAGCTTCAGCTGGGACTTCTTCAGCCCGTGGCGCTTGAGCTGCTTGGGGATCAAATGATTGCGGGCGATATGCAGCTTCTCCTCGTCGGTGTAGCTGGACAGTTCAATGACCTCCATGCGGTCCAGCAAGGGCTTGGGGATGGTGGCGGTGGTGTTCGCCGTGGTGATGAAGAGCACATCGGACAGGTCGAAGGGCAGCTCCACGAAGTGATCGCGGAAGGTGGCGTTCTGCTCGCTGTCCAGGACCTCCAGCAGTGCGGAGGCCGGGTCGCCCCGCATGTCGCTTCCCAGCTTGTCGATCTCGTCCAGCAGCAGCAGGGGGTTCTTGGTCCCGGCCTGCCGCAGCGCATTCATGATGCGGCCGGGCATGGCGCCCACGTAGGTCTTTCGGTGGCCGCGGATCTCCGCCTCGTCGTGGACGCCGCCCAGGGAGATGCGGGCCAGCTTCCGGTTCATGGCCCGGGCCATGGACATACCGATGGAGGTCTTACCCACGCCGGGCGGGCCAACCAGACAGATGATCTGTCCCCGCAGGTCGGGGGCCAGCTGCTTTACGGCCAGAAACTCCAACACGCGCTCCTTGACCTCCTCCAGGCCGAAGTGGTCGGCATCGAGGATCTTGCGGGCGGCCTGGACATTCAGGCGCTCCTTGGAGGTCTTTGTCCAGGGCAGCTCCAGACATACGTCCAGATAGTTGCGCAGGACGGAGGCCTCCGCAGAGCCGAAGGGCTGCTTTTCCAGGTGGCCGACTTCCTTGAGCAGCTTCTCCTCCACCTCTTCGGGCAGCTTGGCCTCGGCGATCTTTCTGCGATAGGCCATGATCTCGCTGTCGCTGTCATCCCCCAGCTCCTCCTGGATCACCCGGACCTGCTCCCGCAGGAAGGCGTCCTTCTGATTCTGGGTCATGCTCTCCTGCACCCGGCGCTGGATGTTCTGCTCCATCTCCAGGATCTCCACCTCGCGGTGGAGCAGGCGGTTCATCTTGTTCAGACGCTGGATGGGACGAAGCTCCTCCAGGATGGACTGCTTGTCCAGCACCCGCATGGAAATATTCTGGGCGATAAAGTCGGCGATATAGCCGGGGTCCTCGCTGGACATGATGTTCATGAGCATATCCGGGGAGGTGTTCTTGGGGGTCAGCTCGGTGTAGCGGTCAAACAGCTCATAGGACTGGCGGATGGCCGCCTCGGCCTTGAGAGAGTTCGTCTTGCCCTCGATCGCAGGGATCTCCACCTGCTCGACCTCAGACACCAGGAAGGGCTCCGTCTGGATCAGGTCAGCGAGTCTGGCCCGGTACTGGCCCTCCACCATGACCCGGATGGACTTTCCGGGCAGGCGCAGGATCTGGCGCACCACAGAGACGGTACCCACGGAGAAGAGCTGGTTCATGTCAGGGGCTTCCACCCGGATGTCCTTCTGCGCCACCAAGAAAATCGGCTTGTTGGAGGACATGGCTTCCTCCAGCGCCTTGATGGACGCCTCCCGGCCTACGTCAAAGTGGACCATCATCTTGGGATAGACCGTCAGGCCCCGCAGCGCCAGGGTGGGCATGGTGACCAGTTGCATCTTTTCTTCCTCTGGCAAACCAATTCACTCCTTTCAGTGAAATGTTTCGATTCTGTCACAACGGGCGGAGAGTTTCCTCTCCGCCCGAATGTTGCTTCCAAAATATCTGCGGAGAACGTCCGCAGGCATTACATAACTGCGTCCCGGTTGGACAGACCGCCGCTCTGGGCCTGGAGCGCGGCAGCGCCCAGGCGAGGCCGCGGGGGCCGCTCAGGATCGCGGATGAGTTTGGGTTCGGCCTCTCCCCTCACGCTCTCGGCGGTGATGTCCACCTCGGTGATGGACCCGTCGGAGGGGATATCGTACATGATCTGGGTCATGACCTCTTCCAGGACAGCCCGCAGGCCACGCGCGCCGATGCCGCGCTCCATGGACTTGTCGGCCACAGCCTCCAAGGCGCCGGGTTCAAAGACCAGGTCCACCATATCGTACTCCAGAAGCTTCTGGTACTGCTTGACCAGGGCATTCTTGGGTTCGGTGAGGATCTTGACCAGGTCCTCGCGGCTCAGGGGGGACAGGGCGGTGATCACAGGCAGACGGCCGATGAGCTCGGGGATGATGCCGAACTTCAGCAGGTCGTGGGGCTGGATCTGGCTGAGCACGTTGCGCTGCTCCATCTCCTTCTTGCCCAAGATCTCCGCGCCGAAGCCGATGCCCTTCTGGTTCACCCGCTTTTCGATGATCTTCTCCACGCCGTCGAAGGCGCCGCCGCAGATGAAGAGGATGTTGCGGGTGTTCACCTGGATAAATTCCTGATGGGGATGCTTCCGGCCGCCCTGCGGGGGCACGTTGGCCACGGTGCCCTCCAGGATCTTCAACAGCGCCTGCTGGACGCCTTCGCCGGAAACGTCGCGGGTGATGGATGTATTTTCGCTCTTTCGCGCGATTTTATCCATCTCGTCGATGTAAATGATGCCGCGCTCGGCCTGCTCCACATCGTAGTCGGCGGCCTGGACCAGACGCAGGAGGATGTTCTCCACATCGTCGCCCACGTAGCCGGCCTCGGTGAGGGTCGTCGCGTCGGCAATGGCGAAGGGGACCTTCAAGATCTTAGCCAGGGTCTGGGCAAGCAGCGTCTTGCCGCTGCCGGTGGGGCCCAGAAGCAGGATGTTGCTCTTCTGGAGCTCCACATCGTCGCCCCCGCCGAAGTAGATGCGCTTGTAGTGGTTGTACACAGCCACGGACAGGGCCACCTTGGCCGTGTCCTGGCCCACGATATATTCATCCAGATAGGTCTTGATCTCCTTGGGGTTGGGGATGATATCTGGCATGTCGGGCGAGAGCTGCCCCTCCGGGGAGGGCATGTCATCCAGGATGTCCATGCACAGGTGTACGCACTCGTTGCAGATGTACGCGCCGGGACCGGCGATGATCTTTGCAACCTGGTCCTGATGCTTCCCGCAGAAGGAGCAGCGGATGGCCCGCTTGTCGTCATTTTTGCTCATAGAACCATTCACCTCTTTCTCATGCGCCATCCCGCTGGACGGGATCACGCAAAAAAGGAGGACGAAAACGCCCCCCTTTTCAGTCGTATCAGCGCTTATCGATCACTTTGTCAATGAGGCCGTATGCCACAGCTTCTTCCGCAGACATGAAGTTATCACGCTCGCAGTCAGCGGCAACCACATCGAGGGGCTTCCCGGTGTTTTCCGAAAGGATGTGATTCATGCGCTTCTTGATGATCTCCAGACGCTTCAGGTGAATGGCCATATCGGTGATTTGACCCTGGGTACCGGCGGAAGGCTGATGGATCATGATCTCCGCGTTGGGCAGAGCCATGCGCTTTCCCTTGGTACCGGCCGCCAGCAGGAACGCGCCCATGCTGGCCGCCATACCGATGCAGATGGTGGACACGTCGCACTTGATATACTGCATGGTATCGTAGATCGCCATACCCGCCGTGACAGAACCGCCGGGGCTGTTGATGTAGAACTGGATGTCCTGATCCGGATTCTGGGCTTCCAGATACAGCAGCTGGGCCACAACGAGGCTGGCTGTGGTATCGTTCACCTCTTCCGAGAGGAAGATGATCCGGTCGTTTAATAAGCGGGAGAAAATGTCATAGGACCGCTCTCCCCGGCTGGTCTGTTCAACTACATAGGGTACTAAACTCATGATTTGGATCTCCTTTTTTCAGTCAGAGTAAGTATACCCCACCGAACGGAAGATTATTCCTCGACCTTCTCAGCCTCAGCCTTCTCGGCCTCGGTCTTCTTCTTGCGGGTGGTCTTCTTGGGGGCTGCTTCCCCGTCTTCGGTGGTCTTCTTGGCTCTGGTCTTCTTTGCCTTCTTCTCTTCCTTCTCTGCCTTTTCTGCCTCGACCTCTTCCTTGGTGATGGAGGTCAGCTTGATCTCGCCGTCGTCAGCTTCTGCGGAGATCATGTTTGCCTTTGCGTTCTCAGCAACCACAGCCATGGCCTTGTCGCGCGCCAGCTCCTTCTTCAGGCCCTCACGGTCCAGGCCCTCGACGATACGCTCGTAGGGCATGTTCATGTTGGCAGCTGCCTTCTTGACCTCTGCTTCCACGTCCTCGTCGGAGATGACGATGTTCTCAGCGGCAACGACAGCGTCCAGAGCCAGCTGCTGCTTGGTCTGGGTGGTGGCGGGCTCACGCAGGTCGTCGCGGATCTGCTGGGCGTCCATCTGCATGTACTGCATGTAGGTCTCCAGGGAGATGCCCTGGGACTCCAGGCGGGCAGCGTAATTGTCAACAAAACGGTCGATCTGGGTCTCGATCATGGCTGCGGGCAGCTCGATGTCGATCTGGTCGCACAGCTGACCCAGCAGGGCCTGGCGGAACTTTGCCTCGCTCTGCTGCATGTTGCGGTCGATGATCTTGTTCTTCAGATCTTCCTTAAACTCGGCCAGAGTGTCGAACTCGGAGACGTCCTTTGCGAACTCGTCGTCCAGAGCGGGAGCCTGCTTCTCCTTGACTTCAACGCACTTGACCTTGAAGACCACGGGCTGGCCTGCCAGCTCCTCTGCGTGGTACTCCTCGGGGAAGGTCAGCTCGACGTCCTTCTCGTCGCCGGCCTTCATGCCGACGACCTGCTCCTCGAAGCCGGGGATGAAGGTGCCGGAGCCCAGTGCCAGCTCATAGCCCTTTGCGGTGCCGCCGGCGAATGCCACGCCGTCCTTCAGACCTTCATAGTCGATGACGGCGGTGTCGCCCATCTGGGCCTCGCGCTCCACGGCCACCAGCTGGGTCGCGCGCTCCACATACTGCTTCAGCTCGTTGTCCACAGCATCCTCGGTGATGGTGGGCAGGACCTTATCGGCCTCCAGGCCCTTATACTGCTTCAGGGTGACTTCGGGACGGATCGTCACAACAGCCTTGAAGGTAAAGCCATCCTTACCCAGGGTCAGGATCTCCACCTGAGGGGGAGCCACGTGATCCAGGCCTTTTTCCGCGATGGCTGCATTGCATGCCTCGGGATAAACTTCTTCGATGGCGTCTTCATAGAACACGCCGGCGCCATACATGCCCTCGATGACCTTGCGGGGGGCCTTACCCTTGCGGAAACCGGGAACGGTGATGTTGCCGCGGCTCTTACGATAAACCTTTTCGATGGCAGCTTCGAACTCTTCCTGACCGACTTCGACGGTCAGTTCGACTTCAAACTTTTCCTTGTTTTCAACAACGCTCTTGACATTCATGTCCTTTTTTCCTCCTGTAAAACACCCTCTCACACCGTATAAAACCATGGGAGGGCATGATATTGCAGTATATATGGGTTATCATAGCAGATTCTATGGGGAATTACCAGTCTTTTTTTCTGGATTCCATAATTTTTTCCGGCCGGAATTTCAAAAAATCCGCCGAGATGAGACGATAGTCCACCGTCCCGCTGACGCCCTGGATGGCCAGCCGGTGGCTGCCGCCGTGGAGATGGCCGTAGTAGCAGGCCTTCACCCGATAGCGCTCCAGCAGCTCCAGAATGGGCTCACACCGGTATCCGGTGTAGAAGGGGGGGTAGTGAAGGAAGCAGAGCTTTTCCGCCTCCCCCGCCGCCTTCAAGGAGGTCTCCAGCCGCTGGAGCTCCCGGTTGAAGACCTTGGCGCTCTGGCCCTCCTTCTCCTCCTCGTAGAACCATCCTCGGGTGCCGCAGAGGGCCACATCCCCGTAGTAGTAACAATTGTTGTGGAGAATGCGGAGGGAGTCGAACCCCTTCTCCTGGAAGAAGCGGTTCATCTTGGCCGCCGTGTTCCACCAGTAGTCGTGGTTGCCCTTGAGCAGGATCTTCTCTCCCGGCAGGGCATGGAGCCAGGCGAAGTCCTGCTCCGACTCCTCCAGGCTCATGCCCCAGGAAACATCCCCGGCGATGACCAGGGTGTCATCCGGGGTGAGAACGGACAGGCCCTGGGTGAGCTTTTCCATGTAACCCTCCCACGCGCCGCCGAAGACGTCCATGGGCTTGCTGCTGCCCAGGGACAGATGGGTATCGCCCATCACATACAGTGCCAACCTAGATCACCACCTGACAAAACATTTTATTCTTTGCTTACTTCAGCATGGTCAGGACCACGTCCATCATCTGCTCCTTGTCCACGTGCTCCTCAAAGCGGACGGTCTTGTTCCGCAGGGAGGCCAGCGGCACGGGGGCGGGCCGGTCAGTGACCTGCGCGAGCTGGTCCAGGGCGTCGATGCCCGCCTTGACCTCTGCCTCGCCCAGGCTGGACAGAACGCTGTCGCAGAACTTGAAGGGGCTGGCGGTGGAGACGAAGACAGTCTGGTTCTTGTCGCCGCTGGCGGCCCGGTACTCCTCCATGACCTGGTAGGCTACGGCGGTGTGGGGGTCGATGAGGTAGTTGTATTCCTTCCAGACCTTGGCGATGACCTCGCTGGTCTTGGCCTCGTCGCAGAAGCCGCCGAAGAAGTCCTCCTTCAGCTTGGCCTTCAGCGCTTCGGTGACCTCGTAACGGCCGGTCTCGTTGAGCTGCTTCATGTAGCCCGCCACCGCCTGATCGTCCTGGCCGGTCAGGGCGAAGAGGAGGCGCTCCAGGTTGCTGGACACCAGAATGTCCATGGAGGGAGACATGGTGGTGTGGAAGGGGCGGTTCTTGTCGTACACGCCGGTGTTGATGAACTCGGTGAGGACGTTATTGCTGTTGGAGGCGCAGATCAGCTTGCCCACGGGCAGCCCCATCTGCTTGGCATACCAGCAGGCCAGGATGTTGCCGAAGTTGCCGGTGGGAACGCAGTAGTTGACCTTGTCGCCCATCTGGATCTTGCCGGCGTTCAGCAGGTCGCAGTAGGCAGAGATGTAGTAGACCAGCTGGGGCAGGATGCGTCCCCAGTTGATGGAGTTGGCAGAGGACAGGAAGTAGCCCCGGTCAGCCAGGTCGGCGCGGAGCTTCTCGTCAGAGAAGAGGATCTTCACGCCGGTCTGCGCGTCGTCGAAGTTGCCGTGGACGGCGCAAACGCCCACGTTCTCGCCCTCCTGGGTCTTCATTTGCAGGGCCTGGACCTCGGAGACGCCATCCTTGGGGTAGAAGACCAGGATCTTGGTGCGGTCCACGTCCTTGAAGCCCTCCAGGGCGGCCTTGCCGGTGTCGCCGGAGGTGGCCACCAGGATGCACACGGTCTTCTTCTCCTGGTTCTTCACCAGGGAGGCGGAGAGCAGGTGGGGCAGGATCTGCAACGCCATGTCCTTAAAGGCGGACGTCGGGCCGTGCCACAGCTCCAGGCAGTGGGTGTCGTCGTTCAGGGTGCGCAGAGGCGCCACCCGGCTGTCGTCGAACTTCTCTGCGGAGTAGCCTGCCTGGGTGAAGCGGGTCAGCTCCTCCTCGGTGAAGTCCTCCAGGAAGAGCTTCATGAGCGCCACGGCGCGCTGGCCGTAGGTCTTGCTCTTCCAGTCCTCCAGCATGGCCGGGGTGAGCTTGGGGAAGACCTCCGGGGTGAGCAGGCCGCCGTCTCGGGCCAGGCCCTGGGCAATGGCCTGGCTGGCGGTCAGGCTCACGTTCTTATTTCTTGTGCTGACATAATTCATGGATATCACACGCCTTTTCTTCAGGTTTCGGTTGATGATTGCACAGTATTCAGAAGACGTTTTCCCAGTGCTTGATCTCTGGGCGTCGTGTCTCTTCTCCGTAGGGAGCGTAGACCTCCACCACGTCGAACCGGGGCTGCCGGTCGGTGGGGTGCTCCACTAAGTAATGTAAGGCCGCCGTGCGTACCTTCCGCTGCTTGGCGGGGGTGACGAACTCCCGGGCTTCCGCCAGGGCGGCGTCCTTGCGAAGCTTCACCTCCACAAAGCAGAGGTATCTGCCTCGGGCCGCCACCAGGTCGATCTCCCCTTCCCGGCAGCGGTAGCGGCGCGCAAGGATGCGATAGCCCCGCCACCTGAGGTGGCGGGCCGCCTGCTCCTCGCCCCAGAGTCCCAGGGCGGTCCGATCGCCGCCCCTCACAGCTTCTTCAAAAAGGTCCGCCGGTGGATGGGGCTGGGACCATACGCCCGCAGGCGTTCGTAGTGGAGCTTGGTGGGGTAGCCCTTGTGCCGCTCAAAGCCGTATTCGGGATAGAGCGCGGCCTGCTCCAGCATATACCGGTCCCGGGCCACCTTGGCCAGGATGGAGGCCGCCGCAATGGAGGCGCTCCTGGCGTCCCCCTTCACCACGGTCTCGTTGGGGCAGGTGATGCCGGTGGAGCGGTTGCCGTCGATGAGGGCCAGGTCAGGCTTTTTGTCCAGCGCATTGATGGCCCGCTCCATGGCCAGCATCCGGGCGTTCAGGATGTTGAGCTCGTCGATCTCCTTCTCGTCGGCCCAGGCGATGGCATAGCTCTCAGCCGCCTGGATGATCTTCTCATAGAGGACATCCCGGCGCTTCTCCGTGACCTTTTTGGAGTCGTTCAGATAGGGGGCATCCCAGCCGCGGGGCAGGATGACCGCCGCGGCATAGACGCGCCCGGCCAAGGGACCGGCTCCGGCCTCGTCCACGCCGCAGATGGTTTGAAGTCCCCGATCAAAGTGGGCCGATTCGATCTGCCAAAAGTCAGGGCGTTCCATCGGTCTGCGCTCCTTTTTCCAGGTCCGAGGGCAGCTCCAGGGTGATGCGACCCATCTTTCCGGCGCGGAATTCATCCAGGAGAATGTTCGCCATGCGCTCCAGGTCCACCTCTCCGCCGGAGATCAAAAAGCCTCGCTTCCGAGCGCCCAGCTCCAGCATCTCCCAGCCGGTCATCCCCTCTTCCGGCGTGAATTTGAACCGGGCGGTGACTGCCTCGGGCTTGCGCTGGGCCAGTAGCTCCATGAGGTGACAGCCCAGGGTCTCCACGTCCATGATGGCGTCCCGCACCGCGCCGGTGAAGGCCAGGTGCTGCGCAACGGTCTGGTCCTCGAACTTGGGCCACAGGATGCCGGGGGTGTCCAGCAGCTCCAGGCCCTGGTCCACCGTGACCCACTGCTTGCCCCGGGTGACGCCGGGGCGGTCGCCGGCCTTGGCGGACTTTTTCTTGGCTACCTTATTTATAAAGGTGGACTTGCCCACGTTGGGGACGCCAACCACCATGGCCCGGACGGGACGGCCGACTTGGCCCTTTTCCTTCCACTTGGCGATCTGCTCCTTCAGCGCCCCCCGCATGACGGGGGAGAACTGCTTCACGCCAGCGCCGGTGCGGGCGTCGCACTCCAAAACGGACATCCCTCGACCGCGGAAATACTCCCCCCAGAGCTTGCTGGCGGCGGGGTCCGCCTGGTCGGCCCGGTTGAGGATGACCACCCGGGGCTTGCTGCCCACCAGGTCGTCAATGTCGGGATTGCGGCTGGCGATGGGGATGCGGGCGTCGATGACCTCCGCCACCACGTCCACATATTTGAGGTTTTCCGCGATCATGCGGCGGGTCTTGGTCATGTGACCGGGATACCACTGAATATTCATTGTGTTCCCATCTCCTTCCGTTGCTTTGGTTGACAAATAAGTATACACGATTTTGGGCCTTCTGAAAAGCCCCTTTCGCAGAAAAAATGAAAGGGAGCGCCGGAGCGCTCCCTTTTCGGAAAAACACAGTTGCTTACAGCTTCTCCTTGACCTTGGCTGCCTTACCAACGCGGCCGCGCAGATAGTACAGCTTAGCACGGCGGACCTTACCCTTGCGGACGGTCTCGACCTTCTCGATCACGGGGCTGTAGAGGGGGAACACCTTCTCCACGCCGACGCCATAGGAAATGCGGCGGACGGTGAAGGTCTCGTTGATGCCGCCATGCTTCTTGGCAATGACGGTGCCCTCGAACACCTGGATACGCTCACGGTTGCCTTCCTTGACCTTCAGGTGGACACGGACGGTGTCACCGACGGTAACGGAGGGGGCTTCCTTTGCGGGCATGTTCTTCTCGATAAAGCTCTTCATGAGATCCATAGTCTTTTTCCTCCTAATAATACAGGCGTTCGTGCGGACTTCTCTGCTGCCTGCCTGGCAGCGTCCCAGAGGACCACCCTTTTTTCATAGACCATAGGCCATTGTAACAGGTCGTTTCCAAAATTGCAAGTATAAATTTCACTTTTTCCCGCCTTCCCTCTTCCCCGCCGAGATCGACAGGACCGGAAATCCCTTGACAATTTTCCCCCTATCGTGTACGGTGTATCATGGTTTTATACAAGCGGCCGGACCCTGGAAGTGCATCGCTGTGGTTTCACTATAATGTAACGCAGCGCGGGGGGACGGCCAATTCATTCGGAGGTTTGAGAAAAATGAAGAAAGGCAATCCCGTTGCGCTGTTGCCCATTGGCGTCTTCCTGGTGCTCTACCTGGGTCTTGGCATCCTGTTTGAGTACGTCCTGCTGATCCCCATGGGCTTCTACAACATCCCCATCGTCGTGGCCTTCCTGGTGGCCCTGCTGGTGGCCTGCATCCAGAACCGCAAGCTGCCCTTTGACGAAAAACTGGTCCTCATGGGCAAGGGCGTCGGCGACAAAAACATCATGATCATGATCCTCATCTTTATGACCGCCGGCATCTTTGTGGGCGTGGTCGGCCGCAGCAGCGCCGAGAGCGTGGCATACTGTCTGCTCTCCATCATCCCCGCCAAGTACGCGGTGGCCGTTCTGTTCGTCGTGGCCTGCTTCGTCTCCCTGGCAATGGGCACGTCCGTGGGCACCATCACCCTCATCACTCCCATCGCCCTGGCCGTGGCCGGTGCATCCGGCTTCAGCGTCCCCCTGTGCGTGGCATCCGTGATCGGCGGCGCCATGTTCGGCGACAACCTCTCCTTCATCTCCGACACCACCATCGCCGCCTGTAACGGCCAGGGCGTCCAGATGAAGGACAAGTTCCGGGTCAACTTCGGCATCGCCCTCCCCGCCGCCCTGGTCTCCCTGGTCCTCATCCTGGTGGTCTCCATGGGGCAGGCAGGCACTCCCATCCAGAACGACTATAACCTGATCCAGATCGTCCCCTACCTCCTGGTCCTCATCGGCGGCATCATCGGCGTGAATGTCTTTTTGGTGCTCCTGCTGGGCATCGTCTCCGGCTCCATCATCATGCTGGCCACCGGCGCCACCGCCGCCACCGACCTGCTGGCCAACATGGGCTCCGGCGCGGCCGGGATGTTCGAGACCACCATGGTGGCCATCCTGGTCTCCGCCATCTGCGCCCTCATCCGGGTCCACGGCGGCTTCGACGCCCTGCTCAACGGCATCAAGAAGGTCTTTAAGGGCAAGAAGAGCGGCCAGCTGGGCATGGGCCTGCTGGTCGGCGCCATGGACATCGCCACCGCCAACAACACCGTGGCCATCGTCATGGCAAACCCCATCGCCAAGGAAATGTCCGAGGACTACGGCATCTCCTCCAAGAAGGCCGCTTCCCTGCTGGACACCTTCTCCTGCGTCTTCCAGGGCATCATCCCCTACGGCGCGCAGATGCTGGTGGCCCTGTCCGCCGCCGCGGAGCTGGGTTATGAGCTCTCCGCCTTTGACGTGATCCCCCACCTGTACTATCCCTTCCTGCTGCTGATCAGCTCCCTGCTGTTCATCTTCGTGATCCCCGAGCGCAAGGTGGAGCAGTAACCAGAACTAAGCCGAGGGCGTTTTGTCCTCGGCTTTTTTCATTGCATCGGCGAGAAAATCTGATACAATACTAAAAAACGACAGGAAGGCAGGAATTCACATGGAACAAGTGCTGGTGGTAGACCGCGAGAAGCTGGAGGCCCAGCTCCCTCCAGAGCAATTCATTACGGAACACGTGGAGCATCTCCACGCCTTTATTCTAGCGCACCACTTTTTTATGGACCGGGAGAAGGCCGAGTATGACAACACCGTAAAGCAGATCATCCCCTACGTCATACTCCGTCAGGACGGAAGGTATTTTCTCCTGCGCCGCCTGAAGAAGCAGACCGAGGCCCGGCTCCACGACAAGCTCTCCCTCGGGGTGGGCGGCCACATCAACCCCAGCGAGGAGGCGTCCGAGGACGTGCTGGAGGCCGGTCTGCTGCGGGAGCTCCACGAGGAGGTCTCGGTGGAGACCATCCGCGCCCTGACCTGCGTGGGCTTTCTCAACGAGAACAACGGCGGGGTCAGCGACTACCACGCCGCTTTGGTCTATCTGCTGGAAGCCGAAGGCCAGGTGTCCGTCCTGGAAACGGAAAAAATGTCCGGGCGCTGGGTCGAGGTCTCGGAGCTGAAAACCTGTCTGGATCGGTTGGAAACCTGGTCAAAAATCGTGGTAGAGCGGGTCATTGAGGCGGGAATCGCCTGATTTGTGCGTTTTTAACAATCGAATAACTCGTCTTTTGTGCAATATTTTCTTAAAAAGGTCTTGTCAAATCCGTATTCCCATGCTATTATAACTAAGCTGTCTGACACGGACGGCGACAAACGAATCCGGGTGTGGCGAAGTTTGGTATCGCGCTTGAATGGGGTTCAAGAGGCCTTGAGTTCGAATCTCAACACTCGGAC
>CAKTLJ010000023.1 GCA_934572535.1 uncultured Eubacteriales bacterium
TCGACCCGGAGGCGGAGCCGGTCAGCTATTGGCGAAACACCAGCGACAACGCCATCATCCGCTCCTTTATCGACTACGCTGGCCCGGCCATTTCAGACAAGCTGGAGATCCTCCTGTCCGGGGGCCATATCGTTCAGAAGGTCCGGGACGATCTGACCTACGACTACCTGCACGCTTCCGAGGAGAATCTCTGGACCATCCTCTACCTGACGGGCTACCTGACCAAGGCGCGCCCGGACGCGCTGGCCCAGAAGCCGCGAAGAGGCTACCTGGCCCTGACGATCCCGAATGCCGAGGTCAAGGAGCTGTTTGAGACGACCATCCAGGAATGGTTCGACGAGAGCGCCGAGGCCTGGGACCGGCAAACGATGTTCCAGGCGGTCTGGGCGGGGGAGGTCGAAACGCTGACGGAGGAGATCTCGAAGCTGCTGCTCAAGACCATCAGCTACCACGACTATAAGGAGGACTTCTACCATGCGTTTCTGGCCGGTATTTTCGCCGGGGGAGGGCACCGCGTGGAGTCCAACCGGGAGCACGGCGAGGGGCGCAGCGACCTCATCGTCTTTGACAAGAACCACGCCAGGCTGGCGATCTTCGAGGTCAAATGCGTAAAAAGCCCGGACGAGCTGCCGGAGGCCTGCGCGGCGGCGCTGGACCAGATCGAGGACCGGCGCTATACGGAATCCTTCTGGGACAACTACGCGGAGAAGCTTCACTACGGCATCGCCTTCTACAAAAAGCGCTGCCTGGTCAAACAGAGGACGACCTGAGCGGCGCGGCCCGCTGACCACCCGGGAGGGGGAGGCTGGAAACCGCCTCCCCCTCCCTCTTTTCGCCGCGAGACCCGCGCCGCCGACCCGCGCCGCGCAGATCTGCCTGATTTTTTCCGTAAAATCAGAAATACCCCTTTACATCCGCAGGGTCCGGTGATACAATGGCCCCGTCTGTCGGGGGACCGCCCATCGCGCGGCGCCCGGCCACAAGCGGATGGTATTCCAAGGGTTGGAAACTGTACCGACATAGTCCCTGATGCTCCGTCCCCACGGAACGGAAAAGCACCGCGTCACCTGGCAACAGCGAAAGCAGGTGATACGATGAAAATTGGATTCATTGGAGCAGGAAAAGTTGGCTTCTCATTGGGCAAGTTCTTTGTCCAGGGCGACCTTCCGGTGACCGGCTACTACAGTCGGCAGCGAGAATCGGCCCAGGAAGCGGCGTTCTTTACCAACACGAGACCCTATGACACGATGCTGGCATTGGTTCGGGAGAGTGACGCGCTCTTTTTGACTGTTCCGGATGGAAGGATCGCCTCTGTCTACGCCCAACTCAGGCAGTACGATCTCTCAGGGAAACAGATCTGTCATTGCAGCGGCGCCATGACCGCCCGGGAAGCCTTTCCCGGCGCGGAGCAGTCCGGCGCTTACCACTATTCGATCCACCCGCTCTTCCCCATCAGCAGCAAGTACACTGCCTACCGGGAATTGCCGGGTGCTTTTTTCTGCCTGGAGGGCGACGGCCCCCACCTGCCCTGGTGGCGGGACGCCCTCACCGCGCTTGGCCCCAGGGTCCACATCCTCCCCGGCGAGGCCAAGGTCCGCTACCACGCCGCCTGCGCCATCGCCAGCAACCTGGTCTGCGCCCTGGCGGCCGAGAGCCTGGACCTGCTGGCGCTCTGCGGGTTCCCCGAGGACCTGGCGCGGCAGGCGCTGGCCCCCCTCATGCGCTCCAACCTGGCCCACATCCTCCAGGACGGCCCGGTGGCCGCCCTCACCGGTCCGGTGGAGCGGTGCGACACGGAGACGGTGGCCAAGCACCTGGCCTGCCTGCCCGACGACGAGGCCCGGCGGCTCTACGCCGCCGCCTCCCGGAAGCTGGTGGACCTGGCGCAGAAAAAGCACCCGGACAAGGACTACCAGTCCATGAACCACATTTTGAAGGAAGGATCGAGACCATGAAACAGAACACAGTTGCCACGCTGGCCGCGATGAAGGCCAGGGGCGAGAAGATCTCCCAGCTCACCTGTTACGACTACTCCACCGCCCGCATCATGGACGAGGCCGGGATCAACACCATCCTGGTCGGAGACAGCCTGGGCATGACCATGCAGGGCTACCCCGACACCCTGCCCGTCACCGTGGACGAAATGATCATCTATGGCCGCAGCGTGGCGCGGGCCTGCAAAAACACCTTCGTCGTGCTGGACATGCCCTTCATGAGCTACCAGGTCTCCCCCGAGCAGGCCCTGACCAACGCCGGGCGGATGATGAAGGAGGCCATGGTGGACTGCGTGAAGCTGGAGGGCGGCAAGGCCGTCTGTCCCCAGATCCGCGCCATCACCAGCGCCGGGATCCCCGTCTGCGCCCACGTCGGCATGACGCCCCAGTCCCACCACACCTACGGCGGCTTCAAGGTCCAGGGCAAGGGCGAGGAGGGCGCCCGCCGGGTCCTGGAGGACGCCCTGGCCGTCCAGGAGGCCGGCGCCTTCGCCGTGGTGCTCGAGTGCGTGCCCCCCAAGCTGGCCGCCCTCATCACCAAGAAGCTCGACATCATCACCATCGGCATCGGGGCCGGCAGCGGCTGCGACGGCCAGGTCCTGGTCTGCCAGGATATGCTGGGCATCGGCGAGAGCGGCTACCTGCCCAAGTTCGTCAAGACCTTCGCCCAGCTGGGCGAGGCGATGAAGCAGGCCTTCCAGACCTACGACCAGCAGGTCAAGGCCAGCCTCTTCCCCACCGCCAAGGAGTCCTACGTCAAGAGCGACTGCGCCGACGAGATCCTGGCCCGGCTGGACCGGGAGTACCAGCCCGAAGAACCCCTGAAAATCTGTTCTGTACTGTGAGGGAACCGCGATGATCATTGCAAAAACGATAGAAGAAGTCCGCGCCCAGGTCCGCGCCTGGAAGCGCGAGGGCCTCACCGTAGGCCTGGTGCCCACCATGGGCTACCTGCACGAGGGCCACGCCAGCCTGGTGGACAAGGCCGTCAGCCTCTGCGACCGGGTGGTCGCCTCCGACTTTGTCAACCCCACCCAGTTCGGCCCCAACGAGGACCTGGACGCCTACCCCCGCGACTTTGACCGCGACTGCGCCCTGCTGGAGGCGCACGGCTGCCACCTGGTCTTCCACCCCGAGGTCTCCGAGATGTACGCCCCCGACGCCGCCACCTATGTGGAGATCCTCTCCGACATGCCCAAGCAGCTCTGCGGCCAGACCCGCCCCATCCACTTCCGCGGCGTATGTACCGTGGTCTCCAAGCTGTTCAACATCGTCACCCCCGACAAGGCCTTCTTCGGCCAGAAGGACGCCCAGCAGCTGGCCATCATCCGCCGCATGGTCCGGGACCTGTCCTTCGGCATCGAGATCGTGGGCTGCCCCATCGTCCGGGAGGCCGACGGGCTGGCCAAGTCCTCCCGCAACACCTACCTGGACGCCCAGGAGCGCAAGGCCGCGCTGGTCCTCTCCCAGGCCGTCCGCCTGGGCCAGGAGATGGTTGCCCAGGGCGAGACCGACGCCCACCGCATCGTGGCGGCCATGACCGCCCACATCCAGGCCGAACCGCTGGCCCGCATCGACTACGTTTCCGCCGTGGACGGCGTGACCATGCTGCCCGTGGAGCGCATCGAAGGCTCCGTCCTGGTTGCCATGGCCGTCTACATCGGCAAGACCCGCTTGATCGACAACTTCATCGTGGAGAAGGGAGAATAAGACCATGACCATCGAAATGTTAAAGGGCAAGATCCACCGCGCCACCGTCGTCCAGGCCGAGCTGAACTACGTCGGCTCCATCACCGTGGACCAGGACCTGCTGGACGCCTCCGGCATCCTGGAGTACGAAAAGGTCCAGATCGTGGACATCGACAACGGCAGCCGCTTCGAGACCTACACCATCGCCGGGCAGGCCGGTTCCGGCATGATCTGCCTGAACGGGGCCGCCGCCCGCTGCGTCAGCGTGGGCGACAAGATCATCATCATGTCCTACGCCCAGATGACCCCCGAGGAGGTCAAGAACGGCTACCACCCCAACGTGGTCTTCGTGGACGAGGACAACCGGATCGCCCGGGTGACCACCTATGAAAAGCACGGCCTGCTCAAGGACATGACCTGACCGCCAGATAACACGGAGGAGCGACCATGGAACAGTTACACGGAAAATGCGTCCTGCTGGGGATCACCGGCGGCATCGCCGCCTACAAGATGGCCAACGTGGCCAGCGCCCTGGTGAAGGCCGGGGCGGACGTCCACGTGGTCATGACCGAGAACGCCACCCGGTTCATCACCCCCCTGACCTTTGAGACCCTCACCAACAACCACTGCGTGGTGGACACCTTCGCCCGGGACTTCCAGTACGATGTGACCCACATCTCCCTGGCCAAGAAGGCCGACCTCATCCTGGTCGCCCCGGCCACTGCCAACGTCATCGCCAAGCTGGCCCACGGCATTGCCGACGACATGCTCACCACGGTGGTCCTGGCCGCCCGCTGCCGGAAGCTCGTGGCCCCGGCCATGAACACCGCCATGCTGGAAAACCCCATCACCCAGGACAACCTGCGCCTGCTGGCCGAATACGGCTTCGGCATCATCCAGCCCGCCAGCGGCCTGCTGGCCTGCCGGGACGTGGGCAGCGGCAAGCTGCCCGAGCCGGAGCTCCTGCTCGACCACGTCGCCCGCGAGATCGCCCGGGAGAAGGACCTGGCCGGGGTCCGGGTCACCGTGACCGCCGGACCCACCCAGGAGTCCCTGGACCCCGTGCGCTACCTCACCAACCACAGCTCCGGCCGCATGGGCTACGCCATCGCCCGCGAGGCCATGCTGCGCGGGGCCGAGGTCACCCTCATCTCCGGCCAGGTGGCCCTGGAGCCGGTGCCCTTCGTCCAGACCAGGCCCGTGACCACCGCGGCCGAGATGCTGGCCGCCATCCAGGAGGCCCTGCCCACCACCGACATCCTCATCAAGTCCGCCGCCGTGGCCGACTACCGGCCCGCCAACGTGGCCGAGAACAAGATGAAGAAGAAGGACGGCGACCTCTCCATCCCCCTGGCCCGCACCAGCGACATCCTCGGCTGGGTGGCCGAGCACCGTCACCCCGGCCTCTTCGTCTGCGGCTTCTCCATGGAGACGCAGAACATGCTGGAAAACTCCCAGGCCAAGCTCGCCAAGAAGAAGCTGAACATGATCGTGGCCAACAACCTCAGGGTCGAGGGGGCCGGGTTCGGCGTGGAGACCAACGTGGTCACCCTCATCACCAAGGACGACGTCACCCAGCTGCCCCTCATGGGCAAGGACCAGGTGGCCGCCCGGCTGCTGGAGGAGATCCAGCGGCTGCGTCTGGCCGCCGATGAGGACGGCGTATGATCCTGACCATCGACATCGGAAACACCACCGTGAGCCTGGGCGGGCTGGAGCGGGACCCCAGGGAGGGGTATCTCATCCGCTTCTGCGGCAAGGTGGACACCGTCCCCGCCTGGGGCGTCGCGGACTACCTCCAGGCCATCCGCCGCCTGATGAAAAAGCTGGGGGCCGACACGGCCAGCTTTGAGGGGGCCGTCCTGTCCAGCGTGGTCCCCTGCCTCATCACCCCCCTGAGCAACTGCGTGCGCATCCTCACCGGGAAGGACCCGGTCCTGCTGACCAAGGACAGCGAGACCGGCCTGACCATGCAGGTCCCCGAGCCGGGCCGGGTCGGGCTGGACCGGCTGGTGGACGCCGCCTGGGTGGCCCACCACTACCCCCTGCCCGCCGTGACGGTGGACATGGGCACGGCCACGACCTTCAACGTCCTGGACGAGGACCGCCGCTTCCTCGGCGGCATCATCGCCCCCGGGGTGGGCACGAGCCTCTCCGCCCTGAGCGACCGGGCCGCCCAGCTGCCCCACGTGGCCCTGGACACCCCGGACTACGTGATCGGGCGCAACACCGAGGAATGTATGCTCTCCGGGGCCGTGGTCGGCGCGGCCGCCATGGTGGACGGCATGGTCTCCCGCATCGAGCAGACGCTGGGGCGGCCGGTCACCCTGGTCATCACCGGGGGCCTGGCCCGCTACGCCGAGTCCCTCTGCGCCCACCCCCACGTCTACGACCCCCACCTGCTCACCAAGGGCCTGGGGCTGCTCTACGACAAGAATTGCACTACCCAGTAAGCGCCGCGCGGAAGCTTTGCTTCCGCGCGATGTTTTTTTCAAAGAAATGTTTCATACTGTGATAACGTCACGGAAGCTCCGCCTGCCCCGTGGGTATAATACAGCCAAGAAAACAACCCACACCCACACAAAGGAGGAACCGACGATGTTGGTAAAGGATATGAACAAAGAGAACTTCCAGGAAGAGGTCATCCGCAGCGACAAGCCCGTGCTGGTGGACTTCTGGGCCAGCTGGTGCGGCCCCTGCCGCATGGTCAGCCCCATCGTGGACGAGATCGCCCAGGAGCGCCCCGACGTGAAGGTGGTCAAGGTCAACGTGGACCAGGAGCAGGAGCTGGCGCTCCAGTTCGGCGTCATGAGCATCCC
The DNA here is from genome assembly GCA_934572535.1 of uncultured Eubacteriales bacterium. Taxonomy (GTDB): domain Bacteria; phylum Bacillota; class Clostridia; order Oscillospirales; family Oscillospiraceae; genus Evtepia. The sequence continues at coordinate 6,503 of CAKTLJ010000023.1, forward strand.
CACCCTGGTGGTGATGAAGGACGGCAAGGTGGTCAACCAGGCCGTGGGCGTCCGCCCCAAGGAGGACATCCTGGACCTGCTGAAATAAGCCAAATTCTCCCCCGCCGCCTCCCTTTTTCCGAGGGAGGCGGCTTCTTTCGCCCGGAAACCCGCCGAACCGGCAGATTGCTCTTGCATTTACCGGCGTTTTCCCGTACAATAGGACTGTTGCGTCTCTCCCCACCGGGGGCGGCGCGGCATGGAAAGAGAAAACGAAAAGAAAGAGGGAAAACAAATGAACGACATCCTTGCCAGCATTGACAGCGTTGTCACTGCGATCAGTGGGTTCCTGTACACCCCATGGGTCCCCGTCTTCCTGCTGGCGGCCGGACTGATCTTCTCCTTCCGGAGCAAGTTCGTCCAGCTGCGCCTGCTGGGTGAGTCCTTCCGGGTCATCTCCGAAAAGCCCAAGTCCGAGGAGAGCGTGTCCTCCTTCGGCGCGCTGATGATCTCCACCGCCTCCCGCGTGGGCACCGGCAACATCGTGGGCGTGTCCACCGCCATCTGCCTGGGCGGCATGGGCGCGGTGTTCTGGATGTGGATCGTGGCCCTGCTGGGCGGCGCGTCCGCCTTCGTGGAGTCCACCCTGGCCCAGATCTATAAGCGCAAGAACCCCGACGGCTCCAGCTACGGCGGCCCCTCCTACTATATGGAGACCGCCCTGCGCCAGCGCTGGCTGGGCGTCATCTTCGCCGTCATCATCATCCTGACCTACGCCGTGGGCTACAATGCCCTGGCCTCCTACAACCTGCAATCTGCCTTCTCCGGCTTCTCCTTCTATGTGGAGGGCACCACCCCCCTGGTCATCGGCATCATCCTGGCCGTGCTGTTCATGATCTGCGTCATGGGCGGCGGCAAGCGCCTGACCAAGGTCACCGGCACCCTGGTCCCCATCATGGGCGTCATCTACGTGCTGGTCTCCCTGGTCGTGGTCGTCATGAACCTGGGCCACCTGCCCGCCGTCTTCGGCGGCATCTTCTCCAACGCCTTTGACTTCCCCGCCATCTTCGGCGGCTTCGCCGGGTCCTGCATGATGCAGGGCATCAAGCGCGGCCTGTACTCCAACGAGGCCGGTATGGGCTCGGCCCCCAACGCCGCCGCCTCCGCCGACGTCTCCCACCCCGTCAAGCAGGGCCTGGTGCAGATGCTGTCCGTCTTCATCGACACCCTGCTCATCTGCTCCGCCACCGCCTTCATGTGCCTGTGCTCCGGCGTGGCCCCCACCGAGGAGATGGCTGGCGCGCCCTACGTCCAGGCCTCCCTCCAGGCCGTCCTGGGCAACTTCGGCCCCATCTTCATCGCCGTGTCCATGGTCCTCTTCGCCTTCACCACCCTCATCGGCAACTACTACTACTGCGAGGGCTGCCTGCGCTTCATCTTCAAGCGCGCCCCCAGCAAGGGCTTCATGACCGCCTTCCGGGCCGTGGCCGCCGTCATCGTGCTGCTCGGCGCGATGCTGAGCATGAGCCTCGCCTGGGACACCGCCGACATGTTCCAGGCCATGATGGTCATCATCAACGTCCCCGTCATCTTCATCCTGGCCAAGCCCGCCATGGACGCGCTGCGCGACTACACCGCCCAGCGCAAGGCCGGGAAGGACCCCGAGTTCAAGTCCGCCGCCATTGGCCTGAAGCAGAAGACCGACTTCTGGAACTGAGCCGCCTCTCCCCAAAAAGCCGAGAGACTGTCAAAAAAGTCTCGCAGAGTTCGCGGCCCGCAGGCCGCGAAGAAAGTGAGATCATGTTCTCCGGCGGCGTGTACGTCGGAGAACATACTGCTCAGGCCGCAAGTGTGGGGCGTGGGCGCCAGAGGCGCACAGGACCTGCGCGCGGCGGCCTGCCATCCCCTTCTGTCGGAAAAGGCGCAGCCTTTTCCGACAAGCTGCGATCCCCCCATCTGAAACAGATGGGGGGATCTTTTGCCTTGTGACAGCATAAGTATGGTAATGGCAGGGCGCTTATTTGCACTTCCAGCGCTCCACCCGGTCCTGGTTCTCCTCGCGCCACTCCGCCACGGTCTCCTGCACGACCTGGAGAAAGGCGGCGGCCAGGGGCGCGCGCGCCGAGCCCTGCGGGCAGAGGAAGCAGACCGTGCGCAGGAAGCCCTCCTTCAGGGGGATGGCCCGCAGGCCCTGGGCCTGGCCGCAGCCCAGCAGCTCCAGCTCCGGCAGGATGGTGATGCCCAGGTTTCTGGCCACCATGGCCAGGGCCATCTGGTTCTCCTGGGGGCGGACGTCCAGCAGGTTGTCCTTCTCGAAGGCCTGGTAGACGCTGGCGATGGGGCTCTCGGGGTCGAAGCTCTCGGTGTTGGGGATGAAGCGCTCCTCGCCCAGGATGTCCCAGACGGAGACCTCGTCCCGCTCGGCCAAGGGGTTGTCCTTGCTGACGACCAGGTAGTAGGGGTCCTCATAGAGGGGGATGTCGTCCAGGCCCGCAGGGCTTTTCCCGGTGAAGAAGGCGCAGTCCAGGCTGTGCCCGCGCACGCCCCGCTCCCCGTCCAGGTAGTAGTGGAGGTACTCCATCTTCACCGTGACGCCCGGGTTCAGCGCGTAAAAGTGCTCCAGGGCGGCGGGCATCCACTGGCAGGCCACGCTCGGCACGATGCCCACCCGCAGCAGGACCCCCTGGCTGATCTGGGCGGCCTCCCGCAGCGCCTCCTCGGTGGCCTCGATCTGGCGCATGATGTCCAGCAGGACGCTGCCCGGCTCCGTCAGGGTCATGCCCCGCTGGTCGCGGTAAAAGAGCTTCACGCCCAGCTCCTCCTCCAGATTGTTGATGATGTACCCCAGGCTGGGCTGGGTGTAGCCCAGCGCCTGCGCGGCCCGCGTCATGCTCCCGCACTCCGCAGTTTTGATGATCGGCAAGTACTTCCCCATCTCCGTTCCTCCTTCTTTTGAGAGACCAACCTCCTATTTTATCCTAAATTATCCTTTTTTAATCTTTTTTACTATTGTATTTGTTTATCCTGCAAGATGCAAGGGGGAATACTGGTACAAAAATTTTTCAATGTCACCATAAAACCTATCAATTTTACACAGAAGAGGATCTGCGGTATACTGTATCCATAAAAAGGAAAAAAGGTTGAGCGATCCTACGGGTAGCGGCTCCTGTGCCGTCTTACCTCTCGGCACACGAGCTTTCCTGTCCGCCCTTCTTCTTCCAGGCAGAAGGACGCTTCTCTGGGCGGGGAACGTCCTCCGTATGTGTTTTTCTCTTCCTGATTGCTCATAATGTGTAGGCAGCAGCTGCAAGACCCGCAGCTGCTGCTTGCACGCGCCGGTCGCGGTTGAGCCTTCTCGACAGCGGCTGTTTTCTTCTCTCCCCGCCGGTCGAAGTATGCGGCATCCTGCGAAATTGCACACAAAAAATTTTCTATGGCTCCATAAATTATATCAACTTTACAGAATCCTATATGTTTTCTATAATAATACCAGTTTCAAACACCACTCTTCACTCTGTTTTCCACAAGGACCCACAAAACAGAGAGGCCGACAGAAAGGGGGAAAGCATTCCGGCGCACATCGTTTTTTTGAATAAATAACGAGAGAGAACACCACAACGACGCCGCTCCAATCGGGAGCGGCAGAAAGAAAAGAGGTAAGTTATGAGTAATAGTCCCAACAAGAAGGGCGTCAGCGCGATTGACTTTTTCTGCATCGGTTTCGGCGCTATCGTCGGCGTTGGCTGGGCCGTTTCCATCAACGGCTGGATGAACAACTCCGGCGGTCCCCTCCCCGCATCGGTCGGCTACCTGCTGTGCCTGCTCATCATGATCCCCTTTGGTCTGGTGTATGCCGAGCTGGTCCCCATGCTCCCCGTCGCGGGCGGCGGCTCTGCCTTCGCCTATGCAGCCTTCGGTGAGAAGATCTCCTTCCTATCCGGCTGGGCCGCCTTCGGCGCATTCGTGGCCATCATCCCCTGGGAGGCCATTCAGGTCACCGACGTTCTGGGCTACCTGTTCCCCGCCCTGACCGCTGGTAAGCCTCTGTACACCGTCCTGGGGTCTGAAATTTATCTGACCACCCTCATCATCGGCACCATCTTCACCGTCCTGCTGTTCCTGCTGAACAAGAAGGGCCTGTCCTCCGCAGCCGTCCTCCAGAAGTTCCTCTGCATCTTCCTGGTTGGCGCGGCCGTCATCGGCGCGATCGCCGGTCTGGTCGGCGGCGACATCGAGAACGTCAAGCCCATCTACTCCGCCGCAGAGGGCGCAACCCACAAGAGCTTCTTCGGCGGCTCCTTCAGTATCCTTTGTACCGCAGCCTTCTTCCTGGCTGGCTTTGAGACCATTCCTCAGGGCGTCGAGGAAGCTGGCGGCGACGTCAAGAAGGTCGGCGCGACCGTCGTTATCTCCGTCACCGCAGCCTGCGTGTTCTACGCCATCCTGCTCTTCTGCTTCGGTTACGCTTATAACTGGCAGGACTTCCTGGCTCTGGACCGTCCCGCAGCGGCCAACATGTTCACCGAGGTCTTCGCAGGCGGCGCTGGCCAGGCTCTCTACTGGCTCATCATCATCGGCGCTCTGGCCGGTCTGTTCACCACCTGGAACGGCTTCTTCACCGCTTCCGCAAACCTGCTGATGGCCATGGGCCGTGCCCGCCTGATCCCCGGCTGGTTCGCAAAGCAGAACCAGGACGGCGTTGCCATCCACGGTCTGTACGTCGTGGCCATCATCTCCTTCGCCGGTCCCTTCCTGGGCTACAACATGATCGACACCGTGACCTGCTTCTCCGGCACCGCGTTCATCATGTCCTGGATGATCTCCTCCCTGGCCCTGCTGCGGATGCGCAAGACCATGCCCAACGCAGACCGTCCCTACAAGCTGGCGACTCCCATTGCCTACTGGGCCGCGTTCGCAGGCGTCATCTACTTCCTCGGCGCGCTGCTTCCCTTCGCCCCCTGGTTCGCAGGCAAGGCAGCTGTTATCGTCTTCGTGATCTACCTCGTGATCGGCTTCGCCCTGTTCGCCATCTCCAGCGGCGCCAGAAACCAGCTCTCTGCTGAGGAGCGCGAGAAGTCCATGTTCGGCGACCTGGACCTGCAGGCAATGCGCGGCAAGTAAGTTCCCTTTCAGAACAAAACCAAGTTTGGTTTGTGTACTCCCGATCCAATCCTTCATTGCAAAGGAGCCTGGCAGCCGCCGGGCTCCTTTTGCATCCGGCAAAACGGGACGTTCGTAGAAAAAGTGTGAGACTTCCCAACCTTTTTGCAACAAGATATTGCAATTTTAAACGTCCTCCTGTATAATTATATTGATATTGAAATCCTAGTCTGTGAGGGATGCGTATGTATCAGGTAATCATCGTAGAAGACGACCCCATGGTCGCCGAGATCGACAAGCAGTATGTCGAGCACAACAACAAAATGTCCATCGCCGGTGTCTTCCAGAACGGACAGGAAGCCCTGGATTTCGTGCGCGCCCATCCAGTGGACCTCATCATGCTGGACTACTACATGCCCGTGATGGACGGCCGCACCTTCCTCATGAAGCTGCGGGCGGAGGGCATCCTGGCCGATGTCATCATGGTCACCGCCGCCAGCGAGGCGCGGCACGTCAGCGAGCTGTATTCCTACGGCGTGTCGGACTACCTCATCAAGCCCTTTGACTACAACCGCTTCCAGGCCGCCCTGCAAAAGTTCGTCGCCCGGCGGGAAGCCTTTGCCGGGGAAAAGGCCTTCAACCAGGAGGAGCTGGACAAGGTCATCTCTCCCGAGAACCAGCGCAGCGGCCACTTGGTCGATAAGGGCATCCACCCCGTCACCCTGGAGATCATCTGCTCCTTCCTGCGGGAACACAAGAGCGAAAAGCTCTCCATCGAGGACATTTCCAAGAATGTCTCCCTCTCCCGGGTGACCCTGCGGCGCTACATGAACTATCTCATCGACAAGAACAGCGTCATCGGCGGCGTGGACTACTCCACCGGCGGCCGCCCCTCCGCGGTATACACCTACATCGGAAAATAAACCATTCGACAAAAAATGCCCGTGCGCAGTTCGCGCACGGGCATTTTTTTGTCGGTCAGAAAATATCGCCGTATTTCCCGCCGTAGCTGTGGATGTAGTACGGCACGGAGAGGAACTCCCGCACCTGGGTGCCGTCGGCCAGGGTGCCGGTGCAGCGGAGCCGGACGCGCAGGACCGGGTAGGTCTGGCCCCCGTCCTCCACCGTCTCGGTGGCGGCGGCCAGGGCCGCGCCCTCGTCGTAGGTCAGGCTGACCAGGGCGAAGGCGTCGGGCAGGGAGATCGGGACGTCCTTCTCCTGGCGCAGGGCCTGGCAGCGCTGCGCCACGGCGGCGGGGGTGGTCTCCTGCTCGACCTGGCAGGGCACGCCGTTGACGGCGGCGGCCTCCACCACGAACTTCTGGTAGCCCTCGGGGCTGTCGCCCTCCTTGCGGAAGGCGAAGACCAGCCGGTTCGGCATACACAGTAGGCTCTCCTCGCGCCACAGGCAGCGCAGACTCTCGTCCCGCACACCCAGGCGCGCCCGCAGGGTCTCTTCCCCGCCCTTGGGCTTGGCGTCCAGGGCGCGGGCGGAGACCAGCGCCGCGTCGCCCCGGTCGAAGGCGCGGTCCGTCGCCTGCTGGTAGCGCCCGTCGGTGAGGCCCAGCTTGTCCGACAGGACCCAGGCCGCGTCCCAGGCGAAGTCCGTCCCGGACTGGTAGCCCAGCGCCCGGAGCACAAAGGTCAGGTACTCCGTGGCGCTGACGGGGGTGTTGGGGTCGAAGACGGTCTCGCCCCGGCCCGTGGTCAGGCCGTTGGCGTAGGCGTAGCCCACGTAGGGCCTGGCCCAGTCGGGCACGTCCCGGAAGGGCAGGTCCCAGGTCTCCGCCCGGGCCGCCGCCTCCTGGCCCAGCAGGCGGACCAGCATGGTCACGCCCTGGGCGCGGGTGGGGGCCTTGTCCAGGTCAAAGAGGGGGAAGCCCTGCGCGTCCGTGCCGGTGCCCTGGAAGAGCCCCATCTGGTAGAGCGACCAGGCGGCCTCGGTCTCCTCCGCCGCGTCCGCGGCCAGGGCAGGGGCGGCCAGGCCCAGGGTCAGGCCCAGGGCCAGCGCCAGGGACAGCAGCTTTTTCATCGCCATTCTCCTTTGCTCGGGGTGGTTACTTCAGGTTCTCCCAGGCGGTGTCCAGGAAGCTCTCGTCGTAGATCTGGTCCTCGGTCAGGTCGGTGGAGATGCCACCAGCCAGCTTGGCCAGGTTCAGAGCAGACTGGAAGCCGGACTCGGTGTGGTAGCCGGTGTAGTTGGTCAGGTCGCGCTCCTTGTCGTACTGGGCGTCGTAGAGCAGCTCCTCGTCCGCGCCCTCAAACAGGGGCAGCAGCTTCTCGGCGATCTCCTCGGGGGTCGCCTTCTCCATCCACTGCATGGCCTTGGCCACGGCGTTGACGACCTTCTGGACGGTCTCGGGGTTGGAGGCGATGTACTCGTCGGAGGCCATGAGCAGGAAGAGCTCGTAGCTGGCGGAGCCGATGATCTCCTCCATGGCGGCGTCGTCGGTGCCGTCCACGATGACCTGACCGCCGTTGTCCAGCAGGGTCTTGATGGACCAGGGGTTGGTCCCGATGGCGCCCTGGAGCTCACCGGACTGGATGGCGGCGGCATAGGCCGTGCTGGACATGGTGATGACGGACACGTCCTTCTCAGGCGTCAGGCCAGCGTAGTTCATGCAGGCCATGGCGAAGAAGTAGGGGCCGCCGCTGGTGTTCGCACCACCGGCCACGGTGCCGCCCCGCAGGGATTCCAGGGTGGTGTAGTCCTCGGTCGCGCCGATGAGGGAGTAGGGGTACTTCTTGCTGGTGGAAAGCAGGACCTTCGCGCCCTGGCCCTTCTCGTTGACCGACAGCGCGGACTCAATGCCCACCAGGCTGAACTGCGCATCCCCGCTAAACAGGGGCGCGAAGGGCGGGGTGCCAGTGATGGTCTGGAAGTCGGCCTCCAGGCCCTCCTCGGCGAAGTAGCCCAGGGTCTGCGCCAGGTAGACGGGGGCCCAGTGGTAGCCGCGGACAGGCTCGGTGATGACGATCTTCTCCAGCGCGGCGGGCTGTTCGGTCTGGTCCGCCGCGTCCTGGCCGGGCTGTTCCGGCTGACCGCCGCAGGCGCACAGGCCCAGCGCCAGGGCCAGCAAGAGTGCAAGATACTTCTTCATGGGTGTGTTCTCCTTTTCGTTGGTTTCTTTTTTTATATCATGACCGCCGGGGCGGAAACGATCGGATCTTGGGGACAGCTCATCGCCAGCGGAGCAGCCTTCTCTCCAGCAGGCGGACCACGCCGTCCAGCAGGACCACGAGGCAGACGATGACCAGCACGCAGCACAGCACGCGGCTCACGTCGTACCGCTGGCTGGCCGCCGCCAGCACCCAGCCCATGCCCTTGCTGGCGCCCAGGTACTCGCCCACGATGGCCCCGGAGATGGACAGGCCCAGGCCGGTCCGCAGGCTGGCCAGAAGCCAGGGCAGCGAGGCTGGCCAGATGACCTTGGTCAGCACCTGCCGCCGGGTCCCGCCCAGGAGCTTCACCGCCGTGACCAGCTCCCGCTCCACGCTGCGCACGCCGGAAAACAGGTTGAAGGCGAAGATAAAGAAGACCATCAGGGCAGACATGAGGACCTTGGACTTGATCCCGATGCCGAACCAGATGATGATGAGCGGGCCGAGGGCCAGCTTGGGCAGGCCGTTCAGGCCGGTCATCAGGGGCATGAGGGCGCGGCTGAGCCGGGGGAAGACCCCCAGGGCCAGCCCCATCAGCGTGCCCAGCACACCGCCCAGCAGCAGGCCCAGCCCGGCCTCCTTCCCCGTCGTGGTCAGGTGGAGGAGCAGGGTGCCGTTGCCCAGCATCTCCAAAAATTCCGCCCAGATCAGGCTGGGCCTGCTGAACAGATACACGTTCACGTGAGCGCCCGCCGCCGCCCATTCCCAGGCCCCAAAGCCCAGGGCCAGGACGAGGACCGTCCACAGGCCGGGGTCCACGGACTTGATCGGTCTCTTCATTGCGCTGCCTCCCCTCGGCAAAGCTCCCGCTGGAGGTCCTGCCAGATGGCTTGCTCCAGCTCCACGAACCGGGGCGAGAACTTCACGTCCATGACCCGGCGGGGCCGGGGCAGGTCGATGCGGTACTCCCCCGCCACCCGCCCGGGGCGGTGGCTCAGGAGCACCACCCGGTCGGCCAGGGTGATGGCCTCGGTCAGGTCGTGGGTCACGTAGAGGATGGTGCGGCCCGTGCTCTCCCAGAGGCTCAGGATCTCGTCCTGGAGCCGCTGGCGGGTGAGGGCGTCCAGCGGGGCGAAGGGCTCGTCCATCATGAGCACCGCCGGGTCCACGGCCAGCACCCGGGCGATGGCCGCCCGCTTCTTCATCCCGCCGGATAGCTCGCGGGGGAAGCTGTTCTCAAAGCCGCCCAGGCCCATCTTGTCCATGAGGTCCCGGGCGATCTCCCGCCGGGCCTTTCGCGCCGTCCCCCGCAGCTCCATGGCCAGGGCCACGTTGTCCAGCACCGTCCGCCAGGGCAAAAGGGCGTCCGCCTGGGAGATGTAGCCCACCGAGGGCGGGACCTGCTTCACCGCCTGCCCGGCCACCAGGACCTCGCCCCGAGTGGGGACCACCTGCCCGGCCAGCAGGTTGAGCACGGTGGACTTGCCGCAGCCCGAGGGGCCGACCAGGGCCACCAGCTCCCCCTGCTCCACCGCCAGGTCCATGTGGTCCAGGGCGGTGAGGGTCCGGCCGTCGGCAAAGGGAAAGGTCGCGGTCACGTCCTTGAGTTCCAGCAGCTTCACTTGTCCCGCTCCCTTCCCGTTCCTGTGGTTTCCTGAAACTGGTCCCGGATGACCTTGCCGTTGGCGTTTCTCGCCAGGGTCGGGACGAAGACCAGCGTCCGGATCTTCTTATAGCCCGCGCACTGCCCGTTGTGGAAGGCCAGCAGGTCCTCCCGCGTGGCCTCGTCGGGGGCGTAGCCCGCCTCCAGGACCACGTAGGCCGTGATCCGCTGGCCCAGGTCCCGGTCGGGGACGCCCGCCACCAGGCACTCCCGCACGGCGGGGTGGAGGACCAGGGTCTGCTCCAGCTCCAGCGGCCCCACGCGGAAGCCCTTCGTCTTGATGATCCCGTCGGACCGGCCCCGGTAGAAGAGGTAGCCCTCCTCGTCCATCACCGCCAGGTCGCCGGTGTGGAAGAGGTCCCCGTCCCAGAGGTTCGCGGTGGCCTCGGGGTCCCCCAGGTAGCCCATCAGGACCCCCTCGGGGCGGCGGCCGCCGTCGGCCACGATGACGATCTCCCCTTCCTCCCCGGGGGGCGCGAAGGTGCCGTCGTCCCGCAGGATCTCCACGTGGTACTTGGGCATGACCTTGCCCACCGCGCCCTCCTTCCGCCCCATGTTCTTGGAGACGGCGGCGATGAGGCCGCACTCGGACTGGGCGTAGCCCTCGTAGAGCACGTGGCCGGTCTGGGCCAGCACGGTCTGGGCCAGGTCGGGCAGGAGCTTTTCCCCGCCCACGGCGTAGGTGGTCACCGAGGACAGGTCGTAGCGGTCCATGCCCACGTCGGTCAGCATCCGGTAGACCGTGGGCTGGGCCATGATCCCGGTGGCCCTGCACTCCGAGAGGGTGCGCAGGACCATCTCCGGGGGAAAGCGGTCGTAGTCCACCACCAGCAAGGCCCCCAGGTGGAGCCACTGGCCGTAAAACTTCGTGCCGGAGACCACCTCCCAGCCGGTGTCCCCGGTGGCGAAGTGGAGCGCGCCCTCGCGGACGTCCTGCATGTAGCGGGAGCCGTAGTGATGGGCCAGGGGGAAGGCGCCGTCGTGGAGGACGCCCTTTGGCTCCCCCGTGGTGCCGGAGGTGAAGTAGAGCATGAGCGGGTCGCTGACGTGGGTCTCCACCCGCGCCATCGTCTCGGGCTGCCCGGCGAGGACCGCGGCGAAGTCCTCAAAGCCCGCGCCGCCGCCCAGGGCGAAGCGCAGGGGGACCCCGGTCCGGTCGGCGGCGCGGCGCACGTTCTCCGGCGCGTCCCCCTCCCGGCAGGTGATCACGGCCCTGGCCCCGGCCTTTCCCATGCGGAAGGTCAGGTCGTCGGCGGTCAGCCGGTAGTAGACCGGCGAGAGCAGCAGCCCCAGCCGGTGGGCGGCCACGGCCACGATCCAATACTCCCAGTGGGAGCGCAGGACGCTCATGAGCACGTCCCCCCGCCGCAGGCCCCGGGCGGCGAAGCCGTTGGCCGCCTGGATGCTCAGGCGCTTCACGTCCCCGAAGGTCAGCCGCTTCTCCTCGCCCTTGTCGTTGCGCCAGAGCATGGCCAGGCGGTCCGGGTAGAGGTCCCCCAGGGGGTCGATCACGTCGTAGCCGTAGTTGAAATTCTCGTCATAGCGATAGGAACAGTCCGTCAGGCGGCCGTTCTCGTCAAAGGTCTCTTTGATAAATCGGGTGTAAAACTCTGCCATGGGACACGCTCCTCAGGATTTGAAGTGTTCGTCAAAGTGCTCGTCGATCTGGACCAGCAGCGCGTAGAAGAGGTCGCCCTCCTCCTGGCTCAGGCCCAGGGTCAGGCAGCGGTTGATGTTGGCCAGCTCGCGCCGCACCCGCGGGCCCACGTCCCGGGCCTTGTCGGTGGGGTAGACGCGGTTCTGCCGCTTGTCCCTGGGGTCCTGGAGGCGGATCAGATAGCCCTTTTCCTCCAGGGAGCGCATGGCGCGGGCGGTGGCCGCCTTGTCCAGGCCCACCCAGGCGGTCAGCTCCTCCTGCGTGAAGCCTTCGTTGTTCAGGACGGCGCGGAGGAAGGGCTCCTCCGCCGCCGCCAGGTTATATTTTTGCAGGGCATTTCCCGTTGCGACCTGGCATTTTCTCGCCAGGCGGGTCAGGACTCTGCCAACACATTTTGCCATCGTCAACACCTCAATGGCCATGATAGCAAAAAAAGGTTGAGGTGTCAACCATTCTCTCGGCGCGGGCCGAATCCCAAACATTGACAGACCTTTTCTCATCCAGTACAATGGGTTTGATACGTCCCAAGAAAGGAAGCGATCGCGTGACACATCAGCGCATCGTGGTAAAAGTGGGCTCCTCCACCCTGGCCCACCCCACAGGTCTCTTGAACATCCGCCGGGTCGAAGAGCTGTGCAAGGTCCTCAGCGACCTGAAGAACGTCGGGCACGAGCTCATCCTGGTCTCCTCCGGCGCCATCGGCATGGGCATGGGCAAGCTCTCCCTGGCGGCCCGCCCCAGCGACATCCCCACCAAGCAGGCTGCCGCCGCCGTGGGGCAGTGCGAGCTCATGTACATCTACGACAAGCTCTTCTCCGAGCACAACCACACCGTGGCCCAGATCCTCCTCACCGCCTACGACGTGGACCACCCGGACCGCTTTGAAAACTTCCGCAACACCATGCACCGGCTCCTGGAGCTGAAGGCGCTGCCCGTCATCAACGAAAACGACACCGTGGCCACCGAGGAGCTGGGCATCGGGGACAACGACACCCTGGGCGCCATCGTGGCCGTGAGCATGGAGGCCGACCTGCTCATCATCCTGTCGGACATCGACGGGCTCTACACCGCCGACCCCCACACCCATCCGGACGCCACCCTGATCGCCGACATCCCCGCCCTGACCGAGGACATTCTGGCCCTGGCCGGGGGGGCCGGGTCCAGCCTGGGCACCGGCGGCATGTCCACCAAGCTCCACGCCGCCGCCATCTGCACCGAGGCCGGCTGCGACATGGTCATCGCCAACGGAGCCTCCCCCTCGGTGCTCTACGACATCGCGGAGGGCAAGCCCGTGGGCAGCCGCTTCCGCGGAAAGAGAGGTTGAGCTATGAACCGCAACGACAACGCCCCTTCCTGCTATCCGCCGCCCGCCTTCGCGGGCCAGGCGTTCTCCGGCGAAGCGGCGGCCCCCGCCGCGCTGCCCATCACCCGCCCCCTGCTGGAGGCGGCCCAGGCCGCCAGGCCCGCCCTGGCCGCGCTGTCCACGGAGGAAAAGCGGGCCGTGCTGGCCACCATGGCCGACTGCCTGCTGGCCGACGCGGACGCCATCCTGGCCGCCAACGCCAAGGACCTGGCCGCCGCCCGGGACACCATCGCCCCGGTCATGCTGGACCGCCTGCGCCTGACCGAGGGCCGCATCGCGGACATGGCCAAGGGCGTTCTGGAGGTCGCCGCCCTCCCCGACCCGGTGGGCCGGGTCCTGGCCTCCCACACCCTGCCCAACGGGCTGGCGGTCAACAAGGTCTCCGTCCCCCTGGGGGTCATCGCCATCATCTATGAGTCCCGCCCCAACGTCACCTCCGACGCTGCCAGCCTGACCTTCCAGGCGGGGAGCGTCTGCGTCCTCCGGGGCGGCAAGGAGTCCATCCACTCCAACACCGCCATCGTGGCCGCCCTGCACAAGGCGCTGGCGCGCCACGGCCTGCCCCCGGCCCTGGTGAGCCTGGTGTCCGACACCAGCCGCGCCAGCGCCAACGAGCTGATGCAGGCGGTGGGCTACATCGACCTGCTCATCCCCCGGGGCGGCGCGTCCCTCATCCAGACGGTGGTGGACCAGGCCAAGGTCCCCTGCATCCAGACGGGCACGGGCATCTGCCACCTCTACGTGGACGCCGCGGCCGACCTGGACAAGGCCCTCGCCATTTTGGAAAACGCCAAGACCAGCCGCCCCTCGGTGTGCAACGCCGCCGAGGTCTGCCTGGTGGACCGCCAGGTGGCCGCCGCCTTCCTGCCCAGGCTGCGGGCGCGGCTGGACACGGACCGCCGCGCGCAGGGCCTGCCGCCCGTGGAGCTTCGCCTGGACCCCGAGGCGCAGGCCATCATCCCCGGCGTTCCGGCCGGGCCGGACGACTTCGACACGGAGTTTCTGGACTACATCCTGGCCGTGAAGGTGGTCGGGGGCGTCCGGGAGGCCATTGACCACATCAACCGCCACTCCACCGGCCACAGCGAGGCGATCCTCACGGAGGACCCGGCGCGCGCCGCCCTCTTCACCCGGCTGATCGACAGCGCGGCGGTGTACGTGAACGCCTCCACCCGCTTCACCGACGGCGGGCAGTTCGGCCTGGGGTGCGAGATGGGCATTTCCACCCAAAAGCTCCACGCGCGCGGCCCGATGGGGCTGGAGGAGCTGACCAGCTACAAATACGTCATCACCGGCGACGGGCAGACCCGATAAAAAAGCGCTGGACTTCACAAGGCTGTGGAGTCCAGCGTTTTCATTGGTTGCGCTTGTTGTAGGGGCAGACGATCTTGTGGCAGTGGTTGTTCTGGGCGGAGTATTTGCAGGGCATGTCGCCCAGGTGCATGTCCACCTCCAGGTGCTCCCGGGAGAAGGCGACGGCCTTTCGCAGGGCCTCGAAGGAGTTGCGCTTGCAGCAGCGCGGCCCGCCCAGGTCGCCCAGGGCCGTGAGGATCTGGCCGGTCAGGGAGTTGGCCAGGGCCCAGGGCCGGTCGGTCATGGGGTTGGACCTGGTCACGATGGCCATATACATCCCGGCGCTGACCGCCGCGCCGCAGCAGCCCCAGAAGCCGCAGGCTCCGCCGGGGACCTTTCTTCCCCGGGCCTGCATCTCGGTCAGGGCGGCGGGCAGGTCGATCTCGCCCCCGGCGTTTTTGTAGGCGGTCAGGAGGCTGGCCCCCACCATGACGTGATGCTCCGGCCCGTGCATGTGGCAGAAGGGCAGGTCCATCAGGCGCAGCAGGATCTCGTAGGGATTGGTCGAGGACTCCTCCAGGCAGACGCCGAAGATGCTGTCCAGCCCCCGGGTGTGGCAGGCGTCGCAGACGTAGTGTCCGTTGACGCAGCGGGTCCTGCCCTCCTCCATCTTGTGGCAGATGGCGCACTCCATGGGCTGGCCGGTCTCCAGGTATTCCAGCGGCGCTTTGCAGATAAGACAGTCTTCCTTCATGGCGACCCACCTCTTTCTCTCTTTTCTGCAACCATTCTATCACAATTTGCGGAAAGAGACAAGCGCCCGGCGGCGCGTCAGCGGTCCGGGCGCTCCAGGGCCTGGCGGGTCAGGTCGGCGGGGGGCGAAAAACGCTTCCTCTGGGCGCGCCGTCTTGAGAAGGCAACCAACGCTTTCGTCAAATTCTTGCATTCTTCGCCAAGGTGTGTTACTCTAACCTTACTATACATCCAGAAGCCGTTGCTGGCCTATGGCGGCCCCTCGTATTTACGGGGGTACATACTTTTTGCCCCCGTCCGATCTCTTCGGAGAGGGGGTGATGGATTGAGTGCATTCGTTACGTATTCTGACCTCTTTCAGTATACGATCGTGCTGCTTACGATCCTGCTCGTGATTTTTTCACAAAAAAAGTAAACCGCCCGGCTGCCACCGGACGGTTTATTTTAAAAAAATAACACTCATGGGGGCTGACCGTGGTCAGCGCTCCTTCTGGTTCTAGTATAGCGTTCAGGCGGTCCTTTGTCAAGGGCCGCCTGATTTTTTGCCGCCCTCAACCTTCCAGTATTTCCTGGGCCAAGGCTGCCAGGGTCCGGGCGGCCTGGTCCTCGTCCATGGCCAGGAAGGTCTCCAGGCCCAGGGTGTGCAGGGCCTTGCGGATGGCGCGGGTGAGGCGGGAGTCGGCGCGGGTGCGCAGGGTCCCGCGGTGGATCTCCCGCGCGACGGCGGTCAGCAGGCCGGTCATGCCCGCCTCCCGGAGGACCTGGGTCAGCTCCGGCTCGTCCCGGCGGACGTAGCGGAGGGGCCGCTGGCCGCTGCGGGCGGTCACGGAGTAGACCTGCCCGGCGCGGATGACGAGCTTGCTGACGATCTCGTGGTCCTGGGCGGGCGGTCTGGGGCGCGGGGGGCGCGGCCGGGCGGCGTAGCGCAGCAGGTCCAGCTCCCGCCCGGTCTCCTCCAGGCGGCGGCAGATCTCCGCGTGCAGCGGGTCGTCCGGGGGGAGCAGCAGGGGCGCGCGGCGGCAGAGCAGGTCGAGCGCGCGCTCGTCCGCCAGCAGGCGGGAGCGGGCGAGGGTCTCGCGGCCCAGGGCGGCGAATTCCCGGCGGTAGTAGTCCCGGTAGGGGGCGGCCCAGGGGGCGTCGCCGGTCTGGCCGAGGTACGGCCCGGCCAGCAGGGCCAGGGCCTCCCGGCAGAGCTTCAGGCCCGCCGGGTCGGCCTGGGGGCAGGCGCGGAGCCGGGCCAGGCGGTCCAGGAGGCGGTCCTCATCCGTGTCCAGGCGGTAGCGGGGGTTGAGGCGGCAGCGGCCCCCGGCGGCCTGGACCAGGCCGCTCTTTCCGTCCAGCCCCAGGGGGGCGAGGGCCTCCCGCAGGCGGTTCAGGCGCACGCGGGCGGCGTTCTCCCCGGCGGCGCTGGGCTTGTCCGGCCAGAGGGCGGCGGCCAGCTCCTCCGGCGCGGCGTCCCGGCCGCGGTGGACCAGGAGGTATTTCAGCAGGAGCCACGGCTGAGACGGCCGCGCGGGGTTCTCCGCCGCCCGGCCCCGGTCGTTTTCCAGGGTCACGACGCCGAAGAGCGTCACCCGAACGCAGTATTTTTCCTCTTCCATCGCGCCGTTCCTCCTTTCTCCTCTGTTGTGCGCGCCTCCCCGTCCTGCCCCCCCTTGTCAAAGGGGGATTCTTCTGGCGGGGCGCTGCGGATGCCCTCCACGTGGGTCTTGCCTCCGGCGGCCCCCATTTCTTTCAAGAAATGGGGGGAAAGAAGACCAGGGGTCCCCCCTGGACCCCGTGGGGGTGGGTCAAGACCTGCCACTTCTTTAACCTCCCCCTCTGGGGGAGGTGGATTCGCCCGTAGGGCGAAGACGGAGAGGGCTGCGCCGTATCGGCAGGGATTCGCCCTCTCAGTCACGGCTTCGCCGTGCCAGCTCTCCCAGAGGGAGAGCTAAGGGGGGGCATCGACAACCGCCTAGGTAGGGTGGGGTCCCCTGATCCCGCCGGGGAACGTGACGTCCTCGGCGGACTGAGGGCAGCCCCTCCTACAGCTGGCAAGGTAGAAAACAATCCCCTGAGCATAAAAACATGGAGATATGCTGTCTTTCAGAAAGCTAACGCTTTCATTAAGCCCCGATGGAGTATACATTCGTGATCTACTCGGAATGATTCCTTGGAATTCCTATAGGAGAATACGGTATAGTCTTTTTGGTTGCGTGGTCTACGCTGACCGATATATCCTGCGTCAAACAGCTTTTCTAAAACCGAGCGAGGGGCTACATCTTTAAATTCTTGATGGGCACTACATTCTTTTTCAAACTCTTCTAAACGAAAATATCTGTCTTCCATCCCTGCTAGAATATTTGCGAGACAATTCACAACCTCATCAGGGAAGAAACCCGTCATTTCATCTTCCATCGTTTTCACAAAATATTCTTCCGAATATGCTCTCAGCACACTTTTAATTTTACCAACCGCAAGAGCTTCACCTGGGACAATTTCCTTTTGAAGTTCTACAAAAAATTGCAGAATGTCTCGTGGTCTGTAAATTATATTATCTAAGATGTAACTCAAGGAATCTCTTCCTTCGATTTTCTCTGGGAAAATCTCTTTCCATACCCTCTGAAATGAATCCTCTTCCCCTGTGACTTCATCAATCCGCTTGCTTACCAGTCGGATTAAATCGGATCGGTATATGTCTTCCTGAATAATTGTCCACGACAATTTTATTCCCATATCACGGACAATTTTTGAAATATTGGGATCACGACATAGGTTTAGAATGTCATCTCGAATGAGTAAGTTGACCTTGACAGCAATCGTGCCGTTTCTGGCAGCTTTTTCCGTGTTCATCTCTCGATTGAGTTCATCTACTGCTCGAATCAATCCAACGATAATATCCGCTCTAAATCCTGTATTACCAAGCTGAATGTCATCAAGTCCGTCTACAATGAGAATGAATTTTTTCGTTGTAATACAAGTGTTCTGAATAGACGCCTTTATGATAGAGAATATTTCTCCAGGTCCATTCAGGGAGTCATTTGATGAATATTTTTTTACAAATTGAAACATCCCTCTTAAATTAAGGGAAAACTCTGTCTCAACTAATCTATTAACGGTGGCAGGGATATCATTGTCTTTTGTTAGAAATCCATGTTTTTTTAGAAGTTCTGCAACCTCAACGAAGTCTTTGTTTTGAATATTCGGCTCGCATTCATCAATCATACCAACGGCTTCGATCATCAGAATACATTTCCAAAGGGATATGTAAGGATTTCCTCCCAATTGTCGATAGGGTTCGAGTTTTTCAAACATAGTATTGTTGAAGTTGTTCAATGAACGCTGGCGAACACAGATGTCATTCTCTTCCGCTGTCAGTTGAATTTGAGAAGCGTATGCCGTTTTGCCGTCCCCCTTTCGCCCTCTAAGAAGAAAGCGATGTCCAGAAATCAACTCTTTCAGGTATTCGTGCGGATCAAAGAAAACTTTCTTGAATACTTTGGGATTTTGAGCAACTTCATTTTCTGCCGCTGCGCAGCCAAAATAAACGTCCTTTAAATTAATCATGATATCGCACCTTCCTCTTCTAAGGGGCAAAGCCCCCGGGAAACCCCGGGGGCTTTTGCCGTTAGATTGTATCTTCCTGAATTAGATTCAGAGGAGATTACTTGTTGACGTAAATCTCAGGGCCGTTCTTGCCATCGGTCATCACGCCGTTGACGTCAATGAACACAGCCTCAACAACATCCTTGTTGCCGTCCTTCACCAGGAAGTAAACAGCGTTTGCGTTGAGCTTGTTTTCCACGTCAGCAGCATCCTTAGCGGTTGCCAGCTTAGCGGTTGCACCCTCGCCATTCTTGGTGTCAACACCAATCACGAAATAGGTGTCAGCGAAGTCGTAGGAATTCACGATAGCTTCGCCCTGCTCGTTAACACCACTCTGGAAGGTGATGCTGTCATCGGAAACGAACGCAGTAATCGCCTCAGCCGCAGTAGCCTTCTTCACCATGAAGTCATCGCCAGCAGCCTCCAGAGCTTCCTCGTTCTCCCAGTTGAAGGAGACAAAGCCGTACTTCACAGGAACATTAGCACCCTTCACATCGTTCTTATCAACTTTCACGCCCTCAATGGTCTTGGTACCATTCCACATATCGAAGTTGTAGTAGGTGGTGCCGTCAACCTTGGTGGTGGAAATGCCGCTGGTGATGAAACCATAGACAGCAGCATCGGACTTAGCGGTGCCGGTCATTCTGATCAGACCAACGGAAACATAATAGGTACCGTTGCTCTTGTCAGCCAGACCATAGACGCCGGAAACACTGGTTTCCTTCCAGTTGGTCACGGTCTTGCCCTTGATAACCTTCACGCCGTCCTTGTCCTTAACAAAGACAACGCCGTCATCAGCAAAACGAGTTCTCTCGGAGGTCTTACCGTCCTTGATCGTCACGGAAGAAGTCTCGGTGATATACTTGTCATAGCTGCCAATGTTGTTTGCAGAGACAGGCTCAACAGAGTAGTCGCCGCTCTTTTCAGAGTAGGTGTACAGGTAATAGTCCTTCAGCAGCATTGCAGCCTGGGAAGCAAAGATCTCGTCGTGATCCTTAGCAGAATAATCCAGTGCACCACTCTTATACACGTCAGCAACGATATCATAGTCTTCGTCTGCCTGATAATAGTGGGTCGTAGCAGGAGTCGTAGTATTATCAATGTAGTTGATAATACTGGTGGAGGTGGTTGCGGGAGTGATGTTAGTCAGGGTAACAGTCTTAGCGGAGCCATCAGTGAAGTATACCTTTGCCTCGATACCATCAGACAGGCCGGAGGTCAGAGCGGCATACTTATCCAGGTACAGAACGTTCTCAGCGGAAACGTTGCCCTTGGTCTTCTCAGCGTTGAACACGAAGCCGTTCACAACTGCAAAGTTGTAGGAGTCGTTCAGCTTGATGGTGTCGCCGGTGTCGGCGGGAGCAGCAACCGTGTACCAAGTGCCACCAACCTTGACTTCGCTGACCTTATCAGCTGCATTAGTCTTGGTTGCGTCAACCTTGCCGGAAACGATGTTAGCCTTGGTGATCTCGGTGTCGCCGCTCACGGTGTAATCGCCGGGAACCACAACAACGTAATCGTCCTCAGCAGCATCCTTGTACAGGGCAACATCGTCATTCTTCAAATCGAAGGACTTCTTGGCCAGGGTGGTGTCGCCCTTCGTGGACAGGGTCACCTTGCTGGCGCTCAGGTAGTCGATCTGAGCAACGGAGAAGGGCATCTCCACAGCGTACTCATAATCCTTATCATTGTCGTTATCTACCAGAGTGTACTGATAGTAAGGAACAGCTGTAACATTAGAACCGGTCAGAATCTTAGTCTTGCTAGCAGCGCCATTGGGAGCAACGACCTTCAAAGAATCATCCAGCTTATAGTCCTTGTTGTTGATCTCGACCTTGTTGGTATCGCTGTAGCTCATGTCGTCACCCAGAGCGGTAACGGTCTTGTTCTTGTCGCTTGCATAGATACCCAGCAGGGTCACGTCCTTGGTCTTCTTGTCCACGGTGTACATGGCCTTGACCTGCTGACCCATCAGAGCGGAGTAATCCTTCGCAGCATCGAAGTTGTCCTCATAGCCCTCGGTATAGGGATTGATGAGCTTGATTTCAGTGGTGTAGGTCTTATCGTTGTCGTTGAACTTAACGGTACGCAGAATACCCTTCACGGTGATGGCCTCGTACTTGTCTTCCAGCAGGGTGATCTTGACGAAACCATCGACACCCTGAACCAGCTTATCCTGCACGGTCAGCTCGGAAACCAGCTGGCCGTCCTTGGAGACCAGGTTGTACTTGTACTCGACCTCGTAGGCGTTCAGAGCGTTCCAAACCATCTGGGCCGCGTTGTCGCGGGACAGAGCCTTGGAGGGGTCCATGCCAGCCAGGTCAGCGTACAGGCCCTTGGCGGA
>CAKTLJ010000024.1 GCA_934572535.1 uncultured Eubacteriales bacterium
GGGCACCCCTGGACCCCGTGGGCGTGGGTCAGACCCTGCGGGGTGGTGCGGCTGGCTTGCCTGGCCTGCGGCCCTGTGTCGGCAGGTGGGAAGCGGCGCGCCCACCGGCTGGGCGCGCAGGGGCGTGGGGCTTGCCCTTCGGGGGGGACGCCTGCGGGAGCGTGGGTGGTGTCCTTCGGGGGGACGCCTGCGGGAGCGTGGGTGGTGACCTTTGGGGGAAAGGCTTGTAGGGCGGGGGAAACTGTGCTACAATGGTCCTTCGTATCCACGCGACAAAATACGTCCCGCAGAAGGAGGTCCTCCCCATGCTGAAACCATCCATCCGAACCCTTTTCCTCGCCCTGGCGCTGGCCGTAGGCCTGGCCGCGCTCCCGGCCAGCGCCGCGGGCAAGCCCCTCACAGACCTGTGCTGGCAGGCCGGGCCGGAGACCGCCGTCGTGCGCCTCCAGCAGGTAGAGGACGCCCACTGGCTCTTCCTGCCCGCCTCCGCCGACCTGACCCGGCTCGCCCTGACCTTCGACGGCGGGGCGGTCTCCCTCGCCCGGGGCGACCGGTCCGTCCGCGTGCAGAGCGGCGCGCCCTTCGACCTCACCGCCCTCTTCGCCGCGCCCCCGGCGGACGGGGTGTGGACCGTGACCCTCAGCCGGGGGCGGGAGCGCCTGACCCTCCACCTCATGCGCTCGGCCCACGTCCGCGCCCTCTACCTCACCAGCGCCGACCCCGCCAAGGACCGCGCCTGGGTGGACCAGGCCAAGGGCAACAAGGCCAAGGGCCGCGCCGTCCTCCTCCGGGCCGACGGCTCCACCGTCTACGACGGCGGCATGAAGCAGCTCAAGGGCCGGGGCCACTCCACCTGGAGCTACCCCAAAAAGCCCTACCAGCTCAAGCTGTCCGACCGGGCCGACCTGCTCGAGGCCGGGGAGGCCCCGGAGACCACCTGGGTCCTCCTGGCCAACTACTGCGACGAGACCCTGCTCCACAACAGCCTGACCTACGCCCTGGCCGAGGACTTCGGCCTGCCCTTCACCCCCCACTGCGCCCCCGTGGACCTCTACTACGACGGCGTCTACCGCGGCAGCTACCTGCTCACCGAGAAGACCGAGGTGGGCGCGGGCCGGGTCCGGATCGACGACCTGGAGCCGTCCATCGCCCAGGCCAACCCCGACGCGGCGGACCTGGACGCCCTGCCCACCGCCACGGCGCGCAGCGCCAGCGGCAGCCTCTACCAATACGTCTCCGGCCTGACCGCCCCGGCGGATGTCTCCGGCGGCTATTTGCTCGAAATGGACTTCCCCGACCGCGCCCGGGCGGAGAAGAGCTGGTTCACCACCGCCGCCGGGAAGTATCTGGTGGTCAAGTCCCCCGAGCACATGCCCCAGAGCGCCATGGTCTACCTCAGCCAGCTCTGGCAGGACTTCGAGGACGCGGTGGCCCGCGGCGACGCGGACGCGGCCGAACGGATGGACCTGCCGTCCCTGGCCAAGTGCTACCTCCTGCTGGAGCTGAGCCAGGACGGGGACGCCTTCCAGTCCTCCACCTACTTCTACAAGCCCGCCGGGCAGGCGCGCTTCTACGCCGGGCCCCTCTGGGACTTCGACTCGGCCTACGGCAGCTACGGCGCGGAGGAGGCCGACGTGACCGCCCTGGTGGCCGGGCGGACCCAGTTTGCCCGGACGCTGCTGACCCTGCCCGCCTTCCGCGCCGCCCTCCGGGACGCCAGCGAGGAGCTGCGCCCCCTGGTGGAGAAGGCCGTCCGGACCGACCTGCCCGCCCTGGCCGAGACCGTCTCGGCCAGCCGCGCCATGGACCAGGTCCTCTGGCCGGAGAGCACCGCCGCCCCCTTCGCCCCCGCCGTGGCGCAGCTTTCCGCCTTCCTCTCCCAGCGCGGCGCGTGGCTCTATGACGAGGTGGCCCGCTGGGCCGAGGAGGGCGTGGCCCCCTCCGGCTTCTCCGACGTGCCCGAGGAGGCCTGGTACGCCGACGCCGTGGCCTTCGTCACGGACGCGGGCCTCATGAGCGGCGTGTCCGAGGTCCACTTCGCCCCCCACAGCAGCCTGACCCGGGCCATGGCCGTCACCGTCCTCTGGCGGATGGCGGGCGCACCCGAGGCGTCGGGCGGCGGCTTCTCCGACGTGCCCGACGGGCTTTGGTCCGCCCAGGCCGTGGCCTGGGCCGCCGGGACCCGGGTCGCCGGGGGCTACCCCGACGGGACCTTCCGCCCCGACCAGCCCGTCACCCGCCAGGAGCTGGTGACCCTCTTCGCCCGCTTCGCCCGGACCCAGGGCGCGAGCCTGACCGCGCCGCCCATCCCGGCGGCCTTCCCCGACCGGGACCGGGTCCCCGCCTGGGCGCAGGACGCCTTCGGCTGGGCCATTGCCCAGGGCCTGCTCACCGGCGAGGCCGACGGGACCTTGGCCCCGGACCAGCTGGCCCTGCGCTGTCAGGCCGCCGCCCTCTTCCAGCGGCTCCACCAAGCCCTGCCCACCACCGACCACTGACTGAACAAAGGAGAACGACCCCATGAAGAAGCTGACCATTCTGCTGACCGTGCTGGCCCTTGTGTCCGTGCTGTCCCTGACCCTTGCCTTCTCCGGCTGCGGCGCGGAGAAGGACGAGGACGACATCCCCCTCTCCGTCTGGGATGAGGACCTCGAAGCGACCCCCGGGGAGGACCCCGAGGAGGAGGAGATCGCGGCGGAGGAGGAGGCCGACGCGGACCCGGACGAGACCCCGGAGGCCGCCAAGCCCGACGCCGCGCCTGCGCCCGCCCCCGCCGCGCCGGGCCAGAAGCCCGCGCAGACCCCCAACCAAACGCCGAGCCAGACCCCCAGCCAGCCCAGCCAGCAGCCGAGCCAGGGCGAGGACACCGTGGGCCAGACCCTGAAGAAGGCCTTCCTGGCCGACCCCTCCGGCTCGGCCCTGACCGTGGCCGAGCGCCTGGCCGCGCAGCCGGTCCTCGACTTCGGGGCCGTGGCCGAGCCGGTCCAGCCGGGCCTGCTCAACGGCTTTGGCAACGACCCCATCACCGGCTTCTCCGAGGGCGCGGTCTTCGGCCCGGAGATCGGCGCGATCCCCTTCCTTGGCTACGTCTTCACCCTGGACGGGTCCGTGGACGGCGCGGCCTTCTGCCAGACGCTGAAGAACAGCGCCAACCTGCGCTGGAACATCTGCACCGAGGCCGACGAGCTGGTCGTCGCCCAGTCCGGGCGCACCGTCTTCTTCGTCATGTGCCAGGAGCACCTTGCGTGAGCGCGCGCCGCGCCCTGCTGCTCCTGCCCCTGGCGGCGGTCCTCCTGCTGGGCGGCTGGACCGCGCCGCCCCGCTGGACCAGCCTGTCCACCCTGACCGCCCTGGAGGTCTTTGACCGGCAGGCGCCGGACGGGCTTTACCGGGTGGGGGACCACCTGGCGGAGGCCGAGCCGCAGCTGGAGCCTGCCATGCTGGCCCACGCCGCCGGGGTCTTCCGCTCCCTCTACGACGGCGGCCTGCGGCAGGCCGGTGGGCGGACCTGGCTGGCCGTCATCCCCGGCAAGCACGCCTTCCTGGCGGGCGACCGCCCCGCCCTGGACTGCCAGGCGCTGGCCGCCGCCCTCACCGACCAGGCCCCCTTCCTGGAGGCCATCGACCTGACCGGGGTGCTGAGCCTGGAGAACTACTACCGCACCGACGTCCACTGGCGGCAGGAGACCCTCCTGCCCGTGGCCCGGCACCTGGCCGGGGCGATGGGCGCGGCCTTCCCCGAGGCCGACTGGACGAGGCAGACCGTCCTGGAGGACTTCCGGGGCGGGTATCTGCGGCGGACCGGCCTGCCCCTGCCCGCCGAGCCGCTGCGCTGCCTGACCGGCTCGGTCCCGGACGGCTGCGCCGTCACCTGCGCCGACCTCATGGGCCGCGCCCGGCCGGGGGTGGTCTACGACCGCGAGCGGGCCTGGGGGCGGGAGCCGTATGACCTCTTCCTCTCCGGCCCGCAGGGGCTGATGACGCTGGAGAACCCCCGCGCCGCCACGGACCGGGAGCTGCTGCTCTTCCGGGACTCCTTCGGCAGCAGCCTGGCCCCCCTGCTGGCCGCGAGCTACGCCAAGATCACCCTGGTGGACCTGCGCTACCTGCCCTCCCACCTGGTCGGGCAGTACGTGGACCTGCACGGGCAGGATACCCTCTTCCTCTACTCGTCCCTCCTGCTCAACAACAGCCTCTCCCTCCGCTGACCTCCACCGCCCCGAAGGGCAAGACCCACGCCCCTGCGCGCCCAGCCGGTGGGCGCGCCGCCTCCCACCTGCCGATACGAGGCCGCAGGCCAGGCAAGCCAGCCCCACCACCCCGCAGGCTTTGACCCACGCCCACGGGGTCCAGGGGGGACCCCTGGTCTTCTTTCCCCCCATTTCTTGAAAGAAATGGGGGCCGCCGGAGGCAACACCCACCTGGAGGGTATCCCCAACCCCCCGCCAGAAGCACCCACCCTACAGGCGTCGCTCCTGACCCGGAATCCCTCCACCGCCGTCCCGGCGGTCCCCCTCCCTTTGACAAGGGAGGTTTTGGGAAAGTCCCACGCCCCCGCGCGCCCAGCCGGTGGGCGCGCCGCCTCCCACGTCCCGACACAGGGCCGCAGGCCAGGCAAGCCAGCCCCACCACCCGGCAGGTCTCGAACCACCTCAACGGGGTCCAGGGGGGACCCCTGGTCTTCTTTCCCCCCGTTTCTTGAAAGAAATGGGGGCCGCCGGAGGCAACACCCTTGTGCCCGAAGGCGTTTTGCGGTATCATGGGGGCAAGAATCTGTGATAGGAGTGATACCATGGATATCGCCAACATTCTCCGCCACGTGGACCACACCCTGCTCAAGCCGGAGGCCACCTGGCCGCAAATCAAGACCCTCTGCGACGAGGCCATGGAGTTCGGCTGCGCCACGGCCTGCATCCCCCCCGCCTTCGTGAAGGCCGCCGCCGACTACGTGCAGGGCAACCTGAAGCTCTGCACGGTCATCGGCTTTCCCAACGGCTACAGCACCCCCGCCGCCAAGCTCTTCGAGACCAAGGACGCCGTGGAAAACGGGGCCAGCGAGATCGACATGGTCCTCCACCTCGGCCTGGTGAAGGAGCGCCGCTGGGCCGAGCTGACCGAGGAGATCCGGGCCGTGAAGGCCGCCTGCCTGGGCCGCCCCCTCAAGGTCATCATCGAGACCTGCCAGCTCACCGACCCGGAGAAGATCCGGCTCTGCCAGCTCGTGGAGAAGGGCGGCGCGGACTTCCTGAAGACCTCCACCGGCTTCGGCTCCGGCGGGGCCACCCGGCGGGACGTCGCCCTGCTGCGGGAGCATCTGGCCGACCACATCCGGCTCAAAGCCTCCGGCGGCATCCGCAGCCTGGAGGATGCGCAGGCCTACCTGGACCTGGGCGCTGACCGTCTGGGCGCTTCCGCCCTGGTCGAGGAAGCCCGGAAGGGATGAGTTTTCCACAAACTTGTACGCTCTCTTCTCGCGCGCGCAAGCAATCACAGCACGAGTCTCTATTCTCTTCTCTGTTTACTCTCTCTGTTTATTAGGGTCCGATTTTTGATGCCTCCCCATCTGAAAATCGAGCCATCCCTGTTCGATTTTTCGGGCCTGCCCCAAATTTTCGGAAAAGGCGGAAAACTCCGGCTCGACCTCGGCCGCAGCAGAGGTCGTCGGGACGCGCAGGAAGTAGTGCGTCGGCTCGCCGGGGATGGGGTGGCTGCGGATGACCAGGCCCTGCCCCTCCAGCTCGGCCAGGACCCGCTGGACGGTGGAGCGCGTCCGCCGCAGCCCGCGCTCCAGCTCCGGCACGGTGAAGATGACATAGAGCCAGCCGTCCCGGTTGTGCCAATGGTTCCGCTTGGACAGGCTCGCCCGGTTGAGCAGGTGCACGTAGCACAGGATCGCCAGGGCGCTGAGGTCCATGGTGAAGAGCGCCCGCGGCACGGGCATGAAGTTGACCAGGTTGGTGTCCTTGGTGTAGGGTGTCAATGCGTCAATACGGTTCATAGATAAAAACCTCCTTCTACCTATAGGCGAAATCGGCCGTTTTATTGCACGCAAACGTACATCCCTTCCGCAAAAAAAAACGGCTCCCGCTCCGTTCCTTGGGACTGAGCGGGTATTTTTTTCTGAAAGACCCGTTGAAGGGACCGCTCCGGCCCGTCTGACAGGCCGCGCGGAACAAACGGCTTGCCTTTTCCGCGCCCATCCGCTATACTGAGGGCGTGGCCCCCTCCCCGGCCTTTCCGACTGTCGCGGGGGCAAGCGGTCAACCACGCGACAACCACCCCCGACTGTAAGGAGGTCAATCTATGTGGATGATTTTTGGCTTGCTCGCCATTGCCTTTACCCTGTTAAACTTCGTCTTTGCCTTCCAGGCTCGCCCTGTAACATGGTTCCCCTTCGCCGCGCTCGCCTTCACCGCGCTGACGATGTGCTCCTTTTATGCCGACGGCGCCACGCGCGTCGCCGCAGAGGACTGGAGCGGCCTGATGGACATCATGCCCACGATGAACCCGCTTCTGTGGGTCTGCGTGGGGGGCTCGATCCTGTTGAACGCGATCCCCCTTCTTCGCGCGAAGTGACCTGCGTCCCCTTCGCCGCGCAGACCAACGCCTGACCCTTCCCCGCGATAGAACGACGTCAACAAAACCACGTCAACAAAACCGCCCGCGCAGTCTTGCGACTGTGCGGGCGGTTTTTGGTTCTTGGTCTTGCGACTGTGCGGGCGGTTTTTGCTTCTTGCTCTTGCGACTGTGCGGGCGGTTTTTGCTTCTTGGTCTTGCGTCAATGACAGGCCGCGCAGGAGAAGTCTGCCAGCGCGTCGCAGGCCAGGCCGTGCCGGTCGTAGTAGTCCTTCAGGGCGGACTTGACGGCCTCCTCGGCCAGCACGGAGCAGTGCAGCTTGTGGGCGGGCAGGCCGTCCAGCGCCTGGACCACGGCCTTGTTGGTCAGGCCCAGGACCTCGTCCAGGGGCTTGCCCTTGATCATCTCGGTCGCCATGGAGGAGGAGGCGATGGCCGAGCCGCAGCCGAAGGTCTCGAACTTCACGTCGGAGACCACGTTGCCGTCGATCTTGAGGTAAATTTTCATGATGTCGCCGCACTTGGCGTTGCCGACCTCGCCCACGCCGTCGGCGTTGTCGATGCAGCCCACGTTGCGGGGGTTGCGGAAATGGTCCATAACGGTCTCACTGTATAACATAAGGCTTTTCTCCTTTCTCCATGGCCCGCCACAGGGGGGACATGGCACGCAGATAGTCTACTACCTTGGGGATCTCCGCCAGCATGTAGTCCACCTCCTCCGGGGTGTTCGCCTCGCTCAGGGACAGGCGGAGGGAGCCGTGGGCGACCTCGTGCGGTCTGCCGATGGCCAGCAGCACATGGCTGGGGTCCAGGGAGCCGGAGGTGCAGGCCGAGCCGGAGGAGGCGCAGATGCCCTTGTCGTCCAGCAGCAGCAGCAGGGACTCGCCCTCGATGCCCTCAAAGCAGAAGCTCACGTTCCCCGGCAGGCGCTGGGTGGGGTGGCCGTTCAGGGCGGAATGGGGGATGCCCGCCAGGCCCGCGATGAGCCGGTCCCGCAGGGCGGAGACCTTGGCGGCGTTCTCCTCCAGGTGGGCGCAGGCCTCCTCCAGGGCCGCCGCAAGGGCGACGATCCCGGCGATGTTCTCGGTGCCCGCCCGCTTTCTCCGCTCCTGCGCGCCGCCCTCGATGAGCGGGTGCAGCAGCAGGCCCTTGCGCGCGTAGAGCACGCCGACCCCCTTGGGGCCGTGGAACTTGTGGCCGGAGAGGGAGAGCAGGTCGATGCTCTGGGCCTTCACGTCGATGGCCAGGTGGCCTGCGGCCTGGACGGCGTCGGTGTGGAAGGGGACCTTCCGCGCCTTGCAGAGCGCCCCGATCTCCGCGATGGGCTGGACGGAGCCGATCTCGTTGTTGGCGTACATGACCGTCACCAGGCAGGTGTCCTCCCGGATGGCCCCGGCCACCTCCTCGGGGGAGAGGACCCCGTCCGCGTGGACGTCCAGAAGGGTCACCTCGAAGCCCTCCTTGGCCAGGGCCTGCAGGGTGTGCAGGACGGCGTGGTGCTCGAAGGCCGTGGAGACGATGTGGCGCTTGCCCTGCCGCGCCCCGCTGCGGGCGGCGGAGCGAATGGCCTGGTTGTCCGCCTCGCTGCCGCCGGAGGTGAAGTAAATTTCATCCGGGCGGGCGTTGAGACAGCGCGCCACCGTCCTTCTGGCCCGCTCCAGGGCCTCGTTGGCCTGCTGGCCGACGGTGTGCAGGGAGGATGGGTTTCCATAGTATTCTGTCAGATAAGGGAGCATGGCGGCCACGGCGACGGGGCTCATCCGCGTGGTCGCGGCGTTGTCCGCGTAAATTCGCATCGGTTGCACCTCCTTGGGGTGGTTGGGATATGCGCTTAATTCCTAGTGGTTTATTAGGTTATCCAGAGGATAGCACATCCTCCCTACAAAGTCAATAGGAAATAACGGGATTTTTTGCTTTTTTTGAAAAATGCCTATTGACATACTAGGAAAATGGGCGTATGCTGTCACCAATCCGATATGAAAGGTAGGTAATTGGTATGAGCGCCCTTCTGCAACCCCTGTTACGGGCCAACTTCCGCTTCGGTCGAATGTGCCCCTGTCCCCGACCCGAAGGACCCCGACGCAACAGAAAGGAAGGACCCTACCATGGAAAACCGCAGCTACCGTTTTGAGACCCTACAGCTCCACGTTGGGCAGGAGCAGCCCGACCCCGCCACCGGCGCGCGGGCCGTGCCCATCTACCAGACCGCGTCCTACGTCTTCCGCGACGCGGCCCACGCGGCGGCCCGCTTCGGCCTGGCCGACCCGGGCAACATCTACGGCCGCCTGACCAACTCCACCCAGGACGTGCTGGAGCGGCGCGTGGCCGCCTTGGAGGGCGGCGTGGCCGCCCTGGCCGTGGCCTCCGGCGCCGCCGCCATCACCTACGCCATCCAGGCCCTGGCCCAGAAGGGCGAGCACATCGTGGCCCAGAAGACCATCTACGGCGGCAGCTACAACCTGCTCGACCACACCCTGCCCCAGTACGGCATCGACACCACCTTCGTGGACGCGCACGACCTGGCCGCCGTGGAGGCCGCCATCCGGCCCAACACCAAGGCCGTCTACCTGGAGACCCTGGGCAACCCCAACGCCGACATCCCCGACATCGACGCCATCGCGGCCCTCGCCCACCGGCACGGCCTGCCCCTGGTCATCGACAACACCTTCGGCACCCCCTACCTCATCCGCCCCATCGAGCACGGGGCCGACGTGGTGGTCCACTCGGCCACCAAGTTCCTCGGCGGCCACGGCACCTCCCTGGGCGGCGTGATCGTGGACGCCGGGACCTTCGACTGGAGGGCCTCCGGCCGCTTCGGCCCCATCGCGGACCCCAACCCCAGCTACCACGGCGTCTCCTTCGTGGACGCCGCCGGACCGGCCGCCTTCGTGACCTACATCCGGGCCATCCTCCTGCGGGACACCGGCGCGGCCCTCTCCCCCTTCAACGCCTTCCTCCTGCTCCAGGGCGTGGAGACCCTCTCCCTCCGCCTCGACCGCCACATCGAGAACACGAAGCGGGTCGTGGACTTCCTCGCCCGCCATCCCCTGGTCGAGCGGGTCAACCACCCCTCCCTGCCGGACCACCCCGACCACGCCCTCTACGCGCGCTACTTCCCCCGGGGCGGCGGGTCCATCTTCACCTTCGAGATCAAGGGCGGGCAGAAGCAGGCCCACGACTTCATCGACCACCTGACGCTCTTCTCCCTGCTGGCCAACGTGGCCGACGTGAAGAGCCTGGTCATCCACCCGGCCACGACCACCCACGCCCAGCTGACCGAGGCCGCCCTGGCCGAGCAGGGCATCCGGCCCAACACCATCCGCCTGTCCATCGGCACCGAGCACATCGACGACATCCTCGCCGACCTGGCCCAGGGCTTCGCCGCCCTGGCCTGAGGCAGGCGCAGGCAGCGCACCCAGCATCCTCTCTCCCATAGAAATACCCCCCGGCGCAGCGCACGGCTGCACCGGGGGGTATGCTTGTCGGGGGTCATCGCTCCATGAAGCGGGAGAGGAACTCCTTCGTCTCGTCCCGCTGGGGGGCGGAGAAGAGCTGGTCGGGGGCGCCCTCCTCCCAGATCACGCCGTCCCGCATGAAGACCACGTGGTTGGACACGTCCCGGGCGAAGGCCATCTCGTGCGTGACCACGAGCATGGTCAGGCCGTCGGCGGCCAGGTCCCGCATGACGGAGAGGACCTCGCCCACCATCTCCGGGTCCAGGGCGGAGGTCGGCTCGTCGAAGAGCAGGACCTCCGGGTCCATGGCCAGGGCGCGGGCGATGGCCACGCGCTGCTTCTGGCCGCCGGAGAGCTGCCGGGGCCGGGCGTTGATGTAGGGCGCCATGCCCACCTTGGTCAGGTAGTGCATGGCCTGCTCCTCGGCCTGCTTCCGGGGCTTTTTCAGCACCTTGGTCTGGCCGACGATGCAGTTTTCCAGGACGCTCTTGTTGTTGAAGAGGTTGAAGGACTGGAAGACCATGCCCACCTTGGACCGGTAGGCGGCGGCCCCGCCCTTGCGGGAGAGGATGTTCTCCCCCTGGAAGTGGATCTCCCCGCTGGTGGGGAGCTCGAGCAGGTTGATGCACCGCAGGAGGGTGGACTTGCCGGAGCCGGAGGCCCCGATGATGGAGGTCACGTCCCCCCTGTTCACGGTGAAGTCGATGTCCTTGAGCACCTCATGCTTGCCGAAGGACTTGGAGAGATGGTTGACCTGTAAGATCTCTTTCATGGGGTTAGTCTCCTCTCTGCTCGCTGTCACCGGCGGTGTTCTGGCGGCGGGACTCCGCCCGCTGGCCCTGGCGCTTGGCCTCGTCGCGCTCCGCCTGGCGGCGCAGCTCCTCGCGGAGCATACTCTTCACGGCCTCGGGGTTGCGCTCGTCAAAGGGCGTGCCCCGGCCGGGGTGGTTGTAGTTGCCTGCCGTCATGGTCAGCGGGTCCACCTGGACCAGGTCGTAGCTGTCCGCGCCGTCCAGCTTCTTCTCCAGCAGCCGCAGGAGGACGGAGGCCACCAGGGTCATGCACAGGTAGCCCAGCATCTCGATGGCGGCGGAGGGGAAGTACATGTTGTTCACGCCCGTGATGTACCGGTGGAAGGCAAAGAACTCCGTGAAGCTGATGATGAACATGATGGAGGTATCCTTGATGTTGATGATGAAGTTGTTGCCGATCTGGGGGATGATGTTGCGGAAGGCCTGGGGCAGGATGACGTAGGTCATGGTCTGCACGTGGGTCATGCCGATGGCCTTGGCGCCCTCGGTCTGGCCGGGGTCCACGGAGATGATGCCGCCCCGGACCGACTCGGCCATGTACGCGCCGGTGTTGACGGAGACGATGAGGATGGCGGCGGCCCAGATGTTTTCAAAGCGCATGGCGTTGCTGGTGAAGTAGGGCAGGCCGTAGTAGATGAACACGGCTTGCAGCACCATGGGGGTGCCGCGGAAGACCTCCACGTAGATCCGCACGAGCACGCGGATGAGCTTGAGCACGAAGCGCTTGGGCAGGGGGTCGCTCTTGGTGTAGGGGATGGTGTTGAGGATGCCGCAGATCAGGCCGATGAAGCAGCCGATGATGGTGGACACCACGGCCAGGACAAGGGTGTTCCGGATGCCGCCCAGATAGGCCGGTCCATAGGCGGCCCAGAGCCGGGCCATGTCGTGCCCCAGCTTGATGACGAGGTCCATGGAGGCGCTCTCCTTTCCGTTCGTAAGACACCGCGCCCTCCGGCCCAGGGGCGGGCCGGAGGGGCTGGTCTGTCATGGTTGATTTCTTGGTCCGCGGCTCAGATCGCGGGCTGGATGGCGATGGCCTGGTCCATGAGGGCGTTGAACTGCTCCTCGTTCAGGGCGGAGAGGACCTTGTCGATGGCGTCCTTCAGCTCGGTGTTGCCCTTGAGCAGGGAGATGCCGATGTTGACGTTCTCCGCGCGCTCCTCCTCAGAGGCGAACTGGAAGTCGCCGTCGGTCCCGGCGAAGTTCAGGATGACCAGGTTGTCGTTCTTGGCCAGCGCGCCCATGGCGGTGGGCATGTCGGTGCAGACGAAGTCCACGGTGCCGGTCTCCAGCTGCATGAGCATGGCGGGGGCGGTGTCGGCGGGGGCGATGATGTCGGCCTTGTCGATCTGGGGCAGGCAGGTCTTATACCAGATGGTGCCGGACTGGGCGGTGCAGGTGCCGCCCGCCAGGTCGGCGATGGACTTGGCGTTGGCAAACTCGCTGTCCTTGGTGGTCACGCAGACGATGGTGGCGTAGTAGTAGGGACCGGCCATCTCGACCTCGGCCATGCGCTCAGCGGTCATGGACTGACCGGCGATGTTCACGTCCATGGTCTTGGACTGCACGGCGGGGGTCAGGGAGTCCCAGGCGGAGGAGACGATCTGAAGCTCCCAGCCGTAGGCCTCGCAGATGCGCTTGGCGATGATGACGTCGTAGCCGTTGGCGTAGGAGCCGGGCACGTTGGAGATGGGCACGGCGCCGTTGGAGTCGTCCATCTGGGTCCAGTTGTAGGGGGCGTAGGTGCACTCCATGCCGACGGTCAGCACGCCGTCCTCCACGCCGGGGATCGCGCTGGTGTCCACCCCGGTCAGGTCCTCAACAGGGGGGATCTCCACGGTCGCGGCGTCGGGCTTGTCGGTGTCGGTGGCGCCGCCGGTCCCGGCGTCGCCGCCGCAGGCACACAGGCCCAGGGAGAGGGCCAGCGCCAGGGTCAGGGCAAGAATCTTTTTCATGGTAGGTTTCCTCTTTTCCTTTTTTAAATTTCGCGGGATAACAAAAGAGCCACGAATCCCCAAACGCGGACTCATGGCAATCGCAGACACGGGGAGGACCCCCCGCGCACCATGATAGCGCTCCATTTGCGGGAAATGGCAGTCCGGCAGATGTTCTCTGACGGCCCAGGCGTCCGGCGGGCAGGCACCCGGCTGGCTCCTTCGGCGGCGTCCCCTTTCCCTTCCCGGTCGTCCTGCCGGGTGCGGAAGGTACTGATGAACGCCGCGCCTCTATCATTGTCCCCCATTATACGAGGGGATGGGGGCGTTGTCAAGGCGGGAACGGGCGGAAAGCGGGAATTTTTGCGCAGCGCCCGCCCCGCGCCCTGCGGGGCAGGCGTTTTGTCCGGCTCAGAGGCTCCGTCCCACGGTGTATCCGGCGGCCACGGCGGTCATGACGCTGCCCACCTTGACCCCGTCGCCCGCGGCGTAGACCTCCACGCCGCGGCCCCGCAGGGCCTCGCTCAGGTCGGCCCGGGGCGCGAAGCCCACGGCCAGCACCACCGTGTCGGCGGCGAGCGCCTCCTCCCCGTCGGGGGTGGAGAGGACCACGCCGGTCTCCGTGACGGCGGCCAGGCGGCAGCCGGTTTTCTGCCTCACCCTGCCCTCGTCGAGCAGGTCGCGGAGCATCTGCTCGTTGCTCTCCGGGACGGGAAGGCCCGCAGAGAGCAGGTCGGGCAGGGCCTCCACCACGGTCACGGCCTTGCCCGCCCGGGCATAGCCCACGGCGGTCTCGCAGCCGACCAGGCCCCCGCCGATGACCACGACGCGCTCGCCCACGGCGGGCTCTTCGGTCAGGGCGCGCACGCAGTCCACCACCTTCGGGCTGTCCACGCCGGGCACGCGGGGGACCACAGGCTCTGCCCCCAGGGCCAGGACCACCGCGTCGGGCTTGCGGGCCAGGATGGCCTCGGCGTCCAGGCAGGTCCCCGTCTCCACGGCCACGCCCAGCCGGGCCAGCTGCCGCTGGTACCAGGCGTTCAGCTCCCGCAGGTCGGCCTTGAAGTCATGCGCTCCGGCAGGCAGGAGGCTGCCGCCCAGCCGGGGCGCTGCCTCGCAGAGGGTCACGGAATGTCCGCGTATGGCGGACACGCGGGCGGCCTCCATCCCGGCCACGCCGCCGCCGACCACCAGCACCCGCTTGCGCTGCGCGGCGGGGGTGAGGGCAAAGCTTGCCTCCCGCGCGGCCTCGGCGTTCACGGCGCAGCCCGCGCGGCGACCCAGCTTCAAGGCCCCGATGCAGCCCTGGTTGCAGCCGATGCAGGGGCGGATGTCCTCGGGACATCCCTGGGCGAGCTTCTGCGGCCAGGCCGGGTCGGCCAGGGAGGGGCGGCCCAGGACCACCGCGTCCAGCTTCCCGTCCCGCACGGCCTGGGCGGCCAGGTCGGGGTCGTTCATCCGCCCGCCGCAGAGGATGGGGATGCGCACCGCCGCCTTGGCCCGGGCGGCCAGGTCGATGACCCGCCCCTTCTCCATGTAGCAGGGCGGGGCGGCGTAGTAGAAGGAGTCATACTGGCCAAAGTCCACGCTGAGGCAGTCGTAGCCATAGGACTCCAGCGCTTTGCAGATGGCCAGGCCCTCCTCCAGGGTGCGCCCGGCCTCCTCCTCGCCGTGGAGGGAGGGGGTGTTGTAGCCCTTGATGTAGCTCTTGAGGGCCAGGCGCATGGACACCACGAAGTCCGCGCCGCAGGCGGCCTTGACGCCGTCCAGGATCTCGCGGGCGCAGCGCAGGCGGTTCTCCAGAGCCCCGCCGTACTCGTCGTCGCGGTGGTTCATGAAGGTCAGGGCGAACTGGTCGAGCAGGTAGCCCCAGTGCATCGCGTGCACCTCGATGCCCGGAAAGCCGCAGCTTTGCAGGAAGGCGGCGGTGGCGACCATCTGGTCGATCTTCTGCCGGATCTGGTCCTTGGTCAGGGCCGGGGTGGTCAGGGCCGGGTCGTGGTAGTAGGGGATCTCCGACGGCCCGTAGCAGCCCACGGCGTTCCGTCCGTAGCCCATGGACACCTGGGGCAGCATCCTGGCGCCGTAGACGTCCAGCCGTTCCAGCAGCTCCACGGCGGAGCGGCGGAAGGTCTTGGGGGCCTTCATGGGCTGCTTGCTGTCCAGGGGGTGGACCGGGTCCACCAGCACGTCGGGGTGGAAGGCCCCGGTGAAGAGCAGGCCGAAGCCGCCCTTGGCCCGCGCCTCAAAGTAGGCCAGGCCGTCGGCGGAGAACTCGCCGAAGGGGCCGTGGAGGGAGGGCAGGGTCAGGGGACCCACGCAGAGGCGGTTCTTGATGGTCAGGCGCTTGCCCAGCCTGAGCGGCTGGAAGAGGGGGGAGTAGGGATAGGACATGGGGGTTCCTCCTGTTCGTCAGATTCGTGGTGTGGGCGCGTCAAAGGGCGTCGCGGTAAAAGCGCCAGACGTTTTCCCAGCAGAGCTTCTCGATCTCCCGCGCGGGGAAGGCGGCGCGCTCCAGCGCCCGGACCAGCTGGTCCATCCCGGCGGCGTCCACCAGCTCCAGGGGGGCGGTGATGCCGTCGAAGTCGGAGCCGAGGGCCGCCACGTCCGGGCCGCCCACGTCCCGGATGTGCCGGAGGTGGCGCGCGATGTCCTCGGTCCGCGTGACCGGGTGCGCGGCCAGGAAGGCGGCGTAGAAGTTCACGCCCACCACGCCGCCCCGGTCGGCCACGGCCCTGATCTGCTCGTCGGTGAGGTTGCGCGGGTGGGGCCAGAGGGCGCGGGCGCTGGAGTGGCTGGCGGCGAAGGGCCGCCTGGCCAGGCGGCAGACGTCCCAGAAGCCCTGCTCGTTCAGGTGGGACACGTCGGGGACCATCCCCAGCGCCTCCATCTCTTCCAGGAAGGCCGCGCCCGTTTCCTTCAGGCCCCCAACGCGCCCGTTGGGAAAGCCCAGCTCGTTCTCGTGGTTCCAGGTGAGGGTGAGCATCCGCACGCCCAGCCCATAGAGGGTGCGCAGGCGGTCCGGCGACCCGCCGCACACGCCCCCCTCCTCCACGGTGAGGACGGCGGCGAGCTTGCCCGCCGCCCGGGCCGCCTCCAGGTCGGCAAAGCTCCGGCAGGGGGCCGCGAGGTCCCGGTTGGCCTCCAGCTCGGCGGCGTAGAGGTCCGCCAGGTCGAGGACGGCCTGCCAGGGGTCCGCCTCCTGGGCCAGGTTCACGAAGAGGGCGAAGTTTTGCAGGCAGTAGCCGCTCGCGCGCAGCTTCTCCAGGTTCACGTGCATCGGCTCTGAGTCCCGCAGGCGCAGGGTCTTTCCCCGGCGGCGGTTGTGCTGGAGCCAGGCGATGGTGTCGCAGTGCAGGTCGGCAAAGGGCATGGGGACGCACTCCTTCCTTGGGTTCGTTGCCCCCAGTGTAGCACAGGCCGGGCCGTTGGGCAACCGCTTTGTCCGCCGCGCTGACCGGGCGGCCGGGGGGCGGGAAAATTTTTCGCGCTTTCCCATTCCCTTTTTGTGGGTTTTGCGGTATAATCAAGGCAATACATAGGTTTCTGACCGGACTTGGGAAATCGTCCCCCCGGCCAGAACGCAAAGGGGGTCTTTGCCGTGAACACGGAACTTGATGGCCTTTGCCTGTCCGGCAAAGGCCCGCGCCTCCCGGCTCGTCAGGAGTAAGGCGAGCCGGGAGGCGGACCGGAAGGACAACCAGAACAAAGAAGGAAGGACGCATTGCCATGATGATCTCTACCAAAGGCCGCTACGCCCTGCGCGTGATGCTCGATCTCGCTGACCACAACACGGGCGGCTACATCCCCCTCAAGGACATCGCCCGCCGCCAGGAGATCTCCGTGAAGTACCTGGAAAACATCCTCGCCTCCCTGAGCCGGGCAGAGCTGGTGGACGCCACCCGGGGCAAGGGCGGCGGCTACCGCCTGTCCAAGCCGCCCGCCGACTATCCCGCCGGGGAAATCATCCGCCTGGCGGAGGGCAGCCTGGCCTCCGTGGCCTGCCTCAAGGGCGACAACACCGGCTGTGAAAAGGCCGAGCACTGCCGGGCCCTCCCCCTCTGGCAGGGCCTGGACAAGGTGATCGTGGAGTACCTGAACAGCTACTCCCTCGCCGACCTGCAAAACCTGGAGGGCGCGCCGTGACCCGCCCGCAAAAAAACACCCCGTCGTGATGTGCACGACGGGGATTTTTTATCCTTCCGGGTTGCTGAAGAAGAACCCGTACTTGTCATACTGATACTCCAGGGCCTCGCTGAAGCGCTCGGCCAGGTAGAGGTGGCGGGAGAAGGAATGGCGCGGGTCGATGCTCAGCCGGTGCATGTAGTAGGTGGGGACCCGGATGCTCCGCCACACCCCGTCCTCGTCGGGCTTGTGGCCGGTGAGCAGGGCGTCGGTGGGGGGGAAGTAGAGGGCCTTCATGACGTAGTTTCCGTCCGCGTCCTTGGCGTAGCCGACGATGGCCGCGTAGTCAAAGTCCACCGTCTCGAACTGGTTTGCCTCGCGCTCGTCGAACTCGGCCTTCGCCATGGGGAAGAAGAAGAGGCGGATGACCACCGTCTGGTCCTTCAGGTGGGTGTACTTCCGGTCCATGGGGACGGGGCTTTGCGCGAAGGGGACCCCGTCGAAGCGCGTGAAGCTGGCGTGGATGCGGGGCAGGCCCTTCTCGTCGGGGTCGGCCAGGGCGAAGGTCACCTGATACTGGGAGTGGAAGTGGGTGTAGCGGTTGAGCGTCTCCACCGCCTGCTCCGCCAGGGCCAGGCGATGGGCATTGTTGTTCAGTTCCATAGTCGTCTCCTTTGTCATAGCACAAGTTGTTCACAGGGGGTCAGCGCCCATAGACCAGCGCCCACTCCACGGCGGCGTAGCGGTCCAGGTCCGCCCGGGCGGCGGCCGGGACGTCCCCGTAGGGCCGCCCCGCCGCGTCGGCAAAGAACCCGGTCCGGGTCAGGAGCATCCTCTCCCCCACGGTCTCCTCCAGCCAGCGGAAGTAGGCGTTCAGGGGCAGGCCCGCCCGGCGCAGCAGGTGCAGGCCCAAAAGGGTGCAGCTCTCCGGCCCGTCCGGCGCGGCAGCACCCGTGTTGCTCCAGATGAGGTAGTCCGTGGAGAGCATCTCGGCGAAGGTCTCCGGGTCCCACGCCTCGGAGCCCTCCGCGTCGGCGATGCCCAGCCGGGCGTAGAGCGAGTCCCCGTTGGCCAGGTTCAGCGCGGGCAGATGGTCCCCCAGGAAGACCAGCAGCACGGGCCGGTCCACCCGGGAGAAGTAGTCCACCAGCAGGCCCAGGGACCGGTCCGCATCGCGCAGGCCCGTGACCAGGCTGTCCAGGATGGCCAGGTCCCGCGCGGAGAGGGCCTCGCTCTCGGCGGGGCAGCCCGAGGCCTCGGGGAACTTCCCCGCCTGGTAGCCCTGGTGGTTCTGCATGGACAGGCCGTAGAGGAAGCAGGGCGCGGCCGGGTCCCGGGCCTCGTAGCGGGCGATGAGCTCCCGGGCGAAGGTCTCGTCGGAGGCATACGGCCCCTTCCGCTCCACCGGGGTCAGGAAGTCGTCGAGAAACAGCGTCTGCTGAAAGCCGATGGCGGGGTAGATGACGTCGCGGTTGTAGAGGGTGTCCGTGTGGGCGTGGAGGGCGGTGGTGGTGTAGCCCAGCTGTTCGAGCAGCCGGACGGTGGTGGGCAGCGCCCGGTAGACGCGGGGCGGGAGGGTGGAGAGGGTGTCGCCCTCCCGCAGGAGGGAGGAGGTCAGGCCGGTGAACAGCTCCATTTCCACCCAGCCCGTGCCGCCGCCGTAGGTGTTGGAGAGGAAGCGCCCGCTCGTGCAGGACTGCGCCAGGCGGTGAAAGACCGGCAGGGGGTCCCGCGCGAAGGTCAGCCCCGGCAGGCGGGTCACGTCGAAGAAGCTCTCCGAGGTCACGAAGATGATGTCCGGGCAGTCCGCGCGCGTCGGCGTGGGCTGGGCCGCGTCCTCCCGGAAGCAGGCGGCCAGCTTCTCCGCGTCCAGGTCCGCCGGGCGGCGCGCCACCTGGACGCGCTGGCACCAGGCGGCGTACAGCCCCAGGGGCACGCCCATCCGCTCGTTTCGCTCGAGCTGACTGCGGCACGGCTCGTCCAGGACCAGGGCAGCCTGCGGGAGCCCGCCGGGGCAGCAGGCCGCGCACAGCAGCCCCAGCGCCAGAGTCCCCAGGACAAGGCCGGGGGCAGCCGGAAGGGTCCGGCCCTTCCGGGCCAGCAGGGCCAGCAGCAGGGCCGCCAGCAGCAGGGCCGTCCCCGCCGCCGCCGAGGGCAGCAGCTGCGCCGCGGCGTACCCGGCGATGTCCCCCAGGCCGCCCACCATGGTCAGGTCGCTCAGCTGCAAGGGCGCGCCGTTGACGTTCCACTTCACGCGGCTGACGTAGGCCAGCAGCAGCGAGAGGACCGTCCCCGGCAGGCAGGCCCAGAACGGGCGGCGGGCAAAGCCGTACAGGGGGAGGCTCAGGGCGGAAAAGAGCAGCCAGAACAGGCCCACCGCCGCCGGATGCCCCGCCATCCAGGGCAGGGGCGCCGCCAGGCTGTCCAGCCAGATGACCTGGGCGAGATAGAGCGCGGCCAGGGGCGCGAGCAGAATGACCCCCAGCGCGGGGGCGAGCCGGGCGAGGATCGTGTGTCCGGTCATAGGAGGACTCCTTCCTGCGGTGGTTCCATAACGCCTGTATTATACAGGAAAACGCGCCGCGCCGCAAGCGAGGGCCTCACTTGCCCACGCAGAAGCGCTGGAAGATGCGGCGGGTGATGTCCTCGCGCACGTGGGTCCCGGTGACCTCGCCCAGGGCCTCCAGGGCGGTCTCCACGTCGGAGAGCAGCAGGTCCGGGGGCAGGCCCAGCGCCAAGCCCTCCTGGGCGCGGCGGAGACTCTCCTCGGCCCGCTCGACCGCCTCCACCTGGCGGGCGTTGGTCAGGAGGGCCTCGCCCGCGCCGCCGTCCCCGGTGGGGAAGAGGCGGGCCACCAGAGGCCCCAGGGCCTCCAGCCCGGCCCCGGTCCGGGCGCTCACCGGGCAGAGGTGGGGAAAGTCCTGCGCCAGCGCCGCCGGGTCCAGCGCCTGGTCCAGGTCGGCCTTGTTCAGCAGGCATATGCAGGCGGGGGCCTGCTTGGCCAGGGCGATGGCCTCCCGGTCCTCCGGGGTGAGGGGCGCGCCGCCGTCCAGCACGAGCAGGACCAGGCGGGCCTGCCGGGCCGCCGTGCGGCTCCGGGCCACGCCCAGCCGCTCGGCCTCGTCCCCGGTCTCCCGCAGGCCCGCCGTGTCGATGAGGTTCAGCAGGACCCCGCCCACGCTGGCCTTGGCCTCGATGGTGTCCCGGGTGGTGCCGGGGACCTGGGTGACGATGGCCCGGTCGTAGCCGACCAGGGCGTTGAGCAGGGAGGACTTGCCCACGTTCGGGCGGCCCAGGATGGCCGTGGGCACGCCCGTGGTGAGCTGGCGCCCCCGGTCGTAGGTCGCCAGCAGGGCGGCGGTCCCGGCGCGGGCCGTGTCCAGGGCCGCGCGGATGGTCTCGGCGCGGAAGGGGTCGATGTCCTCGTCGGGGTAGTCCAGCACCGCGTGGAAGTGGGCGGAGAGGTCCACCAGCCCGTCGTAGAGGGCGGCGATGGTCCGGGAGAGGGTCCCCTCCAGCCGTCCGGCGGCCTGCCGGGCGGCGGCGGGGGTCTCCGCGTCGATCAGGTCGATGACGGCCTCGGCCTGGGTGAGGTCCAGCTTGCCGTTGAGGAAGGCCCGCCGGGTGAACTCTCCGGCCAGGGCCTGGCGCGCGCCGTGGGCGAAGAGGGCCTCCAGGGCCAGGGCGAGGACCATGGGCGAGCCGTGGCATTGCAGCTCGGCGGTGTCCTCGCCGGTGTAGCTGTGGGGGGCGCGGCTGACGAAGGCCAGGCCGGTGTCGATGACGCGGCCCTCGCGGTCCAGGACCGCGCCGTAGAGCAGCTGGCGGTCCGGGGCGTCCGCGAGGGAGCGCTTGCCCGCAGGGCGGAACACCTGGGCGGCGGTCCGGGCCGCGCCGGGGCCGGACAGGCGCAGGATGCCGACGCCGCCCGCCCCTGGGGCGGTGGCCACGGCGGCGATGAGGTCTGACATGGGGGAGCCTCCTTCCGGGGTCGGTAAAATTTGTCGAATCCACCGGGGAAATCGGGCTTGACAGGCGCTTTCGTCATATCCACATGGGATTTCCCCATTGTGGAAAAGTCGGTGGATAATGTGCAAAACCTTTGAGCGCGTTCACTTTGCATCGTTTGATGCAGACCGGATTTCCCCATTTTCCACGGAAATATCCCCGTTTTGGGACATGGCAGAACGCACAAAGGGGAAAAACTGTTGTAAAATCGACGAAAGGCTGCGCACTCTCCTTGGTATTATAGCACGCCCCAGCGGGAATGGCGGGGGAAAATATATTTTTTTGAAAGAAACCGAAGCCCTGCCGGGATGGGTAAAGAGAAAGGAGGGCTGACCGTGAACAGAGAGCAACAAGAGTGGGTCCACCAGGTCTACGACCGGCACGCGCCGGAGCTGTACCGCCTGGCCCGTCACCGCCTGGGCGACCCGGACCTGGCCTATGACATGGTCCAGGAGGTCTTCCTGGTGCTGATGGACCGCGCGTCTCAAGTCCGCGCGCACCCCAACCTGATGGGCTGGCTCATCACCACCCTGAACCACAAGCTGCTGCACGAGTTCGACCGGCAGGCGCGCAAGCGGCGGCGGGAGCTGCCGGACACGGCCCTGTCCTGGCTGCCGGACGTCCGGGACCCCAAGGCCCACTCCCTGGAGGAGCTGCTCCCCAAGGACCTGCCCCAGCGGGACCGGACCGTCCTGAAGCTGGTCTATGAGGAGGGCCTGACCTACCGGGAGGCCGCCGAACGGCTGCACATTCCCCCGGCCACCTGCGGCACCTGGCTCCACCGGGCCAAGCAGCGCTGCAAGAGCTATTTGACGAAGGAGGGCTGACCCATGAACGAACGACGAGAACGCCTGCTGTCCCAGTTGGACGACCCGGCCACCGCGCCGGAGGACCTGCGCGCAGCCCTGGACGCGCTGGACGCGCTGGACGGCCCCGGCCTCTTTGATCCCCAGGCGGGCTGGGAGGACCTGCGGCGCAGAAGAACAAAGAAATTCCGGGGGCGGCTGGGACGGGTCCCCCTGGCGGCGCTCATCGCCCTGGTGTGCTTCGTGACCACCGCCGCGGCGGTCACGACCCTGGGCCTGCACGAGGACCTGGCCCGCTACTTTGGCATAGACCGTGAACAGGGCGCGCTGGTGGAGGGGGCCGTGGAGACCCCGGCCTGCTCGGTGACGAAGCACGGCGTGACCCTCTCCGTTGTGCAGACCATGGCTGACCGCTACGGCGTCTATGTCCTCTGTGAGCTTGTCGTCCCGGCGCGCATCACCCTGCCGGAGGACGTGACCTTCCTCTCCGCCTGGCTCGACCCCACCTTGGCAGAAGCGCCGGGCGGGATCCAGGGGGGCTTGGGCAGTCAGGAGGTCCTGGCGCGCGACGACCACCGCCTTCTCTTCCTGAGCTATCTCCTGCCCTCCGACCCCATCCAGACGGGGCCGATCTCCCTCACGATGTCCGACCTCTCCTATTGGGACGGGCAGGAGAAGGTGGTCCTGGCGGAGGGGCCGTGGACGCTGACCTGGGCGCTGACCCGGGTGGAGCCGGGCCGCACCCTGTCGCCGGATACCCCCATCGCGCTGGACGGGTTGCGGGCCAAGGTCACAGAGCTCAGCCTCTCCCCCTTCTCCCTGCACCTCTACCTGGACGAGGCGCCCCTGCCCGACGCGCCCATGGCCCTGGTCTTCCGGGACGGGCGCAGGCTGGCCATCGACCCCCTGGACCACACCCATGTCAGCGCGGGTGCCTTCCTGGCCGACGAGGCCAGCGGACGGCAGCGGTATGAGTTCTACTACCGCTTCTACGACGTGATCGACCCCAACGACGTCACCGCCGTCATCATCGGGGAGGCCGTGCTTCCCCTCTCCTGAACGACAACAGCCGCGGAAGAACGCTCTTCCGCGGCTGCCGCTTGGTTCAGCCTGCATACGCCTCCACCGTGACGCCGGTGTAGTAGTGCTGCAAGATCTCGAGGTAGGTGCTGCCCTGGGCGGCCATGGCGTTGGCCCCGTACTGGCTCATGCCCACCCCGTGGCCGAAGCCGGTGACCCGGAAGGTGACCGCGTCCGCCGTGGTCTCCACGGTGAAGGCCGCCGAGCGCAGGCCGAAGATCGTCCGGGCCTGGCCCCCGGTGAGGGTGACCCCGCCGATGACGATGGTCCCCACGCTGCCGCCGTTGGTGAGGGTGGTCTGCCCGAACCAGGCGGCGGGCGCGCCCTCCAGCACCGCGTCGGGCTGGGCGGCGAGGTAGGTGTCCTTGAATTCCTGGGCGGAGAAGGTGACCTCGCTGTGGTAGTCGGGGACCTCCTCCCCCTCGGGCGAGTCCACGCTCTGTAAGTACGGCACGCTGTTGCCCCACACCGCCACGGCGTCCTGGGTGGCCTCGCCGGAGGAGGAGTGGAAGACGGCAGAAATGAGCTGGCCCTCGTAGAGCACGACCTGGTTGTTGGTCTCGCCCACGGCCTGGGTGATCTTGTCGGTGTAGGCCGCCGCGTTCTCGCCCCAGTTGGCCTGGGCCTTCTCGCGGGAGATCCAGGCCTGGCAGCAGGCGTAGTTGGTGCACAGGTCGGCCTCCGGGTGGTTGGCGGCGTTTCCGGCCTTGTGCAGGGAATAGGTCCGGGCGGCCACGGCCTGGGCCTTCAGGGCCTCCTCCTCGAAGGAGGCGGGCATCTCGGCGGCCACCACCCCCCACAGGTACTCGTTCAGCTCCATCTCCTGCACCTGGCCGTCCACCAGCACGGACAGGGTCCGGCCGCTGTCCGGCAGGGTCAGGGCGGGCTGGTCTGGCGGCTCCGGCGTCTTCTCCTGGCGCAGGCCCAGGGGAATGAGAAAGAGGACCAGGGCCAGCAGCAGGGCGACGGCAACGATTTTTTTCATAAGCGTTCCCCCTCCTTTTGGGGTCAGTCACGATTGGGGCGGCAGGGACAGATAGAC
Organism: uncultured Eubacteriales bacterium; assembly: GCA_934572535.1. Lineage (GTDB taxonomy): Bacteria > Bacillota > Clostridia > Oscillospirales > Oscillospiraceae > Evtepia. The sequence continues at coordinate 23,839 of CAKTLJ010000024.1, forward strand.
CGCGCCCGGCTCCGGCGTCTTCCCGCGCAGGGCAAAGAGGTCCTCCACGGTGACGAAGCGGTACCCCCGGGCCAGCAGGGCGTCCACGGCTTGCAGGGCGGCCTGCACCGAGGTGGGGTAGATGTCGTGCATGAGGATGACGGCCCCGTCCTTCGCCTCGTCCAGGCAGACCTGGAGGATGCGGGCCGGGTCCTTGTCCTTCCAGTCCTCGGTGTCCACCGACCAGCAGATGATGGGGGCCTGCGCCCACTGCCGCAGGGCGTCGTCCACCATGCCGTAGGGCGGGCGGAGCATGAAGTCCGTTGGCCCCACGATGGCGGTCAGGGCCGCCCGGCAGGGGTCCAGCTGACGCTGGATGGCCGCCGGGCCGCAGCCGTTGAGCGAGACGTGGTCCCAGGTGTGCAGGCCGATCTGATGGCCCTCGGCGGCCATGCGGGCCACGGTGTCCCGCCGGGCCTCCACCTGACTGCCGATGAGGAAGAAGGTCGCCTTGACGCCCCGCTCGGCCAGGCCGTCGAGGAGGGTCTCCGTGGTGCCGGGCCAGGGTCCGTCGTCAAAGGTCAGGGCCAGATACGGCCCGGCCTGCCAGGCCGAGACCGGCCGGGCCTCGGCCCCGGCGGGGCGGAGCAGGGCGGCCAGGACCAGCAGGAGGGCAAGCCCCCCCAGGGTCCGCAGGATATGCTTTCTCGCCATGGCGGGTCCTCCTTTTTCGCAAGCTGCTTCCAGTATGCCCGGAAGCGGCGGCGCGCTTGCCCGGCAATTCTTTCCGCGGCGGCGGCAGGACGCGGTATGGTCGGAGTCAGTATAGCCTGTTCCGGCGCGGGGTGTCAAGGGCCGCGCCGGGGAACCGCTCGCCGGGGAAGGCGAAAAACGTTCTCTCTTCGAAAAAATTCTCTGGCATCTTGTAAAACCCACCGGATTCCGCTACAATACCAGGTTGGACTCTATCATTTTGTTTTTGAGAAAAGGAGACTCGTTCTATGGAGAAAGAGAAAATCGTCCTGGGGTCCCAGGCCGTCTATGACGCCCGGACCCTGGGCAAGCCCAGAATGCTCATTCTGGGGCTTCAGCACATGTTCGCCATGTTCGGCGCCACGGTCCTGGTCCCCATCATCGTCAGCACCAGCTACGGTCTGCCCCTGAGCGTCCAGACCACCCTCTTTTTCGCTGGCATCGGCACCCTGCTCTTCCACGTCTGCACCCGGCTGAAGGTCCCTGCCTTCCTCGGCTCCTCCTTCGCCTTCCTGGGCGGCTTTCTGGCGGTGAGCAAGCTGGACACCGGCATCTACGCCGACATGACCGGCGCGGAAAAGCTGCCCTACGCCACCGGCGGCATCGTGGCGGCCGGTCTGCTCTACCTGGTGGTCGCCCTGCTGTTCAAGGTGGTCGGGGCGGAGAAGGTCATGCGCTTCTTCCCGCCCATCGTCACCGGCCCCATGATCATCCTCATCGGCCTCTCCCTGGCGGGGACCGCCGTGACGAACGCCTCCGAGTGCTGGCCGCTGGCCCTGCTGGCCATCCTGGTCATCGTGGTGGCCAACATCTGGGGCAAGGGGATGGTGAAGATCATTCCCATCCTGCTGGGCGTGGTCGTGCCCTACCTGGTGGCGCTGGTCGCGGGCATGGTGGACCTGTCCGCCGCCGGGGCGGCCGCCCCGGTGGGTCTGCCCCCCTTCCAGGTGGCGAAGTTCGACCTCACCTCCATCCTGGTCATGGCCCCCATCGCCATCGCGGCCATGATGGAGCACATCGGGGACATGTCGGCCATCTCCGCCACCTGCGGCACGAACTTCATCGCCAAGCCCGGCCTGCACCGGACCCTGCTGGGCGACGGTCTGGCCACTGCCCTGGCCGGTCTCTTCGGCGGCCCGGCCAACACCACCTATGGCGAGAACACCGGCGTGCTGGCCCTGTCGCGGGTCTATGACCCCCGCGTCGTCCGTCTGGCGGCCCTGTACGCGGTCATCCTGTCCTTCAGCCCCAAGTTCGCCAGCGTCATCAACACCATCCCCACCGCCATCATCGGCGGCGTGTCCTTCATCCTCTACGGCATGATCTCCGCCGTGGGCGTGCGGAACATCGTGGAGCACCGCGTGGACCTGACCCAGAGCCGGAACCTCATCGTGGCGGGCGTCATGTTCGTCTGCGGCCTGGGCTTCACCGAGGGCATCACCTTCCCCGTGGGCAGCGCCACCGTCACCCTGACCTCCCTGGCCATCGCCGCCCTGGCAGGCGTGCTGCTCAACGCCGTCCTGCCCAACCGCGTGGAGAGCACCCTGGAGGAGGAACAGCTCCAGGAGATCCTCCAGAACGAGGAGCCCCAGAACGATTGACCCCAAAACACCGAGAACGCCATTTGCCGCAGCAAATGGCGTTCTTTCGTTGCGTCCCCACCCCGCCAAAGCCTCCCTTGTCAAAGGGAGGGGGACCGCCGGAACGGCGGTGGAGGGATTCCGGGTTAGGACAAACGCCTGTAGGGTGGGGGGTGCTTCTGGCGGGGCGTTGTGGGGACCCTCCACGTGGGTGTTGCCTCCGGCGGCCCCCATTTCTTTCAAGAAATGGGGGGAAAGAAGACCAGGGGGCACCC
>CAKTLJ010000025.1 GCA_934572535.1 uncultured Eubacteriales bacterium
GACCCCGTGGGCGTGGGTCAAAGCCTGCGGGGTGGTGGGGCTGGTTTACCTGGCCTGCGGCCCTGTGTCGGGACGTGGGAGGCGGCGCGCCCACCGGCTGGGCGCGCAGGGGGCGTGGGGTGTTTGTCGAACGGCTTGGGGGCAGTGGAGGGATTCCGGGTCAGGACTGACGTTGTGCGGCAACGGGAATCCCCCCGACACAGCTGACGCTGTGCCACCCCCCTTTGACAAGGGGGGCAGGGCGGCGCGCCCACCGGCTGGGCGCGCAGGGGCGTGACGTATCTCACTTCACCCGTTCCGTTCGGTACAGGTCCGTCCGTCTTCCGGCCAGGATGGGGATCTGGCCCCGGTATTTGTCCAGGTCGTCCAGGTCGATCTCCACCACCCGGACGCCCTCCGTTTCGTCCAGCTCGGCGATGACGTCCCCCCAGGGATTGCACACCAGGGAGTGGCCATAGGCCACGTAGGAGGCCCCCTCGTCCCGGGCGGGGGAACATCCGGCGAGGAAGCACTGGTTGTCCAAGGCCCGCATCCGGAAGGCCAGCTCCCAGTGGATCGGCCCGGTGGTCATGTTGAAGGCAGCGGGGACAACGATGAGCTGCGCGCCCAGCTCCCCCATGACCCGGAAGAAGTCCGAGAAGCGGATGTCGAAGCAGATGGCCACGCCGAGCTTCCCGAAGGGGGTGTCCACCACGGTGAAGTCGTCCCCGGCGGTGAGGGTGTCGGACTCCATGAACCGCTGTCCGCCGGGCACGTCGATGTCGAAGAGGTGGACCTTCCGGTGGCGGGCCAGCTCCTTGCCCTCGGGGGAGAAGATGTAGCTGGTGTTATAGACTTTGCCCGCCTCCAGCTCAGGCACGGAGCCGCCGATGAGGTAGATGCCCAGCTCCTTGGCAAGGTTCGAGAGAAACTGCCAGCTCTCGCCCCCGGCAGGCTCGCCGTAGCGCGGGAAGCAGGCGTTCTCATAGGGGCAGTTGAACATCTCCGGCAGCGTGACCACGTCGGCCCCCTGGGCGACGGCCTGCCGGATGAGCGCCCCGGCGCGGCGGAGGTTCTCGGCCTTGTCGGCGCTCACGCGCATCTGGCACAGACCCAATCGGAACATAAGCAGCGCTCCTTTCTAAACGTCGGTTTCTGGTTTGACGAGACCGTCCAACCTGTCGTTGACAAGTTCAGATGTCCCGAATAGATAGATACCAAAAGGATACCATAGCGCCCCGCAAAAGGCAAGGAACCCGTCCCGCCGAAGCGCCCTTCGGCGGCTTTTTCGTTTCCAGCGCTTGACAAGCGGAGTCTATTGTTATAAATTTATGATACAAGACCACTGCGATCGACAGGCGAAAGGATGGTGCTGCGTATGGAACATGGCCTGTGGACCCTGGTCCAGCTCTCCCTGGCTGGCTCCGTGCTGGCCCTGGCGGTGCTGGCCGTCACCCGGCTGTTCCGGGGCAAGATCTCCCGGACCGGCGCCTACTACCTGTGGCTGCTGGTCCTCCTGCGGCTCATCCTGCCTGTGGGCCTGCCCGGGGTCAGCCTGAGCCCCCTGCCGCAGCAGGCCCCCGGCCTGGACCTCTCCGTCCGGCCCCCGGCCCAGGGGGCGCTGATCGCCCAAGCCCCCGTCGCGCCGACGTCAGCGGCGGCGACCGAGGCCCCCACCCCGGCGGCCGCGCCGACCGAGGGGCCCGCCCCGGATGCGGCGAGCGCCGCCCCCGGCCTCTCCTGGGGCCAAGCGGCCGCCCTTCTCTGGCTGAGCGGCGTGGCCGTCAGCCTGGGCTGGTTCCTCCTGGGCTACCTGCGCTTCCGCCGGACGCTGCGCGCGACCAACCTGCCGCCCCAGCCCGAGGACCAGTGCGTTCTGAACGACCTCTGTCCCCGGGCGCGGCCGGGCCTCTGGTGCAACCCCACCGTACCCACGCCCATGCTGGTGGGCTTCCTGCGCCCGGTGATCCTGCTCCCGCGCCTGCGCTACACGGCGGAGGGGCAGGCGCAGGCGCTGCGCTGCATCCTCCGCCATGAGCTGACCCACTACCGGCGGCAGGACATCCTGTACAAATGGGCCGTGGCGGTCGTCACCTCCCTGCACTGGTTCAACCCCCTGATGCTCCTTCTCCGGCGGGAGATCGCCCGCGCCTGCGAGCTGGCCTGCGACGAGGGGGCCGTGAAGGGCATGGACCCCGACCAGCGGAAGGCCTACAGCCACACCCTCCTGGCCCTGGCCACGGAGCGGCCCCGTCCGGCCCCCGCCCTCACCACCGCCTGGACCCCGGAGATGAAGCGCCTGCGGGAGCGGCTGCTCAGCGTGCTGGGCCACCGCAAGACCACCCAGACCATGGTGGCCCTGGCGCTGCTGCTGGCCGTCACCCTCACCGCCTGCGGCGGGGCCTTGGGGCCTGCCCGCCCACTCGTCGGGACGGCGGCCCGGTCCGACCCCTGGCTGTCCGGGCCGGAGGAGAGCATCACCGCCGAGTACGACTGGCTCTCTCCCCGGGACGTCAAGGCCCTGCAAGAGACCTTTGACCGTTACGGGGCGGAATTCCAGCTCTCCCTCTCCCTGCCCCTGGGCGATGGCAGCGTCCCCGACCAGCCCTGGACCATCGGCCTGAACTTTTACGAGGGCGACTGGGCCGAGGGCAACCCCTACGTCCTCTGGGACATCAAGCGGACGGCCGTGGTGAACGAGAGTCTGCGGCGCTGCTGGATGTCCGTCGAGGAGTGGACCTACCGGGGCCTGCTCCGCATCACCCTGCTCACCGACCTGCGCACCCGGGACGTGTGGACGGGGAAGGCGGACAGCCCCTCGGCCATCGGCTCCTTCTCCGTGATCCAGCCCGGCTGCCTGACCGCGCGGGGGATCGGCGTTGGCTCCACCCTGGCGGCGCTGCGGGCCGCCTACCCGGAGCTTCAGCTCCGCTACGAGGGCCGGGGGGAGATGACTGCGTTTGACCGCTCGCGCGGGCTGGTCGAGCACGACGCCTGCTGGCGCTTTGCCCCCGGCACGCCGGAGGACGCGGACGCCTCCGGCCCCACCCTTCTCTTCCTGACGAAGGGGGACCAGGTGGTCCAGATCGACGGCATGGCCACGTGCAGCGGCGAGCCTTGGGGCCTGGGCTACTACCTGAGCGACTGGGCCTACCAGACGGGCTACCTGCCCCCCGCGTGACAAGAAAATACGGCCTTGATACGGGAACCGGAAGCGCATCGCTTCCGGTTCTTTCCTCTTCAACAAGCCCGCAGCACTGGAACGCCATGGCCACCACGTACGCCCCCTGGAGCGGCTCCTAAAACTTGTTCTTTGACTATTTTTAAAACTTCTTTGACTGATCGGGCGCTTCCTTCCGATGCCATTTCGCGTAGCGCCGGGACCCTTCGGGCTCGATCAGGCCCTCGTCCTTCATCTTCTGCAAAAGGTTCGAGACCTTTCTGGACTTCTGTTCCGGCGTCAACACCGCCGACAACGCGCCCCCGTCCAAAACGCCAAGGATCAACTCCTTGCTGGCAGGTCCAAGCTCTAAGGTTTTGAGGATCAGTTGCTTGCAAACATCCTCCTCTAAGCCGCGATTTCGGACATAGCTTGTTTTTTGATCCACTGCGTTCGCAACTTTGAAGGAAACAAAAATAGAGGGGTAGCGGCCTTCCACGAGCCCGCGTCGTCTCAGGTTCTGATAGTTTTCCTTGCTGATGGTCTTCTTTTTCTGGACCTGATCCAGCAGAAAGACCGTCCAAACGTCCAGCGCGCCATTGGTATGAAGAAGCTGGGTGTAGTTCTTGTCCAAGAGCTTCCCGTAAATGGTGACCTTGACTCGGTTTATGGTGTCTAAGTCATAAGTCGGAAGCGGAAAGCATTTGTTCCGTTGAATTTGATACATCATCGGGATCCCCATGGCGTTCGTATCGATCATATACAGGTTTGCCATCGCGTTGCAAAGAAAGGCATTTCTGTAGTACGGAGGTTTATATCCTGGCTCCAACGCCTGTTCAACGGTTTCGGGGATAAACGCACCCTCATTGATAAACACCAAGCGATCTTCAAATTCTTCCACATGGATCCGTCCCCTGAGGCGATAGTCTGCGTGTGCGATGCAGTTATTTAAAGCCTCCTTGATCAGATCCGGATCATATTGATCGACTTCCTCCGGGAATAAGGTGGATTGGCCTGCAATATAGCGATATCGCTCATTTCGAATTTTTGCGTAGACCCTATCGACGGCCAAAAGAAACGGCGAATCAAAATGTTCATAGGCCTTCACGGAGTTATCGGCATTGTACAGCGTCCAGGTGATCCGAGGAGAAAATCCGTCGAAGTAAAACGCAGATTCGCGCTTGCCCAAAAGCAACAGGGCCGTTCTCGTGATCTGTCCTTTGAATGTAATGCCAGCCTTGTTTAGAAAATCAATATCGGAAAGGCGCGTCAGGATCTCTTCCTCCTTGATCCGATTTGGTTGCTTCTGCGCGAAAAGCTGCCTTGCCCGGTGGACGGCCTCCGGGTCCAGGTCCTCAAAGCTTGCTCCCTCCACGATCTCTTTGGACCAATCCATGCCGATCTGGCTTCGGATGATATCCACTTTATTCATCGGAAGCGGAGAGACCGACTCGTTCTCTCTGGCGTAAGCAGCTCCACGCCAAGTGGTGGGGATGCCGGGCGTAGCAGGCGGAATTTGAAACGCGACAACCCGGGCCCCGTCCATCGTCAATTCATAGATCTCAAGAAACGTCAGTCTGTTGTTTGTCGCCTCAACGATTTCTTTCTTCAATGATTGCAGCGAACCGCCTTTCCGATAGGCGGAACCAACCAGTTCTTTTTGATCCGTAACACCAAAGATCAGCCACGCTTCTCTCCGATTTCTCAGATTCGCTTCGTTGCTCAGCGCGGAAAAGTACCTTCCCAGATCATTGAAGGAATAATTGCTCTTCGCCTCCTTGAACTCGACGACTTCGTTTTCAAAGGCATCGAGCATGGCCATGATCTTCTCTTTGAGTTGTTCCTGCGTATAAATCATAGACGCCTCCCAAAGGGTTCTAAAACTAGATCCTATAACTAGATCCTATAACTAGATCCTATAACTAAAGCTAAATTCTATGGCGAAAGCTTTGCGCGATCAGCAGATGCGGGGTCGCCGCTCCGCGCGCTTGTCCCGCAAGGGCCTCCATTGGTCCGCGGACGCTCACACATTGCGCCGCCGCCACCACATCACTATCATTGTAAGGGATGTTCTTCGGTATCGCAATAAGTATCCCGAAAAAAGAGACGGGTATGCCCGCCCCGCACCCTTTCCTCCTCTCCACATAGAATGGAGTGGCGACCATGCCAGTCTATGAGTAGGAGGTAGTACCATGAGTGAACGAGTCGTGCCCGGTCCTGTGCAGGACGGCGGCGGCATCCGGGAAGCCGTGTGTATCCATACCAAGAAAATTTATGACAGCTGCCGGGATAAGGACTGTATCGAGGGCCTGCGGGTCTATCCCACCCGCACGGCCCAGGCCGTTCTGGACCGGGCCTTGAGCGTCCGGGGCGGCCGCGCCGAGCTGCTCCACGCCCACATCGACGTGGAGCCAGCCACCTACAACCGCGGGTTTTACAGCGTGGACGTCCGCTACTATTACCGCGTCACCGCCGAGGCCTTCGTGGGCAGCGGCCGCCCGGCGGAGGTCTGCGGCCTGGCGGTCTTTGACAAGCGGGTGCTGCTCTTCGGCAGCGAGGGCAACGCCAAGCTCTTCTCCTCCCGCGACCCCGCCCTGGAGGGCTGCTGCTGCGGCCGGAGCAGCCTGCCCGAGGCCGTCGTCGAGGCCGTGGACCCCATCGTCCTGAGCCTCAAGCTCTCCGACCCCTGCGACGCGCCCTGCTGCCCGCCCTGCGGGCCTTGTCCGCCGCCCTGCGGCGGGTGCAGCGCGGAGAACGACCTGACCGAGATCCCCGCCTGCATCAGCGCCTGCTTCGACTGCGAGCTGACCTTCGAGACCAACTGCCGTCGGCTCTACGGGACCCTGGGCCAGTTCTCCCTGGTCCGGCTGGAGCGGGACTCCCAGCTCCTGATCCCCATGTACGACTACTGTATGCCCACCAGGGAGTGCGGCGACCGCGACGACGACCGCGACGACGACCCCTGCGAGATCTTCCGCCAGATCCGCTTCCCCGTGGGCGAGTTCTTCCCGCCCAGCACCCTGCCGGGGATGCCGGAGGACGAGAGCGGCCCCTGCTGAGATAGAAAAGGGACTTGTCCTTTCCCCAGAAATTTAGTATAATATAGCTTGTCGAAAAAGGCTGCGCCTTTTCCGACAGAAGGGGATGGCAGGCCGCCGCGCGCAGGTCCTGTGCGCCTCTGGCGCACACGCCCCACACTTGCGGCCTGAGCAGTATGTTCTCCGACGTACACGCCGCCGGAGAACATGATCTCACTTTCTTCGCGGCCTGCGGGCCGCGAACTCTGCGAGGCTTTTTGACAGTCTCTATCCTATTCCACTGCGGCCCCAAAGGAGGATGCGCCATGAGCCGGACAGGATTCATTCACGACAAACTGGATATCAAATTCCTGGTGCTCTACCTGATGGCCCGGGTGGCCAGCCCGGTGGATTTCCCCACCCTGGCCGACCTGACCTTCTGCGACGAGGGCGTGGAATACTTCGACTTTGCCGAGTCTGTGGCAGAGCTGGTGGAGACCGGCCACCTGACCTTGCAGGACGAACGCTACGCCATCACCGACAAGGGCCGCCGCAACGGGAAGATCTGCGAGAGCAGCCTGCCCTTCTCCGTCCGCCGCAAGTGCGACCAGAACCTGGCCCGGGTCAACGGCGTGCTCCGCCGGGACGCCCAGGTCCGCACCGAGCTGCTCCCCCGGGAGGACGGCGGCGTGACCCTGCGCCTCATCCTGGACGACGACAAGGGCAACATCATGACCCTGGATATGCTCACCGTCTCCCCCGACCAGGCCGACCAGCTGGCGGAGAAGTTCCGCGCCGAGCCGGAAAAGCTCTACCACGGCATCCTCCAGGTCCTGCTGGCGGAGGACCCCAAGGACAAGGGATGACGACCCCCCATTGATAAGAAAAAAACAGGCCCCTGTGCGACGGAACCAGCGCACAGGGGCCTGTTTTTTTGTTGTTTGGTTCTTCCGCGCGGGCCGTCAGCCCTCGATGCCGAAGAAGCGCTTGCCGTTTTCCGTCGTGACCCGCTCCACCTCCTCGCGGGAGAGGCCCTTGATCTCCGCGATGGTCTCGGCCATGCGGTAGACGTAGCGGGAGTCGCACCGCTTTCCCCGGAAGGGGGTGGGGGCCATGTAGGGCGCGTCGGTCTCGACCATGATCCGCTCCAGGGGCACGGCGGCGATGACCTCCGGGGCCTTGCGGGCGTTCTTGAAGGTGATGGTCCCGGTGAAGGACAGGTGCCAGCCCAGCTTCACGAGGGTCTTCGCGTCCTCGGCGCTGCCGGAGTAGCAGTGGAAGACCCCCCGGACCTTGGGGAACTCCTTCACGATGGCCAGGCTGTCGGCGTGGGCCTCCCGGTCGTGGACGATGACGGGCAGGCCGCACCGCTCCGCCAGGGCCAGCTGGGCGCGGAAGACCTGCTTCTGGAGGTCGTGGGGGACTTCCTTCCAGTAGTAGTCCAGGCCGATCTCCCCGATGGCCTTGACCTTGGGGTGGGCGGCCAGGGCCTCCACCTGCGCGAGCCAGTCCTCGGGCAGGCCCAGCGCGTCCTCGGGGTGGACCCCGGCGGCGGCGTAGAGGTAGGGGTACTGCTCGGCCAGCTCGATGCACCGGCGGGAGGACCAGAGGTCGTTGCCGGGGCAGAGGACCAGGCCGACGCCCTCGCCGGGCAGGGCGGCGAGGACCTCGTCCCGGTCCTCGTCGAAGGCGGAGGCGTAGTAGTGGGCGTGGGTGTCAAAGAGCATGGGGCAGGCCTCCCTCCTCCTCGTCCTGGTCGGCGGGGTGGTAGCCCCGCTCGTCGCGGGCCTTCTCCAGCGAGAGCACCTGCTGGGTGTCGGCGTCCCGCAGGCGCAGGAGCTTGTCCGCCAGAATGCGGGAGAAGCCGGACATGAGGATGCTCTGGGTGATGAAGTGCTCGATGGCCCCCTCCTCGGCCTCCTTGGGCTGGTGGAGCAGGTCCTGGGCGGCGGCCCGGGTCTGCTCGATGTAGAAGAGGGAGATCTCCTGGAGGCGCTGGATATAGTTGGTGTAGAAGGCCTTGACCTCCTCCTCGGGGGCGCTGGCGGGCAGGAGCTGCTGGATGCCGTTGATGCTGGTGCCCTGCTTGAGGGTGAAGATCATGATGAGGTAGGCGATGTGGATGCGGTAGTATTTCCGCTTCTCCGGGGCGGGCATGACCTTCAGGCGGACGTAGTTGTTGATGGTGGTGGGCGTGACCGGCTTGTTCTTCTCCTCCACGGGGATGAAGTCCAGATACTGGCCCAGCAGGGCGATGACCTGGTCCATGTACAGGCCGATGTCGGGCAGCTCCTTCCAGGCGGGGAGCTTGTAGTTGATGAGGTAGTTCTCCCATCGCCGCAGCTTGTGGGCGACGAGTTCCTTGTCGTAGCTCATGGGCGCGCTCTCTTTCTCTGGGGAACGGCCCTCGTTCTGCTGTCAGATATTAGGTCGCTCCGTGGTTTCGTTGTAACGCTTCCTATTTTATCACACTTTCCGGGTCGTCACAACAGGAAAGGCGCGGATTTTTCCGTCTTTCTATAGTTGCATATTATTTAGAAAGGGGATTCGGGCGATAGCCCTTCATGAGCGCGTCGTTTTCCATGACGAAGGGGCGGGTGGTCTCCTGGTCCCAGGCGGTGTCGTAGCGCGCCATCAGGTAGTCGCTCAGCGCCGTCCGGTCGGCCAGCTTCACCAGGCGGTACGGCTCCTGGAAGGCGACCTTTTCCACGAAGCAGAGCGTCCCGTCCTCCGCGGGCAGGAGCACGCCGACGTGCCCGATGAACAGGGTGTTGTCCTCCTCGGAGAACTTGTCCTGGAAGACGACGGAGATGAGGCTGGCCTTGCTCTTCTGGAAGGTGACGCCGCGGGCCGCCCAGCCGTCCCGGAGGGCCTTGACCTGCGCCTTCGTCTCGGTGCTGTCGGCGGCCTCCACCGGCGCGAAGAGGGCGCAGAAGCTGGCGGTGCTCCCGCCGCAGAGCGCGCCGGGGTCGGCGGCGAGGGTCTCCAGGTCCAGGAAGAGGGCGTCCTCGCCCTGGGCCTCCGGCTGGTCGGCGTCCGCCGTGATCGCCCCGCCGAAGAGGCCGAAGGCGGTGATGCGGCAGTTGTGCCCGACGAAGCTGCCGTTCGTGGCGGACCACATCTCCTGCATCTCATAGGGGTCGTACTTCGTCTCGGTCGTGGCGGCGCGCTCGAAGCCGTCGGTCAGCCACGCGCGGCGGACGCTGCCGTTGAAGCGGTCCACCCGCGCCAGGAGGGCGGTGGTGCGGCGCGCCTCGATGTCCGCCGCAGCGAGCAGGTCGGAGAGCAGCGCGCGGGAGCCAAGGTCCGTCAGGTTGCTGTATTCCACCTGTTCCAGCGCGGGCGGCTCCTGCTGGGCGCACCCGGCCAGCAGGGCCAGGGCGCAGAGGAGCAGGGGTAGGATCGTTCGTTGCATATTGCGCACAAAAAGGCGCAGGGGCAGGCTCGTTCGTTGCTTGTTGCGCATAAAAAGGCGCAGGGGCAGGCTCGTTCGTTGCTTGTTGTGCATAAAAAGTCCCTTTCTTGCGGATTGGGGCAAGCAAGCCGGTGGCCGAGGTGGGCCACCGGCTATCGCGTTGCGGTTCGGGGCGGTCAGCCATACACCAGGGTCAGGGCCATGGAGGTGGCGTCCGCGTCAAAGAAGGGCGGGATCGCGCCGTTGCGCGCCGCCTGGAAGTACATATCCTCGCCGGAGGGGGAGACGAGGATGGGGAAGGCGGCGTTGACGTAGGTCGCGCCGGACAGCTCCAGGCGCAGGCAGTCGTCCTCCATGCGCCACGCGCCGGTGTAGGCCACGGTGTAGTCGGCCCAATCGGACGGCTGGTGATAGAGCGCCGCCGCCCCGGCATAGCCGCGACCGGCGCCGCCGTCGCGCAGCTCCAGCAGCCAGCTGCCGCAGCTCCAGCTCGTGGCGGCCAGGCCCACATCCGTGGGCGGCAGCCACCAGTCGTCTCCCATCTCTTCCCAGCCCGGCTCCCAGTCGGCCTCCCAGTCCGAATCCCAGTCCGAGGGGTAGTCCGGCCGAGCCGGGTCCCAGTCCATGGGGTCCTCCGCGCGCCAGTCCGAGGGGTAGTCCAGGCCGGTGACGCTGACGAGGATGGACAGGTCCAGCAGCATCGGCGCGCCGTCCGGGGCGGTGGGCACGGTGAGGCAGCAGTAGGGGTCCACCTGGGGCAGCCAGGTCACCTCCAGGCCCTCGTTCGTCACGAGGACGATCTCCACGTCCGACTCCGTGCTCCAGCCGTCCGTCCCGGCGAAGACCAGCACGGGCTGGGCGTTCTCCTCCTCCCGGTAGAGCACCTCGCTCCTCTCCGGGGCGATCCCGTTGCCGAGGGCCTTCCAGGTCAGGCGGTTGACGGCGAGGCTGGTCTTCTCGTCCCGGGGCACGACGCAGAAGAGGTCGCCGTAGCCCGGGCCGAGGATGTGCTCAGACGGGATGGACAGCAGGAAGGGCAGCTGCTTGACCAGGTCGGGGTTCTCCTCCCGCAGCCAGGCCGCCAGCGGCGTGCCGTCGCCGCGCTCCCGGAAGCCCAGGTAGGCCACCGCCCCGGCGAGCTGGTCGTCGGCCTTCATGCTCTTTCTCAGCCACGCGAGGGAGGCATCGCCGTCCTCCTCCTCTGGCTCTTCCGATGTGTCCCCAAAGAGCCGTTCCTTCACGCTGCTCGCCAGATCTCCCCAGGAGAAGAGGCTCGGCTTGTCGCAGGCGGACAGGCTCAGGACCAGGGCCAGGCACAGCAGTGCCGCCATCCATCGGGATCGAATCAAGACTTTCATCGCAGACCTCCTTGTCATGTGGTCGGTCAGAACTTTCCGCTGCGGCCGCTGCCGCCGCCGCCGCTGTAGCTGCTGGTGCCGCTGCTGCCGCCGCTGTCGGAGTCCTTCCTGCGCGAAACGCGGGTCACGGTGGTGTGGGTGTAGCGGTCGTACTGCTTGGTCAGGCGCAGGCCGCCCGCGCCGACATAGGCGTCGGCCTCCGTCTTTTGGTGGACGCTCTTCATCGACGCCTTCATCCGGAAGCAGATGTAGCCCGCAACGCCGCAGGAGAGGAGCACGGAGAGCACGATCAGCAGGAACGGACTCTCCCGCACGGGCTTGCCGTCCGCCGCGCAGGTCAGGTACTCGTCGCAGCCGTCCAGGTAGTGGCTGATCCCGGCGTACCAGTCGTCGTTTTTCAGGTCCTCGAAGAAGAAGTCCTCCTCCAGGTGCTTCTGGCCGTATCGGTCAAAGGCATACTCCGCGTAGTCGCCATAGACGAACATGGCGTAATCCCGCTCGGCCATACTCAGCAGGATGATAATGCCGTCTCGCTGCGCGCCCACGCCGAGTCTGGCGGCGTGGTAGAGCAGGTAGGTCGTCCGATAGACGCCGTCCAGGCTTTGGCCTCTGTGCTGCTTGAAGTCATCGAGCAGGACGAAGTAGACGCCGCAGTCCTGCCGCTTCGTGATGTCTGCGGCCCGGGCCTCCAGCTCCTTCCGCTGCTGCGCGGAGAGCAGGCCGCTCAGGTCGAAGATGTGGTCCATGCCGCTGCTGCCCAGCAGACTCTCCCGCATGGTCGTTCCGTCCGCCGCGCGGGTCAGATACTCGTCGCAGCCCTCCAGGTAGCGGCTGATCCCGGCGTACCAGTCGTGGTCCAGGAGGTCGTCGAGGAAGCGCGCCTTCAGGTCCTCCTGGTTGGTCCCGCCAAAGGCATAGTATGCGTACTCTCCGGAGACGATCAGGGCGTCGTCTCCCTCCTCCAGGCTCAGCAGGAAGAGGACCCCGTCCCGGTTCTCGCCCGCGCCAAGCCCGGCGGCGCGGTAGAGCTGCGTGGCCGTCCAAAAGGCGCTGTCCTCCTCGTCCTCGCTGTAGTCCGTGTAGTCGTCGAGCAGGACGAAGTAGACGCCGCAGTTCTGCCGCTTCGTGATCTCCGCGGCCTGGGCCTCCAGCTCCTCCACCTGCTGGTCGGAGAGCTCGCCGGTGAAGTCGAAGACGTAGTTCGTCTCGCCCGTGGTCAGCAGCGGCGCCTCCGCCGCCAGCGCGGGGACGGTCAGCGCCAGCGCCAACAGGAGCGCCAGCAGCAGGGATGTCAGCTTTCGTTTCATCTCCATCCCCTCCTTATCGCACGATCAGCACGGACACGACCGAGCCAAGGATCGAGAGCGGCGCGGCGATGGCGGCAAACATGGCAAAGAACTTGGCCCGGCTCACGGGCAGGTCGCCCACCAGCTTGCCCGTCTGGCCGTTCATGGCGAAGAGGAAGTCCTTCCCCCGCCACTTGGTATTCAGCATCCACACGGGCATCAGGGCGTAGTGGACCTTGCCGCGCGTCAGGTTCGCCTTGCCGTCCCGGCGCTCGCAGGTCTCGTAGCCCCGCACGGTGCGCCGCAGCGCCGCGTAGAAGGAGCCCTCGCAGCGCAGGTCCGCCCGCTCCCGGCTCTCCTCCACGCTCACGTCGTACTTGTCGGCCAGATAGCCGGGCAGATAGGCCGTGGAGAAGGGCTTGAGCGTTTTGTAGTTGTACGGCTCGATGGAGTCCATGTGGTCGTCCGGCATCTTGCGGGAGGCGTCCACCGGGATCTTTTCAAAGTTGATGGACCCGGCGCGGTAGACCTGGTAGTGCTTCGTCTCCGTGACCTCCTCGTCGCTGGTCTCATAGGTGCGGGAGCGGGTCGCCTCGTAGTAGGCCTCGCCGTCCGCCGCGCCGTCAAACATCCAGAAGGGGACGTAAACGCCCCGGATCTCCTGCACGTGGTTTTCCTCGGTAAAGCTGCTTGGCAGGAAGATCTTGTGCTCGTAGTGCTTCTTCAGCCCGGCGATGGCCTCCTCCTTGCTGACCTTGAAGGGGATGATGAAGTCCGGCCTCAGGCCTCCGGCGAACTGCCCCGGCACCACCGTGGGGTTGCCGCAGTAGGGGCAGGCGGTCGCCGCCGTGGTCGCCTCGCAGAGCAGCTGCGCGCCGCAGCTGGGGCAGTTGTAGGCGCGCAGCTTCTCCGCCTCCTCGCCCCAGTCTTCGCTGAGGTCGGAGGTGTCCCAGGTCTCGCCGCCCGTGGGCGCGGCCTTCTCTTCGGCGGCCTGCTGCGCCGCAGCGGCCTGCTCCTCCTTGGGCGCGTAAAGCGCTTCGATCTCCGCCACGGCGTAGCTGGAGCCGCAGTAGTCGCACTCGAGCTTTCCGGACGCGCCCACGAAATGCAGCGGGCCGGTGCATCTCGGGCATTGATAGTTGGTCACCTGTTCAGGCATAGGATCTCTTCCTTTTCTTTCTTGGATTCTCGGGGTTCTCAGGCGCAGACGCCCCGGCCCGCTGGGGGCCGGGGGCTGTGGTCATCGCGTCAGGGGTGGGTGCGGGTCCAGGTCTCGCTGCCGCCGGTCTTGGTGTAGTCGTGGCCGTTGGCGGCCTCCATGACGTACCAGTAGGCCCAGTGGCCCTCGGTCATGTCGCGGAAGTGATTCAGCTCGCTCAGGTGGGCGCGGATGTAGCTCTGGTCCGCGCTGCGCTCCAGCAGGCGGCAGGTGACCGCCGCGACCTCGGTGCGGATGATGGGGTTCTCGGGGCGGAAGCTGCCGTCGGCGTAGCCGTTGACCCAGCCGCGGGTGGCCGCGAAGTTCACGTACTTGGCCGCCCAGTGGGTGCCGGGCACGTCGGTGAAGCTCTTGGTGCCTGCGGTCAGCTTCTCGAAGCGGCTGGCGATGGCGGCGAACTGGGCGCGGGTGACCGGCTCATCGGGCCGGAAGCTGCCGTCCTGGAAGCCCGTCACGATGCCGAACTGCTGCATGTAGCCGATGTAGTTGGCGGCCCAGTGCTTGCCCGGCACGTCGGTGAAGGTGTTGGGATAGCTCTTGTCCGGCTGGAGCTTCTCGGTCAGCAGGCGGGCGAACATGGTGGTCACCTCGGCGCGGGTCATGTTGCGCTCCGGGCCGAAGGTCCCGCCGGGGTAGCCCACGAGGAAGGCGAAGTGGTCGTCCCGGTTCAGGGCGGTCGCCTTGCGGTTGACGAAGGTGACGGGGGAATAGGCCTTCTGGCCCATGGTGACGCTGCCGTCGCTGACGGTGAGGACATAGGCCTCGTCAGAGGCCACATAGCCCGCAGGCGCGGCCTTTTCCATCAGGGTGTAGGTCCCGTCGCTGACCTTGTTGAAGCGGATGACGCCGTCGGTGCCGGAGGTGGTCTGGTAGACCTCCTTGCCCCGGCTGTCCTTGAGCACGAAGGTCGCCCCGCCCAGGGCCTTGCCCAGGGCGTCGGTCTTTCTCGCCGTGATGGTCACAACGTCGCTGTTGGCGGTGTAGGTGTTGGTGAAGGCCATCTGCTTGACGGGCGTTTCGGCGTCCACATAGTGGTCTCCCTGCTTCTCCGCCGGGTAGATCTCAAAGGTCCGCTCACCGCCCTCCCAGTTGGGCACGATCCGATAGGTCGCGTCGGAGTAGGTCCAGTTGGCCGCGCCGGTCTGCTTCTCGCGGACCATAAAGCCCTCGCAGACGATGTCCTCGACCGTCTTCGTCGGGCCGGAGAGGACCAGCTTGCCGTCGTAGCTGCCCGCGCCCTTGGTCTGGACCGTGGCGGTGCAGTAGTCGTTGGCGACGGCGTTCATGGCGCCGTAGCCCACGTCAAAGAGCTCCAGGGAGAAGCTCTGCTTGCCGGGGGCGGCGGTGCCGCCCTGCTGCACGGTCTTGGTGAAGGGGAAGGTGTAGCTGGTGTAGTCGTAGGTGTTGATGAATTTCGCGCTGCGGTAATACACGTCGTTTCCGGGCATATGGATATCGAGCCGCATGTAGTCTTCTTTGATGTCGTACCAGAAGGTCAGCGCGTATTCCTCTTTGGAATAGGTCCAGCCGGGCTTGCCGTCGTTCTTTTCGGACAGCAGGAAGGTCTTGCTGTACCAGCGGATCTCATTCGTTCCGGAGCGGGGAATGGCTTTCCAGTGATGGTCGGCAAAATCGGAGGCCGGGGGCTTCAGGTAAACGGTTTTCGTAAACTCACCGGCCCCGCTGGTGGAGAGCGTCAAGTCGCCCTTCAGGGTGATGCCGTAGTAGCTGAGGGGGTGCTTCTCGCCCTCGGCGGTATCCTCCAATACAAAGGAGAAGGTCTCCGCAGGAGGGGCTTCCGGGCCCTTTTGCTCGACGTTCTTCTGGAGCACAAGCGCCTTGCCAATAGAATCATACTCGTTTTCTTGGTTGGGATTGCCTGGCAGCTTCCCTGTTTCGGGGTCCACTGCCAGCGCTGCGGTGGGGAGCAGGCCCAGCAGCAGCACGAGGCTGAGCAGCAGGCCCAAAAGGGTTCGACTGGATCGTTGGTTACGCATATCCTTCCATCTCCTTTTCGTTGTTTTTTCGCCGACCTGTCCGTCGGGCGGGACAGCCGGGACGCGCCGGAGCATGGAAAAGTCTTGTATAACAGGGGGGGGCATGATAAAATGGGGAGGTTAGAGGGGTGGCCGTTCCGGCGCGTCCGGCTCGATACACCTCCCTTATACCATACTTTCCCTCGTTTGTCTCTCCCCTGAACCCCCCAAAAAGGGGAGATGCGGCCCAAAAACCGCAAATATTTTTCAAAAAATCGTCCGTTGCCCCCTGGGCGCACGGGTTCGGAGGCGATCCCATGAAAAAATCTATGCTTGCCCTGCTGCTCCTGGCCGTCCTGGTCCTGGGCCTCTCCGCCTGCGGGGAGAAGACCCTGCTCGACGCGGACGACCCCGTGACCCTGAACTTCTGGCACGTGTACGGCGAGCAGTCCGGCTCCCCCATGGACCTGCTGGTGCAGGAGTTCAACCGCACCGTCGGCCAGGAGAAGGGCGTCCGGGTGCAGGTGACGAACCTCAGCAGCGCCTCCCAGATCGGCGGCTTTCTCCGCGAGGCCCAGACGGGCGGCGGCGACGCGCCGGAGATGCCCGACCTCTTCACCTGCCACTTTGCCGACGCCGCGTCGCTGGGCGAGGAGAACCTGGTCGATTGGAACGACTGGTTCCCGGCGGAGGCGCTGGCCGACTTCGTCCCCGGCTTTCTGGCCGACGGCACGGCGGAGGACGGGCGGCTGCTGATCTTCCCCGTGTCCAAGTCCACCCAGCTGCTCATGTGCAACGGCAGCGGCTTTGCCCGCTTTTCCTCGGCCACCGGCGTCCGCTATGACGACCTGGCCACCTGGGACGGCTTTTATGCCGCCGCCGAGGCCTTCCACACCTGGTCCGGCGGGGAGGCCTTCTGCGCCCTGGACTACCCCATCCGCGCCGTCGAGCTTCGCGCCCTGGAGGGCGGCAGCGGGGACTTCTACACCGCGGACGGCTGGTACGACACGAACAACGCGGTCTTCCGGGAGAGCTGGATGCAGTTCGCCCGCGCCCTGGCCCAGGGCCACGTCGTCGTCTCCGACCTCTACTCCAACACCCAGGTCATGACCGGCGACGTGCTCACCGGCCTCGGCTCCTCCGCCGCCATCCTCTACTACAACGACACCGTCACCTACCGCGACGGGACGCGGGAGCCGATGGACCTGCGCGTGCTGCCCCTGCCCAGGCTCGCCGGGCGCGAGGCCCTCATGACCCAGGCGGGCGTGGGCCTGTGCGCCTACCGGACCACCGAGCAAAAGGCCGAGGCCGCCGCCCTCTTCGTCCGCTGGCTGACGGAGAGCGAGCGCAACCTCGACTTCGTGACCCAGACCGGCTACATGCCCGTGCGAAACGGCGCCTTCGACGCCCTCGCGGACTACGACAGCTTCCCCGCGCCCGAGGAGAGCTACCGCAGCCTCTACGCTGCCCTGGGCACGATGCGGGCCGACTACACCCCCGTCTCCGAGCCGCGCTTCGCGGGCTACTACGCCAAGGTCAGCACCCTCTACGACGGCCTGCGCCAGCTCCAGCAGACCCTGCCCGCCCGCGCCGCAGCGGGGGCGGACGTGGACGCGCTGGCGGCGGAGACCTGGGCGCTGCTCTGCTCCATTCGCTGATTTGAACCATCGGGAGGGACCGGCACGTGACGCGATTCACCCTTTCTGACCTGCGCGGCGTCAAGCGCTCCATGAAGACGCGCCTGGCGGTCTATATGCTCGCCCTCGGCGGCATTCTGGTGGCGGCGCTGATCGCCGCCCTGCTCCTGCTGGGCCAGCTCAAAAACCCGCGGGAGGAGCTGTCTGACCGGCTCAGCTTCCAGATGGAGGCCTTCGCCTCGGACATGGGCGCCCTGTGGCGGAACGTCTCCGTCATGGGCGTCCACCTCTCCGGGGACCTGGCCGCCCTCCTCGCGGCCCAGGGGGCGGACCTGTCCGCCCTGGACGGGGACCCGGACGCCCTGGAGCAGCTGGAGGGCGCCCTGCTGGAGCCGCTGTGCCAGTATACCCGCCAGGCGGACTGCTCCGGCGCCTTCGTGGTGCTCAACGCCTCCCTCACCGGCGGAGACGGCGCCCGCAGCGGCCTCTACGTCCAGCGCGGCAACGCCGCCCACACCACCAGCAGCCTGCTGCTCTACCGGGGCATGGCCGACGTCGGGCGGCGGCAGGACGTGATGCCCCACCGCAAGTGGGCGCAGGAGTTCGACCTGGCGGAGTTCCCCGGCCTGACCGACCACCTGGCCACGGCCGCCGCCCCCATCGAGCGCAACTGCCGGACGACGCCCCTGCTCACCCTGCCCGACACCTCGGAGCGGGCCATCCTGCTCACCGTGCCCGTCCTCGGCGCGGACGGCACGGTCTATGGCCTGTGCGGCTTCGCCGTCAACCAGACCTACTTCTCCGCCCACCACGTCCAGCCCTCCGGCCTGCGCCAGTTCGCCTGCGTCCTCTCGGACCCCGCGCCGGAGGGGCTGGATGTCTCCCGGGGGCTGCTCACCTACCCGGCGGGCGGCTTCTGCTTCGTGCCGGACGAGCTGTTTTCCGCAAAGCCCATCCGGGACGGCCTCTCGGTCTTCCGGGGCACGGACCTGG
Source organism: uncultured Eubacteriales bacterium (assembly GCA_934572535.1). GTDB lineage: Bacteria > Bacillota > Clostridia > Oscillospirales > Oscillospiraceae > Evtepia. The sequence goes on from CAKTLJ010000025.1 coordinate 18,041, forward strand.
CCTTCGTGGGCCGCTCCCAGCCCTTCCCGGCGGCCAGCGGGGACCGAAGGCCCCACACCCTCACCGTCCTCATCCCCAAGCACGACTACGACCGCCTCCTGCTCAAGAGCAGGCTGGAGACCGGCGGGCTGCTGACGCTGCTGCTCTTCTTCGGCGTGGGCTGCTGCCTGTACTACACCCGCCGCTACCTGCGCCCCGTCCTGCGGGACATCGAGCTGCTCAAGGCGGAGAACTGCGGCGGCGCGCAGATGACCTTCGACGAGCTGCACCCCGTCTCCGCGAAGCTGCGCTTCCACGAGCAGACGATCACCGACCTGGAGAGCGAAAAGCAGGCCCTGCGGGCGCAGGTCGAGGGCGCGCAGGAGCGCCTGGCCGCCTCCCAGGAGGAGGTCAGCCGCCTGGCCTACCTTCGGAAGAAGGAGATGGACCCCGCCGTCTACGACGCCTTCCTGGAGGGCTACGCCCTGCTGACCGACCGGGAGCTGGCGGTCTGCGAGGCCCTGGTCAACGGGCTCAGCGCCCGCCAATGCGCCGAGCAGGCGGGCACGGCGGTCAGCACCGTGGAGACCCACCGCAAGAACATCTACAAAAAGACCAAGCTCCACAGCGTCAAGCACCTGCAAACCTGCTATGCCCTCATGCGCCTGGAGCAGCAGGCGCAAAACGACCCCTGAAACGCCACCGGCAGAGCCAAGCAAGGCTCTGCCGGTGTTTGGTTCGCGCGCGTCTCGTCTCACTTCACGAGGTCACGCCACAGGAAGGTCACGACCTGGGCGCGGGTGCAGGTCCCGCTGGGGCCGAAGTAGGGGCCGTTCAGGCCCGTGGTGATCTTGTTTTCCGTCGCCCACGTGACCGCCTCGTCGTAGTAGATCCCGGCGGGCACGTCCATGAAGGGTCTGTATCCGCTCACGGGTGTGGGCGCCCCGTGAGCTCGCCACAGGAAGGTCACGACCTGGGCGCGGGTGCAGATGTCGTTGGGGGAGAAGGTCGTGGCGCTCGTGCCGCCGGTGATGCCCTCCCGGGCCGCCCAGAGGACTGCCTTGGCGTAGTAGCTGTCGAGGGGCACATCCTGGTAGGGCAGGTAGCCCTTGGCCTCGGGAGCGCCGTTTGTCCGCCACAGGAAGGTCACGACCTGGGCGCGGGTGCAGCCGAGGTCGGGGGAGAAGGTCGTGGCGCTCGTGCCGCCGGTGATGCCCTTCTGGGCCGCCCAGACGACCGCGTCCTCATAGTAGACCCCGGCGGGCACATCGACGAAGGGATGCGTCCCGCTGGTCGGGACCGGCTTGAAGAGGGCCTCCACGGTGACGGCGGACTCGGGCATGGTAAAGGTATGGCGGTCGTTCTGCTTGGTCAGCTTGACGGGCCGGTTCTGGCCGTCCACCACCTGGAGGGTGTCCAGGGCATAGCCCGCGTTGGGGCTGGCGGTCAGGGTGACGGTGTCGCCGGGCGCGGCCGACCAGGCGCTGGCCGTCACCGCGCCGTTCTTCGCGGTCTTCACCGTGATGGGATAGGTCTGGAGCGCGTAGGCGGGGACGACGACCTTGGTCACGGGGCTTGCGTTGTGGTCGTTGTCCTCCCAGTAGCGCACGTAGTAGGTGCCGGGGTAGACGCCCGTCTCCCCCTCCTGGCAGTAGCTCCAGCCGGTGAAGCCGTCGGCGCTGGTGCTCATCTGCATCTTTGCCGTGGTGTACTTGATCTTACCGGCCCCGCCGAGGGCCGCGGGGGCTTCCGCAGCCAGCTTGGGCGCGGACGTGTCGGCCTTGGCGATGGTCCAGGTGACCTGCTTGCTGTCGGTCGTGCCGTCCTCCCAGATGCAGCCGCCGTCGAGGACGACGGTCGCCTGGTAGGTGCCCGCGTGGGTCGCCCGCGTGGTGCCGTAGACCAAAAAGCCGGGGCCGCGTTCCAGGCCGACCTGTTCCGCGCCGTTGTAGACGAGCTTTTTGGGGGTGGGGACCGCCACCTTCGGCTGGCTCTGCGAAAGGACCTCGATGGGGATGCTGGCGCTCGGTCCGTTCTGGCCGCAGCGGACGGTCAGGGTCTTCTGGCCGGGGTCGGAGTTGGCGAGCAGGGCCAGGGTGATGACCTGGCAGGGGTTGCTGCTCGAAATGGACAGCGAGGGGGTCTGCGCGGACGACAGCTCCCAGTAGACGAGCGGGTCCGTCAGCTCCGTGCCATTGCGGTCATAGACCCGGGCGGTGTAGTTCACCTTCTGCATCTTGACGGTGTCTGCGGTGAGGCTGTCGCTCCGGATGGGCTGGCTGCCGCCCTCCTTGAAGATGGCGATGGAGGCCGGGGCGGCCTGCGCCATCTTCTCGGCGCTCTCAAAGACCGTGACCCGTCCGGCCTTGGTCGGGGGGATGCCCTTGCACACATCCGTCTCCGTCAGCATGAAGTAGACGGTGTAGGTCCCGACGTTTTGCACCCGGAGGTCATCCTCCGTATACTTGCCGTCCGGCTGCCGGAACAGGAGCGTTCCGTGTCCCCCCGCGCTCCCCGTCTCGATCAGCCGTTCACGGGCCAGAATGTGTGCCTTGCCATCCGCGACCAGCGCAGGCTCGATGCCCTTCAGCGTGACTACGGGCGTGGCCTTTTCGATCCGTTCGCTGCTGGCCTCCAGCTTCCCTTGCATTCCCTGGGCGCTGGCCTTGACCGTGAGGACCGCGCCGATGTCCTCTTTGCCCACCGTGTAGAGCCAGGTGGTCCTTCCGGGCACAAGCACCCCGTTGCGGTACCATGCGTAGGACAGGCCGCCCGAAGCGGTGTTCAGCTTCTTCGGCAGGGCGAGCAGGGTCTGCCCGTAGGCGGGCTTGCCCGTGAGCACGAGCTGGCCGGTCAGCGGCGTTTCCTGGTCCTGGCCGGGCGCGGCAAGGGCCGTCGCGCCCACGGCGGGCACCAGGGTCAGCAGCAGCCCCAGGGTCAGAAGCAAGCTGGTGATTCGTTTTCTCATGATTCTTCCTCCTTCTATCATACGGTTGTAAGCAGCTGCGAAACGGTCAAACGCGCCTGGCTTCGTTCGCGCGCGCCATGGCCTCCGCCGTCTCGGCGATCCAGCGCTTCGCCTGCTGCGCGGTCAGCTCCCCGACGAAGTAGCCGTCGATGAGCTTCAGCTCCACTGCCTTTTCCAGCGCGGGCCGCTTTTCGGGGCAGCCCTCCTCGCAGACGAGGTAGACCCGGCAGGCGGGGCGCTGCCGCCGCACCTCGATGGCGATGTCGCAGCGGGCGGAGACGTCCTTCGTGTCCGCCGTCTCGCCGGAAAAGTCGGTCCCCAGCAGCAGCAGGTCCACCCGCTCCGCCGCGCACTGCCAGACCACGTCCGGGCAGTCGTCGGAGAGGATGCCCAGCGGCGCGCAGCCGCCCAGCGCCCGCAGCCAGTCCGCCGCGCGGCGGGTCATGGCGGGGGTGGGGAAGCAGGCCGCCGCCCGGGGCAGGACGGGCGAGGCCGCTCGCCGTCGGAACAGCGTCATTCCACCGCCCCCTGTCTCCGCGCCGCCTCCGGCAGGCGCGTGCCGCACTCGGGGCAGTAGCGCGCCACGTCCGTGACGACCACGCCGCAGCCGGGGCAGCAGCGGTGGCGGGCGCGGTAGAAGTCATAGAGCGTCTTGTCCGGCAGGGCCGCGCCGCAGTCGGTGCAGCGGGCGTTCTGCGCGGGGTTGGCCCTGCCGCAGGCGGCGCAGACCTTGCGCCCGCGCAGGGTCTCCGGCCCGAAGCCGTATTCCAGCAGCTCCACCCGGCGCAGGGCCCTTCTCGTTCGCAGGTCGTAGTCTGTCATCTCTTCGCGCCCTCCTTTCCCTCGCCCACGTGCAGCCGCGCCCCGCAGGCGGAGCAGAAGCGGGCGTCCGGTTCCTTCAGGCGGACCCCGCAGTGGTGGCAGAACGTGGGGTACTCATCCTCCCACGGCGCGCAGTCCAGGCAGCGGTCCGCGTTGATGTTGAACATGGCGGAGGACACATACTGGCCGCATTGGGGGCAGCGGGCAAAGGCCCGTCGGCCCTCCTCCTCCCACGCCGCCTCCAGCGCCGCCGCCTCCGTGTCCGCCCGGATGGGCCGGGTCACGCAGCACAGCTCGCCGGAGATGTCGCAGTAGAAGCGGAAGCGCCATCCTCCGCCAGGGTCGGGGGCGACCCGGTAGGTCGCCGTCTTCTTTGCCTGCGCCATTCGCATCCCTCCCCTCGTGCCTTGCGCTGGGCGTTTTGGTTCCGTTGGAGACGGCCGCCGCGCCGCGCGGCCGCTCCACATACCTCCCTTATACCATACTTTCTCCCGTTTGTCTCTCCCCTGAACCCCCCAAAAAGGGGAGGCGGCGGCAAAAAAACGCAAAAAAGCAGCAGCAATTTGGAGCTTTCGTTCCAAATTGCTGCTGCTTGCTGGAGGCGCTACCCAGATTCGAACTGGGGGTGAAGGTTTTGCAGACCTCTGCCTTACCACTTGGCTATAGCGCCGCGGGCCGCGCGATGATAAGAAAGACCACACTTCCGTGTGGTCTTTATTGGAGCGAGTGACGAGGCTCGAACTCGCTACCTCCACCTTGGCAAGGTGGCGCTCTACCAGATGAGCTACACTCGCATGTGGTGCCCAGGGCCGGAATCGAACCAGCGACACGCGGATTTTCAGTCCGCTGCTCTACCAACTGAGCTACCTGGGC
>CAKTLJ010000026.1 GCA_934572535.1 uncultured Eubacteriales bacterium
GGGAGACTCACCGACCCGGAAGGCATCCGCGTCTTTGTGCTGGACCGGCTGGACCTGCCCGAAGATTTTATTTGACCAGACTTTGGAGAAAGGACCGAACCTATGGAACGATCCCAACGGAAAAGCAAGGTGCTGCGCCTGCTTTCCCTCCTCCTCGTCCTCGGCGTCTGCTTCACCCTCGCGCAGGGCGTCCTGAAGACGAGAGAGTATGCTTACGTCTACGATCTCCCCGCAGAGGAATTGCAGGAGGACCTGGAGAAGTACATCACCTCCTCCGTGGACGTCAGCATGGAGGACCAGATATCCTCCCGCCAGTGGGGCCTCACCGGGGCCTGCAAGCTGGGGACCCTCTCCCTGGCCTCGTCCGAGGCGTACCAGGTCAGGGTCCACGCCCAGCTGGGCAAGGCGAAGGTGGCCATACAGCCGACCTCGGGGCAGCTCCTCCTGCTGGAGCCGAACGAGGAGACCACCCTGCCCTTGGACGCGGGGACCTATGACGTCTACTGCGTGGGCAGATACTTCTTGGGGAAGGTGGACGTCGCCCCTGCGGCCCCGTGAGGGGTTGCTGCTGGGCAAACCAATGCGAACCGCAAAGACCGAGGCAGTCCGCCGCTCGCCCCAGCCTTTGTCTTCTGCTGCGATCAACAGAACGGTAGGTGAATATTCTATGAAACAGACCAAGTCCCCTCAAAAAATAGGCTATCGTGTGCTTTCTGCGGTCCTCATGCTGCTCGTCAGCGTGGTCCTCTACGATGTGCTCAACACCGTGGGAGAGCAGCCTCTCAAGCTCACGTATGAGGGAGAGGAGATTTCCGTTTCCCTGGTCGCCGGGAACGCTGCGCGCAAAGCCGACGGAAGCATTGCCGGAAAGGTTTCCCTGAGCACCCCGAAGCGCACGGCCAAGCTCTACATCTTGGAGGACGATGGCGCCGCGCTGGTGGACGGGAAGCGAAAGCTGCTCCCGATGATAGGCAGCTCCCGGGTCCTGCGCTACGCCTTTTCCCCAGAGGCATCCGCGGGGTATCGGGTCTATGTCGAGGCGGAAAACTGGGAGGGGTTGCTCTGCCGGACCTGTGTCTGCGTTCTGCCTGCCGGGGAAGGGAGCGAGCCGCTCGTTCCGCTGCAGCGCACGGACCTCTTCCGCGCCGATGGCGCCTACGTCTGCACATGGCAAGAAGACGACGATGGGGTCTTTCGGGTGACGGATGACGGCCCCGAAGGCACAGGGCCATGACCGGAAGGGGTGGTCTCTTGCAGAAAAAAGCATATTTTTTCCTTTTTCTTTTGCTTCTGTTGGCTTCCCTGCTCCTGCTGGATGGAGCGCTTGCGCACAGGGCGCTTCTCAAACAGAAGGAGGCCCATACGGCCTCCGGCGGGCCGGTGGTCTCCGCGGGGTTCAACGGCACGGCGTCCGCCGCGCCCATCGGGGACGGCAGGGTTTACTGGGGAGATATCTCCTTTGTCCTCTGCAACGCGCCGGAGAAAGAGGGGCGCGTGGAACAGGTGAGGCTGCGAAAGCTTCGGGACGGGGAAGAGGTTTCCAGCCGGAGCGTCTATGCCCCCTGGCGCGCGCTGTATGACACCTTGCGGAACGCGCCCGGCGAGGTAGCCTGCGACCCGAAGGTGTTGGCGGTGCTCTCTCCGGGCAGTCAGCTGGACTATTGGATCGAGGTCCGCATGTCCGACGGCACGGTCTACCAGCACCATGCCGTGCGCCTGGATCGGGACGACATGAAGTGCAACTTGGGCACCGAGATCTACAATGCGCGCGGGGAAGCAAGACCCGCGCGGGAATAGGAAAGAAGAAACGACCGAGCAGCGATGCGGCTGCCCGGTCGTGTTTCGTGGGAGGGGGAGAAGGGGGCGTTTTTCTGCGTCACAGCAGGTCCGGGTGATACAGCGCTTTTCTCCGGTTCTGGAAATAGTTCAGGTCCCGCAGGGGGCCTTCCTTCTTGCTGGGGTCCACGGTGACGTAGAGGGTGGTCTCCTCCTGGGTGTCGGCCTCGGCCAGGGGCTTGCCGAGGGGGTCGTAGGCGCAGCTCTGGCCGCAGTAGTGGAAGCGGCGCTCGTCGCCCACGTAGTTGCAATAGAGGGTGTGGACCATGTTCTCCATGGCTCTGGCCCGGGCGTACACGGCGTGGTAGTCCTCGAAGGGGGACATGTTGGCGGCGCACATGCAGAGCAGCTCCGCGCCGTCCAGGGCCAGGGTGCGGGCGGTCTCGGGGAACTCCCCGTCGTAGCAGACCAAAATGCCCACCCGCCCGAAGGAGGTGTCGAAGGCCCGGAGCTGGTCGCCGGGGTCAAACATCTTTTCCTCGCCGCCGAACATGTGGGTCTTGTGGGCGACGCCGGGGACGCTGCCGTCCCGGTCGATGAAAATTACGGTGTTGTGGGGCTTGCCGCCCTCCCGGTCCAGCAGGGGCAGGCCCACCACCACCGCCAGGTCCAGCGCCTTGGCCTTGGCCCGCAGGGCGGAGACGGCGGGGCCGGAGTCCAGGGTCTCGGCCAGCTCGGCCAGCTTGTCCCGGATCATGTAGCCGGTGAGGAACATTTCGGGGAAGAGGATGAGGGAAGCGCCGTTTGCGCGGGCCTCCTCCATGGCGCGGAAGGCCCGGGCCAGGTTGCCCTGCTTGTCGTAGGGGCCGGAGGTGGTCTGCACGATGCAGGCGGTAAATGAGAGCATGGGGGAGAGTCTCCTTTCCAAAGTATAGAAAAACGCGCCGCAAACGCAAGTTTGCGGCGCATTTGCGGTTGTGACAGACGTACTTCCGGATCAGTCGGTGACGTAGGGCAGCAGAGCGATCTGACGAGCGCGCTTGATGGCCTCGGTCAGCTGGCGCTGATGCATAGCGCAGGTGCCGGTGGTGCGGCGGGGCAGGATCTTGGAGCGCTCGGAAACGAAACGGCGCAGCTTAGCGGAATCCTTGTAATCGATGTGCTCGACCTTATCGACGCAGAAAGTACAAACCTTGCGGCGCTTGCGGTTGCCGCGAGGACGTTCTCTATCCATAGCCATAATAGCAAACCTCCTTAAATGATAGTGGTCACTGCCTTAGAAGGGCAGCTCGCCGTCGTCGTCCGTCAGGTCGGCGAACTGATCGACAGCGGGTGCGGCGGGGTAGCCGCCGCCGGACGAGGGGTAGTTGCCGCCGGGCGCGCTGTAATTGCCGCCTGCGGGGGCGCTGTAGCCGCCTCTGCCGCCTGCGGGCGCGGGTGCGTAGCCGCCGCCTTCGCCGTCTCTGCGGGAGTCGCCGAAATAGACATTGTCGGCGACGACCTCAGTGGCGTAACGACGGTTGCCGTCCCGGTCGGTGTAGTCGCGGGTCTGGAGCTTGCCCTCCACGATGGCCATGCGGCCCTTGGTGAAGAACCGGGAGACGAACTCGCCGGTCTGACGCCAGGCAACGACATTGATGAAATCGGCTTTCCGCTCGCCGGTCTCCCGGTCCTTAAAGTCCCGGTCCACGGCCAGACGGAAGGAAGCCATCGCCACGCCGCTCTGGGTGTGGCGGAGCTCAGGGTCGGCCACCAGGCGGCCCTGAAGGAAGATCTTGTTCAGCATAGGCCAAGAGCCTCCTTATTCGTCCTTGCAGATGATCATGGAGCGCATGACGCCTTCGGTGATCTTCAGCACGCGGTCCAGCTCTGCGGGCAGAGAAGGCTCGGCGGTGAAGGTCATGAGGACGTAATGACCCTCGTTCAGGTCATTGATGGGATAGGCCAGACGACGCTTGCCCCACTCATCGACTTCAGTCACGGTGCCCTGGGTCTCAACCAGAGTCTTGAACTTCTCGATCATAGCGGCAATTGCCTCTTCACCCATTGCGGGGTCCAGGATGTAGACCACTTCATAGTTTGCGTTTACCTTTGCCATGGTTCGTTGCACCTCCTTATGGACATTTGTCCGGCGATCTCAGCCGCCGGAAAGGATCTGCTCGTAATAGACACAAGCCCTATTATTATATCCGAAAACACGAATTTGTCAAGGCTTTTTTCGTCCTGGCCGGACGCCGCCCAAACTGACCATAAACCCAGATGAAAAACAGACGGATGAGACATGACCAGATTTTCGTCTGGCCTGTCTCCGCCCGCTGGCCCGGGGGAAACTGACCCTACAAAAAAACCAGGAACTGAGGGTTTTGATGTGGTCAGTTTCTGATACAATACACCCATCAACAAAAAAACACGAGGTGATCCATCATGGATAAGAGCAGATATGAACTGAATAAGGAACTGGCCCAGATGCTTAAGGGCGGCGTCATCATGGACGTGACCACCCCCGAGCAGGCAAAGATCGCGGAGGCCGCCGGTGCCTGCGCCGTCATGGCCCTGGAGCGCATCCCCGCCGACATCCGCGCCGCTGGCGGCGTGTCCCGCATGAGCGACCCCAAGATGATCCGCGGCATCCAGGAGGCCGTGTCCATCCCCGTCATGGCCAAGTGCCGCATCGGCCACTTTGTGGAGGCCCAGATCCTGGAGGCCATCGAGATCGACTACATCGACGAGAGCGAGGTCCTCTCTCCCGCCGACGACGTCTATCATATCGACAAGACCCAGTTCAAGGTCCCCTTCGTCTGCGGCGCGCGTGACCTGGGCGAGGCCCTGCGCCGCATCGCCGAGGGCGCATCCATGATCCGCACCAAGGGCGAGCCCGGCACCGGCGACGTGGTCCAGGCCGTCCGCCATATGCGCGCCATGAACAAGGAGATCCGCCGCGTCCAGAACCTGCGGGAGGACGAGCTGTTCGAGGCCGCCAAGCAGCTGCAAGTTCCCCTGGACCTGCTGCGCTACGTCCATGAAAACGGCAAGCTGCCCGTGGTGAACTTCGCCGCCGGCGGCGTGGCCACCCCCGCCGACGCTGCGCTGATGATGCAGCTGGGCGCTGAGGGCGTGTTCGTTGGCTCCGGCATCTTCAAGTCCGGCGACCCCGCCAAGCGCGCCGCCGCCATCGTCCAGGCCGTCACCAACTACACCGACGCCAAGCGCATCGCCGAGCTGTCCACCGACCTGGGCGAGGCCATGGTCGGCATCAACGAGGACGAGATCGCCCTGCTGATGGCAGAACGGGGGCAGTGAGATGACCGTTGCTGTGCTGGCCCTTCAGGGGGCCTTCCTGGAGCATGAGACCATGCTCGAGCGGCTGGGGGCAGACTGGTTCGAGATCCGCCAGCCCAAAGATCTGGAGCGCCCCTTTGACGGGCTGATCCTCCCCGGCGGGGAGAGCACCACCATGGGCAAGCTCCTGCGGGACCTGGAGCTGTACGAGCCGCTGCGCGCCAAGATCCAGGCCGGTCTGCCGGTGTACGGCACCTGCGCGGGCCTGATCCTCCTGGCCGAGACCGTGGAGGGCGGCGCGCCCTGCTTCGCCACCATGGACATCGCGGTCAAGCGCAACGCCTATGGCCGTCAGCTGGGCAGCTTCTACACGGAGTCCGACTTCCAGGGCGTGGGCAAGGTCCCCATGACCTTCATCCGCGCGCCCTACATCGCCTCCGTCGGCCCCAAGGCCCAGGTGCTGGCCGAGGTGGACGGGCACATCGTGGCCGCCCGCCAGGGCAGCCAGCTGGTCACCGCCTTCCACCCGGAGCTGAGCGAGGACCTGTCGGTCCACCGCTATTTCCTGGATATGCTGTAATAGAACGAGAAACCGTCGCTCGGTGTGGAGCGGCGGTTTCTTTTCGCATGACGGGGGCGAACGCGGGGCATACTGGAGGGGAGGTGATTTCCGTGGATATCAAGAAGCTGAGCAACGAGGCGTACAACGCCTACGTCTCCGCCAAGGCAAAGCCCTCCCCCATGGGGAAAAACATGGCGTGGGCCTTCCTGGTGGGGGGCCTGATCTGCGTTGTCGGCCAGGGGCTGATGGACCTGTACGAGAGCCGGGGCCTGGGGGTGGAGGCGGCGGGCACGGCGACCTCCGTGACCCTCATTTTCGTCACCGCCCTGCTGACGGGCATCGGGGTCTTCGACCGGCTCGCCAAGCGGGCCGGGGCGGGCACGCTGGTCCCCATCACCGGCTTTGCCAACGCCATGACGGCCCCGGCCATGGAGTTCAAGCACGAGGGCTTCATCACCGGCACGGCGGTGAAGCTGTTCAGCGTGGCGGGTCCGGTCCTGGTCTGCGGCATTTCCGCCAGCGTCCTCTACGGCCTGCTGCTGTGCCTGGTGCGGTTGCTCTGAGAAGCACAGGACCCCAAGGCGCACGCGCCTTGGGGTCCTGTGTCGTCGTGTGTCAGGGTTCGGATAGAATGCGGCGGTAGTTTTCGCGGTCGGTGTCGCCCTCGGTGCTGAGGAGGAGGACGCGGGAGGTTTCGTCCAGGCCCAGCTTCGCGCGCGTGTCGGCCAGGGCGGCCTCGGTCATCAGCCCCTCCAGCACCCCGGCGGTGACGGCCCCGGACTCGCCGGAGACCACGGCGGGGTCGTCCCCCAGGGGGCGGCCCAGCAGGCGCATCCCCCGGGCGGCGTAGTGGTCGCCGCAGGAGACGAAGCCGTCGGCCACGCCCTTCAGGATCTCCCAGCTGACGGTGCATGGCTCGCCGCAGCAAAGCCCGGCCATCATGCTGTCCATGGGTCCGGTGACGAAGTGGAGCTGGCCGTCGTCGGCCACGGCGGTGCGGTAGAGGCAGTCGGCCTTGTCCGGCTCGACGAGGACGGTCACGGGCCGACGGTCCCCCCAGAGGGCGGCGAAGTACCCGGCCACGGCCCCCGCCACGCTGCCCACCCCGGCCTGGAGGAAGAGGTGGGTGGGCGGCTGGTCCAGGACCTGGGCGATCTCCCAGGCCAGGGTGGTGTAGCCCTGCATGATGTGGGTGGGCACGGTCTCGTACCCCGCCCAGGCGGTGTCCTGGATCAGGACCCAGCCGCGCTCCTCGGACATGCGGCTGGCCAGGCGGACGGTGTCGTCATAGCACAGGTCGGTGATCTCCGCCCAGGCCCCCTGGGCGCGGATGTTTTCCAGCCGCTCCGGGGCGCTGCCCTTGGGCAGGTAGACCACCGCGTCGTGGCCGAAGAGCCGGGCGGCCCAGGCCACGCCCCGGCCGTGGTTGCCGTCGGTGGCGGTGACGAAGGTCTGCTTGCCCAGCCTGGCCCTGGCGGCGGGGCTGGTCAGGGCGGCGAAGGAGGCCTCCTGCGCGGGAAGGCCCAGCAAGCGGCACAAATAGACGGCGATGGCGTAGCTTCCGCCCAGGCCCTTGAAGGCGTTCAGGCCGAAGCGGGGGGATTCGTCCTTGACCCACAGCTGGCCCAGCCCCAGCCGGGCGGCCTGGGCGGGCAGGGCGCGCAGGGGCGTGGGGGCGTAGGAAGCCAGGGAGCGGTGGAAGCGGTGGGCGGCCTCGGTGGCCGCCGGGGCGGTCAGGGCCAGGGCCTTGGGGTCGGCCTTGGGCGCGGGGACGAGATGGACTTGCAGCGCGGGCATGGTCAGCCCTCCTTCCGGCAGTGTTTTTCCCATTGTATCATGGTTCCGGGCTTCCCACAAGCAAGGAAAACGCCGCGGAGTTTCCTTGACAGAAAGCCCCGCGGCGTTGTATACTGTAAGCAACAGGGAAGCTGATCGACGGTCAGCCCCCGTGGCATCTTATATTACAGAAACCGCCTGGTGGCCGCCGGGCGGTTTATTTCTTTCTGTCAATAGGACAATACTACAGTGCCCTGCCAACGCAACGAAAACGGGCCGTCTCGCAGGATTCGGAAGGATCCTGCGAGACGGCCCGTTCGGTTATTCATCTCCCACGGTGATGACCTGGGCGATGCCGGCGTTTTTGATGAGCTTCTGGCAGATGAGGCAGGGCTCGGCCTTGATGGGGGTGTTCCCGTCGAAGCCCACCAGGTAGAGGGTGCTGCCGATCATGTCCCGCCGGGCGGCGCTGATGATGGCGTTCATCTCCGCGTGGACCGCCACGCACTTCTCATACTGCTCCCCGTGGGGGATGTTGTGCTCGATGCGCCAGCAGGTCCCCACATCGCAGCAGTTGGCGTCCCCGCGGGGCGCGCCGTTGTAGCCGGTGGCGATGATCTCGTCCTCCCGGACGATGATGGCCCCGTACTGGCGGCGCAGGCAGGTGGAGCCGCGGGCCACCTCGGCGGCGATGCGGAGGTATCTGGCTTTTTTGCTTTCTCTGGTTCTCATGGTGGTATGCACCTCAAAACAGTTCTATATATAGGGAATGCTTGCGGGTTAAATCATACCACGATAGCCTGTTTCAGGCAAGACCTTCCTTAAATTTCACGGCCGTGCCGTAGGCCATGACCTCGGCAGCGCCCTGCATGACGGCGGAGGTGGCGGCCGCGTGGTCGGGGTTGACATTTCGTGCGATTTGTCGGCTTGCCAAAGCAAGGAAGGTGTGCTATATTTACCTGTTAGAGAACATAATTTTCCGTTGCGTATCCGGTGCAGGGAAGGCCAACGGGCAGGAGGGGTCTTTGTGCGAACAGCCATTGTGACGGATACCAACAGCGGAATTTCAGCCAGCCAAGCGGAGGCAATGGGCATCCATCTGATCCCCATGCCTTTTTTCATTGGCGGCGCGACCTACTATGAGGGGAAGGACATCTCCCACCCCCTCTTTTTCCAAAAGCTCGCGGCGGGGCTGGAGGTATCCACCTCCCAACCGGCCCCGGCAGGGATCCTCTCCCTGTGGGAGCGGCTGCTGCAAACGCACGATGCGGTCCTCTACTTCCCCATGACCTCCGGCCTGAGCGGCTCCTGCGCCTCGGCCAAGGCCCTGGCCCGCGACTTCGGGGGCCGGGTGCTGGTGGTGGACGACAAGCGCATCTCCGTGACCCTGATGCAGTCCATCCGCAACGCCCAGGTCCTGCTGGCCCAGGGCAAGACCGCCGGCCAGGTCCGGGACATCCTGGAGGCCGAAGCCTACGACTCCAGCATCTACATCGCCGTGAACACCCTGGAATACCTGAAGCGGAGCGGCCGCGTCACCGCCGCCGGGGCGGCCATGGCCTCCATCCTGAGCATCAAGCCGGTGCTCCAGATCCAGGGCGGCAAGCTGGACGCCTACAAAAAGGTCCGGGGCATGAACCACGCCAAGACCGTCCTCGTGGACGCGCTGCGCAAGGACCTGGACACCCGCTTCCGCGACCTGGAGATGAACGTGTTCGCCGGGTACTCCGGCGGCGACCCCGCCCTGGGCGAGCGCTGGCTGGAGGAGGTCCGGCGGGACTTCCCGGAGTACGAGGTGGAGCTGATCAGCCTGCCCCTGAGCATCTGCTGCCACACCGGCGCGGGCGCCCTGGGCGTGGCCTGCGCCAAGAAGTGGTGAGGCGCGGCCCTTGCGATATAGGGATCAAGTCCAAAAGCCGAGCGGCGCAGTCGCTCGGCTTTTTTAATAAATTTTTAAGAATTCCCCTATTCCTTCTTTAGAATCGCGGGGTACAATGAACTTGTTAAAGGAAGAGATCCTGCTTTGGCAGGGACACGATAGGTTTACGAAAAGGAGGAACTCCTATGAAAAAGCGAACAAAGGTCCTGACATGTCTGACGGTCGGCGTGCTCACCCTGGCGGTCTCCGCGACCGCGGCCTTCGGCAGCGCCAACGGCTACTCGGCCTACAAGAAGGCGGTGATGGGTCTGGCGCTGGAGGAGGAAAACTTCAGCGCCAAGGGGAGCGTGAGCGTGAAGGTGGACGGCAAGGTCCTCAGCACCACGAAGGTGGACTACGCCCAGGCCGGCGCGGACCGCTCCACCGTCACCACCACCACCGAGGGCAAGGACACCTGCACCCAGCGCGACACCACCCTGAACGGCGTGAATACCTGGTTCATCGACGAAAGCGGGGAGTACTGGCAGAGCGAGATGATGGACAGCTCCACCACCCTCCTGGGCTATGACAAGGACGACGAGATGCAGAGCCGCCTCGTCAACTTCCTCTCCATCGCCGCCGACACCGTGGCCGGGGAGCTGAAGAACAACTTCGTCCAGGTCGGCTCCGAGCAGGACAAGACCCTCTACCAGGTCTCCATCTCCGGCAGCCAGGTCCCCGCGCTGGTGAACGCCGGGCTGTCCCTCCTGGCCTGCGAGAACAGCGGCGGGACCCGCACGGGGATCCTCTGGGATGACTTCTGGCCCGTGGCCATCGCCTATTACGAAGAGACCACCGGCGAGACCCTCTCCGAGGACCTGAAAAAGGCCCTGACCGACGGCTATGAAGAGGCCTACTACGAGGCCCACAAGGCGGAGATCGACAAGGTGGACGACGTCACCGGGGGGGTTTATGAAAAGTACGACAAGATCCTGGAGCAGAAGGGCGGCACGGGCGTTCTGCAAGTCAAGGAAGACGGCAGCTACACCTACTACGCCACCTGGATGGACTACCTGGAGGCCCAGGGCGACGAGGGCCTGGACAGACTGGAGTACTACGCCGCCAAGGAGCTGAACCTGGACAAGGTGGACTGCACCTTCGCGCTGGACAAGAAGGGCCGCCTGACGGACAACGAGATCACCGCGACCTTCACCGCCACCGACGGCAAGGGCGTCCGCCACACCGTGGAGGTCACCGTCCAGCTGGGGGTCAGCGGCTATGGGACCACGACGGTCCAGCCTCTGGACGTGGGCAAGCGGACCAAGGCCCCGTGAGCACGACATCGCAGCCGACGCTTTCATTTTTATCTTCCTTTCTTGCCTGCCGCCTCCGGACCCTGGGTCCGGGGGCGGTTTGGCCTTCTCCGCCGCGAAATTTTAATGAAAATTTAAGAGATTCCCTATCCTTTTTTTAGGAATCCAAGGTATAATGAAGCTGTCAAACGGAAGCCCCTTGTGCGGGAGCGTTCCCAACGCGACAAAGGAGGAATCCCAATGAAGAAACAGAATCAATTGATGATTTGTCTGGTGGCCGGGGTGCTCATGCTGGCGGTCTCCGCGACCGCAGCCTTCGGCAGCGTCAACGGCTACACCAAGTACAAGAATGCCGTAAAAGCCCTGGCCCTCCAGGAGGGCAACTTCACCGCCGCCGGGACCCTGGCCGTGAAGCTGGACGAGAAGGAGGTCATGAAGCTCAAGACCGACTACACCATGGCGGCCCCTGATTTCGCCCAGATCGCGACCAGCACCCAGAACGGCAAGACCTTTACGGAATACACCGGCTCTCTGAACGGGGTCTACACCATCTACAACGACCAGAGCGACACCTATTACCAGTACCAGAGCGACGCGGGCCAGGAGAACCTCCTGGGCTACGACGGCAGCGACGAGACGCAGAAGCGCCTGGTCACCTTTCTGGAGCTGGCCGCCGACACCGTGATGGGCGACCTGAAGAACAACTTCGTGGAGACGGGCAGCAAGGACGGCAGCACCCTCTATCAGGTGAACATCGCCAACAGCCAGGTCCCCTCCCTGGTGAACGCGGGGCTGTCCCTCTTCGCCTGCGCCCTGGCGGAGGACCAGTCCACCGTCCGCGACGTGGAGTACGAGGACTATGACGCCAACGTCCTCGCCTACTACGAAAAGACCACCGGCGAGACCCTCTCCGAGGAGTTCAAGGCCAACTACAGAAGCGGCTGGGACGACGCCTGGTACGAGGCGAACGAAGCGCAGGTGGAGAAGTTCTGCGAGGTGACTGCGGCGAACTGGGAGGCGGAGTATTACCAGATCCTGGATCAGAAGGGCGCCGGTGTCGTCTACGTTCACGCCGACGGGACCTATGACTACTACCCCACCATGCAGGACTACGTCGAAGCGCACCCCGACGGGGACATCTTCAGCAACCTCTACTACTACGTGGGCAAGGACCTGGTCCTGGACAACGTTGCCTGCACCTTCGGCGTGGACAAGAGCGGCAAGCTGACCTCCAACCGGCTCGACGTCACCTTCACGAGCACCGACCTGGACGGCAGCCGCCACAAGCTGGTCCTTTCCGGCGACCTTCGGGTGAGCGACTACGGCACCACCGTGGTCAAGGCCCCCGACCTTCAGGGCAAGACCAAGGCCCACTATTAACCATTGGGAACAAGCACACCTTCTTAGTTCTATCTCTCACATGCGGTCAGCGCCCCGGAGTTCTCACCCTCCGGGGCCGGACTGCGCTTTTGACGGCTTGTCAAGAAAGGAGCGGCGTTTTGGATACGGTATTGAATCTGGACCATGTGTCCAAAGTCTACAGCAATGGCCGTGGGGCCAGGAACATCACCTTCTCCGTGCAGCGGGGCGAGGTGGTGGGCCTGCTTGGCCCCAACGGCTCCGGCAAGACGACCATCATGAAGTCCATCACCGGACTCAGCCAGCCCAGCGAGGGGAGCGTCACGGTCTTCGGCGCGGACGCCGTGGACCAGCGGGAGGCTGCCCTGGCCAAGGTGGGCGCGCTCATCGAGCAGCCCGCCCTCTACGAGAACCTGACCGCCCTGGACCATCTGCGGATGGCCGCCCGGTACTACCCCGGGGTGGGCGCGGCCCGCATCGACCAGGTGCTGGAGCTTGTGGGCCTGTCCCCCTATAAAAAGGAGCGCTGCGGCAAGTTCTCCCTGGGCATGAAGCAGCGCATGGCGCTGGCGCTGGCGCTGCTGTCCGAGCCGGAGCTGATGATCCTGGACGAGCCCACCAACGGCCTGGACATCGAGGCCACCGTGGAGATCCGGGAGATCATCATCCGCCTGGCCAAGGAGAAGGGCGTTGCCTTCCTGGTGGCCAGCCACCTGGCCTCGGAGATCGAAAAGATGTGCAGCAAGGTCCTGGTCCTCTACGAGGGGGAGATGCTCTCCTTCGACACCAAGGAGGAGGCCCTGCGCCTGCACCCCTCCCTGGAGGACTACTTCCTGGCCAAGGTGCGGGACAAAAAAGGCTCTGTCGTGTTGTGAGGAGGGAACGGAATGGCTCAGTTTATCGCAAATTGGAAGAATGAAGTCTTCAAGCTCCGGAAGCGGAAAAAATACCTTGTCTTTCTCCTCCTGGGCAGCCTCATCTGCGTGGCCAGCGCCCTGCGCCTGGTCGTCGCCAACTACATCACCGGCGGGGCACTCTCCCCGGCGACGGTGCTGGGCGGGCTGACCAACGCCAACCTGCCCTTCTTCCTGCTCGTCTTCCTGCCCCTCATGGCCATCATGGCCGCCTGCGACCTCTTCGTGGGGGAGCAGGCCGACCACACCATCCGCTTCTCCCTCGTGCGGCCGGTGGGCAAGGGGAAGCTCTTCTTCTCCAAGGCCGCCGCCGTCTTTACCCTCTGCGTTCTGGACCTGGCGGTCCTCTATCTGGTCACCGCCCTCACCCAGCTGCTCCTGCGGGGCGGGACCCGGGGGCTGGCCCACAGCTTCTTCGCCTGCCTGCTGGACCTTGTCCCCCTGGCGGTGCTCATCCTCTTCTTCTGCCTGGTGAACCAGCTGGTGAAGGGGTCGAGCCTCACGGTCCTGCTGTGCGTGGTGCTCTACGTGGGCTTCCTCGCCCTGGGGACCTACCTGCCCGCCTTCGGCGGCCTGCTCTTCACCGGCTATCTCCGGTGGCACAACCTGTGGATCGGCGTGGCCCTGCCCTTCCTGTCCCTGCTCTCCCGCATCGGCCTGCTGGCCGGGTACGGCCTGGTCTTTGCCTGCTGCGGATACCTGCTCTTCGACCGGAAGGAAGCCTGAGACCGCCCGCCGCCCGCGCGCGATCCCTGCAAAGGAGGTTCCCTCGATGCAGAAAAAGACAACGCTTCGAGGCCGGTTCATCCAGACCGGCCTCTTGATGCTGGGGCTGTCCCTGGTGGTGGCCCTGGTGCTGGTGGTGGTCATGCTCAGCCTGTTCAGCGCCCGGGTGCCGGAGGGGGAGAGCTTCGTCCTGACCGTCCTCGACCTCGTGCTGGGGGAGCTGAAAGGCCCCGGCCGGATGCTGCCCTACCTGATCCTGGGGGTCACCCTCCTGTGCCTGTGCGTGGCGACGCTGTGCATCGTCCTGGCCTCCCGGCTCACCGGCCAGATCAGCGCCACGCTCAAGACCCTCCGCCGCGCCGCCGACCGGCTGCGGGAGGGGGAGCTGGACTTTGAGATCCTCTCCTGCCGGGAGCGGGAGCTGGACGAGCTGAGCCAGTCCCTGGAGGGGGTCCGCCAGCGCTTGAAGCAGGCCGCCGCGGCCGAGGCCAGCGCCCAGGAGGAGCGGGGCCTGCTCATGGCCAACCTCTCCCACGACATGCGCACCCCCATCACCGCCATCAAGGGCTACGTGGAGGGCATCCAGGACGGGGTCGCCAACACCCCGGAGAAGCAGGCGCACTACCTGGACATCGTCTACAGCAAGACCCTGGTGCTGGAGAAGCTGGTGCGCAACATGACCGACTTCTCCGAGTACGAGCTGGGGCGGATGCAGTATCACTTCGAGTACGTGGACCTGACCGCCTTCCTGGCCGACCTGGGGGAGGAGTACCGCCAGGAGGCCCAGGGCGTGGGCATGACCTTCACCAGCCAGCTGCCGGAGGGGCAGTATGTCGTGACCGCCGACCGGAGCAAGCTCAAGCGGGTGATGGACAACCTCATGTCCAACGCCATCAAGTACGGCCGGCGCGGCGGCTCCATCCACCTGGCCGCGGAGCCCTACGAGGACGGGCTGGTCCTCCAGCTCTCCGACGACGGCGAGGGCATCAGCAGCCAGGCCCTCCGCCATGTCTTCGACAGCTTCTTCCGGGCGGACGCCGCCCGCTCCAGCGCCGTGCCGGGCAGCGGCCTGGGCCTGGCCATCTGCCGGAGCATCGTGGACAGCCACCACGGCAAGATCTGGCTCACCAGCGAGGAAGGGGAGGGCACGCGGGCCTTCATCTACCTCCCCCTGCGAAACGAGGAGGACACCCCATGAACATTCTCATCATTGAAGACGACCAGAGCGTGGCCGAGCTGGAGCGGGACTACCTGGAGATCAACGGCGGCTTCGCCTGCACCCTGGTCTCCGACGGCACCCAGGGCCTGAACCTGGCCCTGGAGGAGGACTTCGCCCTGGTCATCGTGGACGTCATGCTCCCCGGCCTGAGCGGCTTTGAGATCTGCCGCCGCCTGCGGGAGGAGAAGGACACCCCGGTCATCATCATCTCCGCCCTGGCCGACGACATCGACAAGGTCCGGGGCCTGGGCCTGGGTGCGGACGACTACATGACCAAGCCCTTCAGCCCCAGCGAGCTGGTGGCCCGGGTCAAGGGCCACATCCAGCGCTACCAGCGCCTGGTCGGCAGCCGGGAAAAGGCCCGGCCGGAGCTGCTGAAGGTCCGGGGCCTGGAGATCGACCGGGAGGCCCGCCGCGTGTGGGTCAACGGCCGGGAGACGACCATGACCAGCAAGGAGTACGACCTGCTCCTCTTCCTGGCCGAGCACCCGGACACGGTCTTCTCCAAGGACCGCCTCTTCGACAACGTGTGGGGCATGGACGCCTACGGCGACGTGTCCACGGTGACGGTCCACATCAAGCACATCCGGGACAAGATCGAGGTGGACCTCGACCACATCCAGTACATCGAGACCGTCTGGGGCGTGGGCTATCGCTTCCGGGGGTAGGAGGATACGAAACGATAAAAGCGCGCACCTGCGAAGAAGAGCGTTCCGGAAACGAAGGCCGGAACGCTTTTTTCATACAGCAAGGGCAGAGGGATCTCGTTCGCGAGATCCCTCTGCCCTTATTTCATGTCGCAAAGAATGGGTTTGGCGGCGCTTCCCTTATCGGGCCTTCGCCTTGCAGATGAGCTGGGTCATCGTGCCCATGGGGCAGACGACGCACCAGGAGCGGGGCTTGAACAGGGCCATGACCACCAGGCCGAGGAGGAGGGAGGTGAGCATGACGCTGTAAAACCCGAAGGCGAACTGGGCCACCCCGGGGGAGAAGAGGGTGCCGTGGTAGGCGAAGTGCCAGGGGAGCCGGAAGGTCCACAGGAGCGTCACCACCTGGCGCAGGTCCCGGGCCCCGGCGAAGACCAGGCAGGTGTTCCACAGCATCGCCAGGAACATCACCAGGAAAAAGACCAGAAATCCGTAGCGGAAGGCCTTGGAGCGCATCCACTTGGGCGTGTCCCGCCGCCGGGACAGGCCGAACCGGCCGCCCAGCAGGGAGAAGAACTGGCCCCGGTCACAGTAGCGGTTGCAGTAGAGCTTGTTCCAGCGGGTGCAGGCCAGGATCAGGGGCGTCAGGAAAAAGATGAGCCCCAGCCAGGCGAAGAGGACGTTGAAAAACCCCAGCGCGAAGTAGATGGGGGTCACGACGAAGAGGTAGTCGTACCAGTGCTTTGTCTGCTTCATGCGGGCACCTCCACGGGGACGAAGTCGATGGCCGAGGCGGGACATTCCTTGGCGCATTTTTTGCAGCCCACGCAGAGGGCCTCGTCCACCTGGGCATAGATGCCCTTGTAGACGGACAGGGCGTGTTTCGGGCAGACCTTTACGCACGCGCCGCAGGACACGCAGGCCTGCCGGTCTACCGAGGCGTTTCGTTTCTTCATACAGGGCCTCCTTTGAAGTCGAGAGTCTTCCAGAAGCTTACAGGGAAGCGGCGGCCGCTTCCGTAACTTGGTCACGTTCTGCGCAAAACAGCGCCCCGGACCGGAAGGGGGAGGTCCAGGGCGCTGTCTTGCTTCGGTGGGAGAACACCGAGGCGTTCACAATGAAACGGAAGGTTAAGGGGTAGGAAGAAACGGATAAGGACAAAGAAGGGGGGTCAAGAGATCCCTCAAAAAAGGAGGGACGGTAGAAAGAGGGGGGAGTCTACCCTTGACTTCGCTGAAATTATACACCCTGGAAGTTGCAAAATCAAGAGAAAAAACCACAAATATCCCAAAAAAATCGGGAAAACTTTGAGGAGCCAGCCAGGAAAACTTGCAGAAGAAGGGCGAAACGGGTCGAATGGCGGGAAAGCTGCAAAAAGCGGGCGAATCGGGTCGATGCGCGCCCCGATTTGCGGGAATGCCGTCATCAGAAGCTGCTGATGGGCAGGTCGGGGTCCTCGCCGGTGTGCTCCACGGAGCGGATCTGGACGTAGTAGCTGTAGGTGGGGCTGGCCTCGATGAGGACGCGGTCCCCGGCCCGGTGGCCCCAGAGGGCCTTGCCCACGGGGGACTCCTTGCTGATGAGGCCCTTGAGGGCGTCCTGCCGGAGGGTGGTCACCAGCTGGATGGTCTCCTCCTCCTCGTCCTCCTCGATCCAGAAGGTCACGCGGTCAAAGAGCCCGATCCCCTCGCCGGAGGGGGCCGCGTCGATGACCCGGGCGGTCTTGATCATGCCCTCCAGGTAGCGGATGCGGCTGTCGTTGCGGTTCTTCTCCCGCTTGGCGGCCTTGTACTCGAAGTTCTCGCTGAGGTCGCCGAAGGAGCGGGCGACCTTGACCTCCTCGATGAGCTGGGGGCGGAGGACCAGGCGGCGGTGCTCCAGCTCTTCCTTCATTTTATTGATGTCAACTTGGGTCAGTTCGTCATGCATGGAAAACGCCTCTTTTTTACGTGGTCGCATGAAAAAAGCCTCTGTATGGCAAGGACCCAGAAGCTTAGACCATGCTATGAAGTAGGTACAAAAGCAGTATAGCATGGGGCGGGTCAAAAGACAATACCGATCCCGCCCCGCTGCGGGGCGCAGCAGGAAATGCCCTGCAAGCCGAAGGCTTGCAGGGCAACGCGCTGGTCAGTTGAACGATCCGGGATCGGGGGAACGGTTGGAGATATATGCGTCCTGAATGGCCGGGACGTAGTAGGCGCCATAGGTTTTGAGGCCATTGCTTTGCGTCATCTGCCATCCGTCTGTATCCTGCAAGGCGACGTAGAACCGGTAGTACGGGAGGAGGGTTTCTTCCCCCGGTCCGGAACGATAGACCAGCTCCACCTTCGCAATATACGCTTCCCCGGGCATGGCAACGGGGACGCTCGTCTGATATTGACCAGCCAGCAGCTTTTCTTTCGCTTCTGCCGCGGAGATCAGGGGATAGTCCCCGAGCTTTTCCGCCGTGCGAAGGCCGTCGCCGCGCCGGATCAGCAGCAAGCATCCGCTGTCATCCGGCACAAACTGCGCGGCGCGGAAGTTGTAGTTGAGAATGCTTTCGGTCAGATCGTTTCCAGAATCATAGACGACGTACCGGCGCATATAGTCGCCGCTGAGAGAATAGTCTCCCTGCAACGCGATCTCAGGCCGGTCATACTGCAAAAAGGCGGCGTAGGTTTCGATCAGATAGGCCATGACGGCTTCCGCTTCCGCGTCGGAAGTGTCACTGAGGGTAAAATGATACCCGTCCGGGAGCGCATAGCCGCTGGGCAGAGCATAGACCAGGCAGCCATTGGCGGAGACGATCAAGCTCCCCCTTCCGGTGCTCGCGCGGATGCTGTAGACCGTATCACCGGGGGTGCTCGTGCCATCCTCGCGCTGCGTGGCATTTGTTTCGGCGTCGGTGTCCAGGATCTCCAGACCCAACGCGCTGGCGGCGCGTTCCAGTTCCGCCCTCATTTCGGCTTCGTGCAAGCCGAGCGGTACGCCAGCGCCGGAGGGATCATAGCTGCCGTTTCTGAAAACGGGCAGGGTCTCCGGCGCGATGTCTTCTCGCCAGGGATTCCCGTTCTCCAATTCCTCGGCGCTGTAGTACAGCAGCCCCTCGAACCCCATGCCGCTGCTATCATAGTCTGGAATTGCGATTTGCGGAAGCGCGTCTGAGCTGCCTGGGGCCGTTCCGCTGGGCCGGGCGAGCGCAAAAAGGCCTCCCGCGACCAGGCAAAGGCATACGGCGGCGGCCACCCACTTCGTCCATCCCGGTGGGGCGGGCCGTTTTTTCTTCTTGGCTTCTTCGATGATACGATCCTCGGCGTTTCCGATCATATCGAGCAGTTCCTCTGCCTTCATGTCAGTATCCCTCCTTTTCAAGCATTGCACGGAGCTTGGCTCTCGTCCGGAACAGCATGGATTTGACCTTGCTCTCCGAATAGGCAAACTGTTTCGCAATATCGGAGATGGGATCCAGATACCAATACCGGCACATGAATACCTGGCGCTCAGCTTGAGGAAGCGCCCGGAGAAACGCATTCAGCTTATCCTGCAATTCAAGTCGCTCGACCTCCGTCTCGACCGCTCCGGTCCCGGATACGCAGGCTTCCAGTTCATCCAGCGCAAGGGCGATCACCCCGCCGCCCCGCTTTTCTGCGCCCCGCTTTCGCCAGAGATCAATGGAGATCCGGCGGGTGATCTTTCCCAGAAACGTTGAAAGAATGGACGGCCGGTGCGGCGGCATAGCGCGCCAGGCATCATGGTAGGTGTCGTTTACGCACTCCTCAGCGTCTTCCGCATTGGAGAGAAGCTGGTAGGAGATGCTGCGCAGATAGAGTCCGTACTTCGCTTCCGTTTCAGAGATCGCGCGCTCATTGCGCTGCCAGTATAGAGCAACGATACGAGAATCCTCCATTCGGTCCCCTCCTTTCCTCAGAGTCTGTTTGAAAGGCCCTTCGTCTATCTACTCGCAGAAACTCGGATTTGGTTGCATCGAAAGCTGAGCGCGGCATCGCGCGGGATGCCGTCGCGCGTTCCCATTTCTCTCAGATCTTAGGAAGTTGTGGTAGAATGTTCACAAGTTTTATGGTATGATCTACACACGCAAAGCAAACGAAAAAACCGGAAGTTGGAGGAACGTATGGTGAAAAAAGTGATGATGGCAGTATGCGTGTTCCTTTGTGCGTTTCCTTTGGTTTCGTGCTCTGGACTGCAAACAAACGAAACGCTTGTTATGGGTGTCAATGCGACAATAACAGAACTTGATAAAGTCAATAAGATCCTAACCGCAAAAGATAGCGGAGAAAAAGATATTTTAGGGAATGCTTGTCGCATTGATTGCTCCGAGATCCCTATGGTCTATTGCGATTATGATACGCAAGATGTTGCAAGTATCACGTTTGATGATTTGCAGGTTGGAGACGAGATCATCCTGGCGATCCGAAGCGCAGAAATAGAAAAGCGCCAAACGGAAGATGGCGATACCGCAACAATAGAAGTGGAGCAACTGCAATTAGGGACACAGAGACTTCACGCAGGTGATATCGTCTCGCAACGGATACGAAGTCGGACGGACGATCCGGTTTGACAAGGGGAGGGGGAGCCTGTGAACGCCTGTTGGTGCAGGCTCCTGCTTGCTGGTCTGCGCCCTGTTCTCAAAAGAGATCGACCATGGTATGGCCTGCGTGCGCAAGCGGAAAAGGCATCGCTCATTTTCTCAATGGAGCATTGGACCAGCGCTGCAAACGGGAATTTGTCAGCCTAATTGCTTTTTGATTTCAGCTTTCACTTTATCCAAATCACCGCAAGTCAAAATTGGAATTAGCCGGTTGATTTCATCAATGTTCCTATCCCACCACTTGAATTTAAGCAGCAATTCAATCAGTTCATCGTCAAAGCGCTTTTGAATCGCTCTTGCGGGGTTTCCAACGACCTTTGTATATGGTGCAACATCACTGCCCACAACGCTGTTTGCACCAATGATTGCTC
>CAKTLJ010000027.1 GCA_934572535.1 uncultured Eubacteriales bacterium
AAGGGGGGTGGCGCAGCGCAGCTGTGCCGGGGGGATTCTTCTCCTGCCCCCCTTGTCAAAGGGGGGTGGCGCAGCGCCAGCTGTGCCGGGGGGATTCCCGTCAACGAACAGCGTGGCTCTTAAACCGGAATCCCTCCACCGCCGTCCCGGCGGTCCCCCTCCCTTTAACAAGGGAGGTTTTGGCGTGGCTCCTGCCCTGCGGGGCAAAGGCTTGCAGGGTGGGGTCCCCTGACCCCGCCGGGGAACGTGACGTCCTCGGCGGGCTGAGGGCAGCCCGCTCTGCCAAAGGCTGCTTCCGCGCCTCCATGGATTCGCGTTATAGGGCAAAGCCCCCGGGAAACCCCGGGGGCTTGCTTGTCGTTAGATTGTATCTTCCTGAATCAGATTCGGGGGAGATTACCACGCAGTATAGTCGTTGTTCACATCAACAACGATAACAGTAATCTGGTCCTCGTTAGTCTCGGAGAAGATAGCCACGTTTGCCACGTCTGCGTCACTGCCGCCGTTGAAGTTGTTAGCCTGACGGATCTCGCCGCCGCCAACGCCCTTGCCTGCGTCGGAGTCAACGTACAGGACCACAGTATCCTTGGAGTCGATCTTGGACTTGCAGCCTGCTGCCAGTGCCTCTGTCAGCTCAATATCACCGGTGCCTGCGTCATAGGTCTTCACCTTGTTCAGGACAGTCTCACGCTTAGTGATATCCACGGTGCCATCGCCATTGGTGGAATACTCGAAAATAGTACCCGCGTCAATGCCGCCGCTAATAGTACCCTCATACTTGAAGGTCTCTTCCTTGGTGCCGTTCCAAGCCTTCACCATGGTATAGGTGGTGCCGCCTTCCTTGGAGGTGTAGGAAGCATCCAGAGCCACAGCATAGGTCTTATCGGTGGAGCCACTGGTCTTATCCTTGCCAAAGTCAACAACGGCCACCTGAGCATACAGGTTGCTGTTGGTCTTGTCAGCAACAGCCTTAACAGTGAGCTTGTTCTTCAGCGCGTCCTTCAGATCCCAGCTGGAAGCAGTCTTACCAGTCACGACCTTGAATTCAGGATCGTCATTGTCCGTACCTGCATTCTGGCGGACAAAGACAACACCAGTGGACTCGAAGTACAGCTTGCCGGCCAGACCTGTGCCAGTAGCGCTGCCATCAACGGTAGCCTTGGTCAGCTCAACATACTGATCGTAACCAGCAGTATCATCCGCGTCGATCTTGGTCAGGGTGTAAACATCCTTGGAAACGTCATAGGTGACCAGAGTAGGAGTCTCGTCGATATCCTGTGTCACGTTGCGCTTGCCTTCGTCGCCCCAAGTCTTCTTAATTTCAACGACCTTGTCAGTGCCATTGGTAAAGATCAGGCGAGCCTGATACTTGGAACCAACACCGGAGGTAGAGCCAGCCTCGACCAGCAGCGCGATATCGGAAGCAGCGGTCGTGACCTTATCGGTCTTATAAATGTAACCGTTGACCAGAACCAGCTTCACGGTGGAGCCCAGCTTCAGAGCGCTCGCGCCAGTCATAGCAACGTTGGTGCTGTACCAAGAACCACCAACCTGGACCTTGTTGACCTCACCAGCAGAGTCCTTCTTAACGGAGTCGATCTTGCCATCAACCACGTCAGCCTTCTCAATGAGGCCCTTCTTGTCGGCATAGTTGCCAGCCTCAGAAATGACAACATAGTCGTTCTTCTTGATGCTGGAAGCGTAGTTGTAGTTATCATTAGACTTCTTACCGGAATCCGTCGTCAGATAATCGCTGCCAACGTACTTAACCTGCTCGACAGCGTAGGTAGTCACCTGCAAGATGGAATAATCAGTGGTGCCATTGACAGCCAGCAGCTTAACGGTGGAGCCCTTCTCATAGTTTACAGTGCCCCCGCCGTTGGTCTTGAGCCAAGTAGCGATGGAAACTTCCTTGTTATTTGCCTTCTGGAGCTCACCATTAACATAGACATAGGTGTCATCTGCCAGATCATACTTGGTGCCGTCCAGCTTAGCCTTAACGCCATCCATCTTCAAATCAGCCAGCAGGCCGCTCTGAACGATGTTCTTGTTGGTGGCATACACGCCATAGACAACAGCGTCCTTGCCGTTCTTGTCGGGCTTGACCAGAACGCGGACGTTCTGATACAGCAGATCGGAGTAATCCTTGGTCACGTCGTTGTAAGAAACGGGCTTGCCATCGTTGTATGCCTTACCATTGTGCTTAGGATCGGTAACAGTGATGCTGTAGGTGTCCTTGCCCTTGTCCTGCTTGACCTTAGTCAGAGTGCCGGTAATGGCAATGGCGTCATACTTGTCTTCCAGCAGGGTGATCTTGCTCTTGTTGTCAATACCGACCTTGTCCTGGAGGACCAGCTCGGAGACCAGCTGACCATTCTTGGAAACCAGCTGATACTTGTACTCGACCATATAGGCGTTCATGGCGTTCCAGACCATCTGGGCCGCGTTGTCGCGGGACAGAGCCTTGGAGGGGTCCATGCCAGCCAGGCCAGCGTACAGGCCCTTCGCGGAAGCGTCCACGTTGACGTTCACTTCCCAGGGAGCGCCAACATAGCCCTGCTTGTCAGCATTGTAGCCCAGCGCGATCAGCAGCATCTTGGCGAACTGAGAGCCGGTCAGGTTGCCGTTGGGGTCGAACTTGCCGCCGCCAATGCCAGCCACGATGCCCTGGCTCACGCAGGACTCGATGTAGCCTTCTGCCCACTTAGCGGTCGTGCCGCGCACGTCGCTGAAAGTGGAGGTAGCGTTGGTGCCCAGGGTGGGCTCCTCGCCGCCGTTCAGAGCCACGCAGATCATCTTGCAAGCTTCTGCGCGGGTGATGGTGCCTTCGGGCTTGAAGGAACCGTCGGTGTAGCCCTTGATGATGTTCAGAGCAGTACAAGCATCAACAGCTTCGGTGTTCTTGATCTTGGACTGATCCTTGAACGCTGCGCCTGCGCCCACGACCATGACGGACAGCATCATAGCCATGCAGAGCACCAGGCTGAGAATCTTCTTAAAGTTTCTCATTGGAAGTTTTCCTCCTTAATAAATTTTTTACATAAAGCCCGGCCGTGCCGCCGGACGTTATGCCGGGTTCGGAAGGCTCCTTGTGTTCTGCTGTGCAGAACACAAAACAAGGACGTCCTTGTTTTCAAAAAACGCCTTTGCGGCCCTCTTACAGTCGCATTTTACACAGGAAGTCGCCCCCTGTCAACCCCTCCCAAATCACTGAAACATAAATGTAACATTTCTCACGCGCCCCCGCCCAGCGCGATCTGCTCCGGCGTGATGGGCAGCTCCCGGTGCCACGTCCCGGTGGCCCGATAGATGGCGTGGGCGATGGTGGGGGCGGGGGTGTTGATCACGATCTCCCCGATGGACTTGGCCCCGAAGGGGCCGCTCGGCTCGCAGCTCTCCTCGAAGGCCACCCGCAGCCTGCCCGTGTCCAGCCGGGTCGGGAGCTTATAGGTCAGGAAGGAGGTCTCCGCCAGGCGGCCGCTGCGGTCGTGGGTCACGTTTTCCAGCAGCGTGTGCCCGATGCCCTGCACGATGCCGCCCTCGGCCTGGATGCGGGCCAGCGCCGGGTTGATGGGCGTGCCGCAGTCCACCGCGGCCGTGTAGTCCAGGACGGTCACCTGCCCGGTCAGCTTGTCCAGCTCGATCTCCGCCATGCCCACCATGTAGGGCGGCGGCGAGACCGGCGAGGCGTGGGAGGCCGTGGCCTCCGCCGCCAGCGTGTTGCCCACCTGCGCCCGGCAGGCCAGCTCGGTCAGGGTCACGCTCCGCCCGTCCGCCAGCTGGCGGACCCGGTCCCCCTCGAAGGCCACCGCCTCCGCCGCGCAGCCCAGCATCTCCGCGGCGAGGGCGCAGAGCTTGCCCTTGAGCTGCGCACAGGCCTTTTCCACCGCCCGCCCGGTCACGTAGGTGGTGGAGGAGGCGTAGGACCCGGAGTCGTAGGGCGAGGCGTCGGTGTCCGCCCCGAACACGGCCACCTGGTCCACCGCGCAGCCCAGGCACTCGGCGGCCATCTGGGCCAGGACGGTGTCGCACCCGGTCCCCATGTCCGCCGCGCCGGTCAGCAGGGTGTAGCCGCCGTCCTCGCCCAGCTTCACCGTGGCCGAGCCGACGTCCACCCCGGAGATGCCCGAGCCCTGCATGGCCATCGCCACCCCGGCGGCCCGGACCTTCCCGCCGCCCATGTCCCGCACGGGGTACTTCTCCTCCCAGCGGAACATCTCCCGGCAGCGGGCCATGCACCGGTCCAGGGCGCAGGCGCTGGTGACCTCGTTGTAGTAGGCGGGCATGGTCATCCCCTCGCGGACCATGTTCTGCTCCCGCAGGGCGGTCGGGTCCAGGCCCAGCTTCTCCGCCAGCTCGTTGACCATGGACTCCACGGCGAAGATGCCCTGGGTCGCCCCGTAGCCCCGGTAGGCCCCGGCGGCCATGGTGTTGGTGTAGACCACGTCGTAGCCGAAGCGATAGGCCTCCAGCCCGCCGGTGTAGAGCGGGATGGACTTGTGGCCGGACAGGCCCACCGTGGTCGGGCCGTGCTCGCCGTAGGCCCCGCTGTTCGAGAGGGTGTACACGTCCAGGGCCCGGATCTTCCCCGCGCGGCTCGCGCCCAGGCGCACCCGGACCTGCATCTCGTGGCGGGGCGACCCGGCGATCTGGGACTCCTCGCGGGTGAAGACGAGCTTGGCCGCCCGCCCCGTCCGCAGGGTCACGAAGGCGGGGTAGACCTCGGACACCACCGACTGCTTGGCCCCGAAGCCGCCGCCGATCCGGGGCTTTTCCACCCGGACCCTGCTCTTGGGGATGCCCAGCGCCCGGGCGAGGATGCGGCGGCAGTGGAAGACGATCTGGGTGGAGGAGATCACGTGCAGCCGCCCGTAGCAGTCCAGGCGGGTGTAGGTGCGGAAGGTCTCCATCATGGCCTGGTGGAAGGCCTTGGTGTGGTAGGTGTGGTCCAGCACCACCGCGCAGTCCGCCAGCACGGCCTCCACGTCGCCGTCGGCGTCGCTGCCGCTGGCGACCAGGTTGCGCCGGTTGTCGCCGCCCACGTCGCAGAGGGGGAGCCAGTCCTCCTCCGGGTGGACCAGGACGGGGGCGTCCTTGGCCGCGCGGAAGTCCAGCACAGGCTCGAGCACCTCATACTCGACCCGGATGCGCGCCAGGGCCGCCTGGGCGGCCTTTTCGTCCTCGGCGGCCACGATGGCCACCGGGTCCCCGACGAACCGCACCCGGCGGTCCAGGATCAGCCGGTCGTAGGGCGACGGCTCGGGGTAGGTCTGGCCCGCGTTGGTAAACCGCGCCGCGGGCACGTCCTGCCAGGTGTAGACCCCCGCCACGCCGGGGACCGCCCGGGCCGCCTCGGTGTCGATGGTCCGGATCAGGGCGTGGGCGTGGGGGCTGCGCAGCAGCTTGACCACCAGGGCGTCGTCGGGCACGATGTCGTCCAGGTAGACCGGCTTGCCCGTGAGCAGCTGCATGGCGTCCTTC
Organism: uncultured Eubacteriales bacterium; assembly: GCA_934572535.1. GTDB lineage: Bacteria > Bacillota > Clostridia > Oscillospirales > Oscillospiraceae > Evtepia. The sequence continues at coordinate 5,482 of CAKTLJ010000027.1, forward strand.
TTGCGGACCGAGTGGTTCACGACCTTATACGGCTGCATGGCGGCCTCCTTCCTCCGCGCGGCTGTCCAGGTAGGCGCGGATGCCCCGCAGCTGCCCCTCGTAGCCGGAGCAGCGGCACAGGTTCCCGGCCAGATAGGCGCGGATCTCGTCGTCGGTGGGCGCGGGGTTCTCCCGCAGCAGGGCGATGGTGTTCATCACGAAGCCGGGGTTGCAGAAGCCGCACTGCTCCGCGCCCTGGTCCGCGATGAAGCCCACAAAGGCCTCCGCCTCCGCCTGGAGCCCCTCCAGGGTCTGCACGGCGCGGCCGTCCGCCCGCGCCGCCAGCACGGAGCAGGACAGCACGGGCTTGCCGTCCAGCAGCACGGTGCACAGGCCGCAGTTGGCCGTCTCGCAGCCGCGCTTGACGCTGTAGCACCGGTGGCGGCGCAGGAAGTCGATGAGCAGCAGGTCCGCGTCGATGTGGTCTGAAACGGCGCGGCCGTTCAGGGTGATCGTGATCTCCATCAGTCCATTCCTCCCAAGGCCAGGGCGCAGCGGCTGGCCAGCCCTTTGATCAGATGTGTGCGGTAGGCGGCGCTGCCCCGGGGGTTGGAGCCCACGGGGGTCCGCTCCGCCGCGTACCGGGCGAAGGCCGCCGCGCGTTCCGGGGTGATCGCCCCGGCCAGCAGGCCCGCCTCGTCCCGGAGGACCAGGGCCTTGCCGGGCCGCGCGCCGATGACCGCGCGGTGCTGGCCGTCCAGCTCGGCCAGGGCGCAGGTGAGCACGGGGAAGTCCGTGCGCTGGTTGCGCATGGCCTGGTAGACGAATTTCCCCGGCGTCTTCTTCACGATCAGGCGCACCAGCAGGTCCCGGTCGCTCTTCCGCGCGGCGAAGTCCTCCAGGGGGATCACCCCGCCCTGGTACAGCTCCACGTAGCTGTCCATGGCCAAAAAGACGGTCAGCACGTCGGAAAACCCAAACCGCCCCCAGAGGCTGCCGCCCACCGTGGCCAGGTTGCGGAACTGCACGCCCACGATGTCCTTCACGGCGTCCGCCGCCGCGCCGCGGGTGTAGGCGTTCAGCCCCGGGTGCTGCTCGACCTGGCGCAGGGAGACCATGGCGCCCAGGGAAAACGCCGTCTCGGTCTCCTCAATGGTGTCCAGGCCCAGGTCGCAGAGGTCGATGGCCGTGTCCACGGCCCCCGCCCCCAGCTTCAGCCACAGCATCCCGCCGACGATGCGGTTGCGCTTGTCCTGGTTGAGCTGATAGGCGTCCGCCAGGCTCTTCGCCCGGACGTAGGTCTGTATGCTTATCATCGCAGCTGCTCCTTTGCTTGTCTCTGTTTTGTCGCGGCTTCCAGTATACCATCCGCCCGGATAGAAGTAAATGCCCAAACGCAAACGCCGCGGACCGGAGACCCCATCGGGTCCCGGTCCGCGGTGTGTCCGTCATTCACTTTGCCGCGCGCCCGGCAGCGGGCGCAGCGGTCACTGCTTTTCGAGGGTCACTTCCATGCCCATCATATTCAGAACGATCACGCCGTCCTTCAGGGTCCCTTCAAACGTCTCCTCGTCTTCCGTGAGGGTGAAGGTCTCCCCGTCCAGGGCCCAGCTGCAAGTCTCGGTGCCGCCCTCCACATGGATGATGCACTCGCCGCCGCTCTTGAGCTCAAGGATAAAGTCGCCGTTTTCATAGATCTCTTCTGCGGTCAGGGTCATGCCCATCATGTCGATCTGGGTGCACTTATAGGTGCCGAGGTTGGCGTCCTCGCCGCCGCCCCCGCAGGCGCAGAGGCAAAGGGCCAGCACAAGGGCCAGGGAAATCGCAAATAACTTCTTCATATCTCATTGCCTCCTGACTGACGTTTCGGACTCGGTCACTGCTTCTCGAAGGTGAGGGCCACGCCCATCATGTCCAGCTCGATGACGCCGTCCTTCAGGGTGCCTTCGAAGGTCTCGCCTTCCGCGCTCAGGGAGAAGGCATCCCCATCCAGGGCCCAGTCGCAGTTCACTGCGTCGCCGTCCATGGTGAGGACGCACTTGTCGCCGCTCTTGAGCTCGAGGGTCAGGCCGTCCTCATAGATCTCTTCTGCGTCCATGGTGATGCCCATCATTTCGGCCTGGGTGCACTCGTAGGTGCCGAGGTTGGGGTCGTTGTCACCGCCGCCGCCCCCGCAGGCGCACAGGCAAAGGGCCATCACAAGGGCCAGGGAAATTGCAAATACCTTTTTCATTTTTTAGTACCTCCTCAAATCACTCTGTAACTTACTTTACGGGTCTTCGGTTCGTTTGGTTACTTCTTGTCGGTCAGCAAGAAGGGCGCCAGCAGCTGGGAGAAGCGGGGCAGGGACATGGTCTGGAGATAGACCTTGCCGGGACCGGTGACCACCGTGTCCACCAGGCCCTCGCCGCCCAGGAGCTTGTTCTTCAGGCCCTTGACCATCCGGATGTCCATCTGGCAGGTGCCGTCCATCAGGGCCACCACGCCGGTGTCGCACACCACTTCCTCCCCGGCGGCCAGGTCATACTCATGCACATAGCCGTCCAGCTCCAGGAAGACGGTGCCGGGGCCGGTGACCTTCTGCATCACGAAGCCTTCGCCGCCCAGCAGACCCGCGCCCAGCTTCTTCTGGAAGAAGATGGACAGGTCCACCCCTTCGGTGGCGCAGAGGAAGGCAGACTTCTGGCAGATGAGGCTCTCCCCTGCCCGCAGCTCTCGGGCTACGATGCTGCCGACAAAGGAGGAGGAGAAGCCGATCTCCGCCGGGCCTTTGGCGGTGTAGTGGCTCATGAACAGGCTCTCCCCGGAGAACATGCGGCCCAGGCCCTTGGCAATGCTGCCGCCCTTGGTGTTGGTCTCCACGGGCCCCTTGGCCCAGGTCCGGCCGCCCACCTCGCTGATGATGGTCTCTCCGGCGTTCAGGTGCAGGATCACGGCAGGCAGGCTGCCGCCTTGGATCTCGTAACGCATAGATAGTACCTCCTATTCGTTCTTGTCGTTGTCCGTCCTTTCTGTCTTGGTCTGTGGTCTCGTGTGGTTTCTCTCTCTTGCGGGTCGGCGGCGCGTGGCTCCGGTTTGCCCGCCGCCGGGCCGTCGGGCTTCCCTCCTTTCTTCCGGCGTCTTTATTCAACTGGGCATGGGGGTCTTAGCCATAGCTCTGCCCAAAGAGCGTCAGCGTGTAGGGCACCGCCTGGAAGGGCAGCTGGGTGTTGTTCAGGCCCACGCCCACCACCATCCGGATGCCGTCCTCGGCCAGCATGGCCGGGTAGCGGTCGTGGATGACGGTCCCGTTCTGGCTGGTCAGGTCCAGCTTCAGGCAGGTCAGCCCGCGCTCCGTGACCAGGGACCAGCGCCCCGTGTAGTGCTCCCGATAGCTCTTATCGCCTTCGTAGAGCCAGCTCAGCTCGGCCTGCCCGTTGGCGCGCAGGTCCAGGAAGTGGTTCTGCATGGTGTCCGGCCGGAGCAGGTCATAGCCCTGGTAGGTCCACTGGGTATCCCCCAGGGCGGCCGCGCTGGGCCCGGCCCAGTCGTAGGCGCGAAACGCGCGGATCATGTTCTCATACAGCTCGTCGAGGTCGGTGAAGTCCAGGCCCAGGACCGTGCCGTCCTCCCGGCTGGGCAGGGAGACCAGGTTGTCATCCAGCATGGGGTACCAGGTCATCAGGCCCTCCCCGCCGCGTTTGGTGAGGCCCAGCCGGGCGTCCGGGACGTCCTGCCCGCCGTTGCAGCAGAGGATGAAGGGGTCGCCCCGGTCCGAGTAGTAGATGACCTCGCCCACGTCCCAGTCCCCGTAGGGCAGGTGGACCACGGCGCTCACGTCCACGATGTCGGTCGGGTCCAGGGGGACCAGGCAGTAGAGCTCGCCGATCTCACTGCCCACCACCCGGCTGTCGGGGATCTCCTTGAGGAAGGGGTAGCGCGCCGTGAGGCGCGGGAAGTTGGCCGCCAGCCAATCCCGCATGGGGATCTGCATGGGGTCGCTCAGATAGCCCAGGTAGGCCACGGCGAAGACGGCGTTGTCCGCCGCCGTGTACTGGCGCAGGACCGACAGGGACGTCTGCGCGTCCAGCCCGGTGGGGGCCTGGCCGGTCATGGTGAAGGTCAGGCGCTTGCTGCTGTCCATCATCCGGGTGAGGATGGCCGCCACCTCGCTGCGTTTGATGGGGTCGTCGGGCTTGCAGTTGTGCAGCGCGTCGCTGCCCTGGACGATGCCCGCCCGGTAGAGCTGGTAGATGGCCTGCTCCTGGGGGTGACCGTTGGGCACATCGAGGATGCTCCCGTTGACGATGGTGTTCTTCTGCACCAGGGCCGCCTGCGGCAGCGCCTTGGCGAAGATCTCCATATAGCCCGCCCGGGTGGCCATGGCGTTCCAGTTGTAGTTGCGGGTGATGATCCGGTTGGCCCTGGCGTAGTCCACATAGCTCTGGTACCAGGGGGTCCCGTTCTGCAAGGTGACCGCGCCGGTGGTGTACTTCTGGTTCATGCAGGCCGCCAGCTTCACCGCCTCCGCGTAGGTCAGGTTGTCGTTGGGGCAGAAGGTCCTGGCGGTCTTGCCGTTGACCAGGCCGGAGGCCACCGCCTGCCTCACGTCATCGTAGTACCACTGTCCGGGGGCGACATCCACGAAGGACGTCCCCGCCGCAAGGGAGGACAGCGGGAGGAGCGACAGGCTCAGAAGAAGCGCCATCGCCAGAGAAAGCAGTTTCTTTTTCATGATCTCCTCCTGTTCGTTCCGTTGGGTCCGTTTGGGTCTTGGGGGCGGTCAAAACTTGCCGCCGCTGCCGGAGTAGCCGTCTCGGTCCACCGTGGTGCCGCCGCCGCTGCTGCTCTCCTTGGCAATCTTCCGGCGGCTGGTGGTCGTGTTGAGGAAGCGGTCCTCCCGGAGGCGGATGTCCACCCCGCCGTTCGGGACGTATTCCTCCGCCGCCGTGGCCTCCACCGCGGTCTTCATCTGCGCGCGGAAGACCAGGCACACCGCCAGGGCGATGAGCAGGCCCGCGCCCAGCGCGATGCCGTAGGCCCGCAGGATGCGCATCCCCAGGCTGAGGTCCGCCTTGGCCTCCACGTCCACGGGGGTGCCTTCCTTGGCGCTGCGGAGATAGGTCTCGCACTCCTCCAGGTAGTCGGAGAAGCCGCCCGCCCAGTCGTCCTCCGCGAAGTTGTCGAGGAAGACCTCCGCCATGGCCTCCCGGCCATAGTCGGTGAGGGCCGCGTTGCCGAAGTCCCCGTGGGCCAGCAGGAAGTAGTCCCGCTCCGCCATGCTCAGGGTGAGCAGGATGCCGTCCTTGCTCTCGCCATAGCCCAGGCCGTAGTCCCGGAAGAGGCTCTTGCAGGCCGCGCGCATGTCGTCGCCATAGGTCCTGTAGTCCTCCAGCGTGAAGATATACACGCCGCATTGATACTTTTCGCTGATCCCGGTGGCGACGACCTCCAGCCACTGGACCTCCCCGGCCGTGAGGAGCCCGGCAAGGTCGTTCACGAAGGCGGCGTCCGTCGCGGGGTCCGCCCCGGCGGCCGTGTCCGGCTCGGGCGGCGCGGTCGGGGCGGCGGCAGCGCCCCCGGTCAGGTACTCCTCGGTCAGGCTCACATAGAGCTCGAGCGCCATCTGGAAGCTGAGGTTGTCCTGCGCCAGGTCCCCGCTCCAGGTCTCCTCGTTGAACCAGTTGTCCAGGGTGGTCTTCAGCACGGGCAGGAAGGCGGCCAGCTCGTCCTGGTTCTCCCCGCCGCAGATCACGGTGTAGTCGCGGTAGGCCAGGCCGGTGGCGTCCTCGGTCACGTAGAGCATCAGCAGGTAGCCGTCGCCGGTGTCGTCGGCGCCGTATTCATACTTGTCGTAGAAGATGCGGGCGTACTCGTCGATGGGGTGGCCCTCCAGGTCGTCCACCACGTCCACCCGCAGCTGCACGCCGTTGCGCTGGGCGAAGGCCTCCAGCGTGTCCTCGCCCATCGCAGTGGCAAAGTCCGCGTCGAGCCGGTCCGTGGCGTCATACACCAGGCCGTAGTCCACATACGCCAGCGCCGGCACGACCAGGGACAGCCCCAGCACCAGCGTCATCAGGATCGTCATGAGCTTCTTTTTCATGGATGCCATCCCCCTTTCACAGCACGAACAGCAGGACGGTGCCCACCACGGCCGTCACCGAGGCGGCGATCCCGCCGAACCAGGCCCAGAATTTCCCCTTGCTCACCGGCAGGTCGCCGATGAGCTTGCCGGTCTGGCCGTTCATGGCGAAGAGGAAGTCCTTCCCGTCCCACTTGGTACTGAGCATATACACCGGCAGCAGGGCGTAGTGGACCTTGTCGCGGTGCAGCTTCACGTCATGGCGGACGCAGACCTTGGTGTGGTACCGGTCCACGTCGTTCTCCAGCACGCCCAGGGCGGTGTTCTCCGCCCGGCGGTCCGCCCGCGCCGCGCATTCCTCCACGGACACGTCGTACTTATCCGCCAGATAGCCCGGCAGATAGGCGGTGGAGAAGGGCTTGAGCTCCTCGTAGTGGAAGGGCTCGATGGCGTCCATGTGGGCGTCCGGCATCTTGGAGGAGGCGTCCACGGGGATGCGCTCGAAGGCGACGCTGCCCGCCCGGCGGGCCAGGTAGTGGTCGGTCTCCGTGACCTCGTAGTCGCCGTCGGTGTACTCGCGGCTGATGGTGGCCTCGAAGTCCGCCTCCGCCTCCGCCACGCCGTCGAACATCCAGAAGGGGACGTACACGCCCTTGATCTCGCTGATCTTGTTGGCGCTGGCAAAGGCGCCCGGCAGCAGGCGCTTGCCCTTGTAGTGCTTCTTCAGCGCCGCCTGCGCGTCCTTCTGGTCCAGGCGGAAGGGGAGGATGTAGTCCGGCTTGAGGGCGTTGGCGAACTGGCCGGGCAGCACGGTGGGGTTGCCGCAGTAGGGGCAGGAGGAGGCCGCCGTGGTCTCGTCGCAGATGAACTCCGCCCCGCAGGAGGGGCAGTTGTAGGCCCGCATCCTGCTGCCGTCCTCGCCCCAATCGCCGTTGAGGTCGGATTCGTCCCAGCCGGAGCCGCCGCCCTGCTGTTCCTTCTCAAAGGCCTCCTGGGCCTGCTGCTCCTTCTCGGCGTACAGCGCCTCGATCTCGGCGATGTCGTACTTGCCGCCGCAGTATTCGCACTCCAGCTTGCCGGAGGACCCCACAAAATGAAGGGGACCGGTGCAGGCCGGGCATTTGTAGTTGGTGATCTGTTCTGGCATAGCGATGCCCCCTTTGTCTCAGTTTCTTCGCGCGCTGCCCTTATCCGTTCAGGGAGCCGCCGCAGTATTCGCAGCAGCCGCTGGCGTCGGGCGTGGTCGTCGCGCCGCACCAGGGGCAGGTCACGGCCGCCTTGGGGGCCGCGGCTGCCGCCGCCTCGTCGCGCACCTGCTGCCGGACCTGGGTGAGGGCCGCCTTGATCTCCTGGCCCATCTCCCGGTAGCGGCGGTACTCCACGTCGCGCTCCGGGTCGAGACCGCCGCGCGTCCGGCCCATGCCGGTGCCGCCGGTCTTGTCGTTTTCGATCTCCACGTTCCGGTTGTTCAGCTTGAAGCGGATGTCGTCGAAGTAGGGGTTGCGGACGTGGATGCGGATGTAAAAGTCATAGGAATACTGGTAGCGCGGCGGGTCATAGCTCACCTTTTCGCCGTCCTTCCCCTCGCGCTTGAGCTCCGTCCGCTTCTCGTCGATGTCCAGGTCGCAGCCGGTCACGTCGGCGAAGGCCAGCACGTCCGGGTTGGCCTCCTCCAGCTTCCGGGCGGCGGTCACCATGAAGCAGCCCGCGTCCTCGTCCAGCAGGACCTTGGTGTTCTCGCCCAGGGTGCGGGTCGTGCGGAAGGCCGCCACCTTGTCCCGGTTGGCCTCCCGGTCGGCCAGCTGCGCCTGGATCTGCTCCACGGTGGAGTGCCGCCGGTCGTCAAACCAGGGGGACAGCTTGGCCGCGCAGCTCTTGCACATGTTGCCGTCCTCCAGCTTGCGGTTGCCCAGCAGGCCGATCTCGCCGCCGCAGATGGCACACGCCTTCTTTTCAAAAAGATTGCCGAATAATCCCATACTCGTTCCTTCTTCCTTTGGTTTTTTTCACGCGCCGGAGCCTTCCGCCCCGGCCGTCTCCGCCAGTTCCGTCAAAAACAGCAGGAGGGACGCGGCCCGCGCGCCGCAAAGATTTTCTGCGCACTCCGCCCCCTCGCTCTGCCAGCCGAGCCAGAGGCGCGTCACACCTTGTCGCCGTCGTCAAAGGGGTCGCCGCACTCGGGGCAGAACTTGGGGGGATGGGTGGGGTCTTCCGGCTCCCAGCCGCACTTGTCGCACTTGTACTTGGGCGCGGCCTCGGGCTTCTTTGCGCCGCATTCGGTGCAGAACTTGCCGGTGTTCACCGCGCCGCAGGCGCAGGTCCAGCCGTCCGCCGCGGGCTGCTCCTCGGGCTTCTTCGCGCCGCATTCGGTGCAGAACTTGCCCGTGTTCACCGCGCCGCAGGTGCAGGTCCAGCCGTCCGCCGCGGGCTTCTCCTCGGGCTTCTTCGCGCCGCATTCGGTGCAGAACTTGCCCGCGACCACATTGCCGCAGGTGCAGGTCCAGCTGTCGGCCGCAGGCGCTGCGGGCGCGGCGGCGGGGGCTGCCGGGGCTGCCGGGGCGGGCGCGGGCTGCTGGGCCTGCTGCTGCTGGCCCATCTGGAAGAGGTTCTGGGCGTTCATGCCCCCGGCCTGACCGGCCATCCCCATGCCCATAAAGGCCATGGCAGGCCCGGCGTTGGGGTTGGCGGCTGCGGACTGCATCGCCGCGCTCTGGGAGCCGACCAGATGCGCCGCCGCGCGGGTGGGGTCCATGAAGGCCGCGTTGCGCTGCATTTCCTTGATCATCTGCTCGTCTTCCTCGTTGGCCTTCACGGAGGAGACGCCGACCCGCTGGATCTCAATGCCGCGGAAGTCCCGCCACTGGGCGGAGAGCTCTTCCTTCAGCGCGGCGGCCAGCTCCTGGGTGTGGCCGGGCAGGGCGGAGTAGCGGATGCCCTGGTCGGAGATGCGGGCGAAGGCGGGCTGGAGGGCGGTGAGCAGCTCGCTCTTGAGCTGACCGTCCAGCTCCTCGCGGTTGTAGTCCTCCGAGACGTTGCCGCAGACGTTGGTGTAGAACAGCATGGGGTTGACGAGCTTGTAGCTGTATTCGCCGAAACAGCGGATGGCGATGTCGATGTCGATCCCGGCCCGCTGGTCCACGACCCGGAAGGGGACGGGAGAGGGCGTGCCGTACTTGTTGCCGATCAGCTCCTTGGTGTTGAAGTAGTACACGCGCTGGTCCTTGGGCGGCTCGCCGCCGAAGGTGAAGCGCTTGCCCATGTTCTGGAACGTGGCCTTGATGCTCTCGCCCAGGTCGCCGCTGAAGATCGAGGGCTCGGTGGACATGTCATACGTATACTCGCCGGGCTCGGCGCAGATGTCCACGATCTTGCCCTGCTCGACGATCATCATGCACTGGCCGTCGGCAATGGCGATGACCGAGCCGTTGGAGATGATGTTGTCGCTTCCCTTCGTGTTGCTGGAGCGGCCGGAGGTGCGCTTCTGCCCCTTCACCGCCAGCACGTCTGCGGGGATGGCCTCGCAGTAAAAATACTCCTTCCACTGGTCGGCCAGCACGCCGCCCACAGAACCCATTGCAGCTTTGATCAGTCCCATATTCAGTCTCCTTTCGTGATTGCGGAAAATCCGGTCTCTTGCTTTCTGTGTGCGCTCGTCACGGGGGGTGGTTCCGGCCCGGCACCCTGGGGTCCGGACCCTCCTCGACCAGCTCGCCCCGTTCGTTGAGGTGCTCGGCACAGGCGCAGCACATATCCAGGTCCTCACAGATGAGGAAGCAGTGGTTGCACACCAGGCAGCCGCAGAGGGGACACCGGTTGAACCCACGGGTCGCCTCGCCGACGGCCCGCTCCCGGGCCTGCTCCCACTCCCGCTGATACAGGGCGCGGAACACGATCTGCTTGGCCTCCGTGGGGGCCGGGACCCCAGCCTTGGAAAAGCGGATCGGGGTGCTCCTCCACACCGACCCGCACTCCACGCAGGTCAGCGAAAACCGAAACTGCCGCTCGTCGGACTCGTCTTGCAGATGCCCGGCAATGATTCGCTTCATCCCCTGGCTCACCTCCCCATTGTTTCTGAATCTTTACTAAGTTTATAACATAAGTACCCGCCTCATGACCAGTACCCCATTGAGTATTTTCCGGTGTTTTCAGCCGATTTTCCCCAAAATACTCAATGGGATTAGTTTGATTTGCACAGTTCCAGCCCCCTGTTTTTAGGCACATCGCCAAGCCCGCAGCCAGCAAAAAAAGACCACGGGCAGGGGCGATCCCTCCCGTGGTCTCCGTGCTGTGCAGGGTCAGAACAGCTCCTCCAGCCGCCCGCAGCGGCGGAACATCTCCAGGTAGAGCATCAGCTCATCCCGGGAGCCGACGCCCAGCTTTTGGTACATATTGGCGTTGTGCTTTCGGACGGTGTGGATGCTGATGTAGGCCAGCTCCGCCACCTCGCTGACCTCCCGCCCGTCGGCGTAGTAGCGCAGGATGTTCCGCTCGGTGGCGGTGAGGCTCTCCGCGCCCCGGGCGAAGGTGGCGAAGAGCTCCTCCACGTCCGGCGGCAGCGCCCCCTCCCCGATGGGCTGGTTCTGGTTTTTGGCGCGGACGAAGTCCACCAGGGCGTCCAGCTCGGAAATGCCGGAGGGCGCGCTCTCCAGGGCGCCCTCCTCCCGGATGGCCTGGAAGCTCTGGAAGATGGGCTTGACGAACCGCCGCGAGAGGTAGATGGACAGCCCCAGCATCAGCAGCAGGAAGCAGAGTGAGCCGAGGATCCAGACCGTGCGCAGCTGGGTCGCGGCGACGGCCCAGCTGTCCCGGGCGATGAGGGTGACGGCGTAGACGGGGGTCTCGTTGATCTCCAGGTCCAGCCGGGTGTGCAGGCCCAGGAAGGTGCCGTTGTCCCCCTCGTAGACGTTGAAGTACTTCCCCTCCCGCACGGCCAGGGTGTCGTCGCCGCTGAGGTAGGTCCGCTCCAGCCCCCCGGTCATCCCCTGGGACAGGTGGAGCTTCCCCTCCGACATCGGGGCCAGCACCGTGACCATGCTGCCGAACTCGCTCCGGTAGGCGGGGTAGGACAGGCGGAAGTAGAGCTCGCCCAGCTCCAGCCCGCAGACGCCCTGGGGCGTTCCGTCGCTGGCCAGAACGGGCACCAGCAGCAGCAGCGCGTCCTCCCAGGTGTCCGTCAGCTGGACCCGGCCGGTCCAGAGTGCGCTGTCCGCCAGCCGCGTCACCGGCTGGCCCATCAGGCGGGTGTAGCCGGGCAGGCGGCTGACGTCGAACTCCAGGTTCCAGCGGTTGTGCAGCTCCAGCTGGTTCTCCCGGGCCACCTCCGGCACGCCCCGGAAGTAGACGATGTCCTGGTTGACCGCGCTCCGGTTGCTCAGGTTCATAAAGCGGAGATACAGCCCCGCCCGGGAGGTCCCGGCCATGGGCGCGGCGGTGTTGGTGGTCGCGTCCAGGACGACGAAGACCCCGTTGCAGGGGCTGGCCTGGATCGCGGCGTTGAGCGGGGTGAAGAGCTGGCGCTCCAGGGCGGCCAGCCGCGCCCCCTGGTCGTTGAGGGAGGCGACCGGGCCGGTGTGCAGGTTGTCGTTGAGAAGGTTGGTGATCTGGCCGGACAGCGCCACCCCCTGGGCCGTCAGGGTCCCCAGCTGCTGGGCGAGCTGGATGGAGACGTTGCTCTGCTCGGTGATGAGGGCCTGGTTCAGCTTCTGCTCGGCGCCGGAGAAGACCCCGGCCACGCTGAGCACCAGCAGCAGGGCGGCAAACACCGCCAGGACCATGGAGAGCCAGTAGAGCATCAGGCGTCTCTGCATCCCCACGCTCTGCCCGCGGGCGGCGCGGAGCCGGTCCTTCAGGTCGGTCCAGATGTTCCGCATGGCTTCTCCTCCCTTCTGCGGCGGGCGCGCGGCCTCACCGGTCCATGATCTGCTGGAAGCGCTTCAGGCTCTCCTGCGTCAGCCGCTCCAGCAGCGCCTGGTCGTTCCCACCGGCCCGGAGGTATTCCTCCCTGGCGTCCAGCAGGCACAGGCGGATGTTTTTTTCAAAGCTGGCCTCCAGCTCCTGGTAGCTCTCCAGCTGGGGCGGCACGTAGAAGTCGTAGGCCGCCTGGGTCTTCTCGTAGGCGTCATACAGCGCCGTGTACTTTGGCTCGGTCAGGGCCTGGACCGCCTCGGGCAGGCAGCGCTCAAAGGCCTCCCTGGTGGTGGGCATGTACCCGGCGCTGACGGCGAAGCGGGTGTTGCAGGCCGGTTCGGTCAGCCACTTGAGGAAGGTCACGGCCGCCTTCTCCCGCTCGGGGGTCGAGCGGACCGTACACATCCCGGCCCCCCGCTGGATCACGCTCCGGCTGCCCTCCGGGAAGACGGGGCAGGGCCGCACCAGCAGCTCCACCTTCTCCGAGGTGTTGTCCGCGTAGGTCACCAGGCCGGTGAAGTAGAGCACGCTGGCGGAGGAGGCCACGCTCACGATGCTCTCCCCCGTGCGCAGCGGCTCCGTGGCGTAGCCCCCCTGGAGCCACAGCCCGCCGGAGATGGCGGCCTTGGCGTAGGGCTCCCAGACCCGCTGGAACATGGGGCCGAAGGCCAGCTTCTCCCCGTCGAAGAAGGACTCGCCCAGGGACTCCACCCCCACCTGGAAGTAGTTGAAGTGGAAGTCGTGGACGAAGAGGGCCGCGCTGTCCCCGGCGGTCTCCGGGGTCTGGCTGTCGGTCCAGGCGGCGTAGTCGCAGGCGGTCCGGAAGAGGCCGTCCCAGGTGTCCAGGTCGGAGAGTCTGGCCCCGGTGGCGGCGGCGAAGCGGTCAAAGGCCGTCTTGTTCACGAAGAGCAGCTCGGTGGACTTGGCCACCGGGAGCACCACCAGGCGGTCGTTCACCGTGCCGTCCGCCAGGAAGGCAGGCTCGAAGGCGTCCAGCTCCTCCTGGGTGAAGTAGTCCCGGTAGTCCACCAGGATCTCCTCGTCCGGCAGGTTCAGCACCGTCTTGGGGTAGGAGACGAAGAGGTCCGGCAGCTCCGGCGCGCCGGGGTCCCGGTTGGCCGCGGCCAGAACGTCCTCGTAGATGTTCTTGTTGTTGGAGACCATGGTGACCTCCACCCGGACGCCCTTCGCCTTGCCCACGGTCGCGTTGAACTCGTCGATGAGGTCGTTGAGGGGGGAGTCGGTCTGCGCCCCGTACACATGCCAGATGGTGATGCTCACCGGCTCCTCGCCCTCCGCCTGGCCGCAGCCGGAGCCGGTCAGAAGCAGGGCCGCGAGAAGCAGCAGGGGAAGAAGTCTCTTCCAGGGTCTCATAGGATTCACTCTCCTTTGCAGGATGCGCGGGTATATTTTACTTAGTTTACCAGAACAACGCCGCCGCCGCAACCACCTTTCGTGCAGGCGGCCCAAAAACGGACAAATTTTTCCCTTCCGCCGACCCCGGCGCGCCCCCAGGCCAGCACACAGCGCCCGAACGCGCACAGGTACATTATATAATATGGTATCCGGCGCGCTGGCGTTGTAAAACGCCCCGCTTTATGGTATGATACCGTAAACGGAAAGGAGGGATCAGCATGAAGAAGGTAACGTTACCGCTCGGGACCTCTGACTTTGCCGAGATCCGCAGGGAAGGCTGGTACTATGTGGATAAGACCGGCTTGCT
>CAKTLJ010000028.1 GCA_934572535.1 uncultured Eubacteriales bacterium
GCCCTGCAGACACTGTACGGAGTATTTCAATCCACGCTCCCCGCGGGGGGAGCGACTCACCGTTGTTCCGCTGATCGGGGAAATCACAAAATTTCAATCCACGCTCCCCGCGGGGGGAGCGACCGGTAGCCGACCTCCTCGACATTCTCCAGCATGATTTCAATCCACGCTCCCCGCGGGGGGAGCGACCGATTGGCAAGACGCCCGAAAAGGCGCTCCTGCATTTCAATCCACGCTCCCCGCGGGGGGAGCGACCAGCACAATATAGCCCCATGTTTCGACGAAGAAATTTCAATCCACGCTCCCCGCGGGGGGAGCGACAGCAAAAATGCACAGAGTATCCCCTCCGCATTTCTGCGACATAGAGCGATCTTCCCAAAGAAGATCCTTCTTTTCTCATATTACATCAAGAAAGCGCGGCTTACAAGCCTAAAAATACCAGTCTGGGGGGTGCGAACCTCCCGACGTTTTTTTGGGCACTTCCCCTTCGCCCTCCTCAGATCATCAGGACGCCCTCCGGCTCGTAGCCGGGTTTCGCGCCGAAATGCTCAATCTTGTTTTCATACCTGTTTCCGAGGTAGTAAAACCGCAGGCTGTCCCGCTCCGGGTCCATGAGGGCACAGAGTTTCGCCTGCAAGAGACGGCACTGCGCCGCGTCCAGCAGACACTCAAACACAGAGTTCTGCACCCGCTGGCCGTAGTTCACGCACTGCTTTGCGATCTGCCGCAGTCTGCGCCGCCCGGCGGCATCTTCTGTATTGACATCGTAGGTGATCAAAACCAGCATAGCATCACTTCCACAAAAAAGTCGGGTATCCGTCCAGATCTCCCCGCAGATACCGCGCCAGCAGCAGGGCCTGCATATAGGGCACAAGGCCCCACGGCAGCTTCTCCTCTAAATAAGGATGGGTCAAGCTCTCCTTCTTCTTTTCCTGCCAGTGCTTCAGAAAGCGCCTTCTCCCATCGTCCGTCATCAGAACGGCTCCGTTTTCCTGCCGGATGAACTCCGAGGCCTGGAGGATCCGGTTGTTGACCATGGTCAGCACAAACCGGTCTGCCATGCAGGGCCGAAGCTCCTCCATCAAGTCCAGCGCCAGCGAGGTCCGGCCGGGCCGATCTCGGTGAAGAAAGCCCACGTAGGGGTCCAGCCCAACGCTTTCCAGGGCCGCCGCGCAGTCATGGGCCAGCAGGCTGTAGGCAAAGGACAGCAGCGCATTGAAGGCATCCATCGGGGGACGCCGACTGCGGCTCCGGAAATAAAAGGTTTCCTTCCCCTGCAAGATCATCTCGTCCAGCACACCGAAATAGGCCGCCGCGCCGACTCCTTCCAGCCCCCGCAGACTGTCCAGCGAAGTCTCCTCCAGGACCGGGGGGAAGAGGTTTTTGAGGGCTTCCGAGGCTGCGGCCAGCTTCTCCCCGTCCACCCGCATTCCATGGTCCCGCCGGGTCCGCTCAATGCTCCGGCGGCTGTTATGGAGCTTTCCAAGGATCATGGTCCGAGCCACGGCGCAGCTTTGGGCCGGGTCGTCTGCCACCCGGTACTGTGTCCTCCGCAGAAGGACATTCCCTCGGGTCTCCCCGGAAACCCGGGCGAGAAAGCGGCCTCTGGGCGTGCAGAAGGCAAGGGCCACGTCCCGCTGGGCGCAGGCGCCCATGAGGGCCGGTGACGCGCCCGCATAGGAAAAGCAGACGATGTTGCACAGGGTATGGAGGGGATACCGGGCCAGCACCTGCTTTTCCCGGTTGGCCACCACATTTTCCCCGTCCAGAGACAGATAAATGTCCTCACTGGTCACAAACAGCGTATTCAACAGGTGTCTCATAGGCCATCCTCCATGGCATCCGCCAGATACGCCTTCACCGACCGCCGCCGAAGCAGCTTCGGCAGGCAGAGCTCCTTGAGGGAACAGGCGTTGCAGGCTTTGGAGGGGGTGACCTTGGGGGTATATCGACGGCGATAGAGCGCGTGCATCTCCTCCAATGTCTCCCGCACCTCCTGCCGCAGCGCTTCCGTAAACACCACGGGGAGCCTGCGGCGGGTCTCTCCGTAGTACAAAGCCCCTTCGGGAATATCGCAGCAGAGCATTTCCTCCAGACACATGGCCTGTCCGCAGAGCTGGAGCTGGTCCCCCGTCCGCGCATCGGGCCTTCCCCGCTTATACTCCACGGGGGATGGCTTCCACAGCCCCTCCCGACCGTGCAGGCAGACGCCGTCCGGGACCCGGTGAAACTCCACCACATCACACGCCCCGGACACGCCCAGGGTGGCGGAAAAGACCGGGAGAGCGCGGACGAGAAGAAGATCTCCCCGGCGCTCCGAAGCGCCTTTTTCGTGGGCCTTCCTGTGCATCAAGGCGCCGTCGGTCGTTCGGTAGTTCTCTGCCCACTGCTGTTCCACGTGGATGAGGGCCCACTGTCGCCGACAGAACTTGAAATGCTGGAGACCGGAGAGAAGGAGGAAGTCCTCCTCCCGGTAGATCACCCCATCCGCACACAGGTCACACCAGCGGGAAGGCTGCCTTCGTCCACGGACACCACGTAGTCGCTGTACGCTCTGGGGGAGACTACGTCCTCCCGCTTCTCCGCCTTTACCAGGTCGAAGAGCCGGTAGGCAGGCGCGTTGCCCAGTTCGGAGTCGTGCTTGAACACGATCAGCGCCCGCACGGCCATCTTGCCCCGCGCGGCGGAGCGGTCGTGCTCAAACATATTCAGGATCGCCTCCCACAGCAGCGCCAGGTCCTCCTCGGAGAATCCGGTGGTCTTCCGGGCCAGGTTTGCGGAGACATAGCCTTCCACGCGGTACAGACCATAGGGAACGATATACTTGCGGCCCATTTCCGTGTCCTTCCTCTCCGCGTCAGCCTCGGTGGTGATCGCCACCCGGGTGATGGTCACCTCCTGGGGAAGGATGGGGTCCACGCTCCTGGCAAAGCCCAGCTGGACCGGCCCGCGCACCTGGCCGCAGTTCAAGGCCCCTTTCACAAAGGTGGTCATCACCGCGCCAAAGGTGCGAATGTCAAAGAAGTTGGCGCACATGAAGTCCCGGAGCTTTTTGTCCAGTTCCGCGTCCTTCTTCTTCGCCGCCTTGAGGGCTTTGTCATCCGCGCCGACCCCCACATACGCGCAGGCCTCCCGGTCACTGCTGTTCAGAGGGATCCCGTCCTTGACATAGATGCGGTACCCGGTCTCGTCCTCCTTCACGGTCTCCACGTAGTTGCGGATCTTCCGCTTGAGGCAGACGTCGGTGACAAGACCATAGCCGGTCTCCGGGTCGATGCGTGGCATGTTGCCCGCGTCGGGGTCCCCGTTGGGATTGCCGTTCTCCACGTCGAAGAGCACGACAAATTCATAACGATTCCGAATCACTGCCATCTCACGTTTCCTCCTTTTTTTCAAAACGTTTCTGCGTCTGATGATAGTACCCCAGGTCAAACGAACCCTGCTGGGGAAGGGAGAGGCGCAGGGGATATGCCTCCCCCAAGATCCCCTTCAGCTCCATCACCTGCTTGTCGTAGAACAGGTACAGGCCGCTCTTCTGCGTTCTCAGCTTTCTCAGGTGCTTTTGATAGAGGTTGTCCAGCACCGGAAAAATGGTCGCCGGGGTGGACGAGGCGCCGTTAAAATAGCGGTCCTTGATGGTCGCGTTGATGCCGGGGCTGGCCTGCTGCTGGACTGCCTCATAGACAGAGAACAGGCGGCCCAGGGTATAGGGAACATTGGTGCTGCTTTCATGTAAGCTCACAGTCAAAACCTCCTCTGGACAGTCTCTATGGGGATTTTTCAGGTAATACGCCTTCAGGATAGCGGCCCTTCCCCGGGTGATGCTCCGCTCGGCGCGGATGCGGAGCATCACCGCCTCCATGAGCGCCGCGGGATAGGGCGCGCCGGTAAAGATGGCCCGCGCCGTCGCCCCCGCCACCACCGGGCTGGGGTCCTTGTCGCGCGTGTTCAGGTTCACCGTCTCCCGAAGCATGGCCCACAGGGGAAGGATCTCCTGGGCATAGGGCGCGCGAACGATCTCCATGCGCTCGTGGTGGGCGTTGATGTTCTTCATCAGGTTGCCAAAGGTATCCCGGAAGAAAAAACGCACGGACAGCCGGGCCGCATTGGGGGCAAGGCCGAGGATATAAAAGGGGCGTTGGGGGTCCAGCCCGCGTTCCTCCACGGGTTTCCCCTCTGCCAGCCGTTTGAGCGCGCCCCGAAGCTCCCGCTCCGTCCATTCCGGCTGGTCACTGCCAAAGAGCGCGCCCAGCACCACAGGCCGATAGGCAGGCTCCGCCCCCTCCGCCCAGCACACCACCGTGGTGTCGCCGATGCGCTGGACGCTGTCCCGGTCTGCCAGGAGATGATTCAGGGCCGTGGTATAGGCAAAGGCCGCATAGCGGCCCACCGGGGCGTTGTAGCTCTGCTCTCTGCCATAGGAGCAGAAGGCCGGGGCGTTGAAGGACACCAGAGAGGCCCCGCTGGACTGCGCGCCGACCACCCCGCTGATGGACGGGTGGGTGGCTTCGATCACATCCTCCCGCCCGGTCACCAGGCACTGCATCCGCGCCCCCTCGCCGTCTTCATAGAAGCTCTCCCAGGCGGCCCGGATCTCCGCCTCCTCACAGGCGTAGCTCCCCTGGACGCGGAAGGTCAGGTTGGCGCCGGCAAACAGGCGCTCCAGCTCCGGCCGCACCGCCGGATGCTCCCGCGCCTCCTCCGGGTCCCAGGTCCGAAGGAAGGCCAGGATCGAGCGGGCCGCGGCCGTTTCTACCCCACCCAATATCGTTTGATGGTGCTCCCGGCAGGCCGCGAAGCATTGGGCGCTTCGCTCCGGCTTCCCCTTCCCGTCAATGCCCAGCAGGTAGGAGGAATTGTCCCACAAGAAATTCGCCTCGATACCCGAGGAGCGCTTCACGGCGGCGGGCATCTCCATCATTTTAGGCCGCAGAACGGTCTTTTTCCCGACCTGCTGCTCTTCCAGCAGGGGGATCAACCGCTCCAACCTGCCAGCCTCGTCGATGCAGAGGGCATAGCTGATTTTGGCCGGACCCCAGCCTGCACGGGCGATCTCTCCCCGGGAGGCCAGGTCCTCATACAGCCTGACCAACGCCTGAAGGATCATCGAACCACCGCCTCTCCCCCGGGGTCGGGCACTTCCAGCACACCATCCCGGAGCACGGCCCGGAAAAACATGGGCTGGATATCCTGGGGATCGGAATAGTCCATATCCAGCAGCATCCACCCCAGATCTTTTTCCCCCTTCAACACGTCAGGGCAGGAGGGGAGCTGTTGACAAGGGGCAAAGTGGGCCGGAAACTCCCGCACACCGAAGCAGGGCTGGTGATAGAACTGCCCCTTTGCCAGGCGGCGCTTCATGATGTCCTGGAATTTTCCGGGGTTGTCCCCCGCCGCCGCCCGCTCTGTCATTTCAAAGTGCGCTTCGATGACATAGTGGACATTCCGCAGGACCATGGCCGCTCGCTGCTGGATGCTCTCCGGGGTCGCCAGGTAGAGCGCCTGCCTCCCCCCTTCCAGGGCCCTCTTCGCCTTTCGGGCGCTGACGGTATCCTTCACCTCATTGCGCCGGATGTTGGTGAACTGGATCGGGGCGCAGACATGGATGCGGTCGATGAACCAGCGCATCCCCGGATGCCAGTAGATCGCCTCAAGCAGCCCACGGGCCGCAGAAGGGGTCATCATATCGTAGCTGACTCGTTCCACCTTCAGCTCCGGGCGGCTAAAGCAGGCATAGTCGCCCCAGGTCTCTACTCGAATAGACATTCCACCACTCCTTTTTTTTGCTCTATCAGATCACTTACCACAGGATCGCCTTGCCACAGTCCGCTTCCAAGGACAGGCCCTTCTTTTCGTCGTAGAGCTGCCCGTTAGAGAGCACCCCGCTCTCCTGGTCCAGCGGGGTCACATCGCCCGCTTCCAGCAGGGCCTGGTAGTGCTGTTCGTATACCGTCACCCCATACCGGCCCGCCTGCCGGTACAGTGGCCGGGAGCGTTCGCCATCCAGCAGACGCTGCGCAAGCTCTGCCCCGTCCCCGTCGGGGACGTATACCGTCTTGGTGGGGCTGTCGATCAAATGGAACCGCTCGGCCACCGTGCGGAAGGGATTTCTGCTCCCGGCGATCCCCTTCTCAAAGCCGTCGATGACCCCCGCCTTGTCCAGCGCATCCCCCGCCAGTGAGCGGCAGGCGGCGAAATAGGCGGCGATCGCCTCCAGCGAGTCCGGCTCCTCATGCCGGGACAGCGCCTCCCGGGCCGCGCCGATGTTGACCTTCAGGAGGGGAGAGACGGGCCCCTCCCCCTCGAAGATCGTCACCACGCTGTCCTCGGGCCTCCGCTTTCCCTCTCGGTTGCATCGCCCGGCAGCCTGGAGGATGGAGTCCAGCCCCGCCATTTCTCTGTACACCGCCGGGAAATCCACATCCACCCCCGCCTCGATCAGCGAGGTGGACACCACCCTGCACGGAAGCCCCTGGGCCAGCCTCCTGCGGACATCCTCCAGGACCCGCCGCCGGTGGTCGGGATACATGAGCGTGGACAGGTGGTGGCTGCCCTCTTCTGGCAGATGGCGGTAGATCTCCTGGGCCGCCTTTCTGCTGTTCACGACGCAGAGCACCTGCTCGTGCGCCGCCAGCTCCTCCGCGATCTGCTCCCAGGACTTCTCCCCGGCCCTCGCGAACGAGACCCGGCGGAAGGCCCCATACTGCGCCCGCACCGCCGGGCAGAGCTCCCGGCTGACGGTCCCAGGGGCATAGGTCTGGAGCAGGTCGTCCAGAGAGGGCTGGGTCGCGGTACACAGCACGGCCGTGACGCCGTAGTGCTCCACCAGCTGCGCGATCCCCGCAACGCAGGGCTTCAAGTGGGCGGCGGGGAGCATCTGCGCCTCGTCAAAAATGACCACGCTGTTGGCGATGCGGTGGAGCTTCCGGCATTTTGACGGGCGGTTGGCGTAGAGCGATTCAAAGAACTGCACGGCTGTCGTCACGACAACGGGAGCGTCCCAGTTCTCCGCGGCCAGCGCCTTTCGATAGCCGTCGAGGTCAAGGTCCCCTTCCCCATCGTGCTGGACCCCAGCGTGGTGCTCCAGCACATTGTCCTGGCCAAGGATCTCCCGGAAGACCGCCGCGTTCTGCTCGATGATGGAGGTGTAGGGGATCACATAGATCACCCGCTCCATGCCATGCCGCACCCCATGGCGCAGGGCAAAGGCCAGGGACGCCACCGTCTTTCCGCCGCCGGTGGGGACGGTCAGGGTATACACGCCCCGCGCCTTCTCCCCCGCCTCCAGACAGTCCCGAAGGATCCCGCACCGCCTCCGGTTCAGCTCCGTTTGGGGGGAGAACCAGGGGGCAATGTACGCCTCCAGGCGGTTGAGAAGGGTGGGCAGGTCCTCGCAGCCGCCCCGCCCCGGGTCTCTGCCCGCCATGAAGCGCTCCGTGTCCAGATAGTCCGCATCCACCAGGCAGGCGTACAGCATCCGGATGAAAAAGGCATCGGTCAGCGGGTCTTTCCCCCAGAGTGCAGGATCGGCCGCCGCTTCCAGGGGGGCTTCCGGCTCATACGCTGGGATCCCCCCGGAGAGTCCCTTCTTCAGCCGTCCCATCAGGGTCCCCTCTCCCGCCTGATCCGCCATGCTGCCCTCGTCCAGCAACCCGCCGTGATGTCCGGCGACACAGTGGGCCGCCCAAAGGGCATTGCGCTTGGCACATTCCATCGCGCCCGCAGTCGCGTGATCCACGATCGGGCCGCCGCGCAGCCGCTTCTGAAAGGCGCTGCTGCACTTCCCGATGTCGTGCGCCAGGCCCACCAGCCTTCCCTGGGGCTCTGCGTGAAAGGACCGGGCGAACCGAGCGCACAGCGCCGCCGTTCCCTCCAGATGCTCCTGGAGCGTCTGCTCCCGGCCATCTTCCGCTCTATGCGCCAGATAGAATGCCATCGCGTCATCTCCTTGTGGAAATAGTACAGAATGCAGACGGCGGACGCCTGCGTTTCTGTCTAATTTTGATTTTACTTCAATTTTCTACATAACGCAATGCTCTCATTCAATTCCTTGAATAAACCCTGCCAACTATAAAAATGTCCCCCGGCTCTGCTGGAGCATACGTTAGGCTGTATTACGCCGAATGTCCAGTTCGCTTTGGGCGATATCGCCCAAAGCGAACTGGACATCCAAGTCGATGGCCTGATGATACGCATTCTGATCCGAAAATCGGAGAACGACTCACAACGCCCGCAGGATCTCCACAAACTGATCCAGCGTATATGCGCCATCAATGCCGAAATCGCGGTTTTTGAACACCATAAAATACCGGTACTCCGGCCCGCACTGCGCCTGCCATTTACGGCCAAGCTTCAGCTTGCGCTCGCTGTCGCTGTTGTCGCGGTCATCGCCCTTGTATTCAATGAGCACCAGCTTTCCGGACTTAGTCATTACCAGAAAGTCAGGATAATGATTGATAAAGCCGTTCAGCCGGAACCCCTTCTTTTCAATGATTCGATGCCACCATTTGACATTGTCGAGGGCTACCACCGCGTCGATCAGCGCATGTTCGCCGCCGTTCAGGTCGTCCTTCTCCGCCTCGTAGAGAGACTTCGGAATTGCCTCCGTCGTATCGGCCGGTGTGATCACCGGGGGCAATCCATAGCCAGGCTGACACACGAGCTTTCCCGTATCCAGCCAGCGGGAGAACTGCCCTTCCCGATAGGCTTCTTCCAAGCCTTTGATCTTTTCCTGGATCTTTGCGGCGTACGTTGGGATCGCCGTTTCCATGGCGGCCAGTTCATCTTCCGTCATGCCGCCTACGATCCGGCGCACATAGTCGTTGACCTCCGCCGCCGCGTAACGGTTATTGCGGTTAATATGGGCGCAGAGCATTCTTGTGCAGCTTTCGACCTTCTGTTCCGGCGGAAGCTGGGCGAGTCGATTGCGGATATACTCGCTCAGTTCGCTGTCAGCCCGCTTGTATTTGGGGACAGCCTCGCCCCTTTCCGCGATATCCACGCGATACATCTCCCCGGTGGCCAGTTCAAACCGCACCTGCGCATCCTGCCCGGCCAGAGAAAATCCCTCCGACAGATTCTCCGGCTCCAGCCGCTCATACGCGCCGCCAAACAGGTCCGGGACGGACCGAAGGAAAAACTGCGGGACCCGCAGCGCGGAAGCTTCGGCCGCAAGATGGGGCTGCATGGCATTCTGTTTCAGCATATCTCCCAATTCTCCCCCCAGAAATCCATCGTCCGGCGCATTGACTTCCGCCGTGTAGCGTTCCGCCTGCCGGGTCGCTTCCTGAACCATGGTGGAAAGCGCTGGACCCATCGGCGCGGTGCTTTCCAGGACGGCTTTCACCTCCTGCGCATTGACGTCATCGAAGGGGTCAAGCTCTGGCGCCTGCGTCTCCAGCGGAATTTCGATTTGCCTGCCTTCCATCCCCGCAGATGCCTGCGGGAACTCTGCGTGTTCGCCAATTCGATAATCCTTTCGGCTGAAACCGGCCTTATTCAAGCCCGTCACGATCTTTTCCAGCGTAGCATGGAAGTCCGCGGAGTTTGTCAGCACATAGGAGGTGTTCAGCAGCGGCGACTTGTGCTGCATGGCATAGGGCTGACGCAAGATCCTGCCAAGGATCTGCTCTACATCCACGGTAGACGTGCGGTTCGCCAAGGAGGCCAGGATATAGGCAAAGGGGCAGTCCCAGCCCTCCTTTAAGGCGTTGACCGTGATGATATAGCGGATCTTACACGTCCGGCTCATCAGGTCCTGCCCCTTCAGATCATCCACTTGGGAGGTTTTGACCGCGATCTCTGCTTCCGGGATGCCCATATCCACCAGCATGGACTTGACCTTGTCAAAGGTTTCGCTGCTGTCCCCGGTTCGGGGCTGCGCCTGAAAGAGCACGATGGGACGAATGTATTTGCCGCCTGCCTCTTCCGCAGCGATGGCCTCCCGCTCGATGCTCCCGCGAAGCTGGATCGCGTCCTGCATAACGCTCTGCCGGGTCGTGCGGTTATAGACCACCACAGGCAGCTTCACCATATGTTCCTTTTTCAACTCGCGGGCGTCCACATAGGAGATGATGTTGCTGTTTTTCCGGGGCGTTGCCGTCAGGTCAAGCACAAAGGAGGGATTCAAATTGTTCAGCATTTCCGTGCTGAGCCTCGATTCTGCGTTGTGGCTTTCGTCTACCACGACGACCGGCTCCAAATGGCGCAGCACCTGGATCAGGGCGGTGTCCGGCGTATCCGCCAGCATAGCGTCCGCGTCCTTGAAATACTCCGCAAAGCGGAAGAGGTTGCCGTTTTCCTGAAAGACCTTGCGCACGTCCCGATTGCGGCTGTTGATGCGCAGGGAATTGTAGCTCATGATGCAGATCGTCAGCATCTCCCGCACCGTATCCGGCGAGAAATTCTGCCCGTTCAGCAGCATTTCCTTGGTGTACACGCCGACCCGCCCGGCAAAGTCCTGCTCCAATCTCTGGCGATAGGGGTGGTTCGCCTCCGACAGATTGCGGACCGTCTGCGTCAGAATGGAGTCGCTGGGGACCAGCCAGACCACCACCTGCGGCTTCCCGGCGGGCAGGTCGTCGAAGATCCGCTTGACCGAAGCGCAGGCCATAAAGGTTTTGCCGCCGCCGGTCGGCACCTTCATGCAAACGTGGGGCGTCCGCTCAATGGCGTTGTTGTACGGCGGTACGCCGCCGAGCCCCACCGCCACATCCTTGGCAAACCAGTATTCCCGCCAGGCGGAAAAGAGGTTTGCGCCGCGATTTACGCAGTTTATATAGGCAGAAAGGTCGCGCATGACTTGTTTCTGATAGTTGTTGAGTTCCATACGTGACCCTCCTTACAGTTTGGTAATATCGCGGGGGATTTTTTTGAATGTGATACGGTGCTTTTCCAGTTCCGCTTCGCTCAGGGTGCAAAGGTCCGCGTAGATCACATAGGCGTCGGCCTTGGTTTTGACCGTGTGCAGAAAGTCCCGGCTCAGCGTGGTGGCGGCTTGCTTTTCATAGTAAAAATAATACGCGCTGTTCACATGGACACCCAGGAGGTAGGGCTCGTCCGGCTTTGGTTCCGGCAGGCGGGCCTTGGTATCGGTGAAGTAGACATACGCCCGGATCTTCTCCACCCCCACGCTCTCGTTGAGCATATCGCCGATCATCAGCGGTTCCCCCAGTTCGTAGTAGCTGAAGCTGCCGCCGGTGCCCTCAACCGTCTTCTTCCCCTCGCCGTAGCCATCAATGACGCACTTGACGCGCTCGGCGGTGATGCTGTCGGCGTAGTCCATCATCTCGACGAGGATGAACTTGCGGTGTCCGCCGTCCGCCTTGTTCATGTTGAGGACGGCATGGGCGGTGGTGCCGGAACCGGCGAAGGAGTCGAGGATGATGGAATCAGGATCAGATGCAATTTTCAGAACAAACTCAATCAAACGGTGAGGCTTTGGTGTATCAAAAGTGGCTTTGCCGTCAAATATCGCCAGCATTTCCTTTTTGGCTTCATCGGTATGTCCAGTCTCAGTAAATGCCCAAAAGTTTGTCGGTAATTTTCCCCCCACATTTTCGAGGTATGTCTTTCTACGAATACCTCCAAGCCCATTTTTTGTAAAGTAAAATTTGGGCCATTTCCCTCTATTGTAGACTTCTTTTGCTTTTTCGGCAGCGAGTTCAATAGGCTCAGAAAGAATAATTGCTTTGACGCCTTGACGTACTTCATCATCTTTTACGCCGCAAACAGCAGCTCGCTCATGTGAATCATCCAACTCCCGTAATTCGTAGTTACCCCAGCCGCACATGAATTCTAACATCTGTGTTTGCTCAAAAGTCCAGCAGCGACCATTTGTTGGATAAAGAAGTTTTCCGGTAAAAGGATGCTGAATCGCATAGACCATCCCTTGGTGTGTAGATGCGCCAGGTGCGAATGGATTATCGCTTGCCCATGGCATATCATCGTTGTCTGGATTTTTGTATATTGAATCCATTTCAGCTGTTCGAGGAAGCTTATTGGGGCTCCAGTTCGGCTGTTTACTATACACAATTAGGTGTTCGACCTCATTGACGATACCCTTGGAGTCATTGCGGGTGGAATATGTACGCTGCCAAGAAATATTGGAAACAAAACAGTTACTTCCGAAAATTTCATCACAAATCAACTTGAGATTGGCACACTCCGTATCATCAATGCTGATAAAAATAGCCCCATCATCCGCCAGCAGCTTTTGCAGCAGTTTTAAGCGCGGGTACATCATGCACAGCCACTTGTCGTGGCGGCTCAAGTCCTCGCCCTCTTTGCCGACGACCTCGCCCAGCCACTTCTTGATCTTCGGGTCGTTGACATTGTCGTTGTAGACCCAGCCCTCGTTGCCGGTGTTGTACGGCGGATCAATGTAGATGCACTTCACCCGCCCCTCGTACTGCGGCAGCAAGGATTTCAGCGCTTCCAGGTTGTCCCCGTGGATGATCTTGTTTTCGCTGCCGTTGTCAGCCTCGTGTTTTCCGGTCTCATCATAGCTGTACTGCCGCTCCAGCACCCGGTACGGCACGTCCAAATGATGATTCACGACCTTATCTTTTCCGATCCATTCCAGTGTCGGCATGGCTGGCGTCCTCCTGATCGTTTATATAGTTCCCGATAAATGCGATACACGTCCGAACAAAGATCTCGTCGAACGCGCGATAACTTATGGTTGTTTCGTAAACATGCTCTGCTTTTTTCGAGCCTCTCTCCAACTGAGCCTTTGAAGGGTTTCAACACAGAAAACCAAGAAAACAACGTTGAAGATGTCTTTACCCTTCCACACTTATCATTTTAACAAAAATGAGGATGTTCGTCTACCTACTCGATCCTATAGTAAAATAGAAGCGTGCCGGACTACGCTATAAAAAACGTTCTGTTTTCGGGTGAAAACAGAACGTTTTGGAGTCGCGGAGACAGAACTTGAACCTGCGGTCTCCGGGTATTGGGGGAAACGGACAGAGTGAATATCGACCAGGCTCCCCTTACGTCCCCTTCACCAAACAGCGCTTTTTATAAAACGCGATGCCGTAGCAGAGGATCTCATCGTAGTCGTCCCGGAGCGCTTCGGCGTACTGTCGCGCTTCGATCTGTTGGAGCGCCGCGTCACACGCCTGAGACAGCCCCTCGGGAGACGAGGCGTACTTCGCCTCAAAGATCACGACCCGGGAATTTTCCTCATCGTAGACCACGATGTCGCTGCGCCCCTCGCCGTGCTCCCGGTTGGACTCCACGGGATAGCTCGACCCGGCCAGGATCCCCGCCAAGAACGCATGGTAGAAATCCTCTTTGTAGTCGTGGTAACTGATCGTCTTCCGTAGCAGCTTGCCGAGTTCTCTCGTCAGCGTCTCGCCGTCCCCTGCCCAGAGCGCCCGAAACATCGCTTGCCGGTCCCAGGTTTTGGAGCTGTCCTTGAACCACTTCTGGATCGTGGAGCGGAAAATCTCTTCTACCTCTGCGTTGGGGATCGTCAGGGCGATCGCTCCGTTCGAGACGGGAAGCTCTCTGGCCTGCGTCAGATAGCCGGTCAGGTAGAGAATGCTCCACAGATTATCCTCAGAGGAGTGCAGATAGTCATAGGTCAAGTCATCCTCGATCGTCTGGGTGATGCAGCCGCCGGAGAGCAAGACCTCCAGCTTTCTCGAAATGGATGGTCCGCTGTAGTCGATAAAGGAGCGGATGATGGCGTTGTCGCTGGTGTTTCGCCAATAGCTGACCGGCTCCGCCTCCGGGTCGAATTGCAGGTCCTGGAGGTAGTTCATCACGTCCCACGGGCAGTAGATGTCAAAGGGCCCGAAGTGATAGCCGTCGTACCAGGCCTTCAGGTCCGCCGCGTGGTCTGTCAGGCCGGTGGCTTGCAGGAGCCGATCGACCTCCGCCTGCGTAAAGCCGAAATACTCGTTCAGGCGGGAGGCGGTGATGGTGTCCGACACGAAGTTGTTCGTCCCGGTGAAGATGCTCTCCTTGGCAACGCGCAGGCAGCCGGTGATGACGGCGAGGTGGAGGGCCGGGTTGTCTTTCAGCGCCTGCATGATGCCCTTCATCACGCCCAGCATCTCCTTGTAATATCCGTTGGCGCTGGCCTTGGCCAGGGGCACGTCGTACTCATCCATGAGCAGGATCACGGGCTTTCCGTAATGCGCCTGCATCATCTTCGTGAGGGTGAGCAGCGCCGTCTTCACCTCATCTATCGAGGCCTCCCTGCTTTTCAAGGCGTAGAATTGCCGCTTCAGCGTATCGTCTACCGCGTCGCTCTCGCCCAGATACTTGTGATCGATGCAAACCTGCGAGAGGGTGAATTTCAGCATCCCGTAGGCGTTTGCAAAGTGCAGGCCATCCACACTCTTAAAGGAGAGAAAGAGCGTGGGGTACTGGTTCATCCACTGCGCGCACAGGGCGGGCTCCTTGCTGATCTCCAGCCCGTCAAACAGGGCCTTGCTGTCCTTGCGGATGTCAAAGAAGTTGGAGAGCATGTTCATGCCCATCGTCTTCCCGAACCGCCGGGGGCGGGTGATGAGCGTGACGTTGGCCCTTCGGTCGAGCAGAAGGGCTTTGAGCAAGCCGGTCTTATCCACATAGTACCAGCCTTCCCTGCGGATCTCGGCAAAGTCAGAGGTCCCGAGCGGTAACGTAACCTTCTTCATGCTGATCCCTCCTTTCCGTTTACGGTATCATACCACGAAGCTGCTATCTTTACAACTACATTTAGAACAGCAGTGCTTCCCCTGCCTCTAAGCGCTTGGCCCACACTCTCCTTCAAATACGCCGGGTTCTTCTCCAAGGCAGATATGGTATAGTCCGCATCTACCAGACAGGAGAACAGCATCCGGGTGTCCAACATAGCTTCTACCGGATAATCAAAGGTCGGCCCCGGAAGTTCTGGTGCCGAAAACTTAGGAAAATGATACGTTCCAAATACTTTTTTAGCGTTCAAATATTCCTCTTTCGTGGATAGTGCCGGTTCTTTCTGCGTCAAACAGGCCGCATAGTTTTCCGCCTGCCACATCGCGTCTAGCTCATCCATGGAGCGCAACCCGTCGTGATGCCCTAAGATCGACTCGATCACTGAGGTATAGCGGAGACGTGCGTTCTTCTTCCGTAAGTACAGATAACCCGCCCCACCAACAGCGTGGTCGATCCCGTGGTGCGTCCCCAGCAAAACGCCTTGAAAACGATCCGAATATTTTCCAAAGTCGTGGAGATCTCCCGTGATCTTCGCCTCTTCTGCTCTCCCGATCTCCTGGCCATACATCCCAGCCAGTTTCCCCACCTCTGCAAGGTGATCCTTGTTGAGAACAAGCGGGTTTGATTTGGCATAATACTTTTTAATATCCATCTTCTTTTTCCTCATTTACAATCATTTTCTCCCTGTATTCCTTTTCGGCACTGCCCTGGCGTCTTCCCCATTTTCTCTCGAAAGAGCTTGCCAAAATAGCTGGGGTCCGGGAAGCCGCACCGCTCCCCCACCTGCGCCGCAGGCCAGTCCGTGGTCAGCAGCAGGTGGCGGGCCTGCTCCAAGCGGTAAGTCGTCAGAAATTCCATGGGCGAGATGCCCAGCACCTGCCGGAAACAGTTAAGGCAGGTATTGCTGCTGACGTTGGCCGCCGTTGCGATTTCCGCCAGAGTAAGCTTTTGGGAAAAGTTGGCTTGCAGATAGGCGATCATCTGCTTGAGCCGGACTTGGTTGATCCGTTGGGTGGTACTCAAGTGATGTCGGGGCAGATCGGCCCGGTGTTCATATAAAATTTCCCACACCCGGGACATACATCGGTGAATACGAAGCTCGCTGGCTCCCTCCTCTCTCTGGCTCAAGTGATAGGCACGCTGTAAGAGCGCCACGATCTCCCGCTGCCAGCCGACCGCCGGGTCCAGCTGGAGGACACCCAGCCCCCGGCTCCCAAGGAGCGGCGCAACATATTTCCGATAGAGCAGACTTTGGGGCGGCGCAATGAACAACGGGTCCATGATAATCGAAAACATCTCTGCGTCCGGCGTCTCCGGAGCGGGCTTGGCCATGTGGAGCAGATTCGCGTTTTTCAAGATCCCCTGCCCGGCGGAGAGCGTATAGTGCTCGTTCTCCACAGCGTACTCGATGGTCCCCCGGGTGATGACGTTGAACTCCAGCTCCGGGTGCCAATGCCAATGGATCCCCGCCCGGTCGAACTGGTCCATGATGTCCAGGTAAAACCGGATGGGATACTCCGGCGTACTGCTCAGATCTAGGGCCATGAGGGTGTGGTCGGTTTGAATCTCTGTTACTTGCATACGCAACCTCTTTTGTGATATTTCACCAGAATCTAGCGATATTTTCCGATGTATCTTTTCATCTTTCATGATAAAATACTAGCAGAAAAGAGAAGACCCTGCAACCAAAAACAACGCAAGCTCTGTGCGATAAGGAGGCTGAGTCTATGTCAACACTGCATTTTGAAATCGGGAAAGAATATACTCTGACCAAAACCTTTGCAGAAAGCGACGTCTATCTCTTCGCCGGGATCATTGGCGACCTTTTCCCCGCCCACGTCAACGAAGAGTACTGCAAACGAATGCCGTATAAAACCCGCCTGGTCCACGGCTGTCTGACGTTCAGCCTGTGCTCCACAGTCAGCGGCATGGCAGGGGTGGACAGCGGCCATGACATCTTGGCCATGGGCTATGACCAGGTAAAATTCTTAAAGCCCGTCTTTTTCGGAGACACCATCACCGCCACTTACCGCATCACAGAGGTCAACGAAGCCCGCCGAAAAACCACCGGTGTGTGCGTCATGACCAACCAGCGGGGTGAGATCGTCCTGACCTGTCTGCATTACATGAAGGTCATCGATCCCGTTCTCCCCGCGGATGCATAAAAGGGGGCGTCTCCATGAATGCTTGGCACAAAAAATACTTAGCCGGAGAATTCTCTGGCATTCCTGCCCGGGACCTTTACGCCCAACGGCTGGGCACGTTGCAGGACGCTCTGAACCTTATCGAAGACGGCGACTGTCTCACCTGGTCCACCCACGGCAGCGAGCCGAAAGCCTTCCTCAGCCAGCTGCACACCATCGCCCCTCGCTTGACGCAGGGTGTGGACTGCTGGAACACCATCAGTCGCTACGACTATCCCGTGACCCGCGATGTGTCCTTGGCCGGAACATTCCGACACCACACCTTCTTTTTCGACAAGTGGTCCGTGGCTGCCCAGGGCAGAGAATTTTACGCCTACTTCCCCGTCAACCAGCACAATTACGGCCAGGAACTGCGGCGCTGTCTGCCGCCCAACGTCTTCATTGCCCAAGTCTCCCCCATGGACAAGCATGGGTATGTGCACCTGAGCTGTGATTTGATCATGACCCTGGAAAATCTCTACCGGGCTGATAAGATCATCTTCGAGGTCAACGCCCAGGCCCCTACCGTCTGGGGCGAGAGCGCCCTGCCTGTCTCCATGGCAGACGTCCTCTACGAGGTAGACGAGCCCATCTACCAGCTCCAGGACCCGCCCATCGGTCCCACGGAAGAAACCATCGCAAGCTACGTCACCGAGCTCATGCAGGACGGCGACTGTATCCAGCTTGGCTTCGGCGGCATTCCCAATGCCATCGGTTTCCACCTCATGACCAAGCATGACCTGGGGATCCACACGGAACAAATCGGGACTTCTATGGCCCATCTTATAGACTGCGGCGCCGTAACCAACCGGTATAAAGCCATCGACAAAGGCATTACCGTCGGGACCTTCCTCTCTGGGGACGCCTTTCTCTACGACTTCGTGGACTACCATCCCCGCCTCTGCCTCCGCCGCAGCTGCTACACCAACGATCCTTACGTCATCGCCAAAAATGACAACGTGGTGTCCGTCAATGCCTCCCTTCAGATCGATCTGACCGGCCAGGTCTGTGCCGAGTCCATCGGCCCCAAGCAGCACTCCGGCACCGGCGGAGCGACGGATTTCGCTTGGGGGGCGTACCACTCCAAAGGCGGCCGGGCCATCCTCGCCCAAAGCTCCACCACCAAACAAGGCACTCTCTCCCGCATCGTTCCCACGCTGGACCCCGGGGCCATTGTCTCTGTCTCCCGGAACCTGACGGACCTGGTGGTGACAGAGTACGGCGTTGCCAAACTCCGCCAGAGAACCGTGCGCCAGCGCGTTGAGAATCTCATCGCCATTGCTCACCCGGATTTCCGCGCCGAGCTACGGCGGAAAGCGAGTAGATCGATGTATTATTAAACTGCTTTTCAGCAAGTATGATATACTTAAAAACGCGCCCTGAGCCAAAATCAGAGCGCGTTTCTTTCTATTCATGATTCTCGTGATTTTTCTTGACCAGGCACCGCTTTTTATAAAATGCAATGCCATAGCACAGGATATCATCATAGTCATCTGCAAAGTCTTTCGCATACTGCCGGTCCTCGATCTGCTGCAAAGCCGCCTCACAGCTTGCCTCCAGACCATCCAGCGTCTTGGCATACTTGGCTTCAAAGATGGCCACTTGACGTTTTTCCATGTTATAAACAACAACGTCACTGCGACCCTCACCATGCTCCCGGTTCGATTCCACGGCACAGCCAGTGCCTGCCAAAATACCGGCCAAAAACGCATGATAAAAGTCCTCTTTGTAGTCATGGTAACTGA
>CAKTLJ010000029.1 GCA_934572535.1 uncultured Eubacteriales bacterium
CTTGCCGTCCTGATAGAGGCCGAACTGCGCGCCGCTGAGCGCGTGGCCGTCCTGCGCGTCTACCTTCTTGAGGGCAACGTAGTAGCTGGTCGAACCACCGCCGCCTCCACCGCCACCGGCGGCTGTAACCTTGGCATACACCGTATTGGCATCCAGAGTAATATGGCGCATGGCATAGCGCAGCTGCTCCGTAGCCTTTAAAGTGTCCAGAATATCATTCACGCCGTTTGTTGTATACGCTTCGCGCCAGCCTCCGGCCATGTTCGTAAACAAGAGAACCGGAATAATATCATTCTCATCCCAGTTGTCAGTTACGCTCATGTCAATGCAGCCGGTAATTTGACCGGTCGTATGGACTACTTTTGTTCCCGTACCGGAGATCTTTGCTGCGGCGACTTCTAAGCGCATGGGCGCCGTTAAAGAGTCTTTGGAATAACCTGTGTCTGTTTCTGTCGGCCGCCATTCCACGGGCAGGACAAACGTAGTCTGGCCGTTCAGAGATGCAGCGGGAACCTGATAGGTATACTGATGGGTAGATCCAACTGTCGCCGTTTCGTCCGTAAACGGGACAGTGGCAATGACTTCCCCATCAGCATCTCGAATCTGAGTCTTTCCGGTCTCCCCGGGTGCAGCCACAGGGCGCAGGAAAGCGCACGTAAACTGGAAGCTCACAGTACCGTCTTCGTCGCCTTCCAGTTCCAGCGCCTCATCCAACATTACCTGAATGTCGAAGTTCGCAAACTTGGGATTTTCGATCTTTCTTTTTGCCAACATTTCTGCAATCAGCGGGTTCATGGTAACCTCGGCCTTGTAGAAAACCTTTCGATCTTGATTCAACGCCAGAGCAGTTGCTTCACTGCCTGCTATCGACCACGTTTCACCTCTATCCGAGTTCTGCTGTCTGATGGTAGCATCGTATCTCCCTTCGTTGATTGGAGTTTTCTGGGCAAAGGGGACTTGGATATTCTTATCAGGATCGGCGGCCAGGGCGTTGTAGTCCACCGCTCTCCACTGAGCGACAAGCGTAATATCCTCGTTCGGCATAGTGATCTTCTGGCCCATCTCATAGAGCGAGGAATCGCTTTCTCTGGCGGAAGGGGCTGTCTCCATTTTCCACCCGGTCAATTCATAGTAGTCATACCGTCCAGTTTCGCTATTAGGCTCGTTGCTGCGGCCAATAAAATCAACGATCGGGTAAGGGGCCTGATAGCCATATCCAACACGGAAGGGCTGACCTGCAACATAGTGTTGCGCCTGTAAGCTTTTGTTGGCATAGGAATCGGTGAAATAGGAAAACGCTGCGGCTTTCTGCGTGTTATTCTCAAACGCTCTGTCCACAACAGGGTACACATTGATCCCGGAAGGCAGCTGACCTTCCGCAGGTTTTCCACTTTCGGGAGGAAGGTTGAGGTCATACGTAACGGTATGCGTTTCAACCGCTTCTCGCGTCCAGCTATAGTAGAGGAACGGAGAATGCTCGTCTAGTGGATCAATATCCCCCAGCGCTGGAACAAGAACCGGTTCCTCGGGCCATGCACCGCCCTGATAGCACGGAGATTTTTTCCACTCACTATTATCATAATAGTTATACTCAATTTGTTCACAAGTCCATTTGGCGATCGGCGTTTTATGATCGGTGTCTCCTTCGCCATACTCGTATACATACGCTGCTACGCTGAGGTCCGCCTTATCCTCGTCCGTCATACTTTCCGAGGTGGGTCTGCGAACCGTTATGTTTCCATCATTATCTGGCTCCCAATAAACCAGCGTCCAGCCATTCTCTTCATCTTCGTCATATTCGGGATTGATTGCGTCAAGTTCTGTTTTTTCCACACGGCTAAGCCCGCCATTAGTAGGAGTATAATAAAAGTTATGCACAACAACTGCCGTTGGCTTCGTTCCCTCGCTGCTGCCTTCTTGTGCAAACGCCAAAACAGGAAGCAGCGACAAAAGCATGGTCACAGAGAGAAGGGTTCCGAATAATCGTTTCCATTGTATTTTCATGGACTGGTTCCTCCTTTCACAGATAGGGGCCAGGAGCTAGGTCCTGGCCCTTGTTTCATCCTCGATCAAAATAGATACGTCACAGCGCTGGTAAAATCAGTGCTGTATCCAGGGGCTACCGACCAATAGGTTGCGTCCAAGCCCAAGGGTTCCATAGGAGTACGGGCCTTGACGGATGCCTTGTAGTTCTCGGCGGTGCCGTGATTGGTCCCCGTAATTGCGCCATAGGTGCACCAGCAGTTTCGAATTACGCTGGACTCCAAATTCTTGCCAGAAATACCACCTCGTCCGTTGGAAAGGAGCGCGGTCGGGCTACAGACGGAATAGCAGTCGATGATTTGGCTGTAGGAGATCCCCGCGATGCCGCCGCCGTTGGCCGAGCCGGTGACGCGGGTGTTGCGCGCGGAGCAATAGCGGATGCTGCTCAGGAAGGTGTACCCCACCATGCCGCCAGCGTTACGACCCGTAACGCCGCCGCCACGCACCTGAACGTTCTGGACGGTCGCGCGGTCGATCGAACCGGCCAGGACGCCCGCGTTGGTAGCGTTTTTTACGGTGATATTTGACAAGGTCAAGTTGGCGACCACTTGCCCTTCTCCGATCGCAGCAAACAGACCGCTGTTTTCTCCGCTGGCGTTAAAGGTCGCGTTGGAGATGGTCTTGTTGTTGCCGTTGAAATCTCCGGCAAAGGTCAGCGCGGTGTACGTCGCATTGGCGCAGTCAATGTCACCCATCAGCTCGACGCGCTGGCTGCTGCTGACCTGGCTGGCGCTGTTCACGAAGGACGCCCAGTCGTCTGCGTTGCGGATGTAGAGAACGGCGTCGTTGTTTTGCAGGCCAGTGGCAAAGCCGCTGACATCTTCGGCTGTGATCAGCTTCGCATACACCTCGGTGTTCGCATTCACCGCGCCGCCGAAAACGGCTTCCGTGGTAAAGGCAGCGTCGGTATACCAATTTTCGACGATCAAGTTGCTGGGCAGGGTCACCTGGACCAGCTTTGCGCCAGCCGGTACGCTCCAGGTATATACCTCGCTGCCATAGTGGTAGAGCACAGAGTATCGGTTCGCAGTCGGGTCACAGAGGACCAATTGGATAGTTCCGGCGTCTGCGTTGCAGTAGATCGTGCGGGCGGCGTTCCCGACCCCCGCGCTGCTGCACATGGTCCCCGCCCGCAGCGTGGCCCCACTAAGGTTCAGCGCGGCGGCAAGGGCGTCAGCAGTCATATGGAATCCGCTGCTGAAGCTGCCCGTCCAGGTAATGTTATCGCTGGAGGTCAAGTTGATACTGTAAGCATCGGTGTTCATGTCTACCGTGTCGGTGTTGATGGCGAACCGAAGGGTAACGCTTCCGTCGGATGCGCTGGCGGCATAGAGTTCCCCTGCCTGCGCTTCGGTCGTTGCCTGGAACGTGACAGCCTCGCTTGTCGTCAGGGAAATGCTGGCGCCCGCCAGATCTGTGGCACTGGGGACAGAGAGACAGAGGCTGCCGCCTGTCGGATCGGCCTCGTTGCCGGATACCGCTGCCCCCGCAAGAAAGGGCGCGGTGCCTGGCGCAGTCGTTTCGCTACCTACTTCTGCTGCCCCTGCGCTGGGAAGCATGAAACAAAGTGACATGCACAACGCAAGGGCTAAGGATGCGAATCGTTTCTTCATGATATCCTCCTTCCTCGAGGTCCGGTTTTTTAAAATTTCCAAATGTGTACGTTTTAAGAACACGTTCTTTTCTCTGTAAGCTTCAAGTATTTTCGTCAAACTGACAAGGAATGACAGAAACTGCTTGTAATATTTGTTGCCATGCTGTATAATGAAACTATTGATACGAGGTCTTAAAACGTACACCCTTCCAAATCCACCCCGGAAGCCGCGGCGGCTTCCAGCTTGCGCGCCTTGCCGTAAAACGTGCCGGTGGGCATGTTGCAGGCTGCCGCCGCCTGCTTCAGCGTCAGCTTCTTGGCCCGCCACGCCTGGTGGACCGCGTGGAAATTCTCCGGCAGGGGAAGCGGCCGCCTGCCGAACCGGACGCCCTTTGCCTTGGCCGCCGCGATCCCCTCCGCCTGCCGCTTGCGGATGTACTCTCGCTCGTTCTGCGCCACGAAGGAGAGGACTTGCAGCACCAGGTCGGCGATGAATGTGCCCAAGAGGTCCTTCCCTTGCCGCGTGTCCAGCAGCGGCATGTCGAGGACGCAGACGTCCGCCTCCTTCTCCTTGGTCAGGATGCGCCACTGGTCCTGCACCTCTTCATAGTTGCGCCCCAGCCGGTCGATGCTCTGGATGATGAGCAGGTCGCCCGGCTTCAATCGCTTGACCAGCTTCTTGTACTCCGGCCGGTCAAAGTCCTTGCCGGAGCGCTTGTCGATAAAGATGTCTTCGTCCTTCACGCCCTTGCCGTGCAGCGCGATCAGCTGGCGATCCTCGTTCTGGTCCTTGCTGGAGACCCGGATGTATCCGTACGTGTTGCTTTTGGTCATGGTGCCCTCCTAATAAAAACAAAAAGACTCGCAGTAGCAGGATACTTGTATCCTAAACGACTGCGAGTCTTTTGTGATAAGGCGGGCGGCGCTTTTACAAACTCCCATACGGCGCGACGCCGATCAGGTATTCCACGGCAATGGCCACCACCACCACCAGGGCGGAGACGAGGAAGCCGTGCAGCATGGGCTTGGCGCCGGAGCGGCAGAGGGCGCTGAAATTCGTGTTCAGACCGATCGCGGCCAGCGCGGCGACCATCAGAAACTTGCTGACGAGCTTCAGCGCGGCGACCAGCGCCGCGGGCAGAACGCCCAGGCTGGTCAGCGCGGACATGGCCAGGAAGCCGAGGATGAACCAGGGGAAGATGGAGCGCACGCGCACCCGCACCCCGGTGGCCTGGGCGCTGCGCTTCTTTTTCAGGTGCAGGCTGATCGCGGCAAAGGCCAGGGTCGCCGGGATGATGGCCAGGGTCCGGGTCAGCTTGACCATCGTGGCGAAGTCCCCGGCCGCCTCGCTGAAGGCATAGCCGGTCGCGACCACGCTGGAGGTGTCGTTGACGGCGGTCCCGGCCCAGAGGCCGAAGGCGGCGTCGGACAGCCCCAGCCAGTGGCCCAGGAGGGGGAAGAGGACGATCATGATCGTGTCGAACAAAAACGTGGCGGACATGCCATAGGCGATGTCCCGGTCCTCGGCCTCGATCACCGGGGCGATGGCGGCGATGGCGGAGCCGCCGCAGATGCCCGTTCCGGCGTTGATGAGGCTGCTCGTCTTCCAGTTCAGGCCCAGGGCCTTCCCGATCAGCGCGCCCAGCCCGAAGCAGGTCGCCAGCGTGAAGAGCATCACGAGCAGGGAGAACCGCCCCACCGTCAGGACGGTGCGGAGATTCAGGCTGGCCCCGAGCAGGATGATGGCGAACTTCAGCAGCTTTTTGGACGTAAACTGGATGCCGGGCGCGGTCGTCTCGGTCGGCTGCACGAAGGCGTTGACGGCCATCCCGATGAAAAGGGCGAGCACAGACGCGCCGATGAAATGCAGCCCGGCGCGGTTCTCCAGCGCCTCGGCCCCCTTTGCGATGAACGCGATCCCCAGGGCCAGCGCGATCCCCGGGAGCAGGGCAGTGAGTTTCTTTCCCATGTAAAACGCTCCGTTTCGATTGGATTTCCGCTTTATTTTACCGCGCTTTCATGATACGATAAAGGCATAAGAGATTATGGAACGATTCCGATTTATTATGGATAGGGGAAGAGAAGATGGAACCACGCTTAGAATCCTTTCTGACGCTCTGCGACACCATGCACTACGGCCACGCTGCGGAGGCGCTGCATTTATCCCAGCCCGCCGTCAGCAAGCACATCCAGTCCCTGGAGCAGCAGTACGGGGTCTGTTTGTTTACCTACGCCAACCGCCGCCTGCACAAGACCCAGCAGGGGGAGATCTTGCAGCAATACGTGCAGGCGCTTCGCTACAATGAGGAAAAGCTCCTGGAGAAGTTCTGCCGCCAGCCGACGAAGCCACTCCGCGTGGGCGCGACGAAGTCGATCGGCGAGTACGTGCTCCTGCCGAACATCAAGCACTTTCTCTCCGCGCCGGAGAACGAGATCGAGTTTCTGGTGGACAACACGGAGCGGCTGCTGGAGCGGCTGGACCACTGCGAACTGGACTTTGTGGTGCTGGAGGGGATCTTCAACAAGCAGCATTACGACTGGGCGCTCTTCCGGAACGAGCCATACATTGGCATCTGCGCGAAAAACCACCCCTTCGCGGGGCGGGAGGTGAGCGTGCAGGAGCTGTTTTCAGAGCGGATCATTTTGCGGGAAAAGGGCTCCGGCACGCGAAAGCTCTTCGAGCGGGAGCTGGAAAACCTGGGCTTCACCGTGGACGCCTTCCAGAAGCAGATCTGCATCAGCTCGTTTGAGATCATAAAGTCGCTTGTGCGCGACGGATACGGCGTCAGCTTTCTCTACCAGGCCGTCACGAAGGACAGCGCGGAGCTTGCGCGCTTCACCTGCCCGCCGCTGACCGGGCTGCACGAGTTCAACGCGGTCTTCTTGAAGGGG
Organism: uncultured Eubacteriales bacterium; assembly: GCA_934572535.1. Lineage (GTDB taxonomy): Bacteria > Bacillota > Clostridia > Oscillospirales > Oscillospiraceae > Evtepia. Next base: position 6,530 of record CAKTLJ010000029.1, read on the forward strand.
ACCGATTCCTGGGACATGGTGCGAAGGTTCATGGTGTGACGGCAGGCGCACAGAAAGGAGGCAATGACATGGACCGAGCGGCTTTGGAAGCCTATATACGGGAGCAGTACGGGACGGAGCCGGACCACCCCTGGCTGAACCACCCGACGTATGCGGTGTTTCGCCACGGCGGCAACCGGAAGTGGTTTGCGGTCGTCATGGATGTGGCGCGGAGCAAGCTGGGGCTGCCGGGCGAGGCGGAGATGGCGGTCGTGAATTTCAAATGCGACCCCGTTCTCCTCGGCTCGCTGCTGGGCGAGCCTGGCTTCTTCCCCGCGTACCACATGAGCAAGGCCAGCTGGGTCACCGCCGCCCTGGACGGAAGCGCCGCGGCGGACACCCTCAAGCTGCTGCTGGACAGGAGCTTTGCGGCGACAGCGCCGAAGCCTCGCCGGAAGCGACCCTGACCCGGGCCGATGCGGCGCAACTGCGCGTTGCTTGTGCGCCCGCTGGCTTTGCGCTATGATAGCGCTGAGGTGATGAACTATGGATACCAAAGATGTGATTTTTGCCCTGAGAACGAAGAAGGGACTGTCGCAGGACGAGCTGGCGGAAAAGGTCTTTGTGACCCGGCAGGCGGTCTCTCGCTGGGAGACCGGGGAGACGACGCCCAACACGGAGACCCTGAAGCAGCTGTCCAGCCTGTTTGACGTGTCCATCAATACGCTTCTCGGCTCGCCCCGGCAGCTCATTTGCCAGTGCTGCGGGATGCCGCTGGCGGACGAGACGACCAGCAAGGAAACAGACGGCGCGTTCAACGAGGCGTACTGCAAATGGTGCTATGCCAACGGCGAATACCAGTATCACGACATGGATGCGCTGATCGAGGTCTGCGTGCGGAACATGGCGGGCGAAGCCTGGCCGGAGGACCAGGCCCGCGCCTATATGCGGGAGCTGCTGCCGAAGCTCGACCATTGGAAGCGCTACCGCGACCTCGGCGGCGCGGAAAAGCTTGCGGAACACAAGCGGACCCTGCTGCGCGAGCTGAACGCGCTGCACATCGAAGGAATGCCGGAGGTCGAGCAGCTCCTGCCTCTCGTCGGCAGGGACATCAACCTGGCCTACCGCCTGCCCAACGGAAAGCCCGTAAAATTCCTGGACGACAATGTCACCTACCTCGGCACCATGCTGGAGTGCGCGTTTGGCGGCGCGCGCCGCTTCGGGATCGTCACCAGCATGGACTTCCTGCTCGTCTGCACCTATGAGGGAACGGGCGAAAACCCCGAGCTGGTCGTGTACAAAAAGAGATGACCCGCCCCTCCCGGCGCAAAAAGGGCTTGACAAATCAAAGGGGAGCGTGTATACTCTGAACATGAACAGCGTTCACTATGAGTGGAAGCCCCGTACATGCAATGCTGGGAGGGAAGCGCGTGAATCGTCTTGCGACCTCAAAAGAAGCCATCCTGGCGGTCAGCCGGGAGCTGATCAAAGAAAACGGATGGGCCGCGATCAGTATCCGCGCGGTTGCGTCCCGTTGCGCCGTGTCCACGGGGACCATCTATAACTACTATGCCTCCAAGGCGGACTTGCTTGCCGACACGATCGAGAGCATTTGGCGCGAGATCTTTCTCCACCCGCAGGACGAGACGGTCTTTCAGGACGTGGCGCAGTGCATCGAGTGGATCTATGCGCGCTTAGCCTACGGCAACCAGCGCTTCCCGGGCTTTTTCTCCCTGCATTCCCTTGGGTTTATGCGGGAGGAAAGAACGAACGGGAAGAAACGAATGATGGAGGCCTGGGGCCATATTCTCAACGGCCTATGCGATGTGCTCAAGAAGGACCCCAAGCGCCGCGCGGATGCCTTCGATCCGGAATTTACAGAAGAACAGTTTGCCGACATCCTGTTTTCTCTGATCCTGGTCTCGATGATCCGCCAGGACTACGACCCCACACCGGTGCTGACGCTGGTGAACAAAACGATATACTAAACAGAGAAAACCATGCAGCTGCAACGGAGGGAGAGACTATGAAAAAGATCGGGACCTATGTTGTGATCGGCCTGGTGGTTGCCTTTGTCGGTGTCCTCCTCGCGGATGGATTCGCGGATATTTTTAATGGGTTGTCCTATAGCACGGGTGTCGTTCTTGGGATGTGCGCCTATCTTTGCGTTGTGATCGTTGTCTGCACAGGGGTCCTCGCGGCAAAGCTAGAGCGCAGACCGGAGCCGCATGACGCGGATAGCGAGGAAGCGTAAACCGCCTTCCGGCCTGCCCGCGCTGCGGGGGAGGAAGGAGGACAGTCGTGCTATCGGTTTATCTTCAAGGGCTATCCCTGGGACTTGCCTACGTGGCCCCGATCGGGATGCAGAATATCTTTGTCATCCACAGCGCCATGCGCCAGAGGCTGCGCCGCACCCTCGCCACGGCGCTGATCGTCATCTTCTGGGACGTCTCCCTTGGCCTGGCCTGCTTTTTGAGCGTGGGTGCGCTGATGGCGGCCGTTCCGTGGCTCCAGAGGCTCCTGCTTGGCGTCGGCGGGCTGCTGGTCCTTTGCATCGGCGCGGGGCTGGTCCGCGCCAAGCCGGTGGTGAGCGACGGCGAGGCGGTCGAGCGGCCGCTCTGGAAGATGGCCGGTACGGCCTTTGTCGTGACCTGGCTGAACCCGCAGGCCCTGATCGACGGGACGCTGATGCTGGGCGCGTTTCGCGCCTGTCTGCCTGTCGGCGGCGAGCCGTATTTCATTACGGGCTTTGCCTGCGCCAGCTGCCTCTGGTTTTTGGGTCTGGCCCTCGTCGTCCACGTGCTTGGCAGCAAGCTCGACCCGCGCGCCCTGACCTGGCTCAACCGCCTCTGCGGCGCGGTGATCCTTCTCTACGGGGTCAAGTTGCTCTGCACGCTGGGCCAGCAGCTTTTGGCATAACGGATGAAAAACGCCTCCCCGCCGATTTCGGCGGGGAGGCGTTTTTGCCGCGCTAGACAAGCGCCTGAAGGACCTTGTCGATGTCTGCGTCTATGCACACGGACCGCGCCGCGATCTCTTGCGGACACGCTGCCTGCCCCTGGTTGATGCAGGCGTAGGTGGCGTTCGCCTCTCTCGCCGTGATCTGCCAGAAGGGATATTTGATGATGGCCGGGGTGTTGTACCCCACCCCCAGCTCCAGAAGGAGGAGCTTCTGCCCGGCGTGGGTACGCAGAAAGGCCTCGTACCGCTTTGCCGCGGTGTGCCAGCCCGCGTCCTCCACGAAGGTGTCGTCCGCCCGCAAATTCATGGTCATCGGCCTGCCGCAGTGGGGGCAGACCGGCAGCAGCGCAGAGGGGACCCGCATGGACTCCTGCCGCGCCACCATCTGTCGGATGACTGCCTCGTTCTCAAACGTTTCCGCACAGCACGGTTCGCTGCACTGGAACAGGCCGTAATCCCCCTGCGTGTAGAACAGGCGCTTCCTGTCAAAGCCCGCCTTCTGGAAGCAGTGGTCCACATTCGTGGTGATGACAAAGTGATCCTTGTCCTGCACCAGCTTCAAAAGGTCATCATAGACCGGCTTTGGAGCGTCCACGTAGCGGTTGATGTAAATATACCGGCTCCAATACGCCCAAAATTCTTCCTGGGTAGGGAAGGGCCAGAACCCGCCGGAGTACATATCGTGAAAGCCGTACTTTGCCGCGAAATCAGAGAAGTGCCGTTCGAACCGTTCGCCGGTGTAGGAAAATCCCGCCGCCGTGGACAGGCCGGACCCGGCGCCGACGATCACGGCGTCACAGTCCCGCAGGGCGGTGTTTAACCGTTCCAGCTGCGCCAAGTAACCGTTCGTAGATGGCGCTGTCCTGCGCCTTGAAAACATTGAAGATCACCTTCCTTACGCTGGTTTGCTTCGTCATACATGCCTTGACCGCTGCTATGGCGATCTCCGCCGCCAACTCGTTGGGGAAGTGGAACTCTCCCGTGGAGATGCAGCAGAACGCCACACTTTCCAGACCGTGCTCCGCTGCCAACGCGAAACAGGACCGGTAGCAGGAAGCCAGCAGGTCCTCGTCGCGCTTCGTGACCCGCCCCTCGACGATGGGGCCGACGGTGTGCAGCACATACCGGCAGGGGAGGTTGAAGGCCGGGGTGATTTTCGCCCGGCCGGTGGGTTCGGGAGCGCCCTGCCGCGCCATCAGCGCCCCGCAGGCAAGCCGCAGCTCCACGCCCGCAAAGGTGTGGATGGCGTTGTCGATGCAGCGATGGTTGGGGATGTAGCAGCCGGTCATGCCGGCGTTTGCCGCGTTCACGATGGCGTCGCAGCGGAGGGTGGTGATGTCCCCCTGCCAGAGATACAGCCCCGGCTGAACAGGCGTCAGGTCGCCAATATCGGTGATGCCCTTGGAGGCGGTTTCGGCTTGCAGATATGCGTCCTGGATGCGCAGGAAGTCCGCGCCGACGCGCCGCGGCGCGCGAAGATTCATCAGCCCCCGCAGCAGCTGGCGTTGGCTGTCCGCGTCCTGCGGGAGGTTCATGGGTTGGGAGCCAGGACTTTCCCTCAAAAGTGCCTGGAGGAGAAAGCGCCGCCGTTCTGTTTGCTTCATATGGGTCCCGCCTTTTGATAAAAGTCGCAGCAGTCTCACCTTCGGCGGGACTGCTGCGCTGGTCGCACCTTAGAATTCGTAGGGAGGGTTGCCGGAGAAGTCGGCGATGACGCCGTGTGCGTTGTCCAGGTAGAAGACCTCGAAGATGGGGTTGCTGGCCTCGCCGTACTGCCCCTTCACGATGGGGTTCTGGATGCACATCTCCTTGGCGGCCCTGTTGTTCTCAAACACAGCCTTGCCGTGCAGGCGGATCCATGCGTACGCCGGGCTGGAAACGGAGATCTCGATCTCCGGGTTTGCCTGCATGTCCTGGTAGACATCCTTGGTGTTGTTGGTGCAGAACCAGAGCTTGCCGTCCAGCTCGCCCGCGAACATGAAGGGGCGGCACTTGGCCTTGCCGTCGCGACCGACGGTGGCCAGATACTGCACGGGGTTGGCATTCAGAAATTCTACGACTTTGTTCATGATAAGTACCTCCAAGATGTTTTTTGCGCCGAAAGCTTGTGCTTTTCTTTCGTTGGCATTATAATAGCACCGTAGCGCCCAAGCGTAAAGTAAGCACAATATTGTGCCGTAGGTACCAAAAGGAAACCATTGGAGGTCGTTATGGAAAACACTGCCGTCAAAGAACTGCCCGCCTGCCCGGTGGAGACCACCCTGACCCTCATCGGGGACAAGTGGAAGGTGCTGATCCTGCGGGACCTGATGCCGGGGACGAAGCGGTTCGGAGAACTCAAAAAGTCCGTGGGCAATGTGTCCCAGAAGGTCTTGACCGCCCAGCTCCGGGCCATGGAGCAAAGCGGCCTTGTCCATCGCGAGGTCTATGCCGAAGTCCCGCCGAAGGTGGAATACTCGCTGACGGAACTGGGCAAGAGCCTGAAACCCATTCTGGACTCCATGCAGTCCTGGGGCGAGGGCTATAAAAAGCGCTATGCGCCAACGGATACATAAGGTGCGGCAGCACAACAGACGCTGAGAACGCCTCCCCGCCGATTTCGGCGGGGAGGCGTTTTTGCCGGAAGGCGTCGTTCGTTACTGCAAGAAGTGTGCCAGGTCCTCCTCCGGCGTGGAGAGCGGCGCGATGCCGAAGTTCTCCACGAGGTAGGTCAGGACGTTGGGGGAGAGGAAGGCGGGAAGGGTGGGGCCGAGGCGGATGTTTTTGATGCCCAGGTACAGCAGCGTCAGCAGGATGCAGACCGCCTTCTGCTCGTACCAGGAGAGCACCAGGGACAGCGGCAGGTCGTTGACCCCGCACTCGAAGGCCTCCGCCAGCGCCAGCGCGACCTTCACCGCGCCGTAGGCGTCGTTGCACTGACCGAGGTCCAGCAGGCGCGGCAGACCGCCGATGGTGCCGAGGTCCAGGTCGTTGAAGCGGAACTTGCCGCAGGCGAGGGTCAGCACGACGGTGTCGGACGGCGCTTTCCGCACGAAGTCCGTGTAGTAGTTGCGGCCGGGCCGCGCGCCGTCGCAGCCGCCGACGAGGAAGAAGTGCCGCACGGCCCCGGCCTTCACCGCCTCGACCACCTGGTCGGCCACGCCCAGCACGGCGCCGTGGCCGAAGCCGGTCGTGACGCTGCTGCCGCCGTTGAGGCCGGTCATCGCCTGGTCCTCGGCGTAGCCGCCCAGCGCCAGGGCCTTTTCGATGAGGGGAGTAAAGTCCTTGTCCTCGCCGATGTGGGTCATCTCGGGGTAGGAGACCACTGCCGTGGTGAACACCCGGTCGGCATAGCTTGCCTTCGGGGGCATGAGGCAGTTGGTGGTAAAGAGGATCGGGGCGGGGAGGTCGGCAAACTCCCGCTGCTGGTTCTGCCAGGCCGTGCCGAAGTTGCCCTTGAGGTGGGGGTACTGTTTCAGTTCGGGGTAGCCGTGGGCGGGCAGCATCTCCCCGTGGGTGTAGATGTTCACGCCCTTGCCCTCGGTCTGCTCCAGCAGGAGCTTGAGGTCGTGCAGGTCATGGCCGGTGATGACGATGAACGGCCCCTTCTCCACGCCCAGGGGGACGGTGGTGGGGGTGGGCGTGCCGTAGCTCTCGGTGTTGGCCTGGTCCAGCAGCGCCATGCAGCGCAGGTTCTGCTCGCCCACCTCCATGACGATGGGCAGCAGCTCCTCCATGCCCCAGTCCTCGCCCACGGCGGCGAGGGCCTTGCCGAAGAAGCGGTCCACGCCGTCGTCGCGGTAGCCCAGCATCAGGGCGTGGTAGGCATAGGCCGCCATGCCCCGCACCCCGAAGAGGATGAGGGACTTGAGACAGCGCACGTCCTCCTGGGCGGCCCAAAGCCGCTCCATGTCGTAGTCCTCCGGCGTTTCGCCGGTTGCCAGCCGCGCCTTCTCCGCGCGGACCCGCCGGGTCAGGACCTGCACGGTCTCTTCGTGGAAGCTGACGTTGGTGACGGTGGTGAACAGGCCCTCGATCACCAGCCGCCAGGTGTCCTCGGTCGCCCGCGCGTCGCCCGCTCTCGCCAGGCCGATGAGCGCCCCGGTCAGCTCGTCCTGGAGCTTCGCCACGTCGGCGGTCTTGCCGCAGACGCCGACCTTCTTGGTGCAGCCGGTGCAGCCTGCCGTCTGTTCACATTGGAAGCAAAACATTTTCTGATCCATTTGAAAACCTCACTTTCTTTCGTTGCGTATGGTTCCGCCCGTGGAAATGGTCACGACCTGCCACGGGATCAGCTTGCCGCTGTTTTGGAGCGCCATCCTTGCCGCGTGTTCCAGCCCGCCGCAGCAGGGGACCTCCATCCGGGCGACGGTGACGCTCTGGATGTCGTTCGCCCGGAGGATCTCCGTGAGCTTTGCGGTGTAGTCCACGCCGTCCAGCTTGGGGCAGCCGACCAGGGTGACGCGCCCCCGCATGAACCGCTCGTGGAAGGCGGCGTAGGCGAAGGCCGTGCAGTCGGCGGCGATGAGCAGGCTCGCGCCGTCAAAATACGGCGCGTTGGCGGGGACCAGCTTGATCTGCACCGGCCACTGCGCCAGGCAGCTGACCCGTTCCACCGGGGCGCTGTCCTCGCCCGCCGCCCGCTCGATGCGCCGCGCGTTCGTTCCGGGGCAGCCGCATGGCAGCGCCATGCCCGCCGCGTGGGCGGTCTTCTGCTTGTTTGCCAGGACCGCAGCCTCATCATAGGCGGCGGCTTCCCGCTCCACGAAGGTGATCGCGCCGGTGGGACATACGGGCAGGCAGTCGCCCAGACCGTCGCAGTAGTCGTCCCGCGTCAGCCTCGCCTTGCCGTCCACCATGGCGATCGCGCCCTCGTGGCAGGCGGCGGCGCAGTCGCCGCAGCCGTTGCAGAGCGCCTGGTCGATTTCGATGATGCGTCGTTTCATATCGACCCCTCCTTGTGTTTCTGGCCCCATTGTAGTATAATAAAAGCAACAAGTCGGTTGAATTTTCAACGAAAGGGAACGATCATGAATGATTTTTTGCCAGTGATCCGCTCGTCTCCGCTCTTTTCCGGCGTTTCGGAGGAGGAGCTGACCGCCATTCTCGCCTGTCTCGGGGCAAAAAAAGAGCGCTTCCCGCGGGAAGCCTTTCTGCTGCGCGCCGGAGATACGGCGGAGTCGATCGGGCTTGTCCTGTCGGGAAGCGTCCTGGTGATGCAGGAGGATATTTGGGGGAACCGGAATATTCTTTCCAAGGCCGGTCCGGGCCAGACCTTTGCCGCCGCCTTTGCCTGCGCGCCGGGGTCCGTGCTGAACGTGAGCGTCGTGTCGGAAACGCCGGTCACGGTGCTGTTTCTGCGCGTCAAGAGGATCCTGACGGTGTGCTCCTCGGCCTGCGTGCACCACAGCCGGATCATCCGCAACCTCCTGGGGGAGCTTGCGGAGAAGAACCTGCGCTTCGGCGAAAAGCTCCTGCACATGGGGCAGCGCACCACCCGGGAAAAGCTGCTGTCCTACCTGTCTGCGGAGGCGCAGCACCTCGGAAGCTATGAGTTTGACATTCCGTTTTCCCGGCAGCAGCTGGCGGATTACCTCGCGGTGGAGCGCAGCGGGCTTTCGTTTGAGCTGGGGAAGCTGCGCCGGGAGGGGCTGCTGGACTTTCACAAGAGCCATTTCATCCTGAAGCTTTAGCCGCCCGCAAGGATCTCCGCCTCGGCGAACCGCCCCTCACGGCGCGAGGTAGTCCCAGAAGGCGTTGATCATGCTGGGGTCGTTGAAGACGAAGGCGGACATGGGCGGATTCACCTTCGCCATGACGACGCCGGTGTCCTCCTTGACGTAGAGCACGGTATTTCTGACCACATCGCTGCGAAAGCGCAGATGCAGATTCTCGTACTGCGCCTCCAGCTTCCGCAGCCGCGCGATGTGCTGGGCATACTGTGCCGTTGTGCAGGGGAGGACGCAGGCGCCGTCGCGGCCCACGGCCAGCGGGAGCAGGAGCTCCGGCGCGCCCGCGGCAAGCTCGGGGTCGAGCAGGGTCAGGGTCAGCGTCCGCCGCTTGATGTTCCGCCGGAAGCGGGCCAGGTCCCGCTTCCAGAGCCGGAGCAGCGTCTCATCCCCGTGCTGCTCCGCCAGCTGGCGCACCAGCGCCTCCGGCATGGCGAACAGCGGCGGCATGGCGCACAGCAGACAGGCGTTCGCCTCGGCGCGCATCAGCGCGTCGCAGGCCTTGCCGAACGCCTGGAGGTCCCGCTGGGTGTAGACCCGCATCAGCGGGCGGCAGAGGGCGAAGTAGCGCTCGTACTCCTTCACCAGCGCGTCGATGGCCGCGCGGTCTGTGAGGAAGAGGTTCAGCATCCCGTCGGTGGCCTGCTGCACGGAGGAGGAGAGGATGGCGGCGGTGTTGGGCGCGAGGAAGAGGGTGCGCTGGAACAGGCCGTCCCGCAGGCGGGGGTAGCAGTACGGCTCCACCGCGCCGGTCATATAGATCGGCACCCACTTGGTCACGGCCTCGATCATCTCGTTCATGTCGCGGGAGACGGTGTGGATGATGCGCACGCGGTTGCCCTTGCGCAGCACCTGGGTGAACAGGTCCGCCCAGCGCGCGGCAAAGCCCGGGTCCTCATAGAGCCAGGCCATGTTTTCGTCAGAGAAGAGCAGCAGCGTTTGGGGCGTCTCCTCCTGCAAGATCATGAGGAAGAACTGCTCCACCGCCTTGCGCTTGCCGTCGTTGCCGTAGAGATAGGCGGCGTATGTTTGGGGCGCTGCCTCTGCGGCGGTGCGGTCCGCCGGGAGGGCGCGGGGGTGGGCCGCCAGCTGCGAAAAGCCGGAGATCAGCCGCCCCGTGACCGCGCCGGTGTCCGTCTCCCGCGCGGAGAGCCAGTGCTCCAGGTGCAGGGCCATGCCCTCGGGCGAGGTCGCGGCGGTGCTGCTGATGCCGATGAGCCGTTGCAGGGCCGTGCGCTGGTAGTCCTTTTGGATGTGCGCCGCCAGATAGCTGCACAGGGGCGGCAGGAATTCGTGCCGCTTCGGCAGCGGTCTCGTGCCCGAGCGAAGCCGCCCGATGTGGGAGGGATTCATGTTGATCTCCCGCCCCAGCTGGCTGTTGGAGACCTCGGCAATATTCATCAGCGCGTCCAATCGTTCCGCAAACATAGTCACACCTCCGGCGTTTTCCCCATTATACGACAGGGGAAGGGGAGCATCAACGAATTTGGCAGACTTTGTGCCAATTTTGCCGGGGCCGTTTGAGGGCGGCGTGTGCACCGCCAACATCTCCCAGCTTTTCCGGTCTGCATAGGAAAAAGAAGGCCGGCAAATACTAGACCTGTTCAAGAAAGAAAGCACAGGAGGCATTTCAATATGAAAGCAACTGGAATCGTTCGGCGCATCGACGATCAGGTTATAATAGGGGCAAGGTCAGAAAGCCTTGAAAACGCTGGTGTTTCGCTGATTTTGTCCCCCTGCGCGGCCAGAGTTCAAGCGCTTGGAAGGCGGCGCGGCGCAGCCGCACGCTCGGAAGGAGGGGAGGGAAACCAGGAAGCGACCCCGGGGATTTGACGGCAGAAATTCAAATTTCCCGCCGCAAAACGCGCCCCGCCGCGAAGAGAGGCCCCCGCGCCAGGCTGAAAGAAATTTTTCAATCATTGCAAAAACCTCTACCACTCGCGCGGTGGTTTGTGGTATAATATCCGCGGCAAGTGATCTCGTTTGAGATAGCTATAGATATAGGGAGGAATGAATATGGCAGACAATATGCGTCCCGAAAACATGATTCGTATCACGACCCCCGCGCTGGCGGAGGCCTTCATCGCAGAGCAGGTGGCGGCTATCCAGAAGCAGGTCGGTAACAAAAAGGTCCTGCTGGCCCTGTCCGGCGGCGTGGACTCTTCCGTCGTTGCGGCCCTGCTGATCAAGGCCATTGGCCAGCAGCTGGTTTGCGTCCACGTGAATCACGGCCTGCTGCGCAAGGGCGAGCCGGAGCAGGTGGTCGAGGTCTTCCGCAACCAGATGAACGCGAACCTCATCTACGTGGACGCGGTGGATCGCTTCCTGGACAAGCTGGCCGGTGTCAGCGATCCCGAGACCAAGCGCAAGATCATCGGCGCGGAGTTCATCCGGGTCTTTGAGGAGGAGGCGCGCAAGCAGGAGGGCATTGAGTTCCTGGCCCAGGGCACCATCTATCCTGACATTCTGGAAAGCGACGGCGTGAAGGCGCACCACAACGTGGGCGGTCTGCCGGAGGACCTGCAATTTGAGCTGGTCGAGCCTGTGCGGCTGCTGTTCAAGGACGAGGTCCGCGTGGTGGGCGAGGCGCTGGGCCTGCCCCACAGCATGGTCTACCGTCAGCCCTTCCCCGGCCCCGGCCTGGGCGTCCGCTGCCTGGGCGCGATCACGCGGGACCGCCTGGAGGCCCTGCGCGAGTCCGACGCCATCCTGCGGGACGAGTTCGACAAGGCTGGCCTGGCCGGTAAGGTCTGGCAGTATTTCACGGCGGTGCCTGACATGAAGACCGTTGGCGTCCGCGGCAATAAGCGCGCGGACGAGTGGTTTGCCATCATCCGCGCCGTGAACACCACCGATGCCATGACCGCCACCATCGAGGAGATCCCCTATGCCGTTCTGGGCCGTATCGTCTCCCGCATCGTCAGCGAGGTACCCGGCATCTGCCGCGTCGTCTACGACCTGACCCCCAAGCCCACCGGCACCATCGAGTGGGAATAAATATTTAGTGTTTTCTGAATCCTGAAAAGCGTTGGTAATACAGCGTTTTTCAGGATTTTTCTTT
>CAKTLJ010000030.1 GCA_934572535.1 uncultured Eubacteriales bacterium
TCCTTCAGCAGGTCGAAGAGGACCTGACCTATGACTACCTGCACTCCTCGGAAGACAATCTGTGGAGCATCCTCTACCTGACCGGCTACCTGACCCAGGCGCGGGAGGAGGCACTCTCGGACCCACTTCCAGAAACGTTTTCTGCCCTGACGATCCCCAATGCGGAGATCCGGGAGATCTTCGAGACGACCATCCAGAAGTGGTTCGCCGAGAGCGCCCAGACCTGGAACCGGAAGGCCTTGTTCCGCGCCGTTTGGTCCGGCGATGCAGAGACTTTGACGGAAGAGATGAGCAAGCTCCTGCGCAGGACCATCAGCTACCATGACTATAGGGAGGACTTTTACCACGCCTTCCTGGCCGGGATCTTCACCGGGGCGGGATATTCCGTGGAGTCGAACCGGGAGCACGGCGAGGGCCGCAGCGATGTGGTGGTCCTTGACGCGGAGGGAAATCAGGTCGCTATCTTTGAGGCGAAGTATTCCCGCGCGCAAACCGCAATGCCTGCGGACTGCGCAGCCGCCCTCCAACAGATCGAGGACCGGCAGTACGCGAGGGAGTTCGAAGAGGACTATGATTCCATCCGCTGCTACGGGATCGCCTTCTATAAGAAGCGCTGCCTGGTCCAAATGAAATAGTGCGAGCCTGTATCCGCGGCCCGCAGGGCGTTGGTCCCTGTGTCAGATCCGTTCTGGATATGGTTTCATGCAGAAGGCCTTCCCTTAAAAATGTCCTCATTTTTTAAGGGAAGCCTTCGATTTTTGTTGCGTTGTCAAGTGAACCTAGTGTGGATGAGGGGGATGTGAGATGAAGAATACGAAGAAGTTCATCCCGATGGCAGCCATTGCTGTTATGGGGATCCTGGTCACTGCGGTCATAAAAAGCGCCAAGGAACCGCTGTCGGTGAATACCATTCTCCGATACACGCCTGAAAACGGGATCCTTGCCGCGGGGATATTGCTTTCCCTTTTCGCGCTCAAGAGCCTGACGGTTGTATTTCCGATCTCCCTTCTGTATCTTACCAGCGGGATCCTGTTTCCGCCCATCGCTGCGGTTTTCATCAGTGCAGCGGGCCTGGCCATTGCGCTCACGGTCCCATATTGGATCGGGAAATATTCGGGGAAAGAGGCGGTGGAGGAGATTTGTCAAAAGTATCCCAAAGCAGAGCAGGTCGCGCAGTATCAGAAGAAGAATGCCTTTTTTGCCTGCTTTATCACACGGATCGTGGGCTTCCTGCCCTGTGATATTGTGAGCATGTATTTCGGCGCATGTGATACGGCGTATTTGCTCTATCTTACAGCCGGGGTAGCAGGCTCTTTGCTCAGCGTCGTTACAACGACCTTGCTGGGGGAACAGCTCAGCGATCCGTTTTCCGCTGCGTTTATGATCGTGCTTCTCTGCCGGGTCCTGGTATCGGGCGGGGCGGTTGCGATAAACCACGGCTTAAAGCGAAGGGAGATCTGAGCGGGGAGACGGTCGGGCGCGCCTGAACGGGCAGGTTCAGGCACGCCCGACCGTCCTTCGTCACCGACCCGCCTTCCACCGCATAGGATAGCGCGGAGGAAGGTGGTTTTGCATGGAAGAGATGGAACGGGACTGGAACCTATGGGTGGTAGGCGGCGACCAGCGCCAGCGGGCCTTGGCAAGGCTGCTCCGGGAGGACGGACACACCGTCCACATTGCCGGGCTGGAATGCGAGGGCCTGGCGACGGAGCCGCTTGGTCCTGGGCTGGCGCTGGCGCACTGCGTCATACTCCCCCTGCCGGTCATCCGAACGGCGGGGATCCTGCACACGCCCCTGAGCCGGGGACCGCTGGCACTGTCGGACCTGCTGGACCGGCTGGAGCCGGGCCAGATCCTCTGCGGCGGCCTGGTGCCCCAGGCGCTCTGGAGCGAGGGCGCGCGGCGCGGCCTGCGCGTCTTTGACTACTACGCCCGCGAGGAGTGCATGGTGGCCAACGCCGTGCCCACCGCAGAAGGGGCGGTGCAGCTGGCCATGGAGGAGCTGCCCTTCACGCTCCACAGCGCCCGGGTCCTCGTGCTGGGCTTTGGCCGGGTGGGGAAGCTCACCGCCCACCGGATGCGGGCCATGGGGGCCAAAGTGACCGTGGCGGCCAGCCGCTACGAGGACCTGGCCTGGGCGGCGGCCTATCACTACGAGAGCATCCGATTGGAGCGGCTCTCCTGCGAGCTGGGCGGCTTCCAGCTCGTGGTCAACACCATCCCGGCCCAGGTGCTGGACAGCCGCCGCCTGGACTGGGTGAACCCCGAGACCGTGCTCCTGGACCTGGCCTCCGCCCCTGGCGGCGTGGACCGGGAGAAGGCCGAGGCCCTGGGCTTACGGGTCCTGCACGCCCCCGGCCTGCCCGGGCGGACGGCTCCGGTGACGGCGGCCATGGCCATCCGGGACGCGGTGTATCACATTTTGTGGGAATTGGAGGAAGGAAATGATGGATGAGATCAGGGTGGGGTTTGCCCTCACCGGTTCCTTTTGTACATGGGAGCGGACCATGGCCGTCCTGGCGGAGACCGCAGCCCGCTATCCGCGGATTGTCCCCATCCTGTCGGAGACGGCGGCGGCCACCACCACCCGCTTTGGCCGGGCGGAGGACTGGCGGGCCAGGATCCTGGAGATCTGCGGCCGGGGGATCATCGACAGCGTCCGGGCGGCGGAGCCCATCGGCCCCCAGGGGCTGCTGGATGTGCTGGTCATCGCCCCCTGCACGGGGAACACCCTGGCCAAGCTGGCGGCGGGGATCGCCGACACGGCGGTGACCATGGCCGCCAAGGCCCACCTGCGCAACGGCCGCCCGGTGGTGGTGGCGGTGTCCACCAACGACGGCCTGGCGGGCGCCGGGCGGAACCTCGCCGAGCTGCTCTGCCGGAAGCACTACTATTTCGTCCCCTTCCGGCAGGACGACCCGGAGGGAAAGCCCACCTCTCTGGTGGCCGATCTCAGCCGGGTCACCGAGACCATCGCCGCCGCGCTGGAGGGCCGACAGCTCCAGCCGGTGCTCCTTGGCCCGGAGCAAGGCCCATGAAAAGCGCCCCCCGACCACGCGGGTCGGGGGTCGAAGACAGAAGGTCCATTTGCGGGAACGGCAGGGAAGATGCCGTTCCCGCTTTGCGCGGTCAGGGCTTCTTGTCCAAGCGCCCCTTGCGGTTGAGCGCCCGGACCATCTCGTCGATCTGCTGGCCGACCCATTCCACCTCGCGCCACAGCTCCTGGGCGGAGACGCGCAGAACGCCGGCCCGAAGGGCAGAGAGCTGGATGAGCCCGTCGGAGGTGGCCACCCGGACGGCGTAGTTCCGGCCGATGTCGTGGAGGAGCTTTTCGATGTACATATCGCCGGTCTCATCCTGCTTGGTGTAGACCACGTGCAGGCCGTGGTAGTCCGCCTTGCTGCCCGCGTTGCCCTTCTTCTTGTAGCCGTCGAAGACCACCACCAGGCGGCACTTTTTATAGCCCTGGTAGTTGCTCAGAATGTCCAGCAGGCGCTGGCGGGCGGCGTCCAGGTTGTCCCGGGCGATCTCCTTCAGCGCCTCCCAGGCGAAGATCATGTTGTAGCCGTCCACGATGAGGTACTGCTGCTTGGGCGGGGCGATGGTCCGCAGGGGCGCGGGGGCGGGCTTCTGGTTCAGGAACTGATACTCGCGCCGCTTGTTCGGGCCGAACTCCCGCTCGAAGATGGCCTCCAGCTCCTTCTCGTCGATGTCCAGGTTGCGGGTGTAGACCCGGGGGACCTGGGGCGTGTCGTCCTGCTTCTCCGGGCGGAGACAGCTTTCCAGGTGCATGTATTCGGGGACCTGGTCCCACTTCACCGAAAAGCCCGCGCCGTGGGCGCAGAAGACGGAATCGGGGGTGTTGTCCAGGTCTCGCTCCGGCTGGTAGCCGATCTCGGCGACCACCTGCTTTTCGTTGTGGCAGGGGGCGTAGCCGTGGAAGGAGCAGGCGAAGCGGCCGCGCCCCCGGGTGTAGGAGGCCACCTCCAGGGGGTAGTCCTTCATGGCGGAGACGGGCGCCGTGCCGCTGATCGTGGCCCAGACCCCGTCGCTCTCCGGCGAGGCGAAGGTGGCGGACATGGCTTGCAGGTCGCTGATGGCCCGGCCCAGCTGCTCGGCGGGCAGGTCCAGCCTGAACTCGTACCACGGTTCGAGCAGGACGCTCTTGGCCTGCATCAGCCCCTGGCGGACGCCGCGGTAGGTGGCCTGGCGGAAGTCGCCCCCCTCGGTGTGCTTCAGGTGGGCGCGGCCGGACATGAGGGTGATGCGCAGGTCGGTGATGGGGGAGCCGGTCAGGACGCCCAGGTGGGTCTTTTCCTCCAGATGGGTGAGGATGAGGTGCTGCCAGTTCCGGTCCAGCAGGTCCTCGCTGCACCGGGTATCGAAGACCAGCCCGGACCCCTGCGGCAGGGGTTCGAGGAGGAAGTGGGCCTCGGCGTAGTGGCGCAGCGGCTCGAAGTGGCCCACGCCCTCCACGGGCGCGGCGATGGTCTCCTTGTAGAGGATGCGCCCGGCGTCCACCGTCACATCCACGTCGAAGCGCTCCGCGATGAGGCTTTTCAGGACCTCGATCTGGACCTGGCCCATGAGCCGGGCGTGGATCTCCCGCAGGCGCTCGTCCCACACGAGATGCAGCTGCGGCTCCTCCTCCTCCAGAAGCCGCAGCTTGGGGAGCATCGCCTGGGGGTCGCAGCCGGGGGGAAGGACCAGACGGTAGGTGAGCACGGGCTCCAGCAGGGGCGGCGCGGCGGGGGACTCCGCCCCCAGCCCCTGGCCGGGATAGGTCTGGCTCAGGCCCAGCACGGCGCAGACCTGACCGGCCTGGGCGGTCTCGGCTGGCTCGAACTTGACCCCGGAGTAGAGCCGCAGCTGGGTGACCTTCTCCTCCAGCGGCTCCTCGCCGCGGAGGGGGTAGTAGGGAAGGGGGGTGCGGACCTTGAGGCTGCCGCCGGTGAGCTTCAGATAGGTCAAGCGCCCGCCCTGGGGGTCCCGGGCGATCTTGAAGACCCGCGCGCCGAAGGCGTCGGGGTAGACGGGCGCCTCCGTGTATTCGCCCAGCCCTTGCAGGAAGGCCTCCACCCCCTCCAGCTTCAGCGCGGCCCCGAAGAAGACGGGGAAGAGCCTGCCGAGGCGGATGAGGCCGGAGATGTCCCGGGGGGAGAGGCTGCCTTCCTCCAAATACTTGTCCAGCAGCGCCTCCTCGCGCAGGGCGATGCTCTCCATCCAGTCGTCGCCCCGGTGGGAGAAGTCCACGCAGCCCTCGTCCAGATGCTTGCGCAGGTCGTTCATGAGCAGGTCATGGCTCGCCGTGGGCAGGTCCATCTTGGTGACGAAGACAAAGGTGGGGATCTGGTTCCGGCGGAGGAGCCGCCAGAGGGTCTCGGTGTGGGCCTGGACCCCGTCGGTGCCGCTGATGACCAGAATGGCGTAGTCCAGGACCTGGAGGGTCCGCTCCATCTCGGCGGAGAAGTCCACGTGGCCCGGGGTGTCGAGGAGGGTCACGGACAGGTCGGGCGTCTCGAAGACAGCCTGCTTGGAGAAGATGGTGATGCCCCTGGCGCGCTCCAGGGCGTGGGTGTCCAGATAGGAATCCCGGTGGTCCACCCGGCCCAGCTTCTGGATGGTCCCGGCGGCGTAGAGCAGGGCCTCGGACAGGGTGGTCTTGCCCGCGTCCACGTGGGCCAGGATGCCGATGACAAGTCGTTTCATATCATTTCACCTCGTTGGGGTGTTCTGTTTCTGTTTATCCAGTATACCAGAAAAAGAAAAGCAGGGAAAGGGCCTTGTGGCGGGCGGTTGACAGCTGGTGTAGAATAGAAGGACTGAAACGATTTACGCGCGTGAGGAGGGGCAGGTATGTCGGCTCTGGGGAAACAACGGGATATACGGATGACCGAGGGCAGCATCGTGCGGCAGCTCCTCCTCTTCTCCCTGCCGCTGCTGGCGGGGAACTTCTTCCAGCAGTGCTACAACACCGTGGACAGCATCGTGGTGGGCAACTTCGTGGGCAAGGCCGCCCTGGCCGCCGTGGGGTCGGTGAACAACATCATCAACACCCTCATCGGCCTCTTCCTGGGGCTCTCCGCCGGGATCGGCGTGGTGATCTCCCTGCTCTACGGGGCGAAGGAGGAGGAGCGGGTGGGCAAGGCCGTCCAGACCAGCCTGCTGCTGGTGCTGGCCATGTGCCTTCTGTTCACGGTGGTGGGGATCGCGATGGTCCCCTTCATGCTCGACCTGATGTCCACCCCGGCGGACGTGTACAACGAGGCGGCCACCTACCTGCGCATCTACTTTGCCGGGGTGTCGGGCTTGATGCTCTACAACCTTGGCTCGGGCATTCTCCGGGCGGTGGGGGACTCCCGGCGGCCCCTGTACTTCCTCATCTTCTCCGCCTGCCTGAACACCGTCCTGGACCTGCTGTTCGTGGCGGGGCTTCAGTGGGGCATTGCCGGGGCGGCCATCGCGACGGTGCTGAGCCAGGGGGTCTCGGCCCTGCTGGTCCTGGTGGTCCTCACCCGGAGCGACGGCTGCTACCGCATCGTCTGGCGGGGGATGCGCCTGGACAGGGGGATCCTGCGAAAGATCTTCGTCGTGGGCGTGCCCTCGGCCCTCCAGCTGGCGGTGACCTCCTTCTCCAACGTCTTCGTCCAGTCCTACGTCAACCGGTTCGACTCCTCCTGCATGGCCGGGTGGGCTGTGTACAACAAGATCGACGCCTTCGCCCTGCTGCCCATGCTCACCCTGTCGGTGGCGGCCACCACCTTTGTGGGGCAGAACGTGGGGGCGGGCAACTGGGCGCGGGCCAGGTCCGGCGGCCGATGGGCCATGGGGATGGCCACGGTCTCCACCCTGGTCATCCTCGTGCCGCTGATGGTCTTCGCCCGGCCCCTCTGCGCCCTGTTCAACCAGGACGAGGCCATGCTGGCCTATGGCGCGTACTTCATCCGGGTGATCTCGCCCTTCTACCTCATCGGCAACTTCAACCAGATCTACGCCGGGGTCCTGCGCGGCGCGGGGGACGCCACCCGCCCCACGCTCATCATGCTGGCCTCCTTCGTGGCCTTCCGCCAGCTCTACCTCTTTGTGACCTACCGGCTCTTCGGGACCCTGCTGCCCGTGGCCCTGGGCTACCCCGTGGGCTGGGTGGTCTGCTGCATCCTGCTCTTCCTCTACTACCGCAGCGAGCGGTGGATGAAGCACAGCTTCCTCACCGCGCCGCCGAAACAGGCGTAAACAGAAAAAATGCCGCCCCTTGTCGGGCGGCATTTCTTCGTCTCCGGCGGCCGGAGACAGAAGGATGTGGAGGAGTCAGAAAGAAGAGGGATCCATCAGCGAAGGATACTCATGTAGGCGGGACGAATGATCTTGCCGGCTCCCACCAGCTCTTCCAGGCGGTGGGCGCTCCAGCCCGCGATGCGGGCGACGGCGAAGAGGGGGGTGTAGAGCTCCAGGGGGATGTCCAGCATTTCGTAGAGGAATCCGCTGTAGAAGTCCACGTTGGGGCTGACGCCCTTGAAGATGGGCCGGGTCTCGGCGATGAGCAGAGGCGCCAGCTCCTCGATGGTCTCGTAGAGGGCCAGGTCCCGTTCCCGTCCCTTGTCCAGGGCCAGGTCGCGGACGAAGTCCTTGAGCACCTGCTCTCGGGGGTCGGAGATGGAGTAGACCGCGTGGCCCATGCCGTAGATCAGGCCGCTGCGGTCGAAGGCCTCCTTGTTCAGGAGCTTGCGCAGGTAGCCCTCCACGGCGGAGCGGCTGTCCCAGTTGGGGACCTGGGTCTTCAGGTCGCGCATCATCTCCATGACCTTCAGGTTGGCGCCGCCGTGGCGGGGTCCCTTCAGGGAGGAGAGGGCTGCGGCGGTGGTGGCGTAGGTATCCGCGCCCGAGGAGGTCACCACCCGGGTGGTGAAGGTGGAGTTGTTGCCGCCGCCGTGCTCCATGTGGAGGATGAGGGCG
The DNA here is from genome assembly GCA_934572535.1 of uncultured Eubacteriales bacterium. Taxonomy (GTDB): domain Bacteria; phylum Bacillota; class Clostridia; order Oscillospirales; family Oscillospiraceae; genus Evtepia. The sequence continues at coordinate 7,954 of CAKTLJ010000030.1, forward strand.
GTGTCCAGGGCCTTGGCCTCCAGGGGGGTGTAGACCTTGTCCGGCCGCAGGAGCTGGAGGAAGACCTCCGCCGTGGACAGGTTCGGGTCCGGGCGGTGGATGTACATGCTCTGGTCGTTTTCGTAGTGGTTGTAGGCGTGGTAGCCGTAGACCGCCAGCATGGGGAACTCCGCGATGAGGCGGATGCACTGGCGCAGGCTGTTGTCCAGGGCGCCGGGGGCCGCCCGGTCGTCGTAGTTGGCCAGGGTGAGGACGCTGCGGGTCATGGAGTTCATGATGTCGTGGGAGGGGGCCTTCATGATGACGTCCCGGGTGAAGTTGGTGGGCAGCGTCCGGCAGGAGCCGAGCTGGGCGGCAAACTCGTCCAGGTCGCCTCCGTCGGGCAGCTGGCCGAAGAGGAGGAGGTAGGCGGCCTTCTCAAAGCCAAACTCCTGGGGGCCAAGGTCGCCGACCAGGTCCTTCACGTTGCAGTTGCGGTACCAAAGCTCGCCCTCGCAGGGGATGCGCTTTCCCTGCTCGTGGCGGAAGGAGACGATGTTGGAGATCTTGGTCAGGCCCGTGAGGACGCCCACGCCGTTCTCGTCGCGCAGGCCGCGGTTCACGCCGTACTCCCGGAAGAGGGCGTCGGGGATGGTGTCGTTCTGGATGCACAGGGCCGCCTGGCGAGCGGCGTAGTCCTCAAGCAGTTGGGGTTTCATAGGTGTCACCTGCTTTCTCGGCTTCCTCTTCCATGATGGATTCCAGCCGTGCGATCTGGCCCAGGAGCTGAATGAACTCTTCTTCGCCAAAGGCCTTCATGACCCGTTGGTTGAAGTCGGTGAGCAGCGCCTGCTGGGCCTGGGCGGAGTCCCGGGAGCTGTCGGTGAGCTGGAGGTAGGTGCCCTCCTGGCCGTCTCCGTCGTGCGTCCACAGGACGAAGCCCTTCCGCTGGAGGTCGCGGGCGATGTTGGACACCTGCCCCATGGGCAGGTTCAGGCTCTGGGCCAGGTCCTTCAAATAGATCTTCTCGCTGCCGGTGTCCTTGGCGTGCTTGAACAGCAGCCACATGAGGACGTACTCCGAGGAGGACATCTCCTGGAAGACCTTCTGTATCGTGGACCGGTTGGGAAAGTGCACCCCTGTGCCGAATGGAAGGATGGCGTGCAGGGATGGTGTTGTATTCTGATTAGACATGGGGTTCACCTCTTGAAAGTAGATTCGGTCTCGGCCGTAAAGTTAGCGGGGCGGAAAGAAAAAAAGCAGCTGCCCGAAGGCAGCGGGCCGATCATCATGGGATGTGGATGCCCGATAGGATCTTTTTCTGGATGCGGATGTATTCCCCGGCGTCCTCAGGTCCCAGGCGCTCCAGCATGTGAGCCGCGGCGGCGATGACCTCGCCCCGGATGCGCTCGATGAGCGCCAACCCGCGGGGCAGCAGGGTGACGATGACCTGACGGTTGTCCAGGGGGTCGTGGACGCGGGAGATGTATTCCTTTTCCTCCAGACGGCTCAGCAGCGCGGCGATGCGGGCGGTGGAGACGACCATGCTCCGGCTGATCTCCGCGGGATGGGCCTGGTTCTGGTGCGTGACCAGGTAGTTCAGGACGAAGATCTCGCCCCGGGTCATTTTGGAAATCTTTTGTTTGGCCGGCTCTTGCAGCATCCCGATGTGCAGGCGAAGGAGCTCGGCGGCCAGTTCTTCATACGCCGTATTCATGTGCGATCCCTTCCGTATCCGTGGGGAATAACTAACTTTGTTAGGTATTATACCAGATAAAGTAAGAGAAGTCAATCGAAATCCGTCAACTTCCTTTCCGGCGGAAGGGGCCGGGGTGTTTGGGCCGTGCGGGCTGGGGCCGATTGACCGCGCCCAGGGCCACGAACAGCCGCCGGAGATAGCTGCGCATCTCCCGGCGGGTGACCGGGTCCAGGGCCTTGTAGGCCTTGGCCATGGACAGGGAATTGTCCGCCAGGGCGGCGGTGATGTCGCTGAGGGTCTTGGCGTGTCCGGCGGCCAGCAGGTGGAAGAGGACCTCGACGAACGCCTCCTGCTCCTGGGGGCGCATGTCGGCCAGCCAGGTGTGGATGGCCTCGGCGGAGCGTTGGCCGAAGGCCGAGCGGTGGGGGAGGGTGCGGTAGTGGTCGCCCGCGACCTCCCAGGAGAAGGGGTCGTGCTGCCCCACCGTCCCGGCGCCGTGGCTGCGGATGACCTGACAGTGCCTGTCCTGGTGCAGAAGGGCTCCCACCAGGGAGGACTGGGGGACGAAGGTGTGGATGCGGTTGGCCAGGGCCTGGTAGGCGGGGGTCCCGGTGAGGTCGCGCGGAAACCCCGGCCCGTCGTGGCTGTCCACCCGGAGGATGCGGCGGCGCACCATGGGCTGGGCGTGGACGGCGGCCCACACCGCGAGATTCCCGCCCTTGGAGTGTCCGCCCAGCCGGAGCTTGCCCGGGTGCCGGGCCGCCACCTGGGCCAGGTAGGCCTCCGCCCGCTTCTGGGCGGGGATGGGGAAGGTGAAGGCCATGCGGAAGCACTCCTTCCAGCCCACCAGGGAGTCGTCGGTTCCCCGGAAGGAGAGGTAGAGGGTCCCGTCCGGCAGGAACCAGGTGAAGGCGGCGAACTGGGTCCCGCTCTCCTCGTCGAGGATGCTCTCGCGGCAGCCCAGGCGGACCTGGGCGAAGCGGGGGCTTTCCGCGGCCCGAAGGACCAGCCGGGGGATCTGGTCCGCCATCAGCACGCCGGTGTGGTCCCAACCGTCGCGGGCGAGGAGCCGGTCCACCGCCCAGCGAAGGGGCAGGGTCTCCCGCGCGGAGAGGCCGGGCAGGATGCCCTCCCAGGGGGCGTAGGCGCAGACCGAAAGGATGAGGCTGTCAACGACGCAGAAGGGCGCCTCTGCAAAGGAGAGCGGGCCGCGCGCCTCCAGATAGTCCAGGCAGTTCGTTCGGGTCATGGGTCCACCTCCCGTTGGCGTTCGTCCCGCGCTCTGTGGCGGATGGTCAGAAGCCCATCTCCTGGCCGATGAGGACCAGCTCGCAGGCCTTCACGCCGCCCAGCTTGCGCCACAGGACGGTCAGGCCGTTGCAGACGCGCTCGGGACTTTTGCAGTCGTAGCACTTCATCTCTTCCTTCATGGCGCAGGGGGTCTTGCGCTTCAGGCGGCGGGCGTTCAGGGGAGCGGCGATGTTCCGGGCGCGCCAGAGGGCCTCCTCATAGGTGGCAGCCACCTTGTTGACCCCGGCCACGAGATAGACCTTCTCCCGGTCGTAGAGGGTGGCGGCGACGCGGTTGCCGGTGCCGTCGATGTTGATGATCTCGCCGGTCTCGGCAATGCCGTTGACGCTGGTGAGGTAGACCTGGGCGGCGGAGGCCTTGGCCATGGTCTCCGGGCCGGGGGTCTTCCAGTGCCAGGCCACGTCGTTCTTCTCCTCCAAGCGCTCGTAAACGCCCATGTCCAGGAGCGTCACGGAGCCGCCGAAGCCGACGGTCTTTCCGGAAATGCTCTCGACCAGGTAGTCGGCGGCCTGGGCGGCGGTGTCGAAGTAGCGGTAGGTGAAGCCTCTGGCTTCTACGTTCTTCTGTAAGGTTTCCAGGTTCATGGGGAAGGGCCTCCTTTGGTTAAGATATCCTAATTTTACCACAATAGCTTTGGAAAGTAAAGAAAAACCGCAGGTCCCCGGCGGGACCCACGGTCTGGGTGTCGTTACTTGGGCAGCGCGAAGCGCTTGCTGTACTCATTATAATACTGGTCGAAGTTGTGGTCCCGCATTTCCTTCAGGCTGGTGATGTAGGCATGGGGGTCGAAGTCGCTGGACTGGGTCTCGATGAGGCCTAGGGCGATGTTGGAGCAGTGGTCGGAGATGCGCTCGTAGTTGGTGAGCAGGTCGTTGAAGACGAAGCCCTGGTGCAGGGTGCAGATGCCCTGCTGGAGGCGGTCCACGTGATGGAGCTTCATCTCGTCGCAGAGGTCATCCACCACGTCCTCCAGCGGCTCGATGCGGTAGGCCAGCTCCAGGTCGCTGTTGATGAAGGCGGTGAAGGTGTTGTGGGCGATCTCGTTGACGGCCTCGAACATGATCCGCAGCTCCTCCTGGGCGGCGGCGGAGAAGACGATGCCCTTCTCGTGGATCTCCTTGGCGCACTCGGCGATGTTCATGGCGTGGTCGGAGATGCGCTCCACGTCGCCGATGGTGTGGAGGAACTTGGTGATCTCCTTGGTCTGGCTCTCGGTGAGCTCCTTGCTGGTGATCTTGATGAGGTAGTTGCCCAGCTTGTCCTCGTACTTGTCCACCACGTCCTCGCGCTGGGAGATGAACTGGAAGGCCTTTTCGCTGTAGTTGCCGATGAGGTAGAAGGCGTCCTCGAGGTTGGCCTTGGCCTCCAGGGTCATGTTGTTGATGGCCTCCCGGCTGTGCTCGATGGCCACGGCGGGGTGCTCGATGAAGAGGGCCTCCAGGCGGGCGAAGTCCTCCTGCTCGCGGCCGGACTCCTCGGTGTCCTTGAAGAGGGAGCAGACCTGCTTGGCGATGACGCCGATGAAGGGGGTGAGGATGAGCACGGTGGCGAAGCGGAAGATGGTGTTCAGCGCGGCGATGGCCACGGTGTTCATGGTCGCGTTCAGGAAGGAGAAGTGCAGGACGGCGTTGCTGCCGTAGAACAGGATGCTCCAGATGATGACGCCCAGCACGTCGATGAGCAGATAGACAAAGGCGGTCCGCTTGCCGTTGACGTTGGAGCCCAGGGAGGAGAGCAGCACGGGCATGGCGGCCCCGATGGCGATGCCCATGATGAGGGGGAAGGCCACGGCCATGGTGATGACGCCGGTGGCGGCCAGGGCCTGAAGGATACCCACGGCGGCGGAGGCGCTTTGCAGCACGCAGGTGAAGAGCATCCCCACCAGGATCCCCAGGATGGGGTTGGAGAAGGTGGTCAGCAGGTCCAGGAAGGCGGTGCTCTCCCGCAGCGGCGCCACGGCGGCGCTCATGGCGGACATGCCGAACATCAGCACCGCGAAGCCCATGAGGATATCGCCCACGTGGTTTTTCAGCTGCTTCTTGGAAAACATCCGCAGGATGATGCCGATCACGGCCACGATGCCGGTGAGGGTGGAGGTGGAGAGCAGGGAGACCCAGCCGGAGCCGCCCTCCAGAGAGGAGAGGCAGATGATCCAACCGGTGACGGAGGTGCCCAGGATGGCGCCCATGATGATGCCGATGGCCTGCTTGACCTTCATCATGCCGGAGTTGACAAAGCCCACCACCATGACTGAGGTGGCGGAGGAGGATTGGATGATGGCGGTGACGCCGGTGCCCAGCAGGACGCCCTTGATGGGGCTGCCGGAAAGTTTATAGAGCACGAGCTCCAGTTTGCTGCCCGCCACCTTCTTCAGACCGTCCCCCATCAGGGACATGCCGAAGAGGAAGAGAGCCACGCCGCTGAGTAGCGCGATGATATTGGAAATACCCAGTTCTACTCATCTCCTTTTGTGATCGTCAGTGCTTTGGTTTGCGCATATCAATACAAACATAATTGTATCGCAAATGACAAATTTGTCTACAGAAAATGTTAAATCCTGGTTAGAAAAAATTTCTTTCGGACATTTGCCCAAAAACAGAGGGGGAAAGACCGGGGATTCGCCGCTTTTTTTTCCACCTCTCCTGGTCTGCGCCGGGGACGGGGCACATAGACATGAAGTAACCTGAACCACCGACGGAGGAGAACTGCTTTATGAATACCATCTACCAGGACATCGCCACCCGCACCGCGGGGGATATTTACATCGGCGTGGTGGGCCCGGCCCGGACGGGGAAGTCCACCTTTATCAAGCGCTTCATGGAGACCATGGTCCTGCCCAACATCCCGGACGGCTACCGCCGGGACCGCGCCCGGGACGAACTGCCGCAGAGCGGCTCCGGCCGGACGATCATGACCGCCGAGCCGAAGTTCGTGCCGGAGGAGGCCGTGGAGATCGAGATGGAGGGCGGCGGCGCCTTCTCCGTTCGGCTCATCGACTGCGTGGGCTACATGGTCCCCGGGGCCGTGGGGCAGCTGGAGGACGACCTGCCCCGGATGGTCCGCACCCCCTGGTTCCCGGAGGAGATCCCCATGGCGGAGGCGGCGGAGATCGGCACGCGCAAGGTCATCGCCGAGCACTCCACCATCGGCGTCGTGGTGACTACGGACGGCTCCATCACGGACCTCTCCCGGTCGGCCTATGTGGAGGCCGAGGAGCGGGTCGTCCACGAGCTGAAGGAGCTGGGCAAGCCCTTCCTGATCCTGCTCAACTCCGCCCACCCGGACGCGGACGAGACCCAGACCCTGCGGGGGGAGCTGGCGGAGAAATACGACGTGACGTGCATGGCGGTGAACGGACTGGCCCTGAGCCAGCGGGCGGTGACGGAGATCATCCGCTCCGTCCTCTACGAGTTCCCCTTGGAGGAGCTGGACCTCTTCCTGCCCGACTGGGTGGAGGCCCTGCCCGGGGCGCATCCCATCAAGACGGAGGTCTTCGACGCCATCCGCGCGTCCATGGGCGAGCTGCACCGCATCCGGGACGTCGCGCCCGTGGTGGAGGCCATGGGGCGCTGCCCCCGGCTGAGCGCGGCTTCGGTCACGGCCATGCAGCTGGGCAGCGGCCGGTGCGCCGCCCGCCTGGAGCTGCCCCGGCGGCTCTTCTACGAGACGATCTCGGAGCAGACCGGCTTCCCCATCCAGGACGACGGGGCGCTGATGACGCTGCTGGCGGACCTGGCGGGCGTGAAGGCCGAGTATGAGAAGGTGGCCGCCGCCATGGAGGAGGTGCGGGCCACTGGCTACGGCATCGTCATCCCGAACTCCAACGAGCTGGAGCTGGAGGAGCCGGAGATCATCAAGCAGGGGGGACGCTACGGGGTCCGGCTGCGGGCCAAGGCGCCGTCCATCCACATGATCCGGGCGGACATCCAGGCGGAGGTCTCGCCCATCGTGGGCAGCGAGAAGCAGTCCGAGGAGATGCTGAACTTCCTCTTACAGGAGTTTGAGGGGGAGCCGGGGAAGATCTGGCAGTCCAACATCTTCGGCCGCTCCTTCCACGAGCTGATCAACGAGGACCTGGCCACCAAGCTCAAGCACATGCCCGAGGACGCCCGCCAGAAGATGCAGCAGACCCTGGAAAAGATCATCAACGAGGGCTCCGGCGGCCTGATCTGCATCATCCTGTGAGGGCGCAAAAGAAGCGATTGATTTTTTCCGTCCGCTCTCTTATAATGGGGTAGAAACTGCGTGAACTGCGGGAAGGAGTGGGACGGATGATCTTTACGGTGGATATTGGCAACACAGTCGTCACCATGGGGCTGTTCACCCCCGAGGGGGAGCTGACGTTCCGGGGGTCCATCAAGACGGATAAGAACAAGACCCCGGACCAGATCGCCATCGACGTGCTGGATATGTTCCGGCTGAAGCAGGCCAACGTGCGCTCGGTCACCGGGGCGGTGCTCTCCAGCGTGGTCCCCCCCATGACGGCGGCCATGGCCGACGCCATCCGCCAGCTCTGCGGCGTCCGGCCCATGGTGATGGGCCCCGGCGTGAAGACCGGCATGAACATCCTGGCGGAGATCCACAACCAGCTGGGCTCTGACATCGTGGCCTACTCGGTGGCCGCCCTGCAAAAGTACCCGGCTCCCATCATCGTCATCGACCTGGGGACCGCCACCACCCTCTCCTACCTGGGGAAGAACACCTACGAGGGCTGCGTCATCGCCCCCGGCGTTCGCATCGCCCTGGAGGCTCTGTCCGGCCGGGCGGCCGAGCTGCCCCACATCTCCATCGAAGCGCCGGCCTCCATCATGGGCCGCAGCACCATCGACGCCATGCGGGCGGGGGTGGTCTACGGCAACGCCGGCATGATCGACAGCCTGATCGAGCGGATGGAGGAGACCGCCGGTCCCGCGGCCACCGTGGTCATGACCGGCGGCAACGCGGACCCCATCCTCAAGCACTGCAAGCGGGATATCCTGTTCGACGAAAACCTCATCATCGACGGCCTGTATTATCTCTACCAGAAGAACCACGACCGGCGGAGAAAAAAGACCGATTGAACCGCAGCCCGGGACCCCAAAAGGTTCCGGGCTGTGATCTTTTTTGAAAGCACCAAAGAAAAAAAGTTCAGAAAAGATATTTTTATAGACTACGCTATTGCAAATCTGCAAGTTTGTCACTATAATGTTTCACCAGGAGAGAAATTATCTATATGTAAAGAGGAGGCCTTGCACTATGAAGGCATTATCTACGTTGGCGCGGTCCGTCCAAGCGTCTACCACCATGGCCATCGACACGCAGTTTAAGAAAATGCGCGCCGAGGGCATTGACGTCATCGGCTTTAGCGTGGGAGAGCCGGACTTTCCCACCCCCGAACACATCAAGCAGGCGGGCGTCCGAGCCATTGAACAAGATCTGACCAAATACACCCCAGCCGCCGGTACGTTGGAGCTGCGCCAAGCGGTCTGCCAGCGCATGAAGGAGGACTGGGGTTTGGATTATACCACCGACGAGGTGGTCATCAGCGGCGGCGGCAAGCCCATCCTCTACGCCGCGCTCAAGACCCTGGTGGACCCCGGCGACGAGGTCATTCTGCCCGCGCCCTACTGGGTCAGCTACTATGAGCTGATCAAGATGGTGGGCGGTGTCCCCGTGGTGGTGGAGACCACCGAGGCCGACGGCTTCAACCTGACCCCCGACCATCTGCGGGCGGCCATCACCCCCAAGACCAAGGCCATCATTCTCAACAACCCCTCCAACCCCACCGGCATGATCTACAGCCGGGAGCACCTGGAGGCCATCGCCCAGGTCATCGTGGAGGAGGACCTCTACGTGATCGCCGACGAGATGTACAGCAAGCTGGTCTTTGACGGCCAGGAGTTCGTCTCCTTCCCCTCCCTGGGGGAGGAGGTCAAGGCCCGGACCATCCTGGCCAACGGCGCGTCCAAGACCTATGCCATGACCGGCTGGCGGATCGGCTTTGCCTGCGCCAGCAAGGAGATCATCAAGGTCATGTCCAACTACTTCAGCCACTCCCTCTCCGGCACCTGCTCCATCGCCCAGGCCGCCTCGGTGGAGGCCTTTGCCGGGTCCCAGGCCGAGGTGGAGATCATGCGCCAGACCTTTGAGGACCGCCGGAACTACCTCTACGAGCGGATGAGCCAGATCGAGGGCGTCCACCCCGTCCACTCCCAGGCCACCTTCTATATGCTCATGAACATCGAGAAGCTCATCGGCAAGACGCTCTACGGCGTCCTCATCCGGGACGCGGACGACTTTGCCCAGGTCTTCCTGAAGGAGGGCCTCGTGGCGCTGGTCCCCTGCACCGGGTTCGGCGCACCGCACTACCTCCGCTGGTCCTTTGCCGTCTCCAAGGAGAACATCAAGGCCGGTATGGACCGCCTGGAAAAGTTCCTGGCGGAAGCCTGATAGTGTAATATTGTAATAGTGTAATGTTGTAATATTGTATCCCATCGGGGCTGCCTGATCCAGGCAGCCCCGAAAAAATAAAACAGGGCTGTCTCGACATGATTTTTCCGATCATGCTGAGACAGCCCTGTTCGTTTCAGGTACCGCTTTCGGCTTTTGGGATTTGTGTGGGATGGAATTCTGTATATTAAAAGTGCTTCCGACCAGATATACCCCTACATCAGATGGTCCTATCGCAAAGAACAGCTCAGAAATTGCGCCGCATAAACAAGGAAATAAGCGCGATGACAAAGAAACAGCAGGCTGACTTGGATGATAGCCAGCCTGCTGAGCGAAGATATTTATCCGATGTTTTGCCTTTCAGCAGCAATGCGTGTTCTTTTACCAGAGAATGCAATGCCGATTTTTATAATTGACGTAACA
>CAKTLJ010000031.1 GCA_934572535.1 uncultured Eubacteriales bacterium
AGAAATCTAAAGAAAGGCGAAAACCCCGATAAATCAAGGGTTTTCGGACAGGTAAAAGATAAAATGAAATTAGGTATCGTGGGTCTGCCCAACGTGGGCAAGAGCACCCTCTTTAACGCCATCACCAACGCGGGCGCGGAGTCTGCCAACTATCCCTTCTGCACCATCGACCCCAACGTGGGCATGGTCACCGTGCCGGACGCCCGCCTGGACAAGCTGGCCGAGATCTACCACCCCAAGAAGACCACCCCCGCCGTCATCGAGTTCGTGGACATCGCCGGTCTGGTGAAGGGGGCCTCCAAGGGCGAGGGCCTGGGCAACAAGTTCCTCGCCAACATCCGGGAGACCGACGCCATCGTCCACGTGGTCCGCTGCTTCGACGACGCCAACATCATCCACGTCGAGGGCGGCTGCGACCCCGCCCGCGACATCGAGATCATCGACATCGAGCTCATCATGGCCGACATGGAGATGGTCGAGCGCCGCATCGACAAGGACACCAAGGCCGCCAAGGGCGACAAGAAATACCTGCGCTCCGCCGAGGTCTTCAAGGGCCTGCTGGCCTGGCTGGGCGACGGCAAGTCCGCCCGCAGCTACCCCTGCGACGAGGAGGAGAAGGAGATCCTCTCCACCGCCGACCTGCTCACGCTGAAGCCCATCATCTTCGCCGCCAACATGGACGAGGACGGCTTCAAAAACCACGACGATGCCCCCTATTACCAGGCGGTCCTGAAGGCCGCCGAGGGGGAGCAGGCCCAGGTGGTCCCCATCTGCGCCAACGTCGAGGCCGACATCGCCGCCATGGACCCCGAGGACCGCGCGATCTTCCTGGAGGACCTGGGCGTGGCCGAGTCCGGCCTGGACCGCCTCATCAAGGCCAGCTACACCCTGCTGGGCCTGATCTCCTACCTGACCTGCGGCGAGGACGAGTGCCGCGCCTGGACCATCACCCGGGGCACCAAGGCCCCCAAGGCCGCCGGGAAGATCCACACCGACTTCGAGCGCGGCTTCATCCGGGCCGAGGTGGTGGGCTTCGAGGACCTGGACGCCTGCGGCGGCTCCATGACCGCCGCCAAAGAGAAGGGCCTGGTCCGCTCCGAGGGCAAGGAATACGTGATGCAGGACGGCGACGTGGTCCTGTTCCGCTTCAATGTCTGAGCAGAAGACCGTTCTGATCACCGGGTCCTCCCGGGGGATCGGGGCGGAGACCGCGCGTCTCTTCGCCGAAAAGGGCTACGCCGTGGGCGTCAACTACTGCCACTCCCGCGCGCGGGCGGAGGACCTGGCCGAGACGCTGCGCGGCCTGGGCGTCCCCGTGCGGCTCTATCCTGCGGACGTCTCCCGCCGGGCGGAGGCCGCGCGGATGGTGGAGGCCTTCCTGGGCGACTTCGGCCGGATGGACGTGCTGGTGTGCAGCGCCGGGATCGCCCGGCAGGAGCTGTTCACCGACGTGACCGAGTCCGCCTGGCGGGAGATGCTGGGCGTCAACCTGGACGGCGTGTTCCACTGCTGCCAGGCGGCCCTGCCGGACATGATCCGCCGCAAGGCGGGGAAGATCATCACCCTCTCCTCCATGTGGGGGCAGGTGGGGGCCTCCTGCGAGGTCGCCTACTCCGCCGCCAAGGCGGGGGTCATCGGCCTGACCAAGGCCCTGGCCAAGGAGGTCGGTCCCTCGGGCGTCACGGTGAACTGCGTGGCCCCCGGGGTCATCGAGACCGAGATGAACGGCCTGCTCTCCCAGGAGACGAAGGACGCGCTGGCGGAGGAGACCCCCCTGGAGCGCATGGGGACCCCGCGGGAGGTGGCGGAGGCCATCTGGTTCCTCGCGTCTGCGGCGGGCGGCTTCTTCACCGGCCAGGTCCTGGCCCCCAACGGCGGGTTTATCATTTGACAGCAACGATGGGTTTCTCAGTTTCGTTCCATAGAATAAAGCGGGAGGCGATGATATGGCAGACGGAAACACCCATATCTACTTTGGCATTGGCGTGCTGGCGGGCCTGCCCGACGAGCTGCGCCGGAGGATCACCCGGGACATGGACGCCTTCTATCTGGGCCTTCAGGGGCCGGACCCTCTGATCTTCGACCCCCGGACGCAGAAGGAGGCCCGGCGCTTCCACAAGGTCTGGGAGCAGGAGTCCCTGGCGCGGCTGACCCGGGCCATGCGGGACGGGGAGCCGAGCGAGAGCAGCTTCGCCGCGGGCGGCTTCCTCCACTTCGCCCTGGACGACATCGTCCACCCCTGGATCTGGGAGTGGATGAAGGGAGGGACCTCCCACATGCGGCTGGAGCTGGCCCTGGATTTCAGCATCCTCCGGGAGGAGGGCATCAAGCGGATGCCCCGGCTCTTCACCGAGGGCAAGTACCGGGTGGCGCCCTACGCCCACCTGATGCTCCCCCAGGCCAAGGCAAACCACTACCTCACCGGCCTGCGGGCCATGCAGGTGACCATCGACTACATCCGCCGCCAGGAGCAGCTGGTGATGAGCCACGTCACCGAGGCCGAGGCGGCGCAGGTCCTCATCCTGCGCCGGAAGGTGGACGAGGGCATCTCGCCCACGGCAGACCGGCTGGCTGACCTGCTCCTCTAAGCACATACGAGCAAACACATAAGCCCCCGTCCTGATCGAGCGATCGCCCCATCGCCCGCAGGACGGGGGCTTGCTGTTGCCATTTTACGTGGGGCGTGGGGCGTTGCCTCCGGCGGCCCCCATTTCTTTCAAGAAATGGGGGGAAAGAAGACCAGGGGTCCCCCCTGGACCCCGTGGGCGTGGGTCAAGACCTGCCGGGTGGTACCTCTGGTTTACCTGGCCTGCGGCCCTGTGTCGGCAGGCGGGAAGCGGCGCGCCCACCGGCTGGGCGCGCGGGGGCGCATACCCAAAACCTCCCTTGTCAAAGGGAGGGGGACCGCCGGAACGGCGGTGGAGGGATTCCGGTTCAGGACCAACGTTGCAGAAGGCGGCAAACGCCTGTAGGGTGGGGGCTTCTGGCGGGGCGTTGTGGGGACCCTCCAGGTGGGTGATGCCTCCGGCGGCCCCCATTTCTTTCAAGAAATGGGGGGAAAGAAGACCAGGGGTCCCCCCTGGGCCCCGTGGGCGTGGGTCGAAATCTGCGGGGTGGTGCCCCTGGTTGGCCTGGCCTGCGGCCTCGTGTCGGCAGGTGGGAGGCGGCGCGCCCACCAGCTGGGCGCGCGGGTGAGTGGGTCGTTTGCCGAACGGCTTGGGGTGGACCCACGCCAAAGCCTCCCTTGTCAAAGGGAGGGGGACCGCCGGGACGGCGGTGGAGGGATTCCGGTTTAGGACCAACGTGGTTCGTCAACGGGAATCCCCCCGTCACAGCTGGCGCTGTGCCACCCCCCTTTGACAAGGGGGCAGGACGGCGCGGGGCCGAAGATACAAAAAAACACCCGAAATCGGAACGATTTCAGGTGTTGTGGTGGAGACAACAGAACTCGAATCTGTGACCTCTCGCGTGTGAGGCGAGCGCTCTACCAGCTGAGCTATGCCTCCATGTGGTGACCCGTACGGGACTCGAACCCATGTTACCGCCGTGAAAGGGCGGTGTCTTAACCACTTGACCAACGGGCCGAAATTCCCTCCTCACCAGAAGAGAGATGGTAGCGGCAACTGGATTCGAACCAGTGACACTCCGGGTATGAACCGAATGCTCTAGCCAACTGAGCTATGCCGCCATATCGTCCCCGCCGGTGTCGCGGACCAGCGGAACGATGATTAGTATACCCGAAGGCACCCCGTTTGTCAACTGTTTTTTTCAAAGTTTTCTCGTTTTACAGTTTTGTCAAATCCGGTCAACAGGTGCACCAGCACTTCGGTCATTCTCTCCAAAGCGTCCTGGGGGATGTACGCATAGTGGTAGTGGCAGCCGCCGGTGGAGCGATCGGGGCGGGGCAGCGCCTCCCTTCACACGGTCCCCTCCTCTTCCCACGCCTTCGCCCGCTCCAGGGCCTTCCGCCACTGGGCGTACTCCCGGGCGCGGTCGGTCATGGGCAAGTAGCGCTTGCCCGGTCTCCGGTCCTTCAGCAGGGCCTGCCTGGAGCTCCACAGGCCGCAGCCCAGCCCGGCCAGGCAGGCAGCGCCCCAGGCGGTGGTCTCCACCACCTCCGGCCGCTCGACGGGGACGTCCAGCAGGTCGGCCTGGTACTGCATCATGAAGTCGCTGACGCTGGCCCCGCCGTCCACCCGCAGGCCGGTGATCCTGCGCCCGGCGTCCCGCTCCATGGCGCGGATGAGGTCGGCGGTCTGGTAGGCGATGCCCTCCAGCGTGGCCCGGCAGAGGTGGGCCTTGGTCGTCCCCCGGGTCAGGCCCAGGATGGCGCCCCGGGCGTACATATCCCAGTGGGGCGCGCCCAGGCCGGTGAAGGCGGAGACCAGATACACGCCGCCGTTGTCGGGGACGGAGGCCGCCAGCACGTCGATCTCCGGGGCGCTCTGGATCACGCCCAGCTCGTCCCGGAGCCACTGGATGGAGGACCCGGCGTTGAAGACGCTGCCCTCCAGGACGTAGGTCGTCTCCCCGTTCAGCCCCCAGCCCACGCAGGTGAGCAGGCCGTTCCGCGACGCCACCGCCTTCTCCCCGGTGTTCAGGAGGGTGAAGCAGCCGGTGCCGTAGGTGTTTTTGAGCTGCCCCGGCGCGAAGCAGCCCTGGCCGAAGAGGGCGGCCTGCTGGTCCCCCGCCGCGCCGCAGATGGGCAGACCGGCCAGCCTTTCCAGGTAAGGCACGCCCTGGGCGATGACCCCCAGGCGGCCGCTGTTCTCCACGGGCTGCGGCAGCCAGTCCATGGGGACCTCCAGCAGGCGGCAGAGGTCCTCGTCCCAGCAGAGCCTGTGGATGTCGAAGAGCATGGTCCGGCAGCAGTTGGAGTAGTCCGAGGCGTGGACCTTCCCCCCGGTGAGGTTCCACAGCAGCCAGCTGTCCACGGTGCCGCAGAGCAGCTCGCCCCGCCGCGCCTTCTCCGCCACGCCGGGGAGGTTTTTCAGCATCCACCGGTACTTGGTGCCGGAGAAGTAGGCGTCCACCACCAGGCCGGTCCTGGCCCGGATGGCGTCCGCGTGCCCCGCCCGCTGGAGCTGGGAGCAGAAGTCCGCCGTCCGGCGGCACTGCCAGACGATGGCGTTGCCCACGGGCTTGCCGGTGGCCCGCTCCCAGACCACGGCGGTCTCCCGTTGGTTGGCCAGGCCCACGGCGGCGATGTCCGCGGGGTCCACGCCGCTCTTCTCCACGCAGTCCGCCGCCGCGCGGAGCTGGCTGGTGAGCAGCTCCATGGGGTCGTGCTCCACCCAGCCCGGCTTGGGATAGTGCTGGGCGAAGGGGAGCTGCGCGGAGGCCACAACGGCCCCGTCCCGGGTAAAGAGGATGGCCCGGGAGCTGGTGGTCCCCTGGTCCAGAGCCAGTAAGTAGTCCTTCATGGTGTTCTTCCCTTTCTCCCTCGTTCGATGATCTTACCTAGATTGTACCATGGCCTTCGCCATTTTACCACCCATTTTCCCAAAGAGGTTTCGCCGTGCAGTCCCATTTCCTTCCCAGCCAGGAGGACAGACCTGCCGTCTTTCCGGATGACCCGCCAAAGCCCTTTCTCTTCGCGCGGGCAGGCCAGGAAGAGTCTCTATTTACTCTTTCTGTTTATTCTCTCACGTTGGTTAGGCGCTACTTTTTGAGCGCCCCCCGTGAAAAAACGAGCGCCTCAAATCCCAAAAAGGGGGCCTGCCCTAAAAATGAAAGAATCGCTCATCCGCGCCGCAGCTCCATCCGCAGCAGCCGGACCTTGTCCGCCAGGGTGAAGAGCACGCCCACCCAGATGATGACGAAGGCGAGCAGCCGCTTGGCGTCCATCGGCTCGCCCAGGAGCAGGCCCATGAGGAACTGCAAGGTGGGGTTGACGTACATGAGGATGCCGGTGAAGTAGTAGGGGATCTCCTTCACGCCCAGGTTGAACAGCAGCAGCGGGATGGAGGTCACCAGCCCGCAGGCGGGCAGCAGCCAGAAGGACGCGCCGTGCATCACCTGCGTCCAGCCCCCCGCCCGGGCGCTCCACCAGAGGGAGAAGCCCAGGGCGAAGGGGGTCATGAGCAGCGTCTCCAGAAAGAGCGAGGTCTGCGCGGTCAGGTCCAGGTTCTTCTTCACCCCGCCGTAGACGGCGAAGGGGGCCGCGATGACCAGGGGCAGCACCGGGAACTCCCCCGTGGCGGCCAGGAGGTAGACGATCCCGCCCACGGCGAAGAAGAAGGTGATCCACTCCCCCCGGGACGGCCTCTCCCGAAAGGCGACCAGCCCGATGAGGGCCACGATCACCGGCTCGATGAAGTAGCCCATGCTCGCGTCCAGCACGTGGCCGCTGTTGACCGCCACGATGTACACGCCCCAGTTGAGCGTGATGAGCGCGCCGGAGAGCAGGCTCTTCCAAAAGATGCGCCGGTCGGCAAGGGCGCGCGTCGCCTTCGCCAGGCTCCGGGTGGCCGCCAGATACACCCCCATGAAGACCAGCGACCAGAGGATGCGCTGGGCCAGGACGTAGACCGGGTCCACCGCCGCCAGCAGGGTCCAGAACCCCGGCAGCAGCCCCCACAGCACGTAGGACCCGGTGACGGTCGCCAGGCCCAAACCTTTCTTCTTCTTCTCCATGATACATTCCCCCAGGATCGAACAAATACTACGGGAGTATCTTATCCCTTTTCCCAAAGTCCTGTCAATCCCGGCGGGGCGATCTTTTTGCCCGCGCCGCGCAAACGCGCCCGGGGCGAAAAACAACCGTTGCCAGCCTCCCGTTTCTTTGCTATAATGCAAGCTGACTACCTTTGCGCGAATGCGTTCCCAATTTACAAAAAAGGAGAACTGTCCCCATGGCTTCTAACCTGTTTACCCCCGGCAAGATCGGCACCCTGGAGCTGCCCAACCGGCTCATCCGCTCCGCCACCCAGGACCCCTTCGGTCAGCGCGACGGCACCTGCGCCCCCGAGCAGGTCGCCCTGTACGGCGAGCTGGCCGCCAGCGGCCTGGGCGCGATCATCACCGCCTACAGCTACATCTCCCCCGAGGCCCGCTCCACCGGCATCCAGGTGGGCTTCGCCACCGAGGCCCAGCGCGCCAGCCAGAAGGAAGTGCTCGACGCCGTCCACGCCAAGGGCGGCCGCCTCTTCCTCCAGCTCATGCACGCCGGTATGAACGTCTTCATGCCCGAAAAGCGCGTGGAGGGCGGCAAGCTGCTCGCTCCCTCCGGCGGCATGACGGCCCCCAACGAGATGACCACCACCGAGATCACCGCCGCCGACATGGACAAGATCTGCGCCGACTTCGTCAGCGCCGCCCAGGCCGCCAAGGCGCTGGGCTTCGACGGCGTGCAGCTCCACTGCGCCCACGGCTACCTGCTCAGCCAGTTCCTCGACCCCAACACCAACGCCCGCACCGACGAGTTCGGCGGCTCCGCGGAGAACCGCTTCCGCTTCCCCGCCCGCTGTCTGCGCGCCATCCGCGCGGCCGTGGGCCAGGACTTCCCCGTCCTGGTGAAGGTCAACACCAACTGCGCCGGAGAGGCCGACGCCGCCTACGCGGAGGACATCCTCTACTTCTGCCGCCAGTTCGAGGCCCTGGGCGCGGACGCCATCGAGCTGTCCGGCTACAACTGGCTCGGCCTGGGCAAGAAGAAGGTCCCCACCTTCTACCTCGACCGCGCCGTCGCCGTGCGCAAGCAGGTCAGCCTGCCCCTCATCCTGGTCGGCGGCATCCGCACCCTGGAGCAGGCCGATCAGATCCTGGCCGCAGGCATCGACTTCGTCTCCGCCTCCCGCCCCTTCATCTGCCAGCCCGACTTCTACAACGTGCTGGAAAAGGGCGAGGACTCCGCCTGCGTCGGCTGCACCAAATGTCTGGGCAACATCTGGAGCAAGGAGGGCCGCCGCTGCGTCAAGCACGAGATCCCCGAGGGATTCCCCAAGGCATGACCCCCTTCCAGTCCCCTTTTTGGCACACACCGCCGGAGAAATTCCTTCTCCGGCGGTTTCTTTTTGCCCCAAATCCCGCTATAATGATAGTACAACAGTTCTAGTTCTTCCAGAAGGAGGTCCCTCCCATGTCCGCCTGGCCCCAATGCACGATGATCTATGACGGCAGCTTCTCCGGCTTTCTCAGCTGCGTGGCCGAGAGCTTCCGCACCAAGGAGTATCCCTTTTACTTCCTGCCGCCGGGGCGGGAGCAGGTCTCCCTCTACCCGCTGCGGGAGGTCCACACCGACCCCGACCTGGCCCGGAGCGTCTACCAGGCCCTGGAAACGAAGGTCTCGCCCGCCTTCCGCCGCATCGTGACCTACAGCTTCCTGACCAGCCTGCCCCAGAAGGAGCGGCACATCTTCGACGTGATCTACCTGGGCTTTCTCCAGGCCCTGCCGCAGGACCGGACCGACGAGCGCCTGCTCCTCCTCACGCGGGCCATCCGCCGCCTGACCAGGGAGGCCCAGCAGTGGCAGGAGGCGCTGCGCTTCTCCGACTGCGGCGGGGTCCTGGTCGGGCAGATCGCCCCCGAGAACCGGGTGCTGCCGCTGCTGCGCCTGCACTTCTGCCCGCGCATCCCCGCCTTTCTCATCCACGACAAGACCCACCGAGAGGCCCTGCTCTGCGCCGACCGGCGCTGGGCGCTGCGCCCGGTGGACCACCTGGACCTGACCCGCCCCGACCAAACCGCCTGCCGCACCCTCTGGCAGCGCTTTTATACCCCGGCAATGTTCTAACGCCCCCCGAAGGGCAGCACCCACACCCCCGCGCGCCGCCCTGCCCCCCTTGTCAAAGGGGGGTGGCACAGCGTCAGCTGTGACGGGGGGATTCCCGTTGACGAACAACGTTGGTCCTGCCCCGGAATCCCTCCACCGCCGTCCCGGCGGTCCCCCTCCCTTTGACAAGGGAGGTTTTGGGTAAGCCCCCCCCGCGCGCCCAGCTGGTGGGCGCGCCGCCTCCCACGCCCCGACACAGGGCCGCAGGCCAGGCCAACCAGATGAACCACCCCGCAGGGTTTGAACCACCCCAACGGGGTCCAGGGGGGACCCCTGGTCTTCTTTCCCCCCATTTCTTGAAAGAAATGGGGGCCGCCGGAGGCATTACCCACCTGGAGGGTCCCCACAACGCCCCGCCAGAAGTACCACCCTACAGGCGTTTGCCGCCTTCTGCAACGTTGCGCCTAAACCGGAATCCCTCCACCGCCGTTCCGGCGGTCCCCCTCCCTTTGACAAGGGAGGTTTTGGGTATGCGCCCCTGCGCGCCCAGCCGGTGGGCGCGCCGCCTCCCACCTGCCGACACGGGGCCGCAGGCCAGGTAAACCAGCCCCACCACCCGGCAGGGCTTGACCCACCCCCACGGGGTCCAGGGGTGCCCCCTGGTCTTCTTTCCCCCCATTTCTTGAAAGAAATGGGGGCCGCCGGAGGCAAGACCCACCTGGAGGGTATCCCAAACGCCCCGCCAGAAGCAATGCCCCACCCTACAGGCGTTGCTCCTGCCCCGGAATCCCTCCACCGCCGTCCCGGCGGTCCCCCTCCCTTTAACAAGGGAGGTTTTTGGCAACACCCACGTAGAGGGTCCATGCAACGCAAAACGGCGGGAGCAAGCCCCCGCCGCAGCGATCTTGGTTTTACGAACACCTCCCTCTTGCAGGGAGGTGTTTCTGTCCTCATGCGCCGTCCGCCGGTGCGCCGAAGACGTCCAGATGGCTGGGGACGAGGCGGACGAAGTGGGCGGCCAGGCGGTCCGGCGGGGTGGCCGCGTCGTTTTCCAGCCAGCGGTCCACCAGGGTCAGCAGACCGCCGATGAAGAAGTGGCTGTATAGGTCCCGGTCGGCGGCGGGCGCGTCCGGGAAGCGGCGCTTGAGCAGGGCGCCGAAGGCCTGGATGTACTCCCGCCGGAAGATCTGCTTGGCCGAGGCGTTGCGCGGGTCCAGGAAGAGGTGGGTGTACTCCTGCTTGTTGTTCAGGAAGTATTTGAAGACCCGGCGCAGGGCGTGCTGGAAGTCCTGGTGGTTGGGGGCGGAGGGGACGAAGATCTCCATCAGCTCCTGGATGCCGAAGGTGAGCAGATGGCGCTTGTCCTCGAAGTGGGCGTAAAAGGTGGAGCGATGGACCCCGGCCCGGTCGCAGAGGTCGGTGACGCGGATCTCGTCAAAGGGTTTTTCTGCCAGCAGGTCGGTCAGGGCCTTGAGCAGCAGGTCGTAGGTCCGCTGGGCGCGGGAATTTTCTGCCATGGGGATCACCTCCAAGATGGGCGCGGAAGGCCGCTAGAGCGGGCTGGCCTCCACGCAGAAGTCAAAAAACCGGTCGATGGCCGCGAGGGGATGGGCCGTCCGCCGCCGGGCGATGTAGAAGTGGCTCTCGCTGTCCGGGGCGGTCAGGGGCAGCAGGCGCACGTCGGGCCGGTGGACGGGCGGGGTGTCCAGCATGACGGTGATGCCGAAGCCCTGGGCCACCAGCTCCATGATGAAGTCGGCGTCCTCCACCTCGTAGGCGATGCGCCACCGCGCCCGCACCGGGGCGAAGACGCGGTCCACCATGTCCCGCTGGCCGCTGAGCCAGGAGTAGGTCACGTGGGGGTAGGGGAGGGTGTCCTCCAGCGTCACGCACGCCCGCCCGGCGAGGGGGTGGTCCGGCGGGACCGCCGCCACCAGCCGCCGCCGCTGGATGGAGACGTATTCCAGGGCGGGGTCCTCGATGGGCTTGGAGCAGAAGCCGATGTCGATCGCGTCCTCCAGCAGCGCCTGGCAGACCGCGCGGGACATGCCCGTGGAGAACTGGAAGTCGCAGCCGGGGTTCTCCTCCTTGAAGCGGCGGCAGAGGCTGGTCACGGTGGGGGTGATGAGCAGGGGGATGGTCTTGAGCCGGATGGTGCCCACCCCCTCCCGGAGCATCCGGAAGGAGTGCAGGCAGCTGTCCGCCAGGGAGACGATCTGCTGGGCCTGGGGCAGCAGGGCCAGGCCGTACTGCCCCAGGCGGATGCCCCGGCCGCTCTTTTGGAAGAGGGGCACGCCCAGCTCCTTCTCCAGGGCGGCGACGGCGTGGCTCAGGCCCGATTGGGAGATGTGCAGCCGTTCGGCGGCCCGGCTGTAGTGCAGCTCCTGGGACAGGACGAGAAAGTAGCGCAGGTGGTCGATGTTCACGGCGGCGTCCTCCTTTTTCTTTGATTCTACCACGAATCATGCAAAAAAGGAATGAATTTATGGAGTTCTCTGGCTTGATTTTTTCGCGCGGCTGGGGTTCAATGGGGGTAGAACGATACCGCTACATTATATATAGAAGGAGAGATGCGCGATGGGCATGAAGATCAGTGTGTTGTATCTGGGCAGGATGGAGTTTCCCAAGTTCCGCCTGATCCAGTGGGAGGACGAGGGGGAGCAGATCAAGTCTCCCGCCGTGGCCCTGCTCATCCAGCACCCGACCCTGGGCAACATCCTCTACGACACCGGCAACTGCCACGAGCACCAGGCGCTCTACACCCCGGAGATGCAGCACAACTACCCCGTGGTGGAGTGCATCTCCGTGAAGGAGGCCCTGGCCGCCAAGGGCCTGACGCCCGATGACATCGACCGCATCATCCTCTCCCACCTGCACTTCGACCACGCCGCCGGGCTGAAGGACTTCGTGGGGACCAAGGCGATCGGGCGGGTGATGGTCTCCGAGGCCGACCTGAAGGAGGCCTGGTTCCGCGTCACCACCGGGGACGGCGGCGCGTACATCCGCGCGCTCTTCGACGTGGAGGGCATTCAGTTCGAGCCGGTCAGCGAGGACTGCTGGCTGGCCGACGACCTGGGCCTGTTCGTCCAGCAGTCCCACACCCCCGGCGTCATCGGCCTGATCCTCAAGACCGAGCACAGCGGCACCATCCTCACCACCAGCGACACGGTCTACTCCCGGGAGAGCTATGACCTGGGCCTGCCCCCCGGCGGGACCATCAACAAGACCACCGACGAGTTTTTCGACAACCTGGCCCGCATCCGGGCCATGGAAGCGGCCTATCACGCGGAGCTTCTCTTCGGCCACGACTTCGACCAGATCCAGGAATGGGTGGCCCGGGGCGTGATCGAGTGACCGCGCGGAACGAAAGGAGCGGAATTATGAGCCATACCCCCACCGCCGGAGCAGCCCTGGGCAACGAACTGCGCGCCGGGACCGTTGCCAAGGTCGGCAGCACCAAGCGCATCCAGGAACTCAACGGGATGCTCCACGCCAACCGGCCCAACGTGGACATCACCCGCGCCAGGGCCTACACCAAGGTCTACAAGGAAACGGAGGGTCTGCCCAGCCTCACGCGGCGCTACAAGGCCTCCGCCGAGGTCTACCGCACCCTGAGCGACGTGGTCTACGACCACGAGCAGCTGGTCGGCTGGCCCACCAAGCGCATCCGCGGGGCCAACTTCGCCATCGAGCTGCACGCCCACTGGCTGGCCGACGACCTGCCCAACCTGCGGGAGCGGACCTATGACCCCTTCGAGATCAGCGACGAGGACTACCGGGAGCTGGAGGAGGAGCTGCTGCCCTACTGGAAGGACAAGACCATGGCGGTCCAGTGGGGCCACTACGTCAGCCGCGAGGAGTGGGAGCGCGGGCAGTTCGGCGGCGTCTCCGACGTGTCCAACTACCTCTGTGCCAACGGGTCCCACTTCATCCCCGCCTGGACGGACGTGATCCGCCACGGGTTTGGGAAGTATTACGACCAGGCCAAGGCCCTGCTGGCCGGGCTGGACCCCAACGACCCGGCCTGCATCGACAAGCGCGTCTTTTACACCGGCATCCTTGAGGTGCTGGAGGCCATCCGCGACTGGGGCGCGCGCCTTTCGGCCTCCTGCGCCCGCAAGGCGGCGGGGGAGAAGGACCCCGTCCGCAAGCGGGAGCTGGAGGAGATGGCCGCCATGATGCAGCGGGTCCCCTGGGGCCCGGCCACCTCCTTCCGCGACGCCTGCGAGACCGCCTGGGCCGTCTGCTTCTTCCTCTTCGTGGAGGGGGCGGGACCGTCCATCACCTGGGGCCGGTTTGACCAGTATATGTACCCCTACTACCGGGCCGACGTGGAGAAGGGGGTCCTCACCCCCGAGGGGGCCATGGAGCTGATCGAGGAGCTGTACGTCCGCGTGACCTCCAACGTCTGGTTCCAGTCCACCCAGATGGCCTACATCTTCGGCGGCTACTACCGCTACCCCCACCTGGACGTGGGCGGCCTGGACGAAAACGGCAAGGACGCCTCCAACGAGCTGTCCTACCTCTGCCTGCGGGCCATGCGCTACGCGAAGACCACCTCGCCCGCCGTCTGCCTCATGCTGCACCAGAAGACCCCGGACGCCCTGCTCTACGAGGCCTGCGAGCTGGCCGCCGAGGGCATGGGGCACCCCTCCTTCTTCAACTGCGAGAGCCTCTACGACATGCTGGCCCACCGGGCCGCCGGGCCGGACGGCTACTCCCACTACACCCGCAGGGAGATCCTCCGCTACGGCTCGCCCATCGGCTGCGTGGAGCCGGGGGCGGAGGGCCTGCAATATGGCCACACCGACTCGGGCATCATCAACGTCGCGGGCGCTGCCCTCATGGCGGTGACGAACGGGGTCATGCCCGTCGAGTCCGACAACCTCTTCGCCGGGAAGCTCCTGACCTTCGAGACCGGCGCGCCGGAGTCCTTCGAGACCTTTGACCAGTTCTACGCCGCCGTCAAGGCCCAGATCAAGTACGCCATCGAGGAGGCCCACGCCAACCTGCTCGTGTGCGAAAAGCTCCTGGCCGAGCAGTTCAACCTGCCCACCTTCACCGTCCTGCTGGACGGGGCGCTGGAGCGGGCCGTGGACGCCACCGCTGGGGGCGCGAAGGTCAACATCGGCCCCACCATGCAGATGGTGGGCTTCGGGACCATGGTGGACTCGGTCGCCGCCATCAAGCGGGTGGTCTTTGAGGAGAAGGCGGCCACCCTGCGGACGGTCTGCGACGCCTGCATGAACAACTTCCGGGGATATGAGGACCTGCGGACCCGGCTCCGCGCCGCCCCGAAGTACGGCAACGACGACGACTTTGCCGACGACATCGCCGTGGACCTCTGGAAGTGGTTCGCCGACTGCACCGTGGGCCTCAGGATGTACCGCGGGCACTACTGCGACGCCGCCATCCAGATGGTCCAGTCCAACGTGGGCTACGGCGCGATGACCGGGGCCACCCCCAACGGCCGCCTGGCCGGTATGCCCATCTCCGACACCATGTCCGCCACCCAGCAGGCCGACACCCACGGGCCGACCGCCGCCGCCCGGAGCTATGGCAAGCTGGACTTCCCGGCCTACACCAACGGCACCCTGCTGAACATGTGGATCAGCCAGTCCGAGCTGTTGGAAAAGGCGTAACGCGAGAAAGGAGCCTGACCATGACCACCATTCGTGACGTCCCGCTGGACTGCCCCGAGGCCACCTACGTGGCGCCCGTCTACAAGGAGGCGGGGATGCGCAACCTCACCAACCTGGTGCGGACCATGCTCAACGACTACGGGGTCTACCACGTCCAGTTCAACACCATCAACAAGGAGACCCTCCTCGACGCCAAGGCCCACCCCGAGAACTATCCCACCCTGATGGTCCGGGTGGCGGGCTACAGCGTCTACTGGACGGACATCGCCGAACGGGTCCAGGACGACATCATCAGCCGGACCGAGCATACCTTTTAAATAGTAGGAACGCGCGCCAGCACGCGCCGAAGCGCAGACCAGGACCGCCCGCTTCCGCGGGTGGTCCTCAGCTTGTCGAAAAAGGCTGCGCCTTTTCCGACAGAAGGGGCTGGCAGGCCGCCGCGCGCAGGTCCTGTCCTTTGGGGAGGGGAAACACATGACCGAGAACCGCGCCGTTTTATTTGACATCGGCCGCTTCCGCAACGCGGACGGGCCGGGCATCCGCACCATCCTCTTTTTCAAGGGCTGCCCCCTGCGCTGCCGGTGGTGCAGCAACCCCTTCGGCCTCTCCGCCGCGCCGCAGCTCGTGGTGAACCCCGCCAGGTGTACCGGCTGCGGGACCTGCGCCCAGGTCTGCCCGCAGGGGGTGAACACCGCGGGGGAGCCGGTCCGGGTGGACTTCGCCGCCTGCACCCGCTGCGGCGCCTGCATCGCCCGCTGTCCCGCCGGGGCGCGGATGCTCTCCGGCCGGAGCTACACCCCGCAGGAGTTGTACCGGGAGGCCGCCAAGGACGCCGCCTTCTACCGGAAGGGCGGGGGCGGCGTGACCCTCTCCGGCGGGGAGGTCCTGCTCCAGCACGAGGCCGCGGCGGAGACCCTGCGCCTCTGCCGGGCCAACTACCTCAACACCTGCATCGAGACCTCGGGCTATGCCGCCTGGGAGCAGCTCTGGTCCGTGGCCCGGCATTGCCACACGGTTTTTTATGACCTCAAGCACCTGGACCCCGAAAAGCACCGGGAGGGGACCGGCGTGTCCAACGAGAGGATCCTGGAGAATCTCCGGCGGCTCTGCGCGGCCCTGCCGCAGCGGCACGGGCGGGTCATCGTGCGCCTGCCGCTCATCCCCGGCTACAACGACGATGACGAGGCCGTCGCCGCCGCCGCGCGCTTCGTCGCCGCGCTGCCCGGGCGGCCGGAGCTGAACCTGCTGCCCTACCACGACCTGGGCGAGAGCAAGTACGAGATGATCGGGCTGGACTACGCCCTGCCCGGCCTGGAGAGCCGGAAGGGGAGGGACCCGCGCCTGCTGGCGCTCCAGGCCCTCTGCCAGCGCTGCGCCCCCGAAACGCGGGTCAGTCTGGGGGGCGACGCGATCGCCCTGTGAGGGCGGCTCGCCCCCTGCGCAAAACCACCAAGGGGCGCTGAAAAACGCCGGGGAATTTGGTGAGAATGGCGTCGGATTTCTTTGCGAAAAACAGTTGACACAGGGCTTGTTTTGGTGTATCATAAACGAGCGTGTGAAAGCGCAGTCTGCGATGATGCGGGAGATTGCTCCACCTGGAGGTAACTTCCGCGGAGTATGTCCGTGAATCGGGCGGCTGGGGAACTTGCTGCATGGCGTATATCGCCATGACAGAAGGCCATAAAGCCGGCGAATTGTGCCGGTTTTCTTCATGCTTATGGAGTGATACGCACGGATAAGTGTATCGGGTTCCCCACCGTACGGAGCGTGGCAAAGACAATGACACTTCGTATGTTTCTTAGGAGGAAGACATCAACATGGCACAGAATGAAATGATTCGTATCCGACTGAAGGCTTATGACCATCAGCTTATCGACCAGAGCGCAGAGAAGATCGTGGAGACCGCCAAGAGGACCGGCGCGACCGTTTCCGGCCCCATCCCCCTGCCCACCAAGAAGGAGGTCGTCACCATCCTTCGCGCCGTCCACAAGTACAAGGACAGCCGTGAGCAGTTCGAGCGCCGCACCCACAAGCGCCTGATCGACATCAACAATCCCAGCCCCAAGACCGTGGAAGCGCTGATGAGCCTGGATCTGCCCGCTGGCGTCGAGATCGAGATCAAGCTGTAAGACGTTGCGACGTCGAGCCAACCCAACTAAGTGTACCCGCTGCCTGTCGCCTTATCGAGACAGGCGGGTCATGTTGACAAACCAATGACAGCCCAATGGTCAAGTTTGCCAACCAATAACCTTTACAAGGAGGAAAACCAACATGGAAAAGGCCATCATCGGCAAAAAGATCGGTATGTCCCAGATCTTCGACGAAGCCGGTAAGGTCATCCCGGTCACTGTCATCGAAGCAGGCCCCTGCGTCGTCGTGCAGAAGAAGACCGAGGAGAAGGACGGCTACAACGCCGTGCAGCTGGGCTTCCAGGACACCACCGAGAAGAAGCTCACCAAGCCCGAGCAGGGTCACCTGAAGAAGGCAGACGTTCCCATGAAGAAGGTGCTCAAGGAGTTCAAGCTGGACAAGGC
>CAKTLJ010000032.1 GCA_934572535.1 uncultured Eubacteriales bacterium
AGGCCGGTCTTGTCCACATAGTAGTAATCGTACGTTCGTATCTTGGCGAAGTCGGAAATACCAACTGGGATATGCAGGTCAGACATCCTTCTTCCTCCCTTCCAGCTTCTTGCACAGGCAGCGCTTCTTATAGAAGGCGATCCCGTAGCAGCGGATGGAATCATAGTCCTCTTCGAACTCCCTTGCGTACTGCCGGTCCTCGATCTGTTGGAGGGCGGCGGAACAGCTCGCTTCCAGGGCGTCCAGCGTCTTGGCGTACTTGGCCTCGAAGACGACGACCTGCGGCCTTTCCGGGTGATAGACGACGATGTCGCTGCGGCCCTCGCCGTGCTCCCGGTTGGACTCCACCGCACAGCCGGAGCCGGTCAGGACCCCCGCCAGGAAGGCGTGGTAAAAGTCCTCCTTGTAGTCGTGGTAGCTGATGGTCTTGTAGAGCAGCTTGTTCAGCTCCTCCGTCAGCGTTCCCGTGTCGCCGGACCACATGGCGTCGAACAAGGCGGTCAGGTTCCAGGTCTGGGCGCTGTCGCTAAACCACTTCTGGATGGTCGTCTCGAAGATCTCCCGGATCTCCGCATTGGGAATGACCAGGGCAGAGGTCTTCTCCGGCAGCGGGGCCGCGAGGGCCTCCTCCCGCGCTTGGGTCAGGTAGCCGGTCAGGTAGAGAATGCTCCACAGATTGTCTTCCGAGGAGTGCAGATAGTCATAGGTCAGGTCCTCTTCGACCTGCTGAAGGATATAGCCGCCGGACAGCAGCGTTTCTAGCTTTTTGGAAATTTTCCGCCCTCGATAGTCGATAAACGACCGGATGATGGCGTTGTCGCTCGTGTTCTTCCAATAGCTGGCAGGCTTGGCCTTGGGATCGCGCTGGAGGTCCCGCAGGTAGTTCATCACGTCCCAGGGGCAGTAGACATCCAGGTCCCCGAAGTGGTAGCCGTCGTACCAGTTTTTGAGGGCGGCGGCGTGTTCTGCGCAACCGGCATCGCTCAGGATCCGGTCCACGTCCGCCTGGGTGAAGCCAAAATATTCGTTCAGGTGCGAGGACGCGATCGTGTCCGAGACAAAGTTGTTCGTGCCGGTAAAGATGCTCTCCTTGGCGATCCGCAGGCAGCCGGTGATGACGGCGAAGCGCAGGGCGTCGTTGTCTTTCAGCGCCGTGCTCATCAGCCCCTTTATGATCTCCAGCATGTCCGGGTAATAGCCGTTGGCGCTGGCCTTGGCGATGGGAACGTCATACTCGTCGATGAGCAGGATCACAGGCTTGCCGTAATGCGCCCGCATCATCTGCATGAGCAGAACGATCGAGGTCTTCAGCATCGCGTCGGTGGGATCTCCACTGACCAAATCAGACAACTTCTTGAAAATTTTGAGGTCATCGGGATTGACCCGCTCGCTCGACGCCAAATAGCTGTGCGCCTTACAGAGATTTGCGATGCGCTCCAGAAGCATTCCCTTCGCGGAGGCAAAGGTCAAGCCATCAATATCTTTGAAGGTCACAAACAGCACCGGCCACTGGTTCCTCCACGCGCTGCACAGCGCGGCGTTCTGGGCGATCTCCAGCCCCTCGAACATGGCCTTGCTGTCCTTCCGGATGTCGAAGAAGTTGGCCAGCATACTCATGCCCATCGTCTTCCCAAAGCGGCGGGGGCGGGTGATGAGCGTCACCTCCGCCGTCTCCCTCTCCAGCAGCTCCGCGATGAGGCCGGTCTTGTCCACATAGTAGTAATCGTACGTTCGTATCTTGGCGAAGTCGGAAATACCAACTGGGATATGCAGGTCAGACATCCTTCTTCCTCCCTTCCAGCTTCTTGCACAGGCAGCGCTTCTTATAGAAGGCGATCCCGTAGCAGCGGATGGAATCATAGTCCTCTTCGAACTCCCTTGCGTACTGCCGGTCCTCGATCTGTTGGAGGGCGGCGGAACAGCTCGCTTCCAGGGCGTCCAGCGTCTTGGCGTACTTGGCCTCGAAGACGACGACCTGCGGCCTTTCCGGGTGATAGACGACGATGTCGCTGCGGCCCTCGCCGTGCTCCCGGTTGGACTCCACCGCACAGCCGGAGCCGGTCAGGACCCCCGCCAGGAAGGCGTGGTAAAAGTCCTCCTTGTAGTCGTGGTAGCTGATGGTCTTGTAGAGCAGCTTGTTCAGCTCCTCCGTCAGCGTTCCCGTGTCGCCGGACCACATGGCGTCGAACAAGGCGGTCAGGTTCCAGGTCTGGGCGCTGTCGCTAAACCACTTCTGGATGGTCGTCTCGAAGATCTCCCGGATCTCCGCATTGGGAATGACCAGGGCAGAGGTCTTCTCCGGCAGCGGGGCCGCGAGGGCCTCCTCCCGCGCTTGGGTCAGGTAGCCGGTCAGGTAGAGAATGCTCCACAGATTGTCTTCCGAGGAGTGCAGATAGTCATAGGTCAGGTCCTCTTCGACCTGCTGAAGGATATAGCCGCCGGACAGCAGCGTTTCTAGCTTTTTGGAAATTTTCCGCCCTCGATAGTCGATAAACGACCGGATGATGGCGTTGTCGCTCGTGTTCTTCCAATAGCTGGCAGGCTTGGCCTTGGGATCGCGCTGGAGGTCCCGCAGGTAGTTCATCACGTCCCAGGGGCAGTAGACATCCAGGTCCCCGAAGTGGTAGCCGTCGTACCAGTTTTTGAGGGCGGCGGCGTGTTCTGCGCAACCGGCATCGCTCAGGATCCGGTCCACGTCCGCCTGGGTGAAGCCAAAATATTCGTTCAGGTGCGAGGACGCGATCGTGTCCGAGACAAAGTTGTTCGTGCCGGTAAAGATGCTCTCCTTGGCGATCCGCAGGCAGCCGGTGATGACGGCGAAGCGCAGGGCGTCGTTGTCTTTCAGCGCCGTGCTCATCAGCCCCTTTATGATCTCCAGCATGTCCGGGTAATAGCCGTTGGCGCTGGCCTTGGCGATGGGAACGTCATACTCGTCGATGAGCAGGATCACGGGCTTGCCGTAATGCGCCCGCATCATCTGCATCAAAATCAGAAGCGAGGTCTTCACTTCCTGCAAAGACGCCGTCTGGTTCTTCAAGGCAGAGAATTTGCTTTGCAGGGCGCCATCTATTTTTTCGTCTTGCTGCAAATAGGCGTGCGTGATACAGGCTTGCGAGAGGGCAAATCGCAGCATCTCATAGGCATGTTCAAAACAGGTCCCATCGACGTCCTTGAGCGACAGGAAGAGCACCGGCCACTGGTTCCTCCACGCGCTGCACAGCGCGGTGTTCTGGGCGATCTCCAGCCCCTCGAACATGGCCTTGCTGTCCTTCCGGATGTCGAAGAAGTTGGCCAGCATACTCATGCCCATCGTCTTCCCAAAGCGGCGGGGGCGGGTGATGAGCGTCACCTCCGCCGTCTCCCTCTCCAGCAGCTCCGCGATGAGGCCGGTCTTGTCCACATAGTAGTAATCGTACGTTCGTATCTTGGCGAAGTCGGAAATACCAACTGGGATATGCAGATCGTTCATGGCCGCGCCCTCCTTCCGGGTATGTTAGCTTATGCTTATGATACCATGAAACCTCTCTGTTTACAAGCGGGAAGAGGCCGACCCTGTCCCCGCTTCTTCCCCACAATGCATCGATTCTCTCTCAATAATATTGACTTTTTGTTTTTGAAGCGCTACAATCATTGAGAATGAAATGGAGGCGATTTTATGAAAGAAACCCTGCGTGTCAAAGAGCTTGCCTTTGTGGCCAGTATGCTCTTTGGTATGTTTTTCGGCGCAGGCAACCTGATCTTCCCCGTCTACATGGGGCAGCTGGCCGGCAGCAACGTCTGGCAGGCCATCGTGGGCTTCATCATCACCGGCGTGGGTCTGCCCCTGCTGGGCGTGGCCGCCCTGGGCCTGAGCCGCCAGGAGAGTCTCTTTGATCTGAGCTCCAAGGTGGGCAAGAAGTATGGCTACTTCTTCACCTGCGTCCTCTACCTGACCATTGGTCCCTGCTTTGCCATCCCCCGCTGCGCCACGGTCTCCTTCACCGTGGGCACCGCTCCTCTGCTGAAAAACGGGAGCAGCCCCCTCTTCCTGGGCCTCTTCTCCCTCGTGTTCTTCGCCCTGACGCTGGCCCTGTCCTTCCGCCCCAGCAAGATCCTCACCTGGGTGGGCAAGGTGCTCAACCCGGTCTTCCTGGTCTTCCTGGGCATCCTGGTGATCAAGGCCCTCCTCTTCCCCATGGCCTCCGTGGGCGCGATCCCGCCGGGCCCCTCCTATGAGACCGGCGCCTTCTTCACCGGCTTCCAGCAGGGCTACCAGACCATGGACGCCCTGGCCGGTCTGGCCTTCGGCATCGTGGTGGTCAACGCCATCCGGGATCTGGGCATCAAAAAGCCCGACGCCGTGGCCAAGAACACCGTCACCTCCGGCGTGTTCAGCTGCCTGCTCATGGCCCTCATCTACCTGATGGTCACCATCGTGGGCACGCAGAGCCGCGGGGTCTACCCCGTGTGCGAAAACGGCGGCGAGGCCCTGGCCCTCATCGCCGAGCACTACTTCGGCACCGTGGGCGCGCTGCTGCTGGCGATCACCGTGACCCTGGCCTGCCTCAAGACCGCCGTGGGCCTGGTCACCAGCTGCTCCGAGGCCTTCGTGACCATGTTCCCCAAGGGGCCGCGCTACCAGGTCTGGGCCGTGCTCTTCAGCGTGGTCTCCTTCCTCATCGCCAACCTGGGTCTGAGCTCCATCATCGAGTACGCCGTGCCCGTGCTCATGTTCCTCTACCCCCTGGCCATCACCCTGATCTTCCTGGCCCTCTTCGGCCGCTTCTTCGGGAACGACCAGCGGGTGTACGCCTGGGTCACCGGCTGCACGCTGGTCGCCGCCGTCCTGGACTTCCTGGGGGCGCTGCCCGCCGCCGCCCAGGCTGCCCTCCACCTGTCTCCCCTGCTGGCCGCCGCCAAGGAGATCCTGCCCTTCTTCGCCCTGGGCTTCGGGTGGATCTGCCCGGCCCTCATCGGCCTGGTCATCGGCCTGATCCACAGCAAAGTAAAAAAGCGGCCCACCGCCGCCTGAGTTGAAAAACGACCGCCTGCCGGAAGTCCCGGCAGGCGGTCGTTTTCAGTTCGTCAAGCAAGGGCGTTCCCGGTCACATCCAGTCCACCCAGTTGGTGTCTGCCTTGGAGAGGATATACTGCTCGCTGGCGTCGGGGACCTCGTAATACTCGTCGGGGACCTCAAAGGGGTTGAAGCCGTCCCGCTTCCAGAAGGCCTCGATGGCGGCCTCCGCCTCGGCGACGTCGATGGAGGGGTCCTCGAAGGACTTCACCAGGGTGTTGATGTGCGCGAGCATCTCGTCGGCCCGCTTGCTGTACTCCACGTCGATGCGGTACTCGCGGTTCATGCAGCCGCGGAACTGGATGGCGCTCTCCGTGTCGTCCACCACCGTGAGGAAGACGTGGAAGATCAGGCCCAGGCCGCCCAGGTTGTAGTAGCCGTTGTACTTCATCAGGTCCTTCGGCTCCTTGACCTCGGGGCAGGCGAACATGCCTTCGGGCATGTGGCCCTGATGGTCCGCCTTGACCTTCTCCACCTGGTCGTAGGGCACGCAGTCCACGGCCATATAGCGGGCCATCCAGCCCTGGACCATGGCCTCCGCCTCCTCCAGGGAGTGGTAGCTCTTAAAGGTGGTCTCATGGCGGTCATTGCCGCTCATGGCCTGCATCAGAACAAAAAAGCGATCGTTCATCATGGTTCTCCTTTGCAAATTTCACGGGTCGAGCTGGACGCCCAGCATCCGAAGCTCCGGCTCCAGCTCCACCCCGGTCTTCTCCAGGACGGTCTTCCGCACCAGGCGGATCAGATCCAGGATGTCCTGGCAGGTGGCGTTTCCTGTGTTGATGACAAAGCCCGCGTGCTTTTCCGAGACCTGGGCGCCGCCCACGGACCGGCCCTTCAGGCCGCACTGCTCGATCAGCCCCCCGGCGAAATGGCCTGCCGGACGCTTGAAGGTGCTGCCGCCGCTGGGGTAGTCCAGGGGCTGCTTGGACCGGCGGCGCTGGGCGAGGTCGGCCATCCTTGCCCGGATCGTCTCCCGGTCGCCCGGCTTCAGCTGGAGCCGCGCCCCGGTGATGAGCCAGGGCAGGTCGGAAAAGACGCTGCGGCGGTAGCCCAGCTCCAGCTGGTCCTTCTCCAGCCGGTGCGGCTCCCCCGCCTCGTCCAGGCAGTCCACGGAGAGGAGCACCTGGGCCAGCTCCCCGTCGTAGGCCCCGGCGTTCATGAACACGCCGCCGCCCAGGGTGCCGGGGATGCCGTGGGCAAACTCCAGGCCGGTCAGGCCGTGGTCCGCCGCGAAAATGGCCGCCTGGGCCAGGGTCGCCCCCGCCCCCGCCCGGAGGATGGTCTCCCCCTCCAGGGCCAGGTCGGTCAGGCCCCCGGCGATCTTGATGACAAATTCCTCCACGCCCCGGTCCGACACCAGCAGGTTGGAGCCCTTACCCAGGAAAAAGGGCCGGACCCCCTCCGCCTTCGCCAGCTTCAGGATGAGGGCCAGCTCCTCCTGGCGCTTGGGACAGGCCATGAGGGCCGCGGGGCCGCCCACCTTGAAGGAGGTGTGGCGGCGCATGGGTTCTTGTTGACGCAGCTCCAGCGCAGGCAGCGCTGTCTGTAATGCTTCTCGGAGCGATCCGAAGCGATCCATGGAATCCCTCCATCTCATGGTTTGATTTCATTCGTTCTATTATAGCAGAGTTTGCTTGAAAAAAGTAGTGATTTTATAATTTTTCCACAAGTTCCCCGCGCGGGCGCACGACGACCAAAACGGCTGCGGAAGCTCCGCAGCCGTTTTGTTTGGATCGTTCGGGTCTTAGTCGTCGAAGGAGATGGAGACGATCTCGTCTTCCTCCGCCGCGTCGTCTGCCTCGATCGACACTTCCTCAAAGTCCATGTCCAGGGGCAGGGCCTCCTCGTCCACGTCCTGCGCCTGCGGGTCGTGGACGGCGGCGTTCACGGCCGCGTAGGCGTTCTCCTGGCCCGCCTCGTCCTGGCTGGCCTCCTCTTCCTCGCGGGGGTTCACCTGGCGATACATGGAGAGGCCGGAGCCTGCCGGGATGAGCTTGCCGATGATGACGTTTTCCTTCAGGCCGATCAGGTGGTCCACCTTGCCCTTGATGGCGGCCTCGGTCAGGACCTTGGTGGTCTCCTGGAAGGAGGCGGCGGACAGGAAGGAGTCGGTGGCCAGAGAGGCCTTCGTGATACCCATGAGCAGGGTGGTGGCGGTGGGGATGACCAGGTCGCTGCCGTCCTCCCGCGTCTCCCCCGCGTCGATGCGGGCCTGGACCGCCGCCTTGGCGTCCAGATACTCGACCAACTCGATGGTCGCGCCGGAGAGGAGGTCGGAGTCGCCGGGCTCCTCCACGCGGACCTTCCGCATCATCTGGCGGACGATGATCTCGATGTGCTTGTCGTTGATGTCAACGCCCTGCTGACGGTAGGGCTTCTGGACCTCACAGATCAGGTAGTCGTGGACGGCGTCCACGCCGCGGATCCGCAGGACCTCGTGGGGAGACAGGGCGCCCTCGGTGAGCTGGTCGCCCTTGCTCACCCGTTCGCCGTCCTTGCAGCGGATGCCCGCGCTGTAGGGCAGGGCGTAGGTGACCACCTCGCCGTCGTCGCCGGTGATGGTGACGTTGCAGATGGTGGCGCGCTTGCTCTCCTCCATGGTCACGCGGCCGCTGATCTCGGCCAGCTGGGCCATCTTCTTGGGCTTGCGGGCCTCGAACAGCTCCTCAACACGGGGAAGACCCTGGGTGATATCGCCGCCGGCGACGCCGCCGGTGTGGAAGGTACGCATGGTCAGCTGGGTACCGGGCTCACCGATGGACTGCGCGGCGATGATGCCGACGGCCTCGCCCTCGCCCACGGGCTCGCCGATGGCCAGGTTGATGCCGTAGCACTTGGAGCAGACGCCGGTGCGGGCGCGGCAGGTCAGGACGGAGCGGATCTTCAGGCTGGTGATGCCGTGCTCCTCCAGGACCTTGGCGTCGGCCATGGTCAGCATGTGGTCCTTGGAGAAGAGCAGCTCGCCGGTGGCGGGGTCCACCACGTCGTGGACGGGGTAGCGGCCCTTGAGACGCTCGGCGAAGGGCTCGATGACCTGGCCGTTCTCGCTGATCTCGCTGACCTCGATGCCCTCTTCCACGCCGCAGTCCTTCTCGCGGATGATGACCTCCTGGGAGACGTCCACCAGACGGCGGGTCAGGTAGCCGGAGTCGGCGGTACGCAGGGCGGTATCGGCCATGCCCTTACGCGCGCCTCTGGAGGAGATGAAGTACTCCAGCACGGACAGGCCCTCGCGGAAGTTGGCCTTGATGGGGATCTCGATGGTGCGGCCGGAGGTGTCGGCCATCAGGCCGCGCATACCGGCCAGCTGACGGATCTGGGCCATGGAGCCACGGGCGCCGGAGTCGGCCATCATGAAGATAGGATTGTACCGGTCCAGACCCTCTTGCAGGGCGTCGGTGATGTCCTTGGTGGTCTGCTCCCAGGCCTTGACGACCAGGCGATAGCGCTCGTCGTTGGTCAGGAAGCCGCGCTTGAACTGGCGCTCGATCTTGACGATCTCCTTCTCGGTCTCCCGGATGAGGGGATACTTCTTCTCGGGGACGGTCATGTCGTAGATGGAGACGGTCAGGGAGCCGACGGTGGAGTAGTGATAGCCGCGGGCCTTGATGATGTCCAGGACCTCGGCGGACTTGGTGAAGCCGTGGGCGTTGATGCACTTGTCGATGATCTTGGACAGCTGCTTCTTGCCGCAGACGAAGTTGATCTCCGGCTCGAAGACCTGCTCGGGGTCGCTGCGGTCCACAAAGCCCAGGTCCTGGGGGATGCCCTCGTTGAAGATCAGGCGGCCCACGGTGGTGCGGACCAGCTTGGTGCGGGTCTCGCCCTCCACCTCGGCGCGCACGCGGACCAGGATGGGCACGTGCAGGTCCAGCTCGCCCTCGTCATAGGCCAGCAGGGCCTCGCCGGGGTCGGAGAAGGCGTGCAGGACCTCGCCGGGCTGCTCGTCGGTGCCGAAGACGCGGCGGACCTCATAGCCGGAGGTGGGCAGGATGCGGCCGGGGGTCTCCACCCAGATGCGGTCGCTCTCGGTGATGGTCCCGGCGTCCAGAGCCGCCGCAGCGTCGGCCACGGAGTCGTAGAGGCGGGTGGGGTCGGGCAGCAGGTCCTTCTCGTAGGTCAGGTAGTAGGAGCCCAGGATCATATCCTGGGTGGGCACGGCCACGGGCGCGCCGTCCTGGGGACGGAGCAGGTTGTTGGCGGAGAGCATCAGGATGCGGGCCTCCGCCTGGGCCTCCGCGGACAGCGGGACGTGGACGGCCATCTGGTCGCCGTCGAAGTCGGCGTTGAAGGCGGTGCAGACCAGGGGGTGCAGCTTAATGGCGCGGCCCTCCACCAGGACCGGCTCGAAGGCCTGGATGCCCAGGCGGTGCAGGGTGGGCGCGCGGTTGAGCATGACGGGATGCTCCTTGATGATGAAGTCCAGGGCGTCCCAGACCTCGGCGCGGCCCCGGTCCACCATCTTCTTGGCGGACTTGATGTTGTTGGCCAGGCCGTCCTCGACCAGCTTCTTCATGACGAAGGGGCGGAAGAGCTCGATGGCCATCTCCTTGGGCAGGCCGCACTGGTAGATCTTCAGCTCGGGGCCGACCACGATGACGGAACGGCCGGAGTAGTCCACGCGCTTGCCCAGCAGGTTCTGGCGGAAGCGGCCCTGCTTGCCCTTGAGCATGTCGGACAGGGATTTCAGGGCGCGGTTGTTCGCGCCGGTGACGGCGCGGCCGCGGCGGCCATTGTCGATCAGGGCGTCCACCGCCTCCTGGAGCATCCGCTTCTCGTTGCGCACGATGATGTCGGGGGCGTTGAGCTGGATGAGTCTCTTCAGGCGGTTGTTGCGGTTGATGACTCTTCGATACAGGTCGTTCAGGTCGGAGGTGGCGAAGCGGCCGCCGTCCAGCTGGACCATGGGTCGAATTTCGGGGGGGATGACGGGCAGCACGTCGATGATCATCCACTCGGGCTTGTTGCCGGAGAGGCGGAAGGCGTCCACGACCTCCAGGCGCTTGACGATCCGGGCCTTCTTCTGGCCGGAGGCGTGCTGGAGCTCCTCGCGCAGCTGCACGGACATCTTTTCCAGGTCGATGTCGGCCAGCAGCTTCTTCACGGCCTCCGCGCCCATACCGGCGTCGAAGTCGTCCTCATACTTCTCGCGCAGATCCCGGTACTCCTTCTCGGAGAGGATCTGGTTCTTGGTCAGGGGGGCGTAGCCGGGGTCGGTGACGATATAGGCCGCGAAGTACAGGACCTTTTCCAGGATACGGGGAGACAGGTCCAGCAGCAGGCCCATGCGGGAGGGGATGCCCTTGAAGTACCAGATGTGGGAGACGGGCGCGGCCAGCTCGATGTGGCCCATGCGCTCGCGGCGGACGTTGGCGCGGGTGACCTCCACGCCGCAGCGGTCGCAGACCTTGCCCTTGTAGCGGATCTTCTTGTACTTGCCGCAGTGGCACTCCCAGTCCTTGGTGGGGCCAAAGATGCGCTCGCAGAACAGGCCGTCCCGCTCGGGCTTCAGGGTGCGGTAGTTGATGGTCTCGGGCTTTTTGACCTCGCCAAAGGACCACTCACGGATCTGCTCCGGGGAAGCGATGCCAATACGAATGGCGTCAAACTCAGCATAACTCATATATTCATCGTCCTCCCTTTTTTATTCCATGCTCCGGCCGTCGCCGTAGTCGTCGTCATCCTCTTCGGTCGTGCTGCCGCCGACTGCCAGGTCGTCGTCATCGTCGCTTTCCTTGAGGGTGTACCCGGCGGCGGAGAACTGGGCGTCTTGGTTGTAGGAGTCATTCCGAGGCGCGTAGTAGTCGTCGTCCCGGATCTGGTTGATGTTCTGATAGCCGTCTTCCTCGTCGTCGCGCAGCTCGATCTCCTCGCCCTGGGCGTCCAGGACCTTGATGTCCAGGCAGAGGGCTTGCAGCTCCTTGACCAGGACCTTGAAGGACTCGGGGATGCCGGGCGCGGGGACGTTGTGGCCCTTGACGATGGACTCGTAGGTCCGGACACGGCCGGTGACGTCGTCGGACTTGACGGTGAGGATCTCCTGGAGGGTGTAGGCTGCGCCATAGGCCTCCAGGGCCCAGACCTCCATCTCGCCGAAGCGCTGGCCGCCGAACTGGGCCTTGCCGCCCAGAGGCTGCTGGGTGACCAGG
Source organism: uncultured Eubacteriales bacterium (assembly GCA_934572535.1). GTDB lineage: Bacteria > Bacillota > Clostridia > Oscillospirales > Oscillospiraceae > Evtepia. Next base: position 11,206 of record CAKTLJ010000032.1, read on the forward strand.
GAGTAGGGGCCGGTGGAGCGGGCGTGGATCTTATCGTCCACCAGGTGGTGCAGCTTTAAGAAGTAGACATAGCCCACGGTGACGGGGTTGTCGAACATTTCGCCGGTGCGGCCGTCGTAGAGCTTGGTCTTGCCGTCGGCCAGACGCAGGCGGCCCTCCTGTCTCCACAGCAGGACCTGGTGCTCGTCGGCCATCTCCTCGGGCGCCAGGGCGCGGATGTCGCTGCCGTCCTCGGTCATGAGGTAGAGCTGCTTACCGGCGATGGTCTCGTTGGGGTAGACCTCGCGGAAGAGCCCGGCCTCGGCGATGAGCTCCATGATGTCCTTCTCGTCCGCGCCGTTGAAGACGGGGGTGGCGACCTTCCAGCCCAGGGCCTGGGCGGCGCGGCCCAGATGGACCTCCAGCACCTGGCCGATGTTCATACGGGAGGGCACGCCCAGGGGGTTCAGGACGATGTCCAGCGGGGTGCCGTCGGGCAGGAAGGGCATATCCTCCTGGGGCATGATGCGGGAGACGACGCCCTTGTTGCCGTGGCGGCCGGCCATCTTGTCGCCCACGGAGATCTTTCTCTTCTGGGCGATATACACGCGGACGACCTGGTTCACGCCGGGGCCAAGCTCGTCACCGGCCTCGCGGGTGAAGACCTTCACGTCCACGATGATGCCGCCCGCGCCGTGGGGGACCTTCAGGGAGGTGTCGCGGACCTCTCTGGCCTTCTCGCCAAAGATGGCGCGCAGCAGGCGCTCCTCGGCGGTCAGGTCGGTCTCGCCCTTGGGGGTGACCTTGCCCACCAGGATGTCACCGGCGCGGACCTCGGCGCCGACGCGGATGATGCCGCGCTCGTCCAGGTCCTTCAGGGCGTCCTCGCCCACGTTGGGGATATCCCGGGTGATCTCTTCGGGGCCGAGCTTGGTGTCGCGGGCCTCGGTCTCGTACTCCTCGATGTGGATGGAGGTGAAGACGTCGTCCTTGACCATGCGCTCGTTGAGGAGGATGGCGTCCTCGTAGTTGTAGCCTTCCCAGGTCATGAAGCCCATGAGGATGTTCTTGCCCAGGGAGATCTCGCCCTGGCAGGTGGAGGGGCCGTCGGCGATGACGTCGCCCTTCTGCACCCGGGCGTGGAGATCCACGATGGGACGCTGGTTGATGCAGGTGCCGTGGTTGGAGCGCAGGAACTTGATGAGGGGGTAGTCCACCACGTCGCCCCGGTCATAGCGGACGGTGACCTGGGTGGAGGAGACGGCGGTGACCTCGCCGTCGTCCTCGGCCAGCACGGTGATCTCGGAGTCGATGCAGTTCTTGTGCTCCATGCCGGTGGCCACGATGGGGGCCTGGGTGGTCAGCAGGGGCACGGCCTGCCGCTGCATGTTCGCGCCCATCAGCGCGCGGTTCGCGTCGTCGTTTTCCAGGAAGGGGATCATGGCCGTCGCGATGGAGACCATCATCTTGGGGGACACGTCGATGTAGTCCACCTTCTCCCGGTCCACCTCGATGATCTCGTTGCGGTGGCGGCAGGTGATACGGGCGTTGGCCAGGCAGCCGTTCTCGTCCAGCGGCTCGGTGGCCTGGGCGACCATGTATTCGTCCTCGATGTCGGCGGTCATGTAGACCACCTCGTCGGTGACGAAGCTGGTCTGCTTGTCGATGCGGCGATAGGGCGCCTCGATGAAGCCGTAGCGGTTGATGCGGGCGTAGGTGGCCAGGTAGGAGATCAGGCCGATGTTGGGACCTTCGGGGGTCTCGATGGGGCACATGCGGCCGTAGTGACTGTAGTGGATGTCTCGCACGTCGAAGGAGGCACGGTCACGGGACAGACCGCCGGGGCCAAGGGCGGACATGCGGCGCTTGTGGGTCAGCTCGGCCAGGGGGTTGGTCTGGTCCATGAACTGAGACAGCGGGGAGGAACCGAAGAATTCCTTGATGGCCGCGGTGACCGGGCGGATATTGATGAGGGACTGGGGGGTGACGATGTCCAGGTCCTGGATGGTCATGCGCTCGCGGATGACGCGCTCCATGCGGCTGAAGCCGATGCGGAACTGGTTCTGGAGCAGCTCGCCCACGCAGCGCAGGCGGCGGTTGCCCAGGTGGTCGATGTCGTCGGGGGTGCCCACGCCGTGGGACAGGGAGCAGAGGTAGTTGATGGAGGCCATCATGTCGTCCACGATGATGTGCTTGGGGATCAGGTCGTCCTTGCGCACCTGAACGGCCTCCTTCAGGCCCTCCTCGTCGTCGCCGTACTGGTCGAGCAGCTCACAGAGGACCGCAAAGCGGACCTTTTCGGAGATGCCATATTCCTCGGGATCGAAGGAGACGAAGTGGGACATCTCCACCATGCGGTTGGAGAAGACCTTGACCAGGGCGCCCTCCACGTCCACGATGGTCTCGCCCACGCCGTGGTTTTCCAGCTCCTGGGCGCGCTCCCGGGTCAGGACCTCCCCTGCCTCGGCGATGATCTCGCCGGTGCGGGGGTCGGCCACGGGCACGGCCAGCTTCTGGCCGGTCAGACGGGGCCAGAGGGAGAGCTTCTTGTTGAACTTATACCGGCCCACGGCGGACAGGTCATAGCGGCGGGGGTCAAAGAAGAGGGAGTTGATGAGGGATTCGGCGGAGTCCAGCGTGGGGGGCTCGCCGGGGCGGAGCTTGCGGTAGATCTCCAGCAAAGCCTCTTCCCTGGTCTTGCAGGTGTCCTTCTCCAGGGTGGTGAGCAGGAGAGGCTCCTCGCCGAACATGTCCAGCATCTCCGCGTCGGTCTGGGGGCCGACGGCGCGGATCAGGCAGGTGACGGGCAGCTTGCGGTTCTTGTCGATGCGGACGTTGAAGACGTCGGACAGATCGGTCTCATACTCCAGCCAGGCGCCGCGATAGGGGATCACGGTGACGGCGTAGGTGATGTTCTCGGCCTTGTCGGCGTTGCGGGCGTAGTAGACGCCGGGAGAACGGACGATCTGGGAGACGATGACGCGCTCCGCGCCGTTGATGACGAAGGTGCCGCCCTTGGTCATCAGGGGGAAGTCGCCCATGAAGATCTCCTGCTCCTTGATCTCCTCGGTCTCCTTGTTGCGCAGGCGCACGCGCACCTTCAGGGGCGCCGCGTAGGTGGTGTCGCGGGCCTTACATTCCTCCACGGAGTACTTGGGCTTCTCGTCCATGGTGAAGTCGATGAAGGACAGCTCCAGGTTGCCGGCATAGTCGCTGATGGAGGCGACGTCGCGGAAGACCTCCTGGAGACCGGTCTCCAGGAACCACTGGTAGGAATTCTTCTGAATCTCCAGCAGGTTGGGCATGTTCAGCACTTCTTCATGGCGGGCAAAACTCTTGCGCAGGGTCTTGCCAAAGTATACATCCTTTACCATTGCTCTTGACCAGTCCTTTCGTTGAAAAGGGTTCTAACACATCCTAGAAATTTGCGATCACGCGGGTGCGTGGGAAAAAGTTTTCATTGACTGTTGTCTTTTGGGATGATTTCTGCTATACTATCCTCAGAATGGTTCGGTATCCCGCTCCGTTCCGAAGATAAAATCAATATATTTTACCATCGCTGCGAGGAAAAGTCAACCTTTTCTTCGCTTTTTTATTTCGCCGAAAAAAGAGCAGCCGCGGACCGATTTTTTGTGTCGGTCCGCGGCTGCTTGCGTTTGCTGAAAAAGGCGCTCAGCCCTTGAGCCGCCGGGCGTAGGCGATGATGACGTCGGCGCAGGCCTCCTTGCCGATGGGGCTGCTGTTCAGGCTCAGGCTGTAGTTGGACAGGTTCCCCCACTTGCCCCGGGTCAGGTAGTGGTAGTAGGACTCGCGGGCGGCGTCGGAGTGGTGGACGCGGCGGAGGGCCTGCTCCCTGGTCTCGCCGAAGGTGTCCATGGCGTACTTGACCTTGTCCTCCTCCTCGGCGTAGACGAAGACGTTCACCACGTTGGGAAAGTCGCGCAGGATGTAGTCCGCGGCCCGGCCGACGATGATGCAGGGGCCTTGCTTGGCGATCTTGCGGATGGTCTGGGCCTGGGCCATGATGGCCTTGTCGTAGGACGAGGCCGCGGAGCTGGGCATGAGCCAGTTGAAGATGTTCCGCGCCCCCGAGGCCTCCTCGGTGTCGTGGATCATCTCCTCGCTGAAGCCGGTCTTTTCGGCGGTCATCGTGATGATGTCCTTGTCATAATAGGGGATCTCCAGCAGCTCGGAAATTCTCTTGGCAATGGTGCGGCCACCGGCTCCATACTCCCGGCCGATGGTGATGATGCAGTTTACTTCACGCAAAACGATTCCTCCTCTTTTGGTCGGCTTTTCGTGGGGAGAGGCTCCCCGTCTTCCTGTGCGTCACGTCCACGCCCTGATCTTGGCCCGGATGGCGGCCTCCGCCTGGCGGAGCTGGGCCTCCACGTCCACGCCCACGACATCCAGGTTCTCCGCGGCGGCCCAGTCCAGCTGGGTGAGGCCCAGCATGTCGCCGCAGAGCGTCTTGATGTAGTCGAACCCGCAGTTTCGGTGCAGGATGGGTCCGCCGGCCGTGGTGATGTAAAAGAGCCGGTCGGCCCGGCACAGTCCCTGGGGGCGGCCCTCCTCCGTGTAACGGAAGGTCAGGCCGCAGACGGAGACCTGTTCCAGATAGCAGCGCAGAAGGGCCGGGAACTGATATTCCCAGTAGGGCGCGCCGATGACGATGAGATCGGCGGCGGCAAACTGCCGCGCGTACCGGAAGATGGGTCCGTCGAACGACGCCGTCTTCTCCAGCGCGTGACGGGCGTCCAGCCTCCGGCTGTTGAGAGGCAGGAGGTCCTCCCTGTCCAGGTCCAGCGCCTCAATGGTCACATCGTCCAGGGTCTCCTGGATCTGTTCCAGGGCGGCCCGGCACAGACGCAGGGTGCGGGACGCCTCGCCGCGGATGCAGCAGTTGACAAACAAAACCTTCATGGGGGTTCCCCTCCTCTTTCTTGAGTTTCTGCATAGAAATAGTACCATAGATTCCCCGGCGGCGCAATATATCACCTGGGCTATAGGGTGAAAAAAGTCCTGAAAAAAGACCCACTGCTTGCGCAGTGAGTCTTTTTGATGCGTATGAACTTACACCAGCTGGATGATGGCCATCTCTGCTGCGTCGCCCTTACGGGGGCCCATGCGGACGATGCGGGTGTAGCCGCCGTCGCGGGTCATATACTTCTGGTTCATCTCGGTGAACAGCTTGTGAGCAACGTCCTCCTTGGTGATGAATGCCAGAGCCTGACGGTAAGCAGCCAGATCGTTCTTCTTGGACAGCGTGATCATCTTCTCAGCCAGAGGAGCGACTTCCTTGGCGCGAGCCAGAGTGGTCTTGATCTGACCGTTCTCCAGCAGATAGGTCACCATGGCTCTCAGCATAGCCTTGCGCTGGTCCGTGGTCTTACCGAGCTTGCGGTTGTGGGACATGTTGTTCAACTCCCTTCGGATATGATCGTTCGGGTCTTCCTGCCGAACTGCGGGTCAATTGTCATCGCTGGCCAGGGACAGGCCCATCATAGCCAGCTTGTTAATAACTTCTTCCAGAGACTTCCGGCCCAGGTTGCGGACCTTCATCATCTCGTCCTCGGTCTTGGAGATCAAGTCCTCGACGGTGTTGATGTTGGCGCGCTTGAGGCA
>CAKTLJ010000033.1 GCA_934572535.1 uncultured Eubacteriales bacterium
ACGGCCCGTTGGTCAAGCGGTTAAGACGGCGGCCTCTCACGCCGCAAACATGGGTTCGATTCCCGTACGGGTCACCAAGTTTTGCTTGACAAAACGCTAAAAATCGTATAAGCTGTTTTAGGACAGCGAGTTGGTGTTGATTGCGATGAGGGTCCACCCGTTCCCATTCCGAACACGGAAGTTAAGCTCATCTGCGCCGAAGATACTTGCCTGGAGACGGGCCGGGAAAATAGGTAACGCCAACACAAAAAGGACAACCGTTAGGTTGTCCTTTTTGCGTTTCCTTCTGAAACGCTTGTCATATCGCGACTTCTAGTCTATACTATTTGCAGATAGCACTGCGGATGGAAACATCGGAATCACGATAAAACAGGAGGGAAACTGCATGGAAATGAGAAGAAAAGACCTGGCTGTCACGGAGCCGGAACGAATCGACGCCATCATTGACCGGAGTGACTGCATCCGCTTGGCCTTTGCAGATGGTAAGCACCCCTACATCGTGCCGGTGAACTTTGGCTTTGAGCACAAGGAGGGTGTTCGGAAGTTCTACTTCCACAGCGCCGCCGCCGGTCGGAAGGTGAATCTGTGCCGAAGCCTGGGGTATGCGGGCTTTGAGCTGGACGTCGAGCGCCGCCTGAAGCCCAACGAAAAGGCCTGCGACTTCTCCATGCGCTACCAGTGCGTCATCGGTGATGGAACCATCGAGGAACTCACCACGCCCGCAGAAAAGACGGCCGCGTTGGCAGTCATCATGAGGCAGCTCACCGGTCGAGGAGATTGGACATTCCCGGAAGGCGTACTGGCCAGGACCTGCGTCTTCTGCCTGACGGTCACGGAGATCAGCGGCCGGGAACACGGATAAATAATTTGTAGGGCAGGGTGCGCACACCCTGCCCTGCGTTTTAGCCTGGGAACGCTCTCCTGTCGGAGAGGTGGTCGGTCACATCTGCTTCACCAGCTGGACGGTATAGCCGTCGGGGTCCTTGAGAAGGTGGAAGAGCAGGTTGGGGTTGGGCGATATGGGGGGAGAGATTTCTACCCCTTCGGCCCGAAGCTTGGCCAGCAGCCCGTCCATGTCTTGCGGGGCCAGCCCCAGGGAGAGGGCCTGACCGGGGATCTCCGGCATGGGGCCGGGGACGCACAGCAGCTCCAGCTTGGTGCCCTGGGGATCGCCCAGCATGGCGATCTCATTGCCGGTCCCAAAGAATCGCTCGCAGAGGGGCAGGCCCAGCAGGTCGTGATAGAAGGCCAGGCTGCGGTCCAGGTCGCTGACGCGGATGGTGGTCCAGATGAAGGTCATAGGGAAAACTCCTTTCTCGGTCCGTGGATCCTTCTGTCTTGAGGGTACCACAGACCGGCCCGGGACGCAAGAGGAAGATCAGGCCTGGCCGCTGAGCCAGCCCTTCCAGGTCCCCCACCACTCCAGCGCCTTGAACTTGAAGACGTAGGGTTGGGATTCCTCGGTGATGAGGGCGTAGTCCGGGCCGGAGAGTCCCGCCGCCTGCACGGATGACTCCGTGACTGCGGGCAGACAAAGCGCGGGGAAGACCACGCACCACCAGTTCTGCCCTTCCCCCGAGCCGATGACCACCCGGAGGGCCTGGTAGGTTCCGGCGGGGAGGGCGCCGCCCTCGTATTGCCGGGTGGGAAACCAGGTGTCTTCCAGGCTGACCCTTACCGAATACGGATAGCCCGCCTGGAAGACGGTCTCAGCGGCGATGCCGCCCAGCGCCGTCAGGTTTTCCTGGAGGATCCTAGCGGCCTCCTGGGCGCTCTCCTGGCCGGTGAGGAGGGTGTTCGTCTCGTCCAGGACCGCGTCGCGGACCCGGAGCTTGAGGGCCTGGTCGGCCTCCGTGTCCGAGTTGGCCACCACATGGAGGCGGATGACCTTGTCCGCCAGCGCCCCCTGCTCGGCTTCAGCCCAGAGGGCCGTGCAGACCAGCAGGGCGCACAGGATGGGCAGGACTCGCCGCCAGGGAAATGGATGCAAAAGGCTATGTAAGTTCGACATAAGAAACACCGTCCGCTTTCGTAGGATACCGAAAGTATGGACGGTGTTTTTGATTCTTATACCAATTTTTTCTCAAACGGTCGTATCGCTTGCAGGAGCCGCTGCTCGCAGGTCACACAGGTTCGGTGAGAAACACCTCGTCATAGGTTTCCCGAAGCTGGCGGACGGCCTCCTCAGCCAGTGCCTTTCGAGCAAAGAGACCCAGGACGGTGGGACCGCTGCCGCTCATGGCAGAGCCGAGCGCACCGGCCTGTATGAGGGCATTCTTGATGCGTTCGATCTCCCGGTGCTGCTGGGGCTCCAATACGCCCTCGAAGACGTTGAACATCCGGCGGCCGATCCCCACCAGGTCGCCCTGCGCCAAGGCCTCCAGCATCCCGTGGGTATCCGGCCGCAGGCGGCGTTTCTTCCTGTCCCAGGCCCGGAAGAGGGCCGGGGTGGAGATGGAGAAGGCGGGCTTACACAGGACGATGTGACAGGGGGGGAGGGCAGGCAGGGGGGTGAGGAGCTCGCCGCGCCCACGGGCCAGGGCGGTGCCGCCCAGGACGCAGTAGGGGACGTCAGAGCCGACCTCCTGGCCAATCCTGGCCAAGGTCTCCCGGTCGAGCCCCGCGCCGGTGAGGTCGTTGAGACCCCGCAGGACGGCGGCAGCGTCGCTGCTGCCGCCGGCGGTGCCGGCGCAGACCGGGATGTTCTTTTGGATGGCGATGTGGAGATTTTCCCAGGTTTGGCCCGTGGCCTTGCGGAAGGCCAGGGCAGCGGCCACAGCCAGATTGCCCTTGTCGTTGGGCAGGAAGCGGAGTCCGGACTCCGCCCGGATCCCACCGGGGGCGTCCAGAGTCAGGGTGATCTCATCGCAGAGGGAGACCGACTGCATGACCATATCCATCTCGTGGTAGCCGTCGAGACGGGTCCCCAGGATGTCCAGGGTCAGGTTGACCTTGGCGGGTGCTTGGAGGGTAAGAGAATCCATGCTGTCCTCCGATCATAACGGTAAGAAGCGAAATAACGGTCTGTTTGTCTGGCTTTGTTCAAAAAGCGGTCACTTGATCTTACGGGACTCCAGATAGAAGCGCTTGTCGTGGGCTTCGCCCATGGAGAAGGTCTTGCGGGGCAGGGCGCCGTCGAAGATCACGGTGGGGAAGAGCTGGTCCTTGCCCATGGCGGGGAGGATGAAGCCGATGGCGTTGTCCTGGTTGGCCAGCTCGGCGGTGACATCCTCGCCGTGGATATAGTCGATCTTGCCGCCGTTCTCCTTCAGGTAGGTGTCCAGGAAGGCTTGCAGGGTGCCGACCTCCAGCTGGGCGGTGGGATCAGGGACGGTGATCACGCCGGACTCGCCCTTCATGGTGTACTTGATCTGGTGGCCCTCGCCCTCGCCGTAGTGTGCGCCGGGGTAGGCGGCCAGGAAGTCAGCCAGGAGCTTCTTGGGGTCCACGTCCACCAGGACGCGGTGGATGGCCTCGAACTCCAGGGAGTCATCGTGGAGGTTGGTCAGCTCGATGAGGGCGTAGCGGGCGGGATGGTTCTCGCGCTCCGCCTCGCTGAGGGTGGGCTTCAGCTCTTCCCAGCAGGCCTTGGCGGTGGCCAGGGAGTGGTTGCCGTCGCCCATGGCAAAGGTCAGGACGGGATAGCCCTCGGCGTGATAGAACTGCGCGAAGCGCTCGGGATCGGCCAGAACGCTCATCTTCTCGATGACCTCCTGGGCCTGGCGATCGTCCAGCAGCCAGCCCTCGATCTGGCCGCCCCGCTCCATGAGGGTCGTTTTGTAGACCATGGACATGTTCTTCTTCTGGTCGTGCAGGGGCTCGATGATGTTCTTGTCGGGGTCGTCGATCAGGACCATGATGTGGGGCAGCTCGATGGGAGCGTTGCGGCGGACGCGCATACGGGGCGGGATGCGCTCCAGAACGGTGCCCTCAGTGGCCCGAACGGGGGTGCCAGAGCCCTTGGAGTAGTCATACTGCTCCAGGTCCAGCTTGCCGATGAGGCCGTAGCGGACCTTGCCGTTGTTCAGCTTGCGCTCGATATACAGCAGGGCGTTGTTCAGGGTGCGCAGGCGGTCCTCCTCCAGGTACTGGGTCATGGTCTCGTTGATCTTCTGGATCGCCTCCTCCACGTTGTCGCTCTCCAGCTTGCTCTCGGGCAGGATCAGACGCAGGGTAGAGGGGGCGTCGCCCACGTACTTGTCCACGCGCTCCCAGTACTCGGGCTGAGAGGTGTACTGGTCGCAGGCCACCACGGCCCACTTGGCCAGGCCGCAGTCAACGGGCAGCAGGATGTCTGCGGGGGAAAATGCGATTTTGTTCATCTGGTGTTCCTCCATACTCTCGGGATTGGTGTTACGCTTGCGGGGATCTATTTTGAATCAAAGTTCAAACAATTTGTTCATGAGGACGGGCGCACCCTCGGGATAGAGGAGGCCCTTCTGTCCGGATTCCTCACTGTAGGGAAGGCCCAGGTGGGAGTCCTTCCGGCTGTCGTAGATCAGGTAGGGGACGGGGTCGCCGTCGTGGCCGCGGGTGGCGGTGAGGGTCTTGTGATCGGAGAGGATCAGCAGGCGGTAGTCCACGCCGTCTGCCGCCAGAGCCTGGGTCAGGGGACCGACCACGCGGCTGTCCAGCCAGTCGATGGCCTGGAGCTTGCCGGGCAGGTCGCCGTTGTGGGTGCACTCGTCGGGGGCTTCCACGTGGACGGCCACGAAGTCGTGGGTCTTCAGCTCCTCCAGGGCGGCGGCTACCTTGCCCTCGTAGTTGGTGTCCAGCTCGCCGGTGGCGCCTTCCACCTCCCGGACATCCAGGCCGGAGAGGCGGGCGATGCCGAAGCAGAGGGGAACGGCGGAGATGACGCAGCCGGTCTTGTGGTACTTGTCCCAGAAGGAGTCCAGGGCCACGGCGCTGCCCTCTGCCCAGAACCACACGCCGTTGGCGGGGAGCTTGCCCTCTGCCCGGCGCTTCTCGTTGATGGGGTGGTGGTCCAGGACCTCGTGGGCCAGCTTCATGAGCCCCTTCAGCACGGCGGCGTTGTCGTTGCCGGAGGGGAGCAGGGGACCGATGACCTCGCCCAGGTGGTCGTGGGGCGGGATCAGGGAGATGCCGGTGATGTCAGCCTGGGCCTGGACGGCGATGTGCCGGAAGGAGGCGGCAGGGTGGACCACCATGCCGCTCTTCTGGGCGGCGGCTTGGAAGCGGGGGTCCTGGAAGAGGTCGGTGATCAGCTGGATGGACTGGTCGCCCTCGATGGAGCCGCCGGAGTGGGAGAGGATCTTCTTCTCCTCAAAGGGCAGGTCGCTGTCCTCGTAGGCGACCATGTTGCAGCGGTAGGACACGTCGCCGGGGTTCAGCTGAATGCCGGTGGCGGCGGCCTCCAGGGGGGAGCGGCCGGTGTAGCAGACCTTGGGGTCCGCACCGAAGATGGAGAGGATGGCGGTGTCGCTGCCGGCGGGCAGGTCGCCGGGGCAGTTGATGACGCTGCCCACCTCGCCCTTGGCGGCCAGGGCGTCCATAACGGGGATGTTGGCCGCCTGGAGCGGGGTCTTATGTTCCAGGGCGGGCACGGGGTTGTCGGCCATGCCGTCGCCGATGATGAGTACGTATTTCATAGGGGAGTCTCCTTTCGCGGGGATGGATCAGTTGGGATCGGACCTGCGGGGATGGAGCAGCTCCTTCCAGTCTTTGCATTCGCTCAGCGTGTCCGACTGGGCGTCCAGCAGGTCCAAGATCAGGGTGTTTGAGAGCAGAAAGCCCTCGGGGGTAAAGTGCCAGCGGCGGTCGGACTGCTCTACCCAGTGGTAACGCTCGAAAAATTCCAGCCGACGGCCGATGGGTTCAAAGTTCAAGCCGAACTTGCGGCGGTACTCCCACTCCTCGATGCCCTGGCGGGTGCGCATCCGCAGGAGGATGTACTCCCGGGCCCGCTCCGGCATGGTGATGGGAAGGTTTTCGTCCAGCAGCGCGTCCCGGGTGGTCAGGCCCAGGAGGTAGGCGTCCAGATCCCGGACATAGGAGAAGCGGTGACCGTGGAAATAGGAGTGCGCGCCGGGGCCGAAGCCCACGTATTCCCGGCCCAGCCAGTACTTTGTGTTGTGGCGGGATTCCTTGCCCGGCTTGGCAAAGTTGGAGATCTCGTACTGCCGGTAGCCCGCCTGGTTCAGCAGCGCCACTGCCCGGAGGTAGAGGTCGGCCTGCGCGTCCCCGTCGGGCACTTCCAGGCCCTGGGCCACCCGGCGGAACAGAGGGGTGTTCTCCTCCACCTTCAGCCCGTAGCAGGAGAGGTGGTCGGGGTTTAGCTGGATGGCTTTGAGCAGCGAGGTCTCCCACTCGGCCATGGTCTGGCCGGGAAGGCCGTAGATCAGGTCCAGGTTCAGGTTGTCGATCTTGGCCTTGCGGATGTCGGCCACTGCCTGCTCCACCTGCTGGGGGGTGTGGATGCGGTGGATGCACCGGAGTTGGTGAAGGTCGGCGGACTGCATCCCCAGGGAGATGCGGTTGACACCGGCCCGGTGGAGCCGAGCCATGGAGCGCCAATCCACGCTGTCGGGGTTGCACTCCACGGTGATCTCCGCCTGCCGGTTGACGGACAGGTGGCGCTGGAGCAGGGCCAGGATCTCCCGCAGACGCTTCTCCCCGTAGTAGGACGGGGTGCCGCCGCCGAAATAGATGGTGTCGATCGGTCGTCCCTTTAGCAGAGGGACCATGGCCTTGATGTGGGTGAGGAGGGCCTTCTGGTAGCGGTCCATCAGGTCCTTGTGACCGGCCAGGGAGTAGAAGTCGCAGTAGTCGCACTTGCTCTTGCAGAAGGGAATGTGGATATAGATGCCGAGAACATCAGCCATATGGGATCCTCCCTTCGATCAAATCGCATACTTGTACCCGTACATTATACGATTCTTTCCCAGGAATAGCAAGATATTATCTGCGGGAGAGGAGAGAGATCCCGGACGGGCGAAAAGAATTTTTTGCCCCATCTCCGGGCGGTTGCCAGGACCCTGCCGAAGATGGTATACTATTGCCCTGATCGAGCGGCACTTGACCGCCGGAACACAAGAACGAAAGGAGGCCGCCATGCGCAGACTGACCCTGTCTATCCACCCGGCCCAGGAGGGGCGGGAGGTCAACACCTTGCTGAGAAAGGAGCTGGGCCTGTCGGGCGCCAGCGTCCGCCGGGCCAAGCAGATGCCCGACGGCATCCTCCTGGACGGTTGCTTGGTCTTTACCAACGCCCGGGTCCGGGCGGGGCAGACCCTGTCTGTGGCGGTGGGGGACCCTGCGGGCAGCGACCAGATCGCGCCCGTCCCCGGCCCGCTGGATATCCGCTATGAGGACGAGGACCTGCTGGTGCTGAACAAGGACGGCCAGACCCCCGTGCATCCCAGTCAGGGCCACCACGGGGACACCCTGGCCAACTTTCTCATGGCCTACTACGCGAGCGTTGACCTGGTGGCGGCCTTCCACCCCGTAAACCGCCTGGACCGGGGGACCTCCGGCCTCATGGCGGTGGCCAAGCACCCCCACGCCCACGAGGTCCTTCAGCGGCAGCTCCGGGAGGGGCGGCTGACCCGGACCTACCTGGCAGTCTGCCAGGGCGTTCCAGATCCCGCCGCCGGGACCGTCGAGGCCCCCATTGGCCGGGAACCCGGGTCGGTCCTCCGCCGGATGGTGACCCCGGCCGGGGCCTTTGCCCGGACCCACTATGAAACGCTGCGAACCGGCCGGGGCCGCAGTCTGGTGCGCTTGCGGCTGGACACCGGCCGCACCCACCAGATCCGGGTCCACATGGCCCACCTGGGCTGTCCCCTGGTCGGGGATTTCCTCTATGGACGGGAGACGGAGGAACTCCCGGACCGCTTTGCCCTCCATTCCGCCGCCATCCGGCTGGAACAGCCCGTCACCGGCCAAGAGATCCGTCTGGAGGCCCCTCTGCCCCGGGCGCTGGCTGACCTTTTGACTTGAACGAAGAGGAGAACACCCATGGAACGACCCTTGTCTTTGCTTCCCATCCCCCTGCTGGCCTGGTACCAGGAGAACGCCCGGGACCTGCCCTGGCGGCGGGAGCCCACCCCCTACCGGGTGTGGGTGTCGGAGATCATGCTCCAGCAGACCCGCGTGGCGGCGGTGCTGGGCTACTTCGCCCGCTTCATGGAGGCCTTTCCCACCGTCCGGGACCTGGCTGACGCGCCGGAGGACCAGCTGATGAAGCTGTGGCAGGGCCTGGGCTACTATAGCCGCGCCCGGAACCTGCAAAAGGCCGCCCGGCAGCTCGTGGCGGAGTTCGGCGGAGAATTCCCCAGAGACTATGCCGCCCTTCGCGCCTTGGCCGGGGTGGGGGACTATACCGCCGCAGCCCTGGCCTCCATCGCCTTTGGCCAGCCTGTCCCGGCGGTGGACGGAAACCTCCTGCGAGTCTCCGCCCGCGTCATGGGGGACCAGACGGACGTCACCACCTCCCAGGGGAAGCGCCACTTCGCCGCCGCCCTGCGGGAGATCATCCCCCTGGACTGCCCCGGCCAGTTCAACCAGGCCATGATGGATCTGGGGGCCATGGTCTGCCTGCCCAATGGCGCCCCCCTCTGCGACAAGTGCCCGGCGGCGGACTTCTGCGTGGCCCATCGGGAGGGGACCGCCGGGGAGCTTCCCGTCCGCCCGGCGAAAAAGCCCCGGAAGCGCCAGGCACGCACGGTGTATTTTTTCTTTCACGCGGGCCGCGTGGCCCTGCGCCGCCGTCCCGTCAAGGGGCTGCTGGCTGGCCTGTGGGAGTATCCCAACGAGCTGGCCGACGCGCCCGACCCTCTGCCCGCTTGGGGACTCCAGGCCGCGGAGCCGGAATTTGCCGGAACAGGCGTCCATATTTTCACCCACGTGGAGTGGCATATGACGGCCCGAACGTGCTGCCTTTCCTCGCCGGACCTGCCCCAGGGCTGGGTCTGGGCGGACAAGGCCGCCCTGCGGGAGAGGTATGCCATTCCCAGCGCCTTCGCGGCCTTTCGCGATCTCGTGGAGGAGGCACTGACATGACCTTAGACTATGAACCCACCCGCTGCACCCTCTGCCCGAGAAGCTGCGGCGGCGACCGCACCCAGGCCAAGGGCCGCTGCCGGATGCCTGACCGCCCCGTCCTGGCCCGCGCGGCCCTCCACCCCTGGGAGGAGCCGCCCCTGTCAGGGACCCGTGGGGCCGGCACCGTCTTTTTCTCCGGCTGCTCCCTGGGCTGTGTCTTCTGCCAGAACGATAGGATCAGTCAGCAGGACTTTGGCCGGGCGATCTCCCTGGACCGCTTGCGGGAGATCTTTCAGGAACTCATCGACCAGGGGGCCCACAACATCGACCTGGTGAACCCCACCCACTACGCCCATGTCGTGGCCCAGGCCCTTGAGAAGCCTCTGTCCGTGCCGGTGGTGTGGAACAGCGGCGGCTACGACAAGGTGGAGACCCTGCGGGCCTTGGCGGGCAAGGTGCAGATCTACCTGCCCGACTTCAAATACCCCGACGAGGCGGGGGCGCAGCAGTACGCCGCCGCCCGGGACTACCCGGCGGTGGCCCGCGCGGCCATCCGGGAGATGGTCCGCCAGACCGGTCCCTATGCGCTGGACGACCAGGGTCTGCTCAAGCGCGGTGTCATCATCCGTCACCTCCTGCTCCCCGGCCGCTTGAACCAGGCCAAGCAGGTCATGGACTGGGTGGCCCAGACCTTCCCGCCCCACACGGTCCTCTTCTCCCTGATGAGTCAGTACACCCCCTGGGGAAGGGCCAAGGACTATCCCGAGCTAGACCGCCGCCTGCGGAAAAGCGAGGTGCGCGCGGCGGCGGCCTACCTGGAGAACCTGGGCCTGGACGGCTTCTCCCAGGAGGAGAGCGCCGCCACGGCGGAGTACATCCCCGCCTTCGACCTGACCGGGGTGGAGTGATTTTTTCTCGAATTTTTTGAAACCGTGAATAGGAACGCCCGCCTCGGTCAAGAATAGGCTTCGAAGGCGGCTTCCACCCGGAAGCTGCGAGAATTCGCACACGGGAGGTTTCCTATGAAGCAAAAGCGCACACAGCATCGGCTGGGCGACTTCATGGAGGGCAAGGGCTTTTACATAGTCCTGTTCCTCTGCGTCGCAGCAATCGGAATTTCGGGCTATTATTTATTCAGCGGACTGACCGGCGCGGCCGGCGGCTTTGGTTCGGACCCTGCCGCTGCCGTCAACGGTCAGGTGGAGATGGCGAAGGACCAGCCGGAGAAGAAGCCGGCCACGCCTCCCTCTCCAGGCAAGGGCCAGGAGAAGGACCCGGCGGCGGAGAATGCTGCCCAGACCGAGGAACCGGTCAAGAGGGAAGCGGTCCCCGCGCCGCAGAAGGAGGCCACGCCCAACGAGGCCACGGCGGCCTCCACGGCTTACGTGTGGCCGGTCCAGGGCGAGGTGGCCCGGGACTTCAGCCTGGAGGTCTTCGCCTATGACGACACCATGGGGGACTGGCGGACCCACGACGGCCTGGACATCGCCGCGGACCTGGGCGCCCCGGTCTGCGCCTGCGGGACCGGCACCGTCACCGAGGTGACCCGTGACCCCATGCTGGGGATGCTCGTCACCGTGGACCACGGTCGTGGGATGCAAAGCCGCTACGCCAACCTGGCGGAAAGCGTGAACGTTCAGGTGGGAGACCCTGTGCAGGCCGGGACCGTCCTGGGCACCGTGGGGACCACCGCCATCTCTGAGAGCGCAAGCCCCAGCCACCTGCACTTTGAGATGATCGAGTACGATGTGTCCATTGATCCCTTGAACTATCTCCATTAAACGACGGGCGAACTGCGTTCGCCCGTACATATAACTGTGCGATCCCCCTTGACAGAAAGGGGGATTTGTTGTAACATACAATTAACAATTAAGTTAAACGTTAAACGAAAAGAGGGGATAGCGTGGGACTGCAAACCACCCTGCGGGCGCTGGCGGACCCCACCCGGCGGGAGATCCTGAACCTGCTGAAAACGGGCCGACGGTCGGCGGGGGAGATCACCGAGCGGTTTCCCATCAGCGCGGCGGCCATCTCCCGGCATCTGTCGGTGCTGAAGGAGGCCGGGCTCATCCGGGACCACCGGGAGGGGAAGTACATTTTTTATGAGCTGAACGCCTCGGTGCTGGAGGAGATCATGCTCTGGATCACGGAATTGAAAGGAGAGAAGGACGATGGATCACCTTAAAGAACACAAGGGCCTTGTGGTCGCCAGCATCCTGGTGACCCTGCTGCCCATGGTCGTAGGGCTCATCCTGTGGGACCGTCTACCCGAGCAGCTCGCTATCCACTTTGGGGTGGACGGGCAGGCGGACGGCTGGGCCGGAAAGGCCTACGCCGTGTTCAGTATGCCCCTTTTTCTGGCGGCCATGCAGGGGCTCTGCCTGGGGATGACGCGCTGGGACCCGAAGAGAAGGAACATCAAGGGCAAGCCCATGGGCCTCATACTCGGGATCTGTCCGGTGGTCTCGCTGCTGACGGCCTACCTCACCTACGGCACGGCCCTGGGCATGGACCTGGATGTGAACTTCCTGGTCCTGCTGGTGCTGGGCGTGCTTCTGCTGGCGGTGGGGAACTACCTGCCCAAGTGCGAGCCGAACTACACCGTGGGCATCAAGCTCCCCTGGACCCTGCACGACGAGGAGAATTGGACCTACACCCACCGGTTGGCGGGGAAGGTCTGGAGCGTGGGCGGTCTGGCCGTCATCCTGACCGCCTTTCTGCGGAATATCTGGCTGCTGCTGGCCATCGTGCTGGTGGTGGTGCTGGTCCCCGCCGTGGCCTCCTATCGGTATTATAAGGCGCACAGAAGAGACGACTAAAAAACGCCCCGAGGGGGTACCCTCGGGGCGTCGAGACAGTCAAAAAAGCCTCGCAGAGTTCGCGGCCCGCAGGCCGCGAAGAAAGTGAGATCATGTTCTCCGGCGGCGTGTACGTCGGAGAACATACTGCTCAGGCCGCAAGTGTGGGTCCTGTGCGCCAGAGGCACACAGGACCTGCGCGCGGCGGCCTGCCATCCCCTTCTGTCGGAAAAGGCGCAGCCTTTTTCGACA
>CAKTLJ010000034.1 GCA_934572535.1 uncultured Eubacteriales bacterium
ATCACCCCCAACTATCAGATCATCGTGGGCCGCGAAAACAACACCGACACCCTGGACATCAACGTGGAAATGAGCGAGGCCATGTTCTCCGACGACATCCGCTCCGTGGAACGGGTGGAGAAGAACATCGTGACCCAGCTGCGCTCCATGCTGGGCATCGGCGCCAAGGTCCACCTGGTGAACCCCAAGAGCATCGCCCGCAGCGAAGGCAAGGCCGTTCGCATCATCGACAACCGGAAACTGTAAGGAGGGACCATCATGTTAATCAAGCAGATCTCTGTTTTCGTGGAAAATGTACCCGGCCAGCTCAGCGAGGTCTCCAAGATCCTGGGCGAGAGCGGCATCGACATGAGCGCCCTCTCCCTGGCGGACACCTCTGAGTTCGGCATCTTGCGCCTCATCGTCAACGACCCGGAAAAGGCCTGCAACGTCCTCCGCGACCAGAACTACATCGTGAAGCAGAACGAGGTGGTGGCCGCGGTGATCGACGACCGCCCCGGCGGCCTCACCGGCGTGCTGGATGTCCTGGCGGCCGCCAAGGTCTCGGTGGAGTACATGTACGCCTTCGTGGGCAGTAAGGACGGCCACGCCGTGGTCGTCATCCGCCCCGACAACGCGGAGGCCGCGCTCAAGGCCCTGAACGACAACCACGTCTCCACCCTGGACCCCAAGAACATCTACCGTCTGTGATCCATCTCCCTATAAGTGCCCCTTTCTCCGCCTGACTTCCCCCTTCTTCTCTTTCTTCTCCCAGGCGAAGAAAAACGAGCTGCCTCAAGAAGATCATATCTGATCCCCTTGAGGCAGCTCTCTTTTTCTGTCTTTATTCCGGAAGCAGGTCGGTCATGCTGCGCATACTCACCGCCAGGGTGGAGAGATTGTGCAGCAGCGCCGAGGTGGCCGGCGGCAGGACGCCCGCAACGCCCAGCGCGATGAGCATGGCGTTGAAGGAGAGAATGAAGCGGTAGTTTCGCTGGATCCGGGCCATGAGGGCCACGGACAGCTGACGAAGGGTGACCAGGGTGAAGAGGTCCTCCGCCGCCAGGGTGATGTCCGCCACCTCCCGCGCGATGGCGGCGCCGCTGCCGATGGCGATGCCTGCATCGGCTTCCGACAGGGCGGGAGAATCGTTGACTCCGTCGCCGATCATGATGACCTTGCGGCCAGCCGCGTGTTCCCGGCGGACAAAGTTGGCCTTGTCCTCGGGCAGGACCTCCGCATAGTACTCGTCCATGCCCACGGCGGCCGCCACCGCCCGGGCGGTCTTCTCGTTGTCCCCCGTCATCATGACCACCCGCCGGAAGCCCATCTGGTGGAGGGTGGAGACCACTTGGGCCGCCTCCTCCCGCAAGGGGTCCTCGATGCAGATGACCGCGGACAGCACGCCGCCTATGGCCAGGTAGAGGTGGGAATACTGGTCGGGCAGGTTCTCAAAGAGTGCCTCCTCCCCGGCGGGGATGACGCATCCCTCGTCCTGGAAGACGAAGTGGTAGCTGCCGATGACCACCTTCTCCCCGTCCACGGTGCTGGAAATACCATGGGCCACCACATACTCCACCCTGGAGTGGCGCTCCTCGTGCTGCAAGTCGCGCGCCTTGGCCTCGGCCACCACGGCGTTGGCGATGGAGTGGGGATAGTGCTCCTCCAGGCAGGCCGCCAGGCGGAGCATTTCTTGCGGGTCCTGACCGCCAAAGGGGATCACCTGGGCCACGGTGGGGCAGGCGTGGGTCAGGGTTCCGGTCTTGTCGAAGACGATGGTGTCCGCCTCGGCCACCGCCTCCAGGAACTTGCCGCCCTTCACGGCGATCTGACGGTTTCTGCCCTCCCGCATGGCCGAGAGGACCGCGATGGGCATGGCCAGCTTCAAGGCGCAGGAGAAGTCCACCATGAGGATGGACAGGGCCCGGGTGGCGTTGCGGGTGATGAGATAGGTCAGGACGGTCCCCCCGAGGCTGTAGGGCACCAGCCGGTCGGCCAGATGGGAGGCCTTGCCTTCCGCCGAAGATTTGAGCTTTTCCGAGGCCTCGATCATCTTTACGATGCGGTCATACCGGCCGCTGCCGGAGCGCTTGCTGACGTGGATCACACAGGCGCCTTCCTCCACCACGGTACCGGCATAGACATAGCTGTCCGCCTCCTTGTGGACGGGCAGGGACTCGCCGGTCATGGAGGCCTGGTTCACCATGGCCTCTCCGCTGAGGACCTTGCCGTCCAGGGGGATCATGCTGCCGGTGCGGACCACCACGCAGTCCCCCACCTGGACCCGCTCCAGAGGGACGGAGACCTCCTGCTGGCCCACCTTCAACCAGACGCTGTCGATGTTCAGGGACATGGTGCGGGCCAGATCGTCCACCGTCTTCTTACGGGTCCACTCCTCCAGGATCTCGCCCATCTTCAGCAGAAACATGATGGAGCTGGCCGTCTCGAAGTCCCGGCGGAGGACCGACACCGTGATCGCGGCCGCGTCCAGCACGGCCACCTCGAGCTTGCCCCGGCGCAGGCAGTCCAGGCCCTTTTTCAGATACCCGGCGGTCTTGACGGCGGATATGAGCGCCCGCAGGGGCAGGGGGAAGAAGGCCTTTCGGATGAAGCGCATGAGCACCGTCATCACCAGCTGGTCCTCATACTCCCGGTTCAGGGCCCGGCCCGTGTGTTCCGGGACGAGATCCTTTGCCGCCTCATAGCGAAAGGCCCCCAGGGCGGCCAGCACGGGCTCACGCGGCCCGGTGAAGGTGATGACTGCGTCGCAGGTGCGGTCGTAGACCTTCACGTCAGAGACGCCCTCCACCCGCCGCAGGAAATACTCCACCCGGTCCGCTTGGTCCAGGGTCATCCGATTTTGCAGCAGGCGGACCCGGAGCCGCCCCCTGCTCTCATGGAGAATGGTACATTTCATAGTGACCTCCATCAAAAACGGAGAGGATGCGCATCCTCTCCGCCTTCGTTGCTCTTAAGAAATCGTGTCCTCGCAGGCAGCTTCCGCCGCGTCGGGAATGATCGTCTCCTCTGCCTGGATGCGCTCTTCGTTGATCAGCTTGGCGTCTGCAAGGATATCTCCCGCGTTTTCCTTCACGTTGGTCACCGTGGTCATCACACACTCCTTGGCCCGCAGGACCGCGGCGGTGGTGTGTGTATAGACCTTCTTGGCGTCCTTGCCGCCGAGGACCTTCAGGCCAGCCGTCCCAAAGAGCAGACCGCCGGCAAACAGGGCCACTCTATTCCAGTTGATTTCCATCTATCATGCGCCTCCTTACGTTCTTTCGTATCCGGTCACGATGGTAAGCAAAAAGAATGCCACCGTAAGCCATGCGAACAGCTTATGTTTTTTCATCGTTTCACCAGCCTCTCCGCTTAGTCTACTTATTATACTGGATATCCCCTGGATTTTCCGCTCCATTTGGGCAGAATGCGTCCATTTTTTCAGCAGGTGACTCCCCCTGCTTCTGTCTGCGATACTGGGCGGGAGAGACGCCCATGACGCTGCGGAAGACCTGGGCAAACTTGCTGCCGTTCTCGTAGCCCACAGCGCCCGCGACCTCCAGCACGCTCCAATCCCTCTCCCGCAGGAGACGCGCTGCCGCCAGCATCTTCTGACGGCGGACATAGGCATAGAGAGAGGTGCCGTAGTGGGCCCGAAAGCTGGTTTTCAGGCGAGTCTGGCTGACCGCAAACAGGTCTGCCAGCTCCGCCGTGGTAAAGCGCTGGTCCATATGCTCCAGCAGATACTGGCACACTTGCCGCGCCAGCTTTTCTTCCCCTGTGCTCTTGCGGTCCATGGCAACGGTCCTTTCCCTTTCTCTGACATGGGGCAGCATCTTTCCGAAGGTTAGCACAAGCTAACCTATGCGCCAGAAAAGAGCCGCCACGGTTAGAGGCAGCTAACTTTTGGATTATTATAGCAACGCAGACCAGAAATGTCAATGGGAAATCAAGACTCTCTTCGCCAAAAAGACAGAAAACCGGGCGTTTCGGTTCTCCGAAACGCCCGGTCGTATGATCCTGATGCCTCCGGGGGCAAATTATGCCTGGCCCAGCTGCTTTGCGATCTCTTCCGCGAAGTTCTCCTGCTTCTTCTCCAGGCCCTCGCCGCGCTCGTAACGATGGAAGCCCTTGACCTCGATGGTGCCGCCCAGTTCCTTGGCAACGGCAGCCACGTGCTTCTCCACGGAGGTCTTGTTCTCCTTCACGAAGGCCTGCTGCATCAGGCAGTTCTCCTCGTAGAACTTGCCCAGCTTGCCCATGACGATGCCTTCCTTGACCTTCTCGGGCTTGGCAGCCATCTTGGGGTCGTTGGCCAGCTGCGCCAGCTGGATCTCCTTCTCCTTGTCCAGGGTCTCCTGGCTGACGGCGGACTTATCCAGGAAGGAGGGGTTCATTGCGGCAATCTGCATGGCAATGTCTTTGCCCAGCTCGATCACGGTCTCGCTCTCCTCCAGGCCAGCGGAAACGCTCATGTTCAGCAGGACGCCGATGCGGCCGCCCATGTGGTTGTAGGCAACGGAGACGCCTTCCATGTAACGCTCGAAGCGGCGGATCTTGATGTTCTCGCCGATGGTCAGGACCATGTCCTGCTGAGCCTGCTCCACGGTCATGCCGGTCTTGCGATAGGGCAGGGTCATCAGGGTCTCCATGTCGGAGGGGCCCCACTTGGCCACCACGTAGCAGACGTTCTTCACGAAGTCCAGGAACTTCTCGTTCTTGGCCACGAAGTCGGTCTCCGCGTTGACTTCCACCAGAGCAGCGCCGTCGGCGAAGACCTCAGCGTAGGCAACGCCTTCCGCGGCGATACGGCCAGCCTTCTTCTGTGCGGCGGCCAGGCCCTTCTCGCGCAGGAACTCAACAGCCTTGTCCATATCGCCGTCGGTCTCAGCCAGAGCCTTCTTGCAGTCCAGCATACCAACGCCGGTCATTTCACGCAGTGCCTTAACATCAGCAGCAGTAAATGCCATGATAAAAACCTCCAATTTAAGTATTTTTAGAATATCCGAAGCAAGCACCCGCCGGATGCGCGGGTACTTGCCAAAAAAAGACGAATTAAGCCTCGGCTTCCTCTGCCTTCTCCGCAGCGTCCGCGCCCTGCTTGCCTTCCTGGATGGCGTTGGCCATGACGGAAGAGATCAGACGAATCGCACGAATTGCGTCGTCGTTGCCGGGGATGACGTAGTCGATCTCGTCGGGGTCGCAGTTGGTATCGACGATCGCCACGATGGGGATGTTCAGCTTGCGGGCCTCGTTGATGGCGTTGCGCTCCTTGCGGGGGTCAACGACGAACAGAGCGCCGGGCAGACGCTTCATGTCGACCACGCCGCCGAGGTACTTCTCCAGCTTGGCGATCTCGCCCATGTGCTTCATGACTTCCTTCTTGGGCAGCATGTCGAAGGTGCCGTCCTCCTGCATCTTCTTCAGCTGGTTCAGACGGTCCACACGGCCGCGCATGGTCTTGAAGTTGGTCAGCATACCGCCCAGCCAACGAGCGTTGACATAGAACATGCCGCAGCGCTGTGCTTCCTCGCGGATCGCGTCCTGGGCCTGCTTCTTGGTGCCCACGAACAGCAGGCTCTGGCCGTTCTCGGAGAGCTGCTTCACGAAGTTGTAAGCCTCCTCCAGCTTCTTCACGGTCTTCTGCAGGTCAACGATGTAGATACCGTTGCGCTCGGTGTAAATGTAGGTTGCCATCTTGGGGTTCCAGCGGCGGGTCTGGTGACCGAAGTGCACGCCTGCCTCCAGAAGCTGCTTCATAGATACGACTGCCATAGTTTTGTTCCTCCTGATTATTTTAGTTGTTACCTCCGGGGACCTCATTCTCACGGCCAACCTGGCAGCAGGCACACGGCCGTTCGTCCGAACCCCGTACGGAATCGCTCAATATTTTAGCACAGGATCTTCCGGATTGCAAGCACAATTTGCCCATATTACCCTGTTTTTTCGTTTTTTCCTGGCAGACCTGTCAAAGGTCCCGCTTGATCTTCTGGATGGCGTTTTTCTCCAGCCGGGAGATCTGTGCCTGGGAGATGCCGATGCGGGCGGAGACCTCCATCTGGGTCTTCCCCTCAAAAAAGCGGAGATTCAGGATCCGCTTCTCCCGGTCGCTGAGCCGCTCCATGGCCTCCTTCAAGGCGATCTGCTCCAGCCAGCTCTCGTCGGTGTTCTTCTGGTCCCGGACCTGGTCCATGACGCAGATGGCGTCACCCCCATCGGAGTACACCGGCTCATAGAGGGAGACCGGGTCCACGATGGCATCCAGGGCAAAGACCACATCCTCCCGCTTTAGCGCAAGGAGCTTGGCGATCTCCTCCACGCTGGGCTCCCGCTGGTGCTGGCCCATATAGGCCTCCTTCGCCTGGAGGACCTTATAGGCCGTGTCCCGCATGGACCGGGAGACCCGGACGGCGCTGTTGTCCCGGAGGTAGCGGCGGATCTCCCCCACGATCATCGGGACCAAATAGGTGCTGGGGAAGACATCGAGGTCTACGTTGAAGTTGTCGATCCCCTTGATGAGGCCCACGCAGCCGACCTGGAAGAGATCGTCGGGGTTCTCTCCCCGGCTGTCGAACTTTTTGATGACGCTGAGGACCAGGCGGAGGTTCCCCTGGATGAGCTTCTGCCGGGCCTCCTCGCTGCCCTGCCGGGCCTCCAGGAAGAGCGCCTTCGCCTCCTCCCGGCTGAGGACGGGGAGCTTGGAGGTGTTCACCCCGCTGATTTCTACCTTGCTGAGTCGTCCCATGGTGGGTCCTCCCTTTCGTGATGCTGGTATCAGTATCTCCGAAAGGGAAAATCTTCATGCGGGATTTATTTTTTATCGTGTCACCGGTTTCGATGGATTTTTCGAAAAACAAAACCACCGCCAGCGCCCAGGTCAAAGGAGGCCGCCAGGCCCGCATAGCATACTGCCCAGAAAGAAGAGGACCACCACGGCGCTCACCGCTACGTTTAAATAGTGGAGCCAGGCCCACCGCCGCCAAGGCTTCCTGTGCCGCAAAGGCTCTCCCCGCTCTAGCTTCCGACGCAGTCTTTCCATTGCGAGGAATTGAAGAAAGAGCTGCGCCAACACCAAAAAAAGCATGGAAAAAACACCAAGGAGATAGACCAGGTAGCCCTGGGCGATGAACTGCAGCAGCCAGCCATACAGAAAGAGGAAATGATCCAGGACAAGCACAAAAATCATGGAAAGCGCACAGGCCACTTCCCAGTCTCGCACCGCCTGGATGCTGATGGCCTGGACGCTGGGATCGCTGTCCACCTCGCAGGGGCCATCCCCCTCCGCCTGGTAGACAAAAAAGTTGCCGCACTTGCTCCAATAGGTCCAGCCAAACTGGGCAAAGAGATCGACCTCCTCCTCCCTCGGCCCCTCAAACTGCTCCGGGTCTCCACGCAGGAAGCACTTCCACAGCTTTTGCGGCTTTCGGCGGGAGATCAGGCGGTATTCCACCGCTCTGGGTTCGCCCCGCTGAAAACGGGCCAGCTCCCAGGCAAAGCCCTCCGGCTCCAGAAACAGTCCCTGCCGGGCCATGTCTCCAAGCCAGCACTCCATCCTCTCTATGTCGTAGCGTGGGCAGGGCGGAAGTCGATAGATCGTTCGGGTCCTTCGTTGTTCAGACATGCTTTTTCCCCCTCCGTTTCCAGTCGTTGGGCGTCGGAAAGACAGCAACGCAGGCGGTCCTGCTCACTTCGATAGGCCGACAGCCCCCTTTCCGTGATGCGATATGTACGCTTGCGGCCCTCCACCCTGATCTCCTGAATGTAGCCCTCTGTTTCAAACTTGCCCAGAATGGTGTACAGGGTGGCCGGACCCATCTGCACCCGGCCCTCGGTCCACTTCTCCACAAACGCCATCACGTCGATGCCACACAGGGGCCCCAGCCGAAAGGCCATGAGGGTATAATACATGGATTCGGTCAAGGTCTCCATCGCTCGCTTCGGCATGGAACGCTCCCTCCTTCCTTTATATCGTGTTATGATATTATAGAACGATATCGCTGCTCCTGTCAAGCGCACCACGAGAAAACAGCCGTCCCACGCGGGACGGCTGTTGCAGTCAGGTCTTTACTTTTTCCATGGGAGAGCCATTCGCCCGGTCAGGCAGCTGGGCCAGGATGATGGCCGCAAACATGAGTACGCAGCCAAAGATCTCCCGCCCGGACATGCTCTGGCCCAGGACGACCCAACCAGCCAGGACGGAGATGACCGACTCCAGGCTCAGCACCAGACTGGCGATGGTGGGATTGACGCCCTTCTGCCCGATGATCTGTAGGGTGTAGGCCACCCCGGAGGACAGGACGCCGGCATAGAGGATGGGCGCCCAGGAGAGGAGCACCGCGTGGGGTTCGGGCACGCCCTCGGCCACCAGCATACCCACACCGGCCAGGATGCCCGCCACAAAGAACTGGATGCAGGACATCTGGACCCCGTCCACCTTGGGGCTAAAATAGTCGATGACCATGATGTGAACGGAGAAGCAGAGCGCGCACAGGAGCACCAGAAAATCTCCAAACTGGAGGGTCTGGGTGCCGCTCACGCACAGCAGGTAGAGGCCCACGATGGCAATGACCACGCTGATCCACAGCTTGGGCCCCACCTTCTTGCGGAAGAACAGGCCCAGGATGGGGACGATCACGATGTACAGGGCGGTGATAAAGCCGGCCTTGCCCACGGTGGTGTACTGGATCCCCACCTGCTGAAGGGTGGAGGCCACGCCCAGCGCCGCGCCGCAGCAGATGCCGCCGAGGAGAAGGGTCTTGCGGTTGGCCCGTTCCTCCTGGCGCCGCGCCGGACTCTTGAACCGGTTGAAGACCAGGAGCACGGGGATCAGAGCGATCCCGCCCACAAAGGAGCGGATGGAGTTGAAGGCAAAGGGACCGATGTGATCCATCCCCACGGACTGGGCCACGAAGGACGTGCCCCAGATGAAGGCGGTCAGGAAGAGGATCCCTAAATTCTTTGCGGGAAGGTTTTTCATTGATGTTCTCTCTCTTTGCAGATGGGTTCTTCTTTCGAGACGATCTCGTTCTCGTTTTTATAAATGTGGTAGGGCGGGATGGTGCCGCGGACGCTGGAGGTGGGGTAGACGTTGCTGTGCGGGCCCACCGTGGTGCCGGGATTCAGGACGCTATTGCAGCCGATCTCCACATGATCCCCCAGGATAGCCCCCACCTTCTTGCGCTGGGTGGGCATCCGCTCCTCCCCCTCCCGGATGACCACCAGGGTCTTGTCGCTTTTCACGTTGGAGGTGATGGAGCCCGCGCCCATGTGGGCATGGCTGCCCAGGATGGAGTCCCCGACGTAGTTATAGTGCGGGGTCTGGACGTGGTCAAAGAGGACCACGTTCTTCAGCTCCACGGAGTTGCCCACCACGGCCTTTTTGCCCACGATGGCGCTGCCGCGAATGAAGGCGCAGTGACGGACCTCGGCCTCGTGGTCGATGATGCAGGGGCCGCCGATGTAGGCCGAGGGGAAGACCTTGGCATCCTTGGCGATCCAAACGTCTTCCGCAGGGTGGTCATACTCCTCGGAAGGCAGGGTGGCGCCCAGCTTCACAATGAAGTCGCTGATCTCCCCCAGGGCCTCCCAAGCGTAGGTCTTCCCCGCGAAGAGCGGGGCGGCAATGGTATCGTTCAAATCAAACAGATCGGAAATCTTCAGCATTACTTCTTCACCTCAACCACCAGGCCGCGCTGGTCCATGACCGCGATGACCGCGTCTACGTTCTCCTCGCACATCTCGTGGGTGGGTGCTTCCACCATGACGCGCAGGACGGGCTCGGTGCCGCTCTTCCGCAAGAGGATGCGTCCCTGGTCTCCCAACTTCTCGGACACTTCCCGGACGGCGCTCTGGACGGCAAAGTCGTTGAGGGCGCGGTCCTTGTCCTGCACACGGACATTCTTCAGCACCTGGGGATAGATCTTCAGGTCCTGGGTCAGCTTGGACAAGGGCATTTTGCGGCTGAGCATGGCCTGCATGAGCTTGATGGCCGTGAGGATGCCGTCGCCGGTGTTGGCGTACTTGCCAAAAATGATGTGGCCGGACTGCTCGCCGCCGATGAGGTGGCCGTTGGCCCGCATGTTTTCATAGACGTACTTGTCGCCCACGTCCGTCTTTTCATAGTTGATGCCGAGGGCGTCAAAGGCCTTGTAGAGGCCGAAGTTGGACATGACGGTGGTGACCACGGTGTTGGTCACCAGCTTGTCCCGCTCCTTCATGTGGCGGCCATAGACGTAGAGGATGCCATCGCCGTCCACCAGGTTGCCCTTTTCGTCCACGGCCAGGCAGCGGTCCGCGTCCCCGTCAAAGGCAAAGCCCACGTCCATCTTGTTCTCCACCACGAACTTCTGGAGCTGCTCGATGTGGGTGGAGCCACAGTTCTCGTTGATGTTGATCCCGTTGGGGGTGTTATTGATGACGAAGGTCTCCGCCCCCAGGGCCTCAAAGACGTTCTTGGCGATCATCCAGGCGCTGCCGTTGGCGCAGTCCAGGGCCACCTTCACATCCTTGTAGGAGTGGGTCGCCAGGGTGATGAGATAGCCAATGTAACGGTTGCGACCAGAGGAATAGTCGATGACCCGGCCGATCTCCGCGCCAGAGGCATAGGGCAGCTGGTCGCCGCTGTCCAGGTACTTTTCGACCTCGTCGATGACCTCCTGCTCCATCTTCTCGCCGTGGCGGTTGATGAGCTTGATGCCGTTGTCCTGGAAGGGATTGTGACTGGCAGAAATCATAATACCGCAGTCGAACTCGTCGATCTTGGCGATGTAGGACACGCTGGGGGTGGTGGTCACGTGCATCAGGCAGGCGTCCGCGCCGGAGGCCGTGATCCCGGCGGCAAGCGCGGACTCAAACATATAGCTGGACCGGCGGGTGTCCTTGCCGATGACGATCTGAGCCTTGTGCTCTCGGCCATAGTACCAGCCCAGGAAACGGCCCACGTGGAAAGCGTGGTCAACGGTCAGATTCACGTTGGCTTCCCCACGGAAACCATCCGTACCAAAATATTTAGACATGATCTTCACTCCTGTTTCAGTAAGGATAGGATTGGCGTAATCAAGAAAACGGCAGGCTCTTGCCTGCACACTGTATCAGGGTATTATACATCGTTGCGCCGCGATCTGTCAAACAAAAGAAGCACTTTCTGCCTGCAAAAAATCCTCCACGGCACGGTTAAAGGCGGATGGGTCCTTGTTGGCAAGGAAGTGATCCCCCGGCAGGATCACCAGGCGGCTGTTGGGGATGCTTTGATGGATCAGGCGGGTGTGCTCGTCCTTGATCATATCCCTGTCTCCGGCGATCACAAGGGTCGGAACCTGAATAGCCCGAAGCTGCGCCGGATCGAAGTGGGGTTCTTTGACCATCAGGCCCAGCAGCTCCGCGCTTTTCCTGGCTTTTGAACTGCATTTTCCAAAGAGAACCGCTGCATAATAGCCCAGAACAACGGGCAGTTGAATGCTTGGCTTCACCCCGCTGGGAAACAGGTTGGCGCCGTTCAAGATCAGTCGGTCCACGCTTTCTGGATAACGCAGCGCAAAGGTCAGGGCGATATTCCCGCCGTCGGAGAATCCCAGGATATGGGCCTTGGGGATCTCGCGCTGGTCCATAAAGGCGCGGAGGTCTTCCGCAAACTGCTGGATCGTAAAGGGTGCGGTTCCCCGGGGCGTCTTGCCGTGCCCTCGGGTATCCGGCGCCAGGACCCGATAGCCTTTGGAGAAGTATTCGATTTGAGGGAGAAAGTAGGTGTTGTCTTCTCCGTTTCCGTGGAGCAGGATGAGCGGCTCACCGCTTCCCTTTTCGATGTAGCTGAGTTGGATCTTCATGGGCTGACCTCCAGATAGCAAAAAGGACAACCTGACGGTTGTCCTTTTTGTGTTGGCGTTACCTATTTTCCCGGCCCGTCTCCAGGCAAGTATCTTCGGCGCAGATGAGCT
>CAKTLJ010000035.1 GCA_934572535.1 uncultured Eubacteriales bacterium
GTGTGGCCGTTGCGCTCCAGGACGCCGTGCTCCTTGGCCAGCAGGGGGAACATGTGGCCGGGGCGGCGGAAGTCCTCGGGCTTGGCGCCCTCCTCCACGCACTTCATCGCGGTGATGGAGCGCTCGGCGGCGGAGATGCCGGTGGTGGTGTCCACGTGGTCGATGGAGACGGTGAAGGCGGTCTCGTGGTTGTCGGTGTTGCGGGTGACCATCTGGGGGAACTGGAGCTTATGGACATACTCCTCGGACATGGGCATACAGATGAGGCCCTTGCCGTGGGTGGCCATGAAGTTGATGTTGGCGGTGGTGGCGAACTCTGCGGCGCAGATGAAGTCACCCTCGTTTTCCCGGTCGGGATCGTCGGTGCAGAGGATGATCTTGCCGTTTCTCAGGTCCTCCAGGGCCTCTTCTACCGTGTTGAACTGGAACATGATGGGAAGTCTCCTTTCGATATCTCAATAGCCATAGCGGGATAAAAAGTCCCGGGTGATGTTGGATGCGGGGCGTTGGGTGGGCTGCGCCTGGGGGGTCAGGAGCTTCTCCACGTATTTGCCGATGATGTCGGTCTCCAGGTTCACCGTCGCGCCGGGCGCGCGGTCCTGGAGGACGGTGACGGCCACCGTGTGGGGGATGGCGGAGATGGAGAAGTCCGAGTCGGTGACCTTGGCCACCGTCAGGCTGATGCCGTCGATGGTGATGGAGCCTTTCTCCACCACGTAGCGCAGGACCTCGGGGGGCGCCCCGATGGTGTACCAGATGGCGTTGTCGTCCTTCCGGGTTTGAAGGACGGTGCCCACGCCGTCTACGTGACCGGCCACGATGTGACCGCCGAAGCGGCCGTTGGCCGCCATGGCCCGCTCCAGGTTGACCCGGCTGCCCGGCCGAAGGTGGGCCAGGGAGGAGCGGTTCAGGGTCTCGTGCATCACGTCGGCGGTGAAGGTGGTGGGGGTGAAGGAGGTGGCCGTCAGGCACACCCCGTTGACGGCGATGCTGTCGCCGATGTGGACGTCCTCCAGCACCACCTGGGCCTGGATCTCCAGGACCGCGCTGCTGGCGCCCTTGCGGATGCTCTTGATGATGCCCATTTCTTCTACGATGCCAGTGAACATCAGCCGTCCACCTCGCTTTCTATGAGAAGGTCCTCACCCAGGCGGGTGAGCTTGGGCTCCTTTAGCCGAACGGCCTGGTCCGGGTGAGGGAAGCCCTGTCCGCCGATGGGGGACTTGGCGGTCTCGCCGCCCAGCAGCTTGGGGGCGAGATAGGCCTGGACCCTGTTGACCACGCCGCTCTCCAGGGCGGCCCAGTGAAGCTGGGAGCCGCCCTCGATCAGGACGCTGTCCACCTCATCCTGGCCCAGCCGCGCCAGCAGGGCGGGCAGGTCCACCCGTCCGTCCCGTGCCGGGAGGGTCCAGACCCGGACGCCCAGGTCCTCGTAGGGCTTGCGCTTGGCGGGGTCGGTCTCGCAGGTGGCGATGAGGGTGGGGACCGTCTGCGCCGTCCGGACCACCTGGGCGGTGAGGGGGGTGCGCAGGTGGGTGTCGCAGACGATGCGGAGGGGATCCCGCCCGCCCTCGACCCGGCAGGTGAGCTGCGGGTCGTCGGCCAGGACGGTGCCGACGCCGACCAGAATGGCCCGGTAGCGCCCGCGCTGGACGTGGACGTGGCGGCGGGCCTCCTCGCCGGTGATCCACTGGGACTGGCCGGTGTAGGCGGCCAGCTTCCCGTCCAGGGTCATGGCGTATTTCAGGACCACATAGGGGGTCTTGGTTCGAATATAGTGGAAGAACACGTCGTTGAGGGCGCGGCAGGCGTCTTCTAGCACGTGCTCCGTGACCTCCACCCCGGCGGCCCGGAGGATGTCCAGGCCCTTGCCCGCCACCTGGGGGTTGGGGTCGCCGGAGCCGACCACCACCCGGGCGATGCCCGCCTCCAGGATGGCGTCGGTGCAGGGGGGCTGGCGGCCGTGGTGACAGCAGGGCTCCAGGGTCACGTACATGGTGGCGCCCTTGGGGTCCTCGGTGCAGGCGGCCAGGGCGGCCCGCTCCGCGTGCAGCTCCCCGCATCTGGCGTGGTACCCCTGGGCGATGACCCGCCCGTCCTTCACGACGACGGCCCCCACCATGGGGTTGGGGCTGGTCCAGCCGCGGCCCTTCCAGGCCAGGTCCAAGGCCATCTGCATGTAGGTCGTATCGTGCATCAGGAACACCTCCGGGGAAAACAAAAACGCTCTGAATCGGTCTTCAGAGCGTGACGCAGCGGCGCAGGGGGACCACGCAGGGGCAGCGTCTGCGCGGCAAAACAAAAAACTCCGGAAGCCTGAGCATTCCAGAGCAAAGCGAAACAGACACAGGGTCTCCCTGCGAATCATCCTGTCAATCTTCTCTCATCCAGACTGTAACTGTCGGCTCCGGAATCTCACCGGGATCATGCCTTTCGGCTCGCGGGCTGTACCGCCGGTAGGGACTTTCACCCTGCCCTGAAGATCGTGTTCAATTTTCGTCTAATACCCTACAACGACCTGGGTTGGTTGTCAAGGGGGTTTGCGAAAAATGCGGAAAGACTGGAGAACTGCCCAAAGCAATGCGGCATCTCCTTCGATGATTTCTTGCAAAATCACAACGAGGACGGAAGGGCGGGGCTTGCCCGCGTCCTCTTTTGGTCAAACGGGCAGGGCCTTCCTTCTGGGAGAAAGATTTTCCCGAATGAGACTCAGGTCACATACCGGGGCGGCCCATTGGGGTATAATCGACATATGACGGAAAAGGAGGGAGTTCCATGGCAAGACCTCAGCGCTGTCGGCGGATCTGCCGGGAGCCGGAATACCCGGGGTTCACCCCAGATGGCGTGCCCTGCGTCAACACGGTGGTTCTGTCTGTGGACGAGTTTGAAGCCCTGCGGCTGGTGGACTACGAGAGGATGACCCACGGCCAGTGCGCCGCCCGGATGGATATCTCCCGGACCACGGTGACGGAGATCTGCGAGAGCGCCCGCCGCAAGGTGGCGGACAGCCTGGTCAACGGGAAGCGGCTGGTCATCGCCGGGGGGACCTATCGCCTGTGCGACGGCTCTGCCTCCTGCGGCGCGGCCTGTCCCAAAGACTGCCCCCGCCCGTCCCACAAAACCCAACCAAAGAAAGAAGGAACCCAAATGCGTATCGCAGTGACCTATGAAAACGGCCAGGTCTTCCAGCACTTTGGCCATACCCAGCAGTTTAAGCTCTATGATGTGGGCCTGGGCCGCATCTTCCACAGCCAGGTGGTGGACACCGCCGGAAGCGGCCACGGCGCGCTGGCCGGATTTTTGGAGAATTTGCAGGTGGACGTCCTCCTCTGCGGCGGCATTGGCCCCGGCGCGAAGAACGCGCTGGCCAAGGTCGGCATCAAGCTCTACGGCGGCGTGTCCGGCCTGGCGGATGAGGCCGTGGAGGCTCTGCTCAACGAGCGCCTGGTCTATGACCCTGCCGTCCAGTGCAGCCACCACGACCACGGCGAGGAGCACGTCTGCGGCGGCCACGGCGAGGACCATGTCTGCGGCGCGGGCGAGGGCGGCCATTCCTGCGGCAGCCACGGCTGCCACTGAGCGGGACCGCCCGCGCGAGAGAGGAGGGGCTTATGGAAGAACGGATCGCCCAGCTGCGGCACCTTCCCTTTTGGGATGAGCTGACAACCGAACAGCAGGAGGAGCTCGCCCGCGGGGCGGCCATCCAGCCGTTTCCCGCCGGAAGCATGGTCCACAGCAGCAGCGGGGAATGTCTGGGCGTCTTCCTGGTCCTACAGGGGCGGGTGCGGGCCTACCTTCTGTCCGAGGAGGG
Source organism: uncultured Eubacteriales bacterium (assembly GCA_934572535.1). Taxonomy (GTDB): domain Bacteria; phylum Bacillota; class Clostridia; order Oscillospirales; family Oscillospiraceae; genus Evtepia. The sequence goes on from CAKTLJ010000035.1 coordinate 3,812, forward strand.
GCGGGAGGTCACCCTCTTCCAGATGGGGGAGGGGGACGTCTGCACCCTGTCTGCGGCCTGCGTCATGGACCCCATCGCCTTCGACACCCAGATGACCGCCCTGGAGGACTGCCGCCTGCTGGTGGTGAACTCCGGCGAGGTCCGGCGGATCATGGAGGAGAACATCTATGCCCGCTGCTTCATCTATGAGATGACCACCCGGCGCTTCACCGATGTGATGCAGTCCATGCAGGAGCTGCTGTTTCTGGGGGTGGACCAGCGCCTGGCGGTCTTCCTCCTGCGCGCCTCGGAGGAGGCGGACAGCCCGGAGATCAAGATCACCCACGAGCAGATCGCCCAGCAGATCAGCTCCGCGCGGGAGGTGGTGGCCCGGATGCTCAAGCGCTTTTCCAACCAGGGCCTGGTGGAGGTGCGCCGCGGCTCCGTCCGCCTGCTGGACAGGGCAGGGCTGGAGGCCCTGACGCAATAAGGGATATCCTTCGGTCCGCGCCGAAGGATAGAGACGGTCAAAAAAGCCTCGCAGAGTTCGCGGCCCGCAGGCCGCGAAGAAAGTGAGAGCATGTTCTCCGGCGGCGTGTACGTCGGAGAACATACTGCTCAGGCCGCAAGTGTGGGGCGTGGGCGCCAGAGGCGCACAGGACCTGCGCGCGGCGGCCTGCCAGCCCCTTCTGTCGGAAAAGGCGCAGCCTTTTTCGACAAGCTGTATCCTTCGGTCCGCGCCGAAGGATATTTTTTTGCCCAAACCGACACAAACGGCGAAAAATCTGGTACACTGGAGGGAAGAAGCCCGGAGACGGGAGGAGAGGAGGGAGCCGCTTCCATGACCTATGAGGAATTTAAGGAAACCTGGGGGATCTCCCTGAACCGCCAGCAGGAGGCCGCTGTCCAGGCCGTGGACGGCCCGGTCCTCCTGCTTGCCGTTCCCGGCAGCGGCAAGACCACCGTGCTCATCTGCCGCCTGGGCTACCTGCTCTTCGGGCGGGGCGTCCCGCCGGAGGACATCCTCACCATGACCTACACCGTGGCGGCCACCCGGGACATGGCCGACCGCTTCGCCGCCTGGTTCGGCCCGGAGCTGGCGGCGCGGCTGGAGTTCCGCACCATCAACGGGGTCTCCGCCCGGATCATCCGCTACTACGAAAAGGCGAAGGGCCGCACGGCCTTCCGCCTCATCAGCGACGAGGGCAAGCTCTCCGCCCTGCTGGGAGAGCTCAGCCGCAAGGCCACCGGGGAGTTTGCCGCCGAGAGCACCATCAAGACCCTCCGCACGGCCATCACCTACATTAAAAACATGCAGCTGTCCCAGGAGGAGATCGACCGGATGTGGGACGACGAGCTTCCCGTGGGGAAGATCTACCGGGCCTACTGCGCCGCGCTCCGGGAGAAGGGGTGGATGGACTACGACGACCAGATGGTCTACGCCGCCCAGATCCTGCGGCAGTACCCGGACATCCTGGCCCGCTTTCAGGCCAGATACCCCTACCTCTGCGTGGACGAGGCCCAGGACACCTCCAAGATCCAGCACACCATCCTCCGCCTGCTGGCCGGGGACCACCCGAACCTCTTTATGGTGGGGGACGAGGACCAGAGCATCTATGGCTTCCGCGCGGCCTATCCCGCGGCGCTCATGGACTTCGAGTCGCTCTACCCGGGCGGGCGGGTCCTCTTCCTGGAGCGCAACTACCGCTCCAACGCCGTCATCGTGGAGGCTGCGGGCGCCTTCATCCGGCAGAACCGGAACCGCCGCAACAAGACCATGACCGCCGCCCGGGAGAAAGGCCCCGCCATCCAGACCCTGTGGGCCTACGACCGGGCCGATCAGTACAGCTACCTGGTGGCCGTGGCCAAAACCTGCACCCAGGAGACCGCCGTCCTCTATCGGAACAACGACAGCGCCCTGCCCATCCTGGACCTGCTGGACCGGCAGGGGGTGGGCTGCCGCTGCCGCCAGGTGGAGGGGAGCTTCTTCTCCCATCGGGTGGTGCGGGACGTGCTGGACATCTTTGCGCTGGCCCAGGACCCCGCCGACGCGGCCGCCTTCCTGCGGGTGTACTACAAATTCCGCGTCGGCATCACCAAGGCGGCTGCGGAGAAGGCCGTCCGGACGGGCGACGGCCCCATCCTTCTGCGCCTGGCGAGCATGGGCGAGCTGTACCCCCAGGTCAGGACGCGGTGCAAGGCGCTCCACACCCACCTGACCGGCATGGCCGAGGAGCCTGCCGACCGGGCGGTCTACCGCCTCCGGCACTTCATGGGCTATGGGGACTATCTGGAGGAGGGCGGGATGGACCAGGGCAAGCTGGATATCCTGGAGGCCCTGGGCAGGCAGGAGCCAACCATCCAGGGCCTCGCCCACCGGCTGGAGGCCCTGCACGCCCTGGTCCAGGCGGGGTCGAGCGACCCGGAGAGCCGGTTCATCCTCTCCACCATCCACGCCAGCAAGGGCCTGGAGTACGACCGGGTCATCCTCATCGACGTGGCCGACGGCATCCTGCCCTCGGTGGACCTGCCCCTGGGGCGGCGGGCCGAGCCGGGGGAGCGGGAGGCCTACGAGGAGGAGCGGCGGCTGTTCTACGTGGGCATGACCCGCGCCCGGGACCAGCTGGCGGTCTTTCGGTTTAAGAAGCCCGGCCTCATGAGCACCTTCGCGGCGGACCTCTTCTCCGAGGGGAAGGCGCGGGAGAAGCCGCCCGAGCGGCAGGCCGTCCGGCCCAGGCCCAAGCCCGGCGACACGAAGCCGCCCCCCCAGGCCGACCCCACGCCCTACCTGCCGGGTGTCCGGGTGTTCCACCGGGTCTTCGGCCCCGGCAAGCTGGTGAACCGGCAGGGGGATATCGCCACGATTTTATTCGACTCCGGCGAGGAAAAGCGCTTCTCCCTGTCCACGGCGCTGCGGCAGAAGCAGCTGCGGCGGGAGGGGTAGCACGCGATACGCGCAAAAGAAACCGGGCAGGCCACGTTGGCCTGCCCGGTCGTGTGTATATCGTTCGTGTGTGGATCAGAGGTCGTCAAGAATAACGCGAGACATCGTCGATGATGCAGGGGGCGTCATCGCTTTTCTCGAAGTCGCAGCGCCCGCCCTCGACGATGATAGAAACGGTTTTGCCGTCATAGGTGAGCTTCTGGTCGGGGATGATATCTGCGTTGTTGGGGTCCAGACAGGAGAGCAAGTAGGTGCCATCCTCTTGGGGGTCGAGCTGGCCGAGGATATAGCGGTCGTTGTGTTGGTCCGCGTAGTAAAACGCGCTGGACCGCTCGTCAGCGGGCGGATCGACAGAAAAGATGCGTTGATACGGTCCTGTGCCAGCCAGATAGGTCCCGGAGATCACCTCCGTCTTGGGCGGGGCGTTGCAGGTACAGCTGACCAGAAGCCCCAGCAGCCCAATCAAAAGGCATGACGAGAGGAGGCGGCGACGTCTCTTATCCTGCTTCATGGCGACTCCTTTCCTTGGTGTTTTGCGGCTTGTCTTACAGGGTCGATGTTGAAAAATGTCCGAGCCTTATCTTTCTTATATCATATTTTTTCATACACGTCAATAACAAACAGCATTGACAAAGTGATGTTTTTGAAATGTGATAAGACTGAGCTCAAAGAAAGGCCCTTTCTACTACTATGAAAGAACAAAAATCAAAAAAACCAGCGGGACACCCGCCAGCATACGCGAGGCGCTCAAGAAGGCAACCACAGAAATGTTGGTGCTCTTTGTGCTGCGCCAAAGACCCGGGTATACGTACGAAATGATGCAGTCCATCGAGCAGATGAGCGACGGCAAGATCACCTTAACACCCTTTATCAGGCCATCTACCGTCTGAACGATTTCGGGTATATCTATGAGAAGCGGGAGGAACCCGCGAAGCAGGCCCTCCGGCCCAGGCCCAAGCCCGGCGACACGAAGCCGTCCCCCCAGGCCGACCCCACGCCCTACCTGCCGGGCGTCCGGGTGTTCCACCGGGTCTTCGGCCCCGGCAAGCTGGTGAACCGGCAGGGGGATATCGCCACGATTTTATTCGACTCCGGCGAGGAAAAGCGCTTCTCCCTGTCCACGGCGCTGCGGCAGAAGCAGCTGCGGCGGGAACGATAACGGTCGTTAATAGGATGATAGCAGAGAAAAATAAAGGGTTCCCCGGTGCAGGGGAACCCTTTGATACCGTTGCTGTTATGGTTTCTGTGGCTGTCGTCAAACCGATTCTGCTTCGACAGCGGAGCGTGACCTGGCCTGTCTCCTGGTCATAATCGACAACCTTAATGTGGATGGCGATGGAGGAAACGGAGGAATCAATGTACCCTGTCTCAAGGGCCGTTTCGCCATTCAGCGCGATGGTGATGTGGGCGTCGGCGGGGATTGTCTTTTCAAATTCCTTGACCAGATTTTGCTTGGAAAGGACCTCCTGCGCCAGAAGGATTTGTTTGTTCTCCGTATTTTGAAGGGAGACCTCGATGGAACAGTCGATGGAATCAAACTCGTTTTCCACGCGGACACGGCTGGGCGAAAAGAAAAAATGATAGAGAACACCGAAGAGGACGCAGGCAAGCACAAGAAGAATAGCGGCTTTTTTCATGTTACTTTAATCCCGTAGAGAATGTCTTGCTTTACCTGCAATATATCATATTTTCTCATACCTGTCAACAACAAACAACATTGACAAAGTGATGCTTTTGAAATATGATAAGAGTGAGCTCAAAGAAAGGCCCTTTCTACTACTATGAAAGAACAAAAATCAAAAAAAACCAGCGGGACACCCGCCAGCATACGCGAGGCGCTCAAGAAGGCAACCACAGAAATGTTGGTGCTCTTTGTGCTGCGCCAAAAACCCGGGTATACGTACGAAATGATGCAGTCCATCGAGCAGATGAGTGACGGCAAGATCACCTTCAACACCCTCTATCAGGCCATCTACCGCCTGAAAGATTTTGGGTATATCTATGAGAAGGAGAAGGTCGTCTCCGAGGACAACCGCGTCCGCATCTATTTCGACGTCACCGAGACCGGCGCGCGCTATCTCCAAGACCTCATCGACGAGTATTACTCGTTCACCGGTGCGGTCAACCAGATCTTGGCTCAGGAGGACAAGCCCAATGACTAAGGAACTGAAACACTACTACCAGGAGGTCCGTAGTCATTTGTTCTGCCCCAGGAGGGAGAAGAAGCGCCTCCTCGCGCAGGCCCACCAAATGGTGATGGAACTGCAAGAAAGTGATCCCGACCTGGGCTATTCTGATGTTGTGGATTTCTTAGGAGAACCCCAGGAGTTGGCCGCCACCTTTATGGAGGGCATGGACCCGGCGGCGGTGGAAGGCTACAAAAAGAAGAAAAAACGGATCCGTATCAGCATCATTGCTCTTATGGTGGCTGTCATAGTTGCCTTATCAGCTTTCGCTGTCTATGCTGTACAGGTGCAGTCCGAAGTGGAGGTCACCAGGGAGGACACCATTATCATTACAGGGGATGACATTATCGAATCCGAAAACTAAAAAAAGGATTTAGGAAACGGAATTACAGTAGAGAGCGTTCTGGTAGTTGAGCCGTCCCTGGCCCGCAGCTCTAGCAGGAGCGCCAGCATGACCAGCGGGTGGACCTATGCAAATCAATCCATCACCCGATCCGGAGGGACTGCAACGTTGACTGCGACCCTGAAAAAGATTGCGATCAATGTTCCTGTTAACATGAAAATTTCCTGCTCTCCCTCTGGCGTTATTACACATGGTTGACAGAATATTTGACAAACGAGCGAGGTTTGGAGCCCGAAAGGGCTTCCAAACCTCGCCGTTTGCTTTAATGAGGATACCGGAGAACACACCTGCCCGTCTGCTAAGAGCCCAGATTGAGGAACTGGTGTATAGAAACGATACGAAGCGTATTCTCCCAAAGAAGAAAATCGGCAGCGCATCCCTGGGTGTTGTTCCAGACGTAGGGGCAATCAATCCTCTTTTCGATATCCGAGAATCATCACAATGAGACCAACAAGGCAGGCCAAGGCTCCGCCTGGAGGCGTGAATAATATACAGCTCGTGCTGGCAACAAAAGCTCCACCTGCAATCATGATTCCCAAACCAATCAAGCACAGCTTAAACCCTTTCATTAAGATGCCCCCTATCATTTTATAATGACGCCTCCACTTACTGTAGGCCAATTTCGACTTTTTTGGGAATAAGATATTGCCAACTCACCAGACAAAGTAAAGTTAACAAGTGAAATCTTCGCCGACGGGTCTGAGACGTACTTTCTATAATTGTGCTCATAAGAAAAAAGTATTTTATTTTCAGGGGTTCCGCTCACACCCGATTTTTTTGCTATGTAAACTGTGATTTTTCCACTCTCAGCAGGAACACAGACGTTAGGAATCGAACCATCTCGAACGCTATATGCCACTCCATTATTTTTTTCAGAATGTTTGCTGAGAACCCCACGGTAGATATTTTTTGCAGGCGTTGCATTTGCTTTGTCGTCTACATAACAAGTCTGAGCTCCATAGTTGGAAAAAGTTTTCGCGAAAGATTTCACGATATAATAAGACTTTTTGTTTGAGATACCAAGATAGATAGTCTCCTCTTAGGCATAATATATCATATATTTACACACTTGTCAATAATAGTTATATATGAAATGATGCAGTCCATCAAGCAGAATTAAGAAGACTGCCGGTGCGGCAAATTTGACGGAATATTTGACAAAGGCGCCTGTTTGTGCTATACTAACAGTAATATGATATGGTTGATGATCTCCCGAGAGACCGAAAGGCACCGAAGAAGCAATGCGGTTGGGTCCTGTCTTACCGACCGAGGAAACTGAGCAGGTAAAAGGAAGGAGATCGGACAGATCTTTGGAGAGAGCGTCCTTCGAGGACGCCGCCGATGAGGACATAACCAACAGGCAACGAGGACAAAGAGTATGAAGACGCCCAAGGGCGGTTCATACTCTTTTTTCATGAGGAAAGGGTTCATATGGCAAGACGAGAGAACACACAAGGAGGCTTGCCAGATGAAACGGCAGCGCGATGAACTTTTTTGGGAGAAAGCAGCCCTGATCCTGTCCTTGCTCAGCGGCATCCTCTTTCTGGGGGTGGAGCTGGCCGCGGCCCTGGCCACCCGCTCCCGGGGGATCTGGGCAGACAGCGTGTACGACCTGGGGGAGACCGCCTTCCTGGGCGTCTTTACCCTCCTCCTGCTCTTCCTGCGGGAGGAGCGGCGGGACCGGGTGCGCCAGGTCTTTACCGTCAGCAAAAATGCCCTGCTGGCCCTGCTGCTGACCGCCCTCATTGGGGAGAACGTCCGCGTCCTCCTCAGCGGCGGCCACGTGATCGACCCCCGCCAGATCTGGGGCATGGAGAGCGGCCTCTGCCTGATGGCCTTTGTGGTGACCGTCCTGCTGTCGTGCCTGGCCCGGGGCAGCGCCTCTCCCGCCGTGCGCAGTGAGGTGGTGAGCTGGGCCATTGATGTGGCTGGCTGCGGCGGGATGATCCTGGCCTACGGCCTGTGCGCCTGGCTGGGGGAGGCCTACCCCTGGCTCACCCGCTATGCGGACAGCCTCATTGCCATCCTCCTGAGCGTCCCCGCCCTCATCGGGGTGGTCCGGATGCTGGCGGAGAGCTTGGCCGACCTGCCTCTGTGGGCGGGCGGAAGACCCGTTGCGAAGAAAAAACAGCCCTGACCGCATGGTCAAGGGCTGTGAGACGGTCAAAAAAGCCTCGCAGAGTTCGCGGCCTGCAGGCCGCGAAGAAAGTGAGATCATGTTCTCCGGCGGCGTGTACGTCGGAGAACATACTGCTCAGGCCGCAAGTGTGGGTCCTGTGCGCCAGAGGCGCACAGGACCTGCGCGCGGCGGCCTGCCATCCCCTTCTGTCGGAAAAGGCGCAGCCTTTTCCGACA
>CAKTLJ010000036.1 GCA_934572535.1 uncultured Eubacteriales bacterium
ACGCCTGAAGGGACTCGAACCCCTGACCCACTGCTTAGAAGGCAGTTGCTCTATCCAGCTGAGCTACAGGCGCATATGAACGCAGCGAGATAGAACGAACTTCCGCCTGTACGGCCCTCCGCTGCCAAAGGGAACTGGAGCGGGTGATGGGAATCGAACCCACGCGACCAGCTTGGAAGGCTGGGATTCTACCATTGAACTACACCCGCATAAGTACGATTCTCTGAACGGTTAGCTTGATTATAATAGCACGGCCCCCGCCCGTTGTCAACCCCTTTTTTCAATTCTTTCAAAAAATCAACGCCGCGAGAATAGCGCCCCGCCTTCCGGGGAGGCTAAGGGCGAGGTGTTGTCATGCGAGCCGTTTTTCTGCAAGGGATCTTATACAGCTTTTTGGGCTTTCTTCTGGAAGTGGGCTTCAGCCGCCTGCGGGGGCTAGGCGGCCGGGGACGGAAGTGCCTGCTCTTTCTGCCCCTCTGCCCGGTCTACGGCCTGGGGGCCGTCGCCATCCTGAACATGCCCGGCCTGCTCCTGCGCCACGCCCTGTCGGTCTTCGTCGCCGGTGGGCTGCTGGCCACCCTGGTGGAGTTCGCCGTCGGGCTGTTCTACGAGGTGAGCGTCGGGGTCCGCTTCTGGGACTACGCCCAGCAGCCCGGCAACCTGGGCGGGCGCATCTGTCCCCTCTACACCCTGCTCTGGGGCGGGCTGGCCATCGTGCTGGTGGACGGACTCCACCCGATCTTTGCGCCCCTGCTGCCCCTGGTCCCGCCGTGGGCGGTCGGGGTGCTCTTCCTGGCCTTCTCCGCGGACGGGCTCCTCTCCCTCTGCCTGCTCCACCGAACGGCCAGCACGGAGTCCCTGCGCTGGTATCGGGCCAGAAGCTCGCCCAAAACTATGTAGGCCGGGGGCACCCGGCCTTTGCCCGTTACAGCCGCCGCAGCTCCTTCAGCGTCTCCTGGAGAAACGCCTGGGGGACGTAGGCGGCCCCGAGCTTCATGGCGTGCTCCACGGTCATGCTGCCGGAGGCGGCCACGATGGGACGGCCCACCACATGGGGGAAGCGCCGCTCCAGGACCTTTCTGGCGCCCGGGTGCTCCAGCAGTTCTCGGATGGTGATCTGGTTGTTGCGAAGATCCATTCTCTCACCTCACCCCATCCTATGCGAAAAAGGCAGGATGGTGTCTCCTGACGAAATGCTTTTTTGCAGACCCGGTATAAAGCCCGGCAGCCCCGTCCATACTATGGTCAGATTTCTTTTAAGGAGGGTTTCCCCATGAATCACAACATGAAGGCCAACAACAGCATCAAGTGCTCCGTCTCCAGCTGCGCGCATCACAACGGTGCGAAGAGCGTCTGCTCCCTCTCCTCCATCCAGGTCGGCACCTGCGGCCCCACCTGCAAGGACACCGCCTGCACCGAGTGCGCCTCCTTCGAGCTGAGCAAGCAGAGCGGCGGCTTCTAAGGACCCGGAGGGCGTATCCCAAGCTGCCGCCCGGAGCGGCAAAAAGCAGTTGAAATTTTTCGATCTGTGCGCTATAATAGACGTACAATGTGTGGCGTTTCTGCGTAAATCCAATTGCAGAAACGCCACACATTTTTTATCTTGGGGGTGAGCGATGAGAAACGGTCTGAAAACTGCAAAGAAAAATCGTGTAGCAGAACTGCGTAAGTCCGGATTTTTACGGGCCTGCGCAGTTCTTATTTTTGAAAGGAAAGGTGACTTTTATGGATACCGGAAATCTCTTTCTGGGGACGGAGCGCATCGGCAAGCTCATGCGGCAGTACGCCATCCCCTGCATGATCTCGCTGCTGGTGGGCGCGCTGTACAACATCGTTGACCAGATCTTTATCGCCAACGCCAGCTACCTCGGCTCCTACGGCAACGCGGCCAACACGGTCGTTTCCCCGCTGACGGTGGTGGCGCTGGCCATCGCCGTCATGATCGGAGACGGCTGCTGCGCCTTCGTCAGCATGGCGCTGGGCCGAAAGGAGCCTGCGCAGGCAAAACACAGCGTCGGCAACGCCGTTGTGCTGGTCATCGCCAGCAGCCTGCTCTTGACGGCCATTTATCTCCTCTTTGCCAACCGCATCCTCGCCATGTTCGGCGGCACGGTCAACGAAGAGACCTTCCACCACGCGCAGGAATACTTCTTCTATATCACGCTGGGCATCCCCTTCTATATGTTCGGGCAGGCCCTGAACCCCATCATCCGCGCCGACGGCAGCCCGAAGTTCGCCATGGTCTCCACGCTCACAGGCGCGGTCATCAACATCATTCTCGACCCCATTTTCATCTTTGGGTTCAAGTGGGGCATGATGGGCGCAGCCGTTGCAACCGTTGCCGGACAGGTCGTGACCGCCCTTCTCGCTGTGTGGTATCTCCTGCACATGCGGGTCATCAAGCCTGCCAGGGGCGACTTTGCCCTACAGGGCAGTATCTGCGGACGGACGCTGACCCTGGGGATCACCAGCTTTCTGGCCCAGATCAGCCTTGTGGCGGCAATGGCGGCCATCAACAATATGCTCCGCAAGTATGGCGCGCTGGACGCTGTATTCGGGCAGGCGCAGTACGCGCAGATCCCAATGGCGGTCGTCGGCATCGTGATGAAGTTCTTCCAAATCGTCATTTCCATCGTGGTCGGCATGGCGGCAGGCTGTATCCCCATTGTCGGCTACAACATGGGCGCGGAGAAAACGCTGCGTGTGCGGCAGCTGTTTACCAAGCTGCTGGTCGCTGAGGCGCTGGTGGGCGCGGCGGCGCTCGTGTTGGCAGAGTGCTTCCCCCGGCAGCTCATCGGCATCTTCGGCGCGGCCAATGAGAGCAGCTACTACACCGACTTTGCCGTCAAGGCCTTCCGCACCTACCTCTGCATGATGGTGCTGGCCTGCATCAACAAGGCATGTTTCATCTTCTTGCAGGCGCTCGGCAAGGCGCTGCCCTCCACCCTGCTGTCCATGTTCCGTGAGGTCGTGTTCGGCGTGGGCTTCGCGCTGCTTCTGCCGGTCTTCTTCGGCCTGGACGGCGTCCTGTATTCCATGCCGGTTTCGGACATTCTGACCTTTGTCATTTCGGCCGTCATCATCGAAAGAACCTATCGGGAATGGAACGCGAAAGGAGTGCAGCAAGCATGAAAAACAGAGTCATCACCATCAGCCGCGAGTTTGGAAGCGGCGGACGCACCATCGGCAAACGGGTCGCGGAGAACCTGGGCCTCCCCTGCTATGACGCCGAACTGATCCAAGAGATGGCGAAGGAAACGGGCTTCGCGCCGCAGTATGTGAAGGAAGCCGGGGAGCACACCCCCGGCAGCTTCCTTGCGGCGGCCTTTTCCAATCGGACCTTCGGGCCAACCAACGAGGACATCCTCTGGGCGCACCAGAGCAAGGTCATCCTGCGGCTTGCCGCGCAAGGCCCTTGCGTCATCGTTGGCCGCTGCGCCGACTACATCCTGCGGGACAAGGCAGACTGCCTGAAGGTCTTCATCCACGCGGACATGCCCTTCCGCGCCAAGCGCATCGTTACGGTCTACGGAGAGCGGGACGCCTCCCCCGAGGAGCGCCTGCGGGACAAGGACAAGCGCCGCGCGGCCTATCACCGCTTCTACACCAACATGAAGTGGGGCCGTGCCCAGAATTATCACCTGACCCTGGACAGCGGCGCGCTGGGCATTGACAAATGCGCGCAGATCATCACGGAGCTGTACTGACCCCCCACCAACCGCGCAGAAGGCGCGAAAACGGCAGAAAAACGCCGGGATGGAATTCCATCCCGGCGTTTTTCCGTTTGTTGGTCGGATCAGTCCGCCTTGGGGGCCTCGGCAGCGGGTGCAGGCTCTGCTGCGGGTGCAGCAGGCGCGGCTTCCGCAGCCTTGGGCGCCTCAGCAGCCTTGGGAGCCTCGGCAGGAGCGGCCTTGGGGGCCTCCTTCTTGGGCGCTTCCTTCTTGGGCTTGGGAGGCAGGACCTTGCCATCCACCGTGATCAGGTGGCGGGGGCATGCGCGAGAGCACAGGCCACAGCCGATGCAGATGTCATAGTTGATCTTGGCCAGGAAGTTCTCCACGGTCAGCGCGCCTTCCTTGGGGCAAGCCTTCACGCACAGCTTACAGCCGATACAGCCGTTGTCGCAAGCCTGGCGGGTAGCGGGGCCCTTGTCGTGGGAGGAACAGCGCAGCTCGGTGTACTTCTTGGAGTTGCGGGGGATGATCTGAATGATGTTCTTGGGGCAGGCAGTGACGCAGGCGCCGCAGGCCACGCACTTTTCCTCGTCCACTTCCGCAACACCATTCACGATGTGGATCGCGTCGAACTTACAAGCGTCCACGCAGTCGCCGCCGCCCAGGCAGCCATAGGAGCACTGCAGGGGGCCGGAGGACACGCGGGAGACAGCCAGGCAGCTGCTCAGGCCCACGTAGTCATAGCGGGTCTTGTCGTGACCGCCGCCGGTACACAGGACCTGGGCGATCTTGCGGGCGCCTTCCTCGACCTCGACGCCCATGATGGCGCCGATCTGCTTGGCCAGCTCTGCACCGCCGGGGGCGCAGGCGTTGACGGGCGCGATGCCCTTGACCACGGAGTTGGCGTAACCGCCGCAGCCGGGGTAGCCGCAGCCGCCGCAGTTTGCGCCGGGCAGGATCTCAGCAATGGCCTCCTCGCGGGGGTCTTTCTCCACCGCGAAGACCTTGGAAGCGACGGCCAGAATGATACCAAAGATGATACCCAGAATCGTCAGAACGATAGGGGCTAAAATAGTAGTACTCATAATTCTCTCCTCGCCTCCTTCTTACCAAACTTTCAGGCCGGAGAAGCCCATGAATGCCAGAGCGATCAAGCTCGCAGCCACCAGAGCGATGGGGAAGCCCTCAAAGCACTTGGGGCACTTGGAGAACTCCATACGCTCACGCACGCTGGCGAACAGGACGATAGCAACCAGGAAGCCGATACCGCCGAAGATACCATAGGTCAGCGCTTCGCCGAAATTGTAACCCTTCTGCGCGTTCTGCAGGGTCACGCCCAGCACGGCGCAGTTGGTGGTGATCAGGGGCAGGTAGACGCCCAGCGCTTCATACAGGGAAGGCATTGCCTTTTGCAGGAACATTTCCACGAACTGGACCAGAGACGCGATGACCAGGATGAAGGTCACGGTCTGCATAAAGCCCAGCTTATTGGGCTCCAGGATGAAGTTGTTGATCGGCCAGTTAACGGCAGATGCAACACCCATGACGAAGATAACGGCCATACCCATACCCAGAGCGGTCTCGATCTTCTTGGAGACGCCCATGAAGGGGCAGATACCGAGGAACTGGGACAGGATGAAGTTGTTGATCAGGACTGCGCCCAGTGCAATGGAAAGCAGGCTTGTGATATTTTCCATTACTTAGCCACCTCCTTGGACTTCTTGGGTTTGCTCATGAAATACTGGACTGCTGCGATGACAACACCCAGAGTCAGGAAGCCACCCACGGGCAGGATCATACCCAGCGCGACCACGTCCTGGGGCAGGATCTGGAAGCCATTGCCGTTGTTGAGCAGGCCGCCGCCGAAGGTACCAGCGCCCAGGAACTCACGGATGATGCACATCAGGGTCAGGGCACACATGTTGCCGAAGCCCTGGAAGATGCCGTCCAGCGCGGAAGCGCCGATGCCATTCTTGGAGGCAAAGCCTTCTGCGCGGCCCAGGATGATACAGTTAACGACGATCAGAGGGATGAACAGGCCCAGGCTCTTGGACAGAGCAGGGATAAATGCCTTCAGCAGAAGATCGACCATGGTCACGAAACCGGCGATGACGACGATGTAGCAGGCGATACGGACCTTACCGGGGATGATCTTCCGCAGGGCGGAGATGACGATGTTGGAGCAGGTCAGGATCACGATAACTGCCACGCCCATGCCGATGCCGTTGAACATGGAGGTGGTGATGGCCAGCAGGGGACACATACCCAGCAGCTGGACCAGCGCGGGGTTCTGGGTAATGAGGCCTTCAAAAAATTGTTTCTTTACATTCATTGTTTCGAACCCTCCTTAACCCAGAGATTCCACGACCAGGCGGGCGGCGTTGACGCCGTCGCACACTGCGCGGGAGGTGATGGTGGAACCGGTGATGGACTCGATGGAGCCGCCGTCCTTTTCCACTTTGACGATACCTTCCGCGTCCTTGAACTGCGCCTGCCACTCGGGCTCCGTTGCCTTGGAGCCCAGACCGGAGGTCTCGGCGTGGGAGATAATGGCGATGCCGGTGACCTTGCCATCGGCGCTGATGCCGGCCATCATGTCCAGCGCGCCGCCGAAGCCGTTGGGAGAGTTGGTCTCGACCACATAGCCCTCTTCGCCGGCCTGGTAGACGGCGACCACGGGGACCACAACGCCGTTGTCGGTGGTGACGTCGCCGCCGGTGTAATCGACCTTGTCATAGGAGTCGGCGGGCATGACGATCTTCAGGGAGTCCTGAACCGTCTTTTCGGTGTTTGCCGCGATGGGCGCCTTGGTCACGCTGTTGACCAGGCCCAGCAGGGCGGCGATAACCAGGCAGATCAGCGCCAGAACGATCACGAGGCTGGCCATGCCGGGTTCTTTCTTAGCGGGTGCGTTGCTCATGCCTCGGAACCCTCCTTTGCTGCTTTCTTGGCTGCCTTGGCCTTTTCCTTCTCAGCCTTGCGCATCTCAGCCGTCACGCCGAAGCGCTTGGGCATGGTGTACTTGTCGATGAGCCAGACGCAGATGTTCATGACCAGGATGGAGTAGCAGACGCCCTCGGGATAACCGCCGAAGTAACGGATGAACACCACCAGCAGGCCTGCGCCGATGCCGAAGATGATCTCGCCCTTGGGGGTGTTGGGGCTGGTGACATAGTCAGTTGCCATAAAGAAGGCGCCCAGGAACAGACCGCCCGCGAAGATCTCGCGCAGCATCCACAGGAAGACGTTGTAGCCTTCGGGTGCGCGGGAGAAGACCAGGGCCAGAACGGCCACGGTCAGGATGTAGGCGGCGGGGATGCGAATGCGGATGACGCCCTTGGCGATCAGGTAGATGCCGCCGATGAGCAGGGCGATGGCGGAGACCTCGCCCACGCAGCCGCCGATGCTGCCGATGAACATGTCGCCCATGGAGAACTGATCGACAGCGGCAGAGGCGTTTTCCGCGCTCTTCATGAAGTCCACGGACAGGGGGGTCGCGCCGGTGACGAAGTCAACGCCGGCCTTACCGGTGCCCAGGACGGGAAGCCAGTTTTCCTTGCCGGGCAGCACCCAAGTGGTCATGGGCACGGGATAGCTCAGCATCAGGAACGCACGGCCAGCCAGGGCGGGGTTCAGGAAGTTGGTGCCCAGGCCGCCGAAGAGCTGCTTGACGATCACGATGGCGAAGAAGTCGCCGATGATGACGGTCCAGTAGGGCAGGGACACGGGGCAGACGAAGACCAGCAGCACACCGGTGATGGCGGCGGACAGATCTCCGATGGGATTGGGCTTGTGCATCAGCTTGCAGTAGCCCCACTCAAAGATTTCGCAGAAGACCACGGACACCAGGGTCAGGGTCAGCGCGCGAGGACCAAACACCCAAACACCCATCGCCATAGCGGGAATGAGAGCGATGAGAACATCGCGCATCAGGTTCTTCGTCCCAACAGGAGAGGATGCGTGCGGGGAGGAGGCCACGCTCAGTCTATATTCTTCCATGCTGTCCCCTCCTTACTTCTTTGCCGCCTGCTGGCGGATAGCGAACTTTGCGGTGCGGAACTGCTGCACCAGAGGAATTCTGGCCGGGCAGATGTACTGGCAGCAGCCGCACTCCATGCAGTCCATGATGCGGTACTCCTCGACCTCAGCCCAACGGCGTTCCTCTGCGAACATGTTCATGAACAGGGGGGTCAGATGCATGGGACATGCATTGACGCAGCGTGCGCAGTGGATGCAGGTGGGATTCTCGCTGGTAGCGGGGAGGTCTTCCTTGCTCAGGCACAGCACGCAGTTGCTTGCCTTGCCCATGGTGACGTTCATGTCATACTGCGCAAAGCCCATCATGGGGCCGCCGCCGATGACACGAGCGGGGGTGCCGTTGAAGCCGCCAGCCTCTTCGATCAGGTGAGCGAAGGAGGTACCCACGGGAGCCAGAAGGTTCACGGGGTTCTTGACAGCGCTGCCGGTGACGGTGGTCACACGCTGGTACACGGGCAGGCCCAGTGCGACAGCGTCGTAAACAGCAGCAGTGGTCGCCGCGTTGAACACGCAGCAGCCCACGTCGGCGGGGAGCTTGCCGGGAGGCACCTCGCGGCCGGTGATGGCCTGGATGAGCTGCTTCTCAGCGCCCTGGGGATACCGGGTATGCAGGGCCTGCACCGTGATATCCTTGGAATCGCCGACCAGCTTCTTCAGATTTTCCACAGCGTTCATCTTGTTGTCTTCGATCCCGATGTACGCATGATCCAACTGAAGAGCCTTCATGATGAACCGAACGCCGCCGATGATCTTCTCGCCGTGCTCCAGCATCAGACGATGGTCAGCAGTGATGTAGGGTTCACATTCTGCACCATTGACAATAATGGTGTCTGCTTTGCCAACTGCAGAACTGATCTTAACGTGGGTGGGGAAGCCCGCGCCGCCCATACCGGTGCAGCCCGCGTCACGAATGATGTCGATGATCTCCTGGGAGGTCAGGGCATCCACGTTTTCACGGGGCTTGCAGTCGGGGCAAAGGGTGTTTTGAAAATCATTCTCGATCACGACAGAAAGCGCGGGCACGCCGCCGGTACCGGGGCGGGGCTCGACAGCGACAACCGTACCAGAAACACTGGCGTGGATGGGAGCGCCGAGACCTGCGGTGGCACCGATGAGCTGACCGACGGTCACAGTATCGCCCTTTTGGACCACGGGCTTACAGGGTGCGCCGATGTGCATGGACATCGGGATCACGACCTGGGCCGGGGCCTTGGCGAGCTGCTGGATCGGTTTCTGCTCAGTAGCTTCCTTGTGTTCGGCGGGGTGGACGCCGCCGTAAAACTTTTGCTTCATAGCATCACCTCTGTTTTTCCTTGCCAAATTCTCTTTTTCCCCAAAATTTTGAATCAGCCTGCATGGAGACTAAAACACTATATATAATAAAGCGAACTGCGCCAAAAGTCCAGTGCTTTTCCCAACAAATTTGCAGCGGAAGCGGAATTTTTGCAAATTCCGTTTTTTCTCGCGGATCGCTTCCCTTCCTTCCCGAAGTTTGGTATACTCGTTCTGGAACTTTGTCGTTGGGAGGCGGACACATATGGCAAACACCCAAAATCGCATCTCCGTGCTGGGAGACTCCATTAGCACTTTTGACGGATACACCCCGCCAGGGGGCGTGTACTACGGTCCCTCCTTCGGTGACATCACCGGCGTCTACACCCCGGAGGATACCTGGTGGATGCAGGTCATCCGCGCCCTGGGCGGCACGCTCCTGGCCAACAACTCCTGGTCAGGCAGCTCGGTCTCCATGGTGGGCAGCCTGCCCGCCTGCTCCCCCAGCCGCATCCGCAAGCTGGCGGTGGAGGGCGTCGCCCCGGACCACATCCTGATCCTGACCGGGCTGAACGACGTGAACCTCTACGCCGAGCCGGAGGTCTTCGGTGCGGACTACCTGCGGATGCTTCAGCGCATCCGCGCAGACTACCCCCAGGCCGACGTCACCTGCGGCACCCTGACCACCGGCTATCTCAGCGACACCCCCTTTACCCATCAGCTCGGCCACGTGCGGGACCGGCTCGCGCCCTACAACCAGGCCATCCGCGCCGCCGTGTCTGCCGCCGGATACCGTCTGGCCGACATCGCCCGGCTGGAGCAGCGCTACGCCTCCATGGACGGCCTCCACCCCAACGGGGATGGCATGAAGCAGCTGGCCCGCTTCTGGCTGGAGACCGCGGAGGGACCCCGCCCGGCCTCGGACCCGCAGCGCTAAGGCCGTCCCTTTATCCTATGTGGCAACGTCCCTGGATAGACAGGACGCCCTTCTTTCCCGCCGGGCAAAGCCTGCCCTTCTCCATTGCAATTCTTGCGCTTCTGTGCTATATTGAAGTGTGGAGTAGGTTGCAACCACGTTCTGTGCAATCTTTTCTGTTTTCTTCAACATGATGCCGCTGCAACATCTATTCCCGCAGTGATTTGCTACGATCAGGAAGGCTACGACCACTGCATTGATACAGTTACCTTATATTTTGAATAGGAGGGATTCCCATGTCTCAACACGCGTCCCCTCGCATTTCCGTCCATGGGGACGGGATCAGCACCTTCGCCGGGGTCACCGACAAGACCCTGAGCTACTATTTTGACCGCTCCGCTGCCACCTCCGGTTTCTCCACCCCGGACGGAACCTGGTGGATGAAGACCGTTCACATGCTGGGCGGCTCCTTCGTGGGCAACGGCTCGGCCCATGGCTCCTACGTCAGCATGACCGGCCAGTACCCCGCCTTCCTGCCCGGCCGCATCCGTAAACTCCAGGATGGCGATGTCACCCCCGAACTCATCCTGGTCTACACCGGCATCAACGACGTCATCGACAACAGCGAGCTGGAGCCCTTCCGCCGCGACTACGCCAAGATGCTGGAAAACCTGAAAAAGTTCTTCCCCGAGGCCGAGATCTGGTGCGGAACCCTGATCAAGGGCACCGGCCCGGTCCTCTATGAGATGGTCAAGCCCCACGACCTGGACAACATCGAGGTCTACAATGACATCATCCGTGACTGCGTCAAGGAGGCCGGCTGCAAGCTGGCAGACCTGGCGGCCCAGGGCGTGACCTACGAGTCCATCAACCTGCTTCACCCCAACGAGGTCGGCATGACCACCCTGGCCAAGGCCTGGGTCAAGAATCTGAAGGGCGAATGATCCGCAGAAAAAAATCAAGGACTGCCGAACGCAGTCCTTGATTTTTTTGCCCAAGTCGGGAAGCTCAAATCTTATATAGCAAAAAAGACAGCCATCTGGCTGTCTTTTTCGTGTTGGCGTTACCTATTTTCCCGGCCCGTCTCCAGGCAAGTATCTTCGGCGCAGATGAGCTTAACTTCCGTGTTCGGAATGGGAACGGGTGGACCCTCATCGCAATCAACACCAACTTACTTTTTCTTGAAAGAAAAAGTAAGCAAAAAGAACTTTAATTCATTTAGCTCCTCTTTCAAGCTTCCAAGAAAAGGCTGTGCTCTCCACACCCTCAAAACCGAACAAAGTAACCGCCGTCCAAAGTGCAAGCGCCTGCATTCTTCCTCTTGAACCTGCGTT
>CAKTLJ010000037.1 GCA_934572535.1 uncultured Eubacteriales bacterium
AACCCGGAATCCCTCCACCGCCGTCCCGGCGGTCCCCCTCCCTTTGACAAGGGAGGTTTTGGGTAAGCCCCCCGCGCCCCACAGGCGTTTCCCAAAACCTTCCTTCCATGCCCCAACAAAAGTCTTGCATTTTTATGGGTTTCCGTGCATAATGGGTGCGAGGACCAAAGAAAGGTAGGGTATCACGCCTATGAAATCGAACGAAACAAACGTTACCGCCCACAAGCTGTCCTTCGTGTCCACCATTTTGGGCGTTGTCGCATGGGTTTTGGGCTTCTTCATGTACTTCGCGCTGAGCTGGAACAGATGGCTGTACGTCTTTTTCGTCCTGATGAGCGTCGCGCTGCTGGTCATGGACATCAAAATGGCGGGCATCAGCAGCCGGGCGGAGGGCCACCCCATGAAGCGGAGCGTCTACGGCAGCGCGGTGTGCTTCGGCTTGCAGATCCTCTTCTTCGGCGCGCTGGTCGTGCTGGGTCCGGCCGCCCTTCCCTGGGCCGGGTCCCTGTTCTTCTGCGTCACGGCGCTGTATCTCGTCTGCCCTGTGTGGGCGTTTTCCGCGGCCAAACAGCATGGCCTGTGATCCTGCAAAAAACCCCCCTCGGCGTGTGCCGAGGGGATTTTTCATGGGAGTGGGAGCGGGGCGTCCGACAGCAGGACGCGGACGGTGCCCGCAAGGGTGCCGTCGGGTGTGGTGAACGCGACGCTGTGAGGGCCGGGTCGGGGATCGTTGACCACGAAGAGCACGGTCTCCCCGGGATCGACCTCGATGGTGTGGCTGGGCTGGTGCTTGCTGTAAGTCACGTAGACCTTGGTCGGTACGCGGTTGGTGTTTTCTAATACAAGCAGGTAAGCTTCCATCTCTCCGGGCTGGTCCCAGTCAACATCGCTGTGAGAGAAGGCTTCACTTGCGACGGAGGAATAGTTTTCTTGTAAAAAGGCTCTGGTATAGTTGGCTGGGTCGGGAAAGAAGGTCTCTTCCTCTGGTGCGTTCCACAGGGAGAACGCGCCGAAGCCCACCGCGAACGCTGCCAGGAGCGCGCACGCGCAAAGAGCAAGCTTTTTCCAGAGCGGGATCGGCCGGGGCAGCTCTATCGTTTGCAGAAGGGCGTCCGCCAGGTGCTCCGGCGGACCAAGGGCGTCCAGCAGGTCCTCATAGCTGGGGGAGGGGACCTCCTCCAGCAGCGGGACCAGAGAGCGCCGGAACGCCGCCGTGAGCCGCTTCCGCAGGCGGAAGCCTCGGACCGATCGTTTCACTTCCCGCCCATAGCGGCGCAGATCGGGGCTGTTCATGGGACTTCACCTCCCGACAAGATATCGTTGACGCCCTGGGAAAAGACGTGATAGGTCTCCAAGAGCGCCCGAAGGTGGACCCGTCCTTCGTCCGTGATCTGATAGTACTGCCGCAGCCGCCCGTCGGGGGCGGTTTTCTTTTTGGTCTCGGTCAGGTAACCCGCCTGGGTGACCCGGTAGATGGCCGCGTAGGGGAAGACGATGGAGAGGACCCCGTGACTGCGGGTGCTCAGAAGGTCCGCCAACTCCCCGATGTAGTGCTCTTCCTCGGAAAAGAGAAAGAGGATCAGCAGCTCGGTCAGGGCTTTTTTCAGGTTGTCCTCCAGGCCGTTGACCCGGCGGCTTTCTTGTTCTGGTTTTTTGTTTTTCACTGGTGTTTCCGCCTTTTCTGTCGTGTCCACCGAAATCTTTCCCTTACTATAGCACGGGGAGGAGCAGGATGCAATTCTTTTTCAAAGAATAAAAATTTTTATTGACAAATTAATGGGAGTGTGATACCATTTGGATAAAGTAAATGAATAAAAATGGAAAGGAGAAATTATGAATTTTTGATTGATTAATAAATAGAAATGGAGGGAATATGAAGAAACTTTTATGTATGATTTTGGTGGCAATTGCCCTCTCTTCGGTTTGTGTAGTGGGAGCGGCAGAAGCAGACACCGTCGGAGAGATTGTCCCTATAGCGGATAAATTTGCGCTTAATGATCCGATTGTAGGAAAGAGCAACAGTTGGTATCAGAGCAAGAGATATACAGCCTATCGTGTATGGGTGGACAATACCACCACCCAACGGATGACGGTGACTGTCACCAGCAACTCTGCTTCGGACCGACACACCTTTTATGTTCCTGCCAACAGCAACAAGACCTACACGGTGAACAATGCGGTATCCGGTACACATACCATTACCTTTGCCACCGCCAGCGGGACCCTGAGCGGGACCGTTCGTGTCCGGGTATCGGAGGAACCCCTTTGATACTCTGATGATATCAGACCAGCCTGTGGAAGACAGGAAGGAGAAGAGGCCTATGTGGAATGGATAGTATACTCGCGTACATCTAACAATGTATCCCTTTCCTTGTCCGGATAAACTGCATCCTGTTCGGTTTTGTTGATGCTAATGAAAGTTTCGTTAAGATTTCGTCATCCATGATTCTTTGACGGCCGAATGAAAACGGGAGCCGGACTCAATCAAAAGCTGGACCAGCCTGGCTGGTATTACTCAGCTGAGTGCAAGTAAAACCTATTCTCCTGTAAAAAGAAAGGAATTTGTTATGAAAAGAAAACTCTTATCCGCAATATTGTCGTTACTTCTTGTCTTCTCTATGGCTATGTCAGTATCCGCTTCTGCAGTCGGAATTGAAGACAATTCTACAACAATAAGCCCATATGCACATGATGTCGAAGCCAAGCGAGAACTTGTCAATGCAAAAACACTAGTC
Source organism: uncultured Eubacteriales bacterium (assembly GCA_934572535.1). Lineage (GTDB taxonomy): Bacteria > Bacillota > Clostridia > Oscillospirales > Oscillospiraceae > Evtepia. Next base: position 2,736 of record CAKTLJ010000037.1, read on the forward strand.
AAACACCCTATTGGTTACGCTAAGGGACAACCAGCTAACGGCACAGTATTTTCCTCTCCTGGCGGGTTTTATTGGAGCGACGGAGGTTTTGGTAACTCTGTAACCCTTAACTTGTCTTTAGGTTGGGGCCCCGTTTCTGCAAATGTCTCTGTCGGCTCTACAGGCGGAACAACCGGTAAATTTATTAGCTCTCCCTACGTAAATAAACCCTGCAAACTTTTCATTTATAAAGACCTTTCCTGCAAAAGATATGCCAACTATGAACGTTTGATCGGAACCACTACATGGAAGTTCGTCGGTTATGATAACGTTGTGACACCAACTAGGGAGTACTTAGAGGTTAAACTTGTATGACCATAACGAAATATAAGAATCATCATATCCTCATCTCGTTGTGTCTGTTGGTAAGCTTGCCGGTTCTTCTGGTCGGCTGTACCTACACCGCCCCGCCCAAGACGGAGGTGATCTCCGGGACCTATCTGGCTGGCACAGGACCGTATCAACGCATCTTTTCTGTCGATCCGCCCGCTGACGAGCGGTCCAGCGCGTTTTACTACGCGGACCAACACAACGACCGCTATATCCTCGGCCAGCTCGACCCCCAAGAGGATGGCACCTACTTGCTCTCCTGTCTGGACCCCAACAACGCAGATATCATCCCCGACCAGGAACTCACGTATGACGGCAGAGGCTTTTCTATCACCATCCAGGATGAACTGTTCTTATTCCAGAAAATCGATGATATACCATCTATCATCGGTGATACCACACGCTATTCTTAACGCAGTTGACTGCAACAGAAGCAGCTCGTATCGCCTTGTCCCATTTGACGGATGCCCAGCGAACGCGGGCCGGGTCATTTGATTGACAAATTTTGTAACCTGTGGTAGGATGATGCTGGGAATAGTCAACAAAATGACAAGGAAAAGCCCTGCAAGATTTATGCACGATTGCGATTTATTAGAAAGGATGATCGCGTATGGTTCGCTGGAGAAAAGGGGCAGCGCTATCAAGGTTTGGAAAAGTGCTCCTGCTGCTTCTGCTTGCAGACGCGCTGTACTTGCTCCTGCTCCTCCTTGATGTGTGTGGGATCAGGCTTCCGTGGATCGCGGACAGCGGCGCGACCCCCATGCGCCTCGTTTCCGCTGTCCTCATTACCATTGCATTGATCGGTTTGCTTCTCCGGGATATCAAACGGGAAAAGCAGAGGAGATCCAGCTGACCAGCTGGTTCGGCTGACGATATAACAAAAAGGAGGCGCAGGATGAAAAAGATTGTGATTCCCCTCGTTCTTGTGGGGATCCTTGGGATCGGCTGCGGCCTGTATTTTCTCCCCAACCGGGAAACGAAGGAGAGCATGGCGACGGCGCTGGGAGAGGCCATCGAACACCGCGTTTGGAGCAGTGAGCCTCAAACCGTGGAGAAGGCAGCTTCCCTGCCCTCGGAAGAGGTGGACTGCCTCGTTGCGCTTTGGGTGGCTCCGGATGGCCCTTCCAAGGCGTGGTATCAGAACGGCCGGACCCAGGCCCACCTGCAAACGGACCTGGTCTGCCAAAGCGTTTTGATCACGGGTTCGTCTGCGGGCTACACCCTGCGCTGGGGATGCGACCGAGACCACTATGACGCCGACCTGACCAGAGCGGGCGAGACGTGGACCGTGGAGAACGACCTGGTTGACAACTTGGATGCCCAAACAGGGTGCGAAGAAGTGGACGCGATCCTCTCCCAGGCGAGAGAACAGGCTCAGACCGGGCGGCTGTCCGCGGAGAAACAGGCCCTGCTGGAGCGCATCGACGCGGCGGAAGCCCTCTGCACGACTTACCCCACCTGGGAAGCTGCCCTCGCCGCCGCCGGGACCCTGGACCTGGACGGACTCAACGTGTTCGCCCTGGCCTGACGCGCCCCGGCCCGCGCAGTATGTAAATGGATATATGTGAGCATCAAACTTCGGCGGAAACCCGCGCCGGAGGGATGAAAATGAAATGGGATCCTCACCAATTCTGTCTCGTAAATCGCCCCCATGGAACGGGCAAACGATCCAATAAAATTAGCACTTCCCCCTGAAAAGTGAAAAAATTTCAAAAAAGGTCTTGCATTTTTCTGCGGACGGTAGCATAATAGGTTAGCACTCAAAGAGAAAGAGTGCTAACCTATTACCCTTTTTGGAGGCACCATAAAAATGGAAAAGAAACAATTTAAGGCCGAATCCCAGCGGCTCATGGATCTGATGATCAATTCCATTTATACCCATAAGGAGATCTTTCTGCGCGAAATTATCTCCAACGCAAGCGATGCCATTGACAAGCTGGCCTACAAGGCCCTCACCGACGAGAACGTGGGCCTGAACCGGGACGACTTCCGGATCGTGGTCGTGCCCGACAAGGACGCCAAGACCCTCACCGTCTCCGACAACGGCATCGGCATGACCCAGGAGGAGATGGAGAACAACCTGGGCACCATCGCCAAGAGCGGCTCTCTCCAGTTCAAGAAGGAGACCGAGAACGCCGACGACGCGGAGCTGGACATCATCGGCCAGTTCGGCGTGGGCTTCTACTCCGCCTTCATGGTGGCCGACAAGGTCACCGTCATCTCCAGGGCCTACGGGACCGACACCGCGTTCAAGTGGGAGTCCGAGGGCGTGGAGGGCTACACCATCGAGCCGTGCGAGAAGGAGACCGTGGGCACCGACGTCATCATGCACATCAAGGACAACACCGAGGAGGAGGAGTACAGCGAGTACCTGCGCCCCTACTTCCTCTCCACCCTGGTCCAGAAGTACTCCGACTACATCCGCTACCCCATCCGCATGGAGATGGAGCACAGCCAGCAGAAGCCCAGGCCCGAGGACGCAGGCGACGACTACAAGCCCGAGTACGAGATGGTCAAGGCGTGGGAGACCGTCAACTCCATGGTCCCCATCTGGCAGCGCCCCAAGGCCCAGGTCACCGAGGAGGAGCACAACCAGTTCTACAAGACCAAGTTCGGCGACTGGCAGGACCCCCTGCTGACCATCCAGGTGGCCGCCGAGGGCAACTTTGAGTACAAGGCCCTCCTCTACATCCCCAGCCAGGTCCCCATGAACTTCTTCACCACCGAGTTTAAGAAGGGCTTGCAGCTCTACTCCTCCGGCGTGATGATCATGGACCGCTGCCCCGACCTGCTGCCCGACCACTTCAGCTTTGTCCAGGGCATCGTGGACACCCCCGACGTCTCCCTGAACATCTCCCGCGAGATGCTCCAGCACGACCGCCAGCTCAAGGTCATCGCCAACAACATCGAGAAGAAGATCAAAAACGAGCTGACCAAGCTCATGCAGAACGACCGCGAGAAGTACGAGAAGTTCTGGGCCTGCTTCGGGATGCAGTTCAAGTATTCCCTCATGAACGCCTATGGCCAGAACCGGGACGTGGTCCGCGACCTGCTGCTCTTCTGGTCCTCCAAGGAGAACAAGCTCACCTCCCTCAAGGAGTACGCCGAGCGGATGCCCGCGTCCCAGGAGAAGCTCTACTACGTCTGCGCCGACAGCGTGGAGAACGCCGCCAAAATGCCCCAGGCCGAGCGCGTGCTCAAGGCCGGGTACGAGGTCCTCTACCTCGTCAACGCCGAGGACGAGATCGTCCTGCAAATGCTGGAGAACCACGAGGGCAAGCCCTTCGTCTCCGTGGCCAGCGACGACGCCCTGCCCGTCACCGACGCCGAGAAGGCCAGCGCCGAGCAGGCCGAGAAGGACCACAAGGACCTGCTGGACTTCGCCCAGGAGACCCTGAAGGACCAGGTGGCCAAGGTCCGCATCTCCACCATCCTGCAAAGCGGCTCCGTCTGCCTGACCGCCGAGGGGCCGGTCTCCCTGGAGATGGAGAAGTATTTCCACAAGATGCGCGGCGACTACCCCATGAAGGCCCAGCGGGTCCTGGAGCTCAACCCCGACTCCGCCGCCTTCCAGGCCCTGTGCGCTGCCTACGAGACCGACAAGGAGAAGGCCGCCACCTACGTGGAGGTCCTGTATGACCAGGCCCTCATCATCGCCGACCTTCCCGTCCCCGACCCCGCCCGCTACGCCGAGCTGGTGTGCAGCCTGATGCACTGAGAACAGAAGATCCCTCCCACCGTGGATGCGTCCAGGGTGAGAGGGATCTTTTTTTGGTTCGGGCGCGGCCGTCACTCGGCGACGGCCAGCCTCTGGCGGATGTAGGACCCCACCTGGTCGTCGGGGACCTGGAGGACGAAGGACAGCTCGTTTTCGATGATGCCCTCCGCCCGGCGGAGGGTGGTCTCATCGGAGGCGGAGAGCTTCTTGCCCCGGCCCGCCAGGTCGTGCTTGTGGCGGTAAATGCAGACCACCAGGCGGAGAAGCTCCCGCAGCTCGCAGGCCTTGAGCGCGGCCTGGAAGCTGGCCATGCGGACCTTCCGGTCCTCGACCCAGTCCAGCTCCGCCCCCCGGGTGGAGAGGATCAGCTCGTCGATCTCCGCCTGGGTGGGCAGGCGCTGCATCCTGGCCAGCAGGGTCTCGCTGGTGGTGGGGACGAAAATGGTGGAGCCGGGGTCGGCCACAGGCTTTAGAATGTAAAAGGTCTTGGGGGCTTCCTTGCCCCGGGGTGTATCCGTGCGGATATCCGCCACCAGACAAACGCCGTTGCAGGAATAGCTGACGTGCTCGCCGATGCGGTATGATTCTGCCATCATAGGGCCTCCTTCCGGGTTCGTTTTGGGAACGGGGCATGGCTCGGTCCGCGCGTCTCGCGGCCGCAGTATGCCCAACATACATATTATAGCAAAAAAGTCAGGAAAAATCCAAGGGAATTTTGAACAAATAATACAAAGCGATTTTCAGCGGAAGCGCCAAAGCCCGGCCCGCCCTGTTTTTTTCGCCTCCCGCCCAAATGGAGTGGAAACCCGCGCCGGGCTGTGCTAGACTGCACCTGTAGTTAGCCAATGCTAACCGCATGGGAGGCGCTGCCCGCCCTGGCTCCGCACGGGGGCGGGCGGCGCGTCCCCCGCGAACCTGAATCACAAGGAGGTTGCGACACATGAACGAGATCGCAGTCATTTTCTGGTCCGGCACCGGCAACACCGCCGCCATGGCCACCGCCGTGGTGGAAGGGGCGGGCAGCCAGGCCAAGCTCATCAACGTCAACGACATCACGGCCGACGAGGCCGGGCAGTATAGCCGCCTGGCGCTGGGCTGCCCCTCCATGGGCGACGAGGTCCTGGAGGAGGACGTCTTTGAGCCGTTCTTCACCGCGCTGGAGGGCCAGCTCTCCGGCAAGAAGGTGGTCCTCTTTGGCTCCTACGACTGGGGCGACGGCCAGTGGATGCGGGAGTGGGCGGACCGGACCAAGGCCGCCGGGGCGGTCCTCTGCGCCGAGCCGCTCATCGTCAACCTGTACCCGGACGCCAACGGCCTGAGCCAGTGCCGCGCCCTGGGCGCGGCCATCGCCAACGCCTGACGTACGCCTGATCCAACCGTGCGCGAACGTGATATTTCATCCTTCTCTCTCCTTTCAACGTGTGTAACATGCAACGCACCCGAGGGGCGGTCTGTTGACCGCCCCTCGGGTGCGTTTCTGCTTGTCGAAAAAGACTGCGCCTTTTCCGACAGAGGGGGATGGCAGGCCGCCGCGCGCAGGTCCTGTGCGCCTCTGGCGCCCACACCCCACACTTGCGGCCTGAGCAGCATGTTCTCCGACGTACACGCCGCCGGAGAACATGATCTCATTTTTTTCGCAGCCTGCGGGCCGCGAACTCTGCGAGGCTTTTTTGACCGTCTCGTTTGCCGCGCGGAAGTGTGCCGGAAGCGGTTGACAAATAGTGCCCGGACACATATAATGAGGCTGGTTCCCTGCGGGGAGCTTATTTCTGACGGAAAAGTGAGGTGGAAACAATGGACGCAGGCGGTAGTAACGGCACTTTGGCAGGCCGACCTCCCCAGCGCATGGAGGACCCGCCCCTAGGGGCGTCCATTCGTGCCCACTGATCCCTCATAGATCCCAAGATCGGTCCACCGGTGTGTCTTACTTCTTGCTCCGAAACTGGGCGTAGTCCGCGCCTTGAAACGAAAACAGCTTGGAGGAGATGCCAATGGCAGAGAAAAACGTGGTCACCCTCGGGGTGACCCTGGAAGCCTTGGTCGAGGCGAAGAAATACACCACCCTGCGGGACATCCTGGTCACCATGAATGCGTCGGACATTGCGACGCTCTTCGAGGATGTGCCCGAGGAAAAGCTGCCGCTGCTGTTCCGGCTTTTGCCCAAGGAGCTGGCGGCGGAGACCTTTGTTGAAATGGAACCGGAGGCCCAGGAGCTTTTGATCCAGGGCTTTTCCGACAACGAACTGAAGGAAGTCGTTGACGAGCTCTACGTGGACGACGCGGTAGACATCGTGGAAGAGATGCCTGCCAACGTGGTCAAGCGCATTTTGAAGCAGGCCGACCCGGAAATGCGCAAGATGATCAACGAGATCCTGAAATACCCCGACGACAGCGCTGGCTCCATCATGACCACGGAGTACGTGAGCCTGCGCCCCAACATGACCGCGGAGGAGGCCATCAAGCGCATCCGCCGCACCGGCGTGGACAAGGAGACCATCTACACCTGCTACGTCACCGACAACAACCGGAAGCTGGTGGGCATGATCTCCCTGCGGACCCTCCTGCTCTGTGACGACGACGACGTGATGGAGGACGTCATGGAGCCGAACGTCATCTCCGTGAACACCCTGGAGGACCAGGAGAGCGTGGTCCAGATGCTGGCCAAGTACGACTGGTCGGCCATGCCCGTGGTGGACCAGGAGAACCGCCTGGTGGGCATCGTCACCATCGACGACGCCATCGACGTCCTCCAGGAGGAGACCACCGAGGACTTCGAAAAGCTGGCCGGTATGACCCCGACGGATAAGCCCTACCTCCGCACCGGCGTGCTGGAGACCTGGAAATCCCGCATCCCCTGGCTGCTGATCCTGATGCTCTCGGCCACCCTGACCAGCATGGTCCTGACCGGCTTCGAGACCTCCCTGGCGGCCTGCACCGCCCTGACCGCCTTCATCCCCATGCTCACGGGTACCGGCGGCAACAGCGGCACCCAGTCCTCCGTGGCGGTCATCCGCGCCCTGTCCCTGGGCGAGGTGGAGTTCGTGGACACCATCCGGGTCGTCTGGAAGGAGATCCGGGTCGCGGTGATGTGCGGCCTCACCCTGGCGGCCTGCAACTTTGTCAAGCTCCTGGTGGTGGACCGGATGCTCCTGGGCAACACCGGCGTCCGGGTCCCCGTGGCGGCGGTGATCTGCGTGACCATGGTCTTCACGGTCCTGTGCGCCAAGACGGTGGGCTGTGTGCTCCCCCTGCTGGCGGAGAAGATCCACCTGGACCCGGCCGTCATGGCCAGCCCCTTCATCTCCACCATCGTGGACGTCATCACCCTGCTCATCTACTTTCAGGTGGCCAAGGCCATCCTGCATATCTGAACGACAAACGTCCGGCGCGGAACGAGAAGCTTCT
>CAKTLJ010000038.1 GCA_934572535.1 uncultured Eubacteriales bacterium
GCAGGAGCCACGCCAAAACCTCCCTTGTTAAAGGGAGGGGGACCGCCGGGACGGCGGTGGAGGGATTCCGGTTTAGGAGCCACGCTGTTCGTTGACGGGAATCCCCCCGGCACAGCTGCGCTGCGCCACCCCCCTTTGACAAGGGGGGCAGGACCCACGCCCCTGCGCGCCCAGCCGGTGGGCGCGCCGCCTCCCACGCCCCGACACGGGGCCGCAGGCCAGGCCGACCGGACCCGCCACTTGGCAAGATTCGACCCACCCCCACGGGGTCCAGGGGGGACCCCTGGTCTTCTTTCCCCCCATTTCTTGAAAGAAATGGGGGCCGCCGGAGGCAAGACCCACCTGGAGGGCAAATGCAGCGCCCCGCCAGAAGAATCCCCCCCGGCACAGCTGCGCTGCGCCACCCCCTTTGACAAGGGGGGCAGGACGGGAATCCCCCCAGATATCACAGAAGAAAAAGGAGGCGTTCTCCATGACAAACTCTGATCCGTACTATCTCCGGGTCACCCTCTTCGGCGCGGTGACGCTGGAAAACCGCCTCGGGCGGCTCCGGGAGAATCCCTCCCGGCAGGCAAAGCCCTGGCGGCTGCTCAAATACCTCCTCGTCCACCGGGGCCGGGAGGTCCCCCTGGCGGAGCTGAACCGGCTCTGGCCGGACTTCGGCACCGAGAACGCCGCCCGCGTGCGCCTGAACCGCCTGCGCGAGGACCTGGACGCCATCGGCCTGGGCGGGAAAAACGGCCTGGTCCACTTCGCCGCCGGGGCCTACCGCCTCAACCCCCGCTACGCCCTCGACGTGGACGAGGACCGCCTGGGCGACCTGCTGGCCCGCTTCTGGGCCTGCCGCGCGGACGACCCCCTCGGCCTGCGCCTGGCCATGGCCGCCCTCACCCTGCTCGACGGGCCGTTCCTCGACAAGTCCGCCGACCCCTGGGCCGCCCCCCTGCGCGAAAAATACCGCGGCGAGTTCCTCCGCCTCGCCCGCGAGGTCCTCGCCCGCTGCCGCGCCCAGGACGACGACCGGCCCATCCCCCTCCTCCTCCAGCGCGCCCAGGTCATGGCCCCCGAAAACGACGCCCTGCCCCGCGACGCCCGCGCCTACCTCGTGGAGAAATACGGCCGCGCCAACCTGCCCTCCTACGCCGCCGCGCCCCCCAGGCCCCGCAAGGAGACCGCCCACGAGATCGTCAAAAAGATCATCATCGAGGACGACAAGGTCTTCTTCATCAGCGCCGCCAGCGACCGCAGGCCTCTCGCCTACGCCAAGTGGGAGGTCCTCCCCCTCAGCCGCGCCTACCAGCAGGACGGCCTGCACGGCCTGCTCGTCGCCGTCGCCCGCGCCATCCACCGCGGCTCCATCCGCACCCGCGCCGACTCCAGGCTCACCCGCGCCCTGCGCAAGCCCCTGCACGCCATGGGCCTGGAGACCTTCCTCGACATGGAGGAGGACCGCGCCGTCGCCCTGCTCGCCGAGCTGACCGAGCGCGCCCTCAACGACCCCGCCTACGACCCCGCAGGGGAGGCCTTCCTCCCCTGAGACCGGGTTCCGGGCGCAAAAAAAGCCGGTCCCACGACCGGCTAACATATCCACTATAGCACGAGCTCGGCCAGGGGTCAAGGGAGAGGCGGCCCAGGAAGGCAAAATCTCCGTTTTGCACGATTTTTCATGGTGCAATTTGAACAACTTTGCCGCTTGTCAAATGCCCTCCCTTGTGCTATATTATAGTCAGAAAAGGAAAGGGTGAGTCCAATGTACAGGTAAACCCAGACAGCAAGAAAGCCCACAGGCTTGCGGTCGGAGCATTCTTTCGACGGGATCGTTCAACATAAAAGCTACCTCGCTTCAGAGGATCATATAGATGGAAAGAAATGTTGGGAACGGTGTACAGCTCGAACGAAATGTCAATGAACTATGTGGAATCCGCAGAAAGAGAGGTTAAATTGATGTTAGATAATAAGAGCGCAGGGTGACCCTTGGCTGGGAAGGAGCGATCCACCGGCCAAGGGTTACCTTTTTTTTGCCCGCCCAGCCCCGCCGAGGGGGGCGGGTTTTGGTTGACTTGTCAGGGCGTTGGGCCTATAATAAGTGTGATATCCCGCGAAGCGTCCCTTGGGAGGTGCTTCGCCTATTTTATAGCGGCCGCGCCGCTGAGATGAAACCGAGGATAAGGACATGAATACAAGTAAGACCCTGAACATGACCATGCTGTGCGACTTCTATGAGCTCACCATGGGCAATGGCTACTTCAAGGCCGGGTACAAGGACCGCATCACCCACTTCGACCTCTACTTCCGCAGCGTGCCCGACCGGGGCGGCTACGCCATCGCCGCCGGGCTGGAGCAGGTCATCGACTACATCCAGGACCTCCACTTCGACGCGGAGGACATCCAGTACCTCCGCGACCGGAAGATGTTCGACGAGGACTTCCTCCGCTACCTGGCCGACTTTACCTTCACCGGCGACATTTACGCCATCCCCGAGGGCACCCCCGTCTTCCCCCACGAGCCCATCCTCACCGTGCGGGCTCCCGCCATCCAGACCCAGCTGCTGGAGACCTTCCTCCTGCTGACCATCAACCACCAGTCCCTCATCGCCACCAAGGCCAACCGCATCGTCCGCGCCGCCAAGGGCCGCCCCGTGCTGGAGTTCGGCTCCCGCCGCGCCCAGGGCTCCAGCGGCGCCATCGACGGCGCCCGCGCCGCCTTCATCGGCGGCTGCAAGGGCACCGCCTGCACCATCTCCGACCAGCTCTACGGCGTGCCCGCCGGGGGTACCATGGCCCACGCCTGGGTCCAGATGTTCGAGACCCAGTATGAGGCCTTCCGCACCTACTGCGAGATCTACCCCCAGAACCCCGTCCTCCTGGTGGACACCTACAACACCCTCAAAAGCGGCATCCCCGACGCCATCCGCGCCTTCAACGACGTGCTCAAGCCCCAGGGCATCACCAAATGCGGCATCCGCCTCGACTCCGGCGACATGGCCTACCTCACCAAAGAGGCCCGCCGGATGCTCGACGAGGCCGGGTGGACCGAGTGTACCATCACCGTCTCCAACTCCCTGGACGAGAACGTCATCCAGGACCTCCTCCTCCAGGGCGCCCAGATCGACGCCTTCGGCGTCGGCGAGCGCCTCATCACCGCCCGCAGCGAGCCGGTCTTCGGCGGCGTGTACAAGCTCGTCGCCGTCGAGGACGACCAGGGCAACCTCATCCCCAAGATCAAGCTCAGCGAAAACGTGACCAAGATCACCATCCCCCAGTTCAAAAAGGTCTTCCGCCTCTTCGACAACGCCGACGGCATGGCCATCGGCGACTGGATGTGCACCTACGACGAGGGAGTGGAGGACAACCTCAACCCCGACGGCAGCCTGACCATCTTCGACCCCGACGTGACCTGGAAGACCAAGACCATCTCCAACTTCACCGCCAAGCAGATCCAGATCCCCATCTTCCTGAACGGCAAGCTCGTCTACCAGCGGCCCACCCTGCCGGAGATCCAGGCCTACTGCAAGGCGCAGATGGATACCATGTGGGACGCCGTGAAGCGCTTTGAAAACCCCCACAACTACTACGTGGACCTGTCCCGGAAGCTCTGGAACATCAAGTATGCGCTGCTGACCCACCACCAGTGAGCCCGCGCAAGGATTGACAATCCCACCCGGAGAGGGTATAATAGTCTCCACATGTGTCAAGACACTTGTGGAGACTATTTTTTTGCTCCCGACGAGAGAAAAGGAGAAACGCAATGAGTGGATTCAAAGCATTCCTGGCGCGGAAGAACATCGTCTTTTCCGCCAAACGCTACGGGGTGGACGCCCTGGGGGCCATGGCCCAGGGCCTGTTCTGCACCCTGCTGGTGGGGACCATCCTGAACACCCTGGGCACCCAGCTGGGCATCGGCTTCCTGTCGGCCACGGTCGTCACCCTCGGCTCCGGCGACGCCGCCGTGGGCTACACCATCGGCGGCCTGGCCTCGGCCATGGTCGGCCCCGCCATGGCCATCGCCATCGGCTACGCCCTCCAGGCCCCGCCCCTGGTCCTCTTCTCCCTGGCCCCGGTGGGCTACGCGACCAACATCCTGGGCGGCGCGGGCGGACCCCTGGCCGTGCTCGTCATCGCCATCCTCGCCGCGGAGTGCGGCAAGGCCGTCTCCAAGGAGACGAAGATCGACATCCTGGTGACCCCCATCGTCACCGTCCTGGTGGGCATCGGCGCGGCCTACCTCATCGCGCCCCCCATCGGCCAGGCGGCCTCCTGGGTGGGCAGCCTCATCATGTGGGCCACCGAATTGCAGCCCTTCTTCATGGGCATCCTCGTCTCGGTCATCGTGGGCATCGCCCTGACCCTGCCCATCTCCAGCGCGGCCATCTGCGCCGCCCTGGGCCTGACCGGGCTGGCTGGCGGCGCGGCCGTGGCGGGCTGCTGCGCCCAGATGGTGGGCTTCGCCATCCTCTCCTTCCGCGAGAACCGGTGGGGCGGCCTGGTCTCCCAGGGGCTGGGGACCTCCATGCTCCAGATGGGCAACATCGTCCGCAACCCCAGGGTCTGGATCCCGCCCACAGTGGCCTCGGCCATCACCGGGCCGATCGCCACCTGCCTCTTCCGCCTGGAGATGAACGGCACCCCCGTCTCCTCGGGCATGGGCACCTGCGGCCTGGTCGGGCCCATCGGGGTCTACACCGGCTGGGTCAGCGACGTGGCCGAGGGCCTGAAGGCCTCGGTCTCCGGCCTGGACTGGCTGGGGCTGGTCCTGGTCTGCTTCGTCCTGCCCGGCGTGCTCACGTGGCTGATCGGCATCCCCTGCCGGAAGCTGGGCTGGATCAAGGAGGGCGACCTGAAGCTGGAGGCGTGAGCGCCCGCCCTTCCGCAATGTGCACAAATAAAAGTCGTGGTTTTCTACAAATACGACAAGGGGAAATGGTGTAAAACGATAAAAATGGCGCGCGCTGCCAAGTAAGGCTTGAAAAACGGCCCCAAAAGGAAGATACTAGAGGGTGGGCGAATTGTGATCCATCCGCCTACACCGATCCGCAAACCAAAGGAGGAACTGAGATGAAGAAGATGATCGCCCTGTGCATGGCAGCCCTGATGAGCCTGGCTCTGCTGGCCAGCTGCACGTCCGCTGACCCTGAGCACCCCTATGATCGGGAGCCTGCGCCCGCCAACGGCACCACCGCAGTGGTCTCCGCCCAGCAGGTCTGAGCGCCAGACGAGAACCGCCCCAGCCGCGCGGCACACCGCGCGCGGCACGGGCGGTTTTTTGCGCGCAAAAAAACTCCCCCGGCAAGCCGGGGGAGTGGAACTACATAAGGGAAACGGCCCGCAGGCCGGGGCGCTGCGATCAGGCCTGGTCAATGATGAGGCCGTAGCCGCCGTCGTTGCGCTTATACACCACGGAGTAGGCGCCGCCCTCGTCCTCGTTGCGGAAGGCGAAGAAGGAGTGGTTCACCAGATTCATTTGCAGGATGGCCTCCTCCACGGTCATGGGGTTGAAGAAGAAGCGCTTGGTGCGGACGACCTGGATGAGGTCCTCCTCTTCGTCCTCGTCGGGCACGAAGTATTCCTCTGCGGGCGCGACCTCAAAGGCCTCCTTGCGCAGGCGCTTCTCCAGGCGGGACTTGTTCTTGCGAAGCTGGCGCTCGATGGAGGCGACGGCAGCGTCGATGGAGACGAACATATCCGAGGTGCTCTCTGACACACGGATGACGGTGGAACCGGAACGGATGGTGACCTCCAGGATGTTCCGGCCCTTCTCCACGCTGAAGATGACGGAGACGTCGGGCTCGGTCTTAAAGTAACGGTCCAGCTTGCCGATCTTCTTTTCGGCGTAAGCATGTACACGGTTGGGGATGTTCACTTTCTTGTCGGTAAAGGTGAATTTCATATGGGTCAACTCCTTTCGTGGGGGCGCAAGGGGAGCGAGAGAAGGTCTCCTTCGTCCTTACAGGCACAGTATACCATATATCCCTATAAAAGTCACGTTGTTTTTGGTAAAAAGATAAAATGAATTTCGGAAGGAGCGGCTTAGGGGCGAAGAATGGACAGACGCCTCGCTTTGACAAAAGCCACCCCTTGACGGATGGGAAAAATTGGGATACGATAGTGGCGGCGGCAGGTGTTGTCCGTCAGATGACATCGTTCATTCCATTCTCCTGCTTCGCGCTCCCGGGTGACCGGGGGCGCGCTTTTTTTCTTCGCGGCACGAAAAACGCCCCCGGACCATCGGTCCGGGGGCATGGGGGCAGGTGTGTGTGGAGGGAGGGTCAGCGGTGGCCGCTGCGGCGGGAGCTGCGCTTCTCGGTCATGCGCAGGTCGGAGAGGCGGCTGTCGGACTGCTGCATGAACTGCTTGAGCCGGGCCTCGAAGTCGGCGGGGCCTGCGGTCTGCTGGGCCGCGGTGGGGCGGGCGTCCCGGCGGTGGCCGCCGCTGCCGTGGTGGTTGGCGTGGGCGGGGCGCTCGTTTCCGCCGCCTCGGTTTCCGCCCCGGGGCTCAGACCGGCCGCTCTGCCGCTCGCCGCGGGGCGCGTTCTGGGGACGGGGAGGAGGGGGCGCGGCCTTCTTGATCGACAGGTTGATGCGGCCCGCGTCGTCGATCCCTACGACCTTGACCTTGACCTGCTGGCCTTCCGTCAGGAAGTCCTTCACGTCGGTCACGTAGGAATGGGCGATCTCAGAGATGTGACAGAGTCCGGACCGGCCACCGGGCAGGGCCACGAACGCGCCGAATTTGGTGATGCTCTTGATGTTTCCTTCCAGGATTGCGCCTACACTGATTTCCATATGTACTGAAAATCCTCCTCGTTGTATTTCAAAAAAGAGGGAGTCCTCTTAATCTGTGATGTAAAAGATGCGGTCGTTGGGGGAGACCAGGCCCAGACGCTCCCGGGCGATATCCTCCACGAAGTTGGGGTTATCGCGGTTTTCGATGGCGTTGGACAGCTCGGTGTTGCTCTGCGTCTGGTCGTCTACCTGCTGGCTCAGGCGCTCGGCGGTGGCCTTGGCGGCGGAGATGTGGTGCCGGACGCTGACCAGCTGGAAGATCATGAGGGCCAGGACCAGAACAAGGACCAGACGCCCAAGAAGACCGACTCGTTTCAAGTGGAACACGGTGGTGCGCCTCCGTTTCTTCTCCCCGGGGAAAGGGGTCTCCGCCGGGGGCTCTATGCACTAGATGATACATTCTACTCCGAAACGAAGGAAAAGGAAAGCGTTTTTTCAAAGTTTTCCGGACAAAACGAAAATAATTTATCAACGGACCCGCGAGGATGAAACACAGCCTGCGAACCGGGGCGAGGAGGGCGTCCAGGCCGCGGCGGACCCAGGGGCTGAGGAGGAGGAAGTACCAGGCCGCGCCCAGGAAGAGGGAGGCGGCGAGGTAGAGCCGCACCCGCCCGTCCTCCAGCCGCGCGGCGGCGAGGAAGAGGGTCAGGCAGACCAAAAGCCAGAAGGCCAGGTCCAGCAGCTCCCGGAGGGCGCGGTGGGCGGCGGCGCGGCGGACCAGGCGGAGCAGGTCATAGCTCAGGCCCAGGCCCAGCCCCAACCCCAGGCAGACCAGGAAGGCCCGGGCCTGGGCAAACGGGTCGAGGCTCATCCCCGGAAGAGGCGGCCGAGGAAGCCGCCGCCGCGCGCGTCCTCCTCCTCGTAGGTCAGGGCGTCCACCGTGCCCTCCACCAGCAGGTCGCCGCCGTCCAGGCTGAGCTTCTCGATGTGCAGGTCGCTGCCCCGGACGAGGAGGCTGCCGCAATTGGTGGACATGACGATGGTGGACTCGTCGAAGCTCTCCACGCCGTCCACCCCCGAGACGGTGAGGCGGCCGCGGTGGTCCAGGGTGAGCCGGTGGGGCGCGGCCCCGGTCTTTTCGTCGAAGGGCATGTGATCCCGTCCTTTCCCATGGTGTGGTCATGACCAGTCTATGCGGGGCAGGGCGGGGGTATGACGGCGGGTTTGTCAGAAGAGCTGCGCAAAGGGTCCAATGTCCCCGTCCGTAGGGCGTGGGGGCTTGCCCAAAGCCTCCCTTGTCAAAGGGAGGGGGACCGCCGGGACGGCGGTGGAGGGATTCCGGGTTAGGAGCGACGTTGTGCGTCAACGGGAATCCCCCCGTCACAGCTGGCGCTGTGCCACCCCCCTTTAACAAGGGGGGCAGGGCGGCGCGCCCACCGGCTGGGCGCGCGGGGGCGTGGGGAATGCCCTTCGGGGGACCGCCGGGACGGCGGTGGAGGGATTCCGGGGCAGGAGCGACGCCTGTAGGGTGGGGCATTGCTTCTGGCGGGGGGTTGGGGGGACCCTCCAGGTGGGTGTTGCCTCCGGCGGCCCCCATTTCTTTCAAGAAATGGGGGGAAAGAAGACCAGGGGTCCCCCCTGGACCCCGTGGGGGTGGTTCAAGACCTGCCGGGTGGTGCCCCTGGTTGGCCTGGCCTGCGGCCCCGTGTCGGGACGTGGGAGGCGGCGCGCCCACCGGCTGGGCGCGCGGGGGCGTGGGGTGGTGACCTTCGGGGGTGCTTCTGGCTGGGCGCGCGGGGGTGTGGGTGGTGACCTTCGGCGGGGGTCAGTCAGGGGCGGCCTCCTGGAGGAGGGAGGCCAGCAGGGCCACATACTGGGTGAACTGCTCCCGGCCAAAGGGGAGGAGGGTATAGGTGGTGTTGGGCCGCTTGCCCACGAAGGCCTTTCGGCTCTGGAGATAGCCCTCGGTTTCCAGCAGCTCCAGCTGCTTGCCCAGGTTGCCGGGGGTGGCCTGGGTCAGGTCCTGGAGGGCCCGGAAGCTCTGGGGGCCGGACAGCAGGGCGGCGATGACGGTCAGCCGCAGACGGGACTGGAAGGCGGACGGGATCTGGGAGAGTTCCATGCCGTCACGCCCCCTCCGGCAGCTTCCGCAAGCGACGGGCGGTAAACAGCAGGGCAACGGGCGAGAGGAAGAGTTTCATCAGGAACAGAAAGACCGAGGCCCACAGGAGGGAAGGGCTGATGGTGGCGCTGTTGACAAAGAGACACAGTGCCAGGCAGCCCAGGAGCAGGGCCAGGATGACCAGAGACAGCCAGCGCAGGGGCGCGTCCTCCACCAGGAGACTGGTAAAGAGCAGGGGGAGCAGGGGGAACAGGAGGGGGGTTATCCACTGGGCGGCCCATTGGGCCATCAGGGCCAGGTTGAAGGGGTTGGCCTCCCCCATGACGGAGACCGTGTTGCTGTGGATGTGCATGGCCAGCATCGGCAGGATGTTGAACACCAGGATCAGCAGCAGGGCGGCCTGCCAGATGGACAGGACCATACAGGGGAGCCTGGACAGGGCTTTGCTGGTCTTTTCCCGCTGCCAGAACAGGCACAGAACCAGGTAGCCCAGGAGCAGACAGCCCCGGAAGATCCCATACAGAAGGGGCCGGGCCGCCCCGAAGGGCCGGAAGGAGTAGAGGGAGGGGAAGAGAAAGGACAGAATATCCGTCCCCTCGATGGAGAAAAGCAGAAAGGCCAGGATCAGCCAGACCAGCCCCGCCCGGAAGAAGGAGGAGGCCAGGGGCCGGAAGGAGGGCGCGGTGCGCTCCAGCGCGTCCCGAATGATCCGCAGATCGTCCCGGGCGGCCATGAGGTCGGTGTTGGGTGTGTTCATAGACAACTCTCCTTTCAAGATTACTCTATAAAATAGAATACAGGATAAAAGGGGATCTGTCAAGGAAATGCTGGGAAATTTTACGGAATCCCTCCACCGCCGTCCCGGCGGTCCCCCTCCCTTTGACAAGGGAGGCTTTGGCGTGGGTCCGCCCCCAAGACGTTCGACAAACACCCCACGCCCCCGCGCGCCCAGCCGGTGGGCGCGCCGCCTCCCACCTCCCGACACAGGGCCGCAGGCCAGGCCAACCAGAAGCACCACCCGGCAGGGCTTGAACCACCTCCACGGGGTCCAGGGGTGCCCCCTGGTCTTCTTTCCCCCCATTTCTTGAAAGAAATGGGGGCCGCCGGAGGCA
>CAKTLJ010000039.1 GCA_934572535.1 uncultured Eubacteriales bacterium
TGTCTTACGTTGTTTAATTTACAAGGTGCACGCCGCTTTCGTTTCCCTCAAGCGTGAGTTGTATTTTAGCACAGCTCGTTCCGCTTGTCAAGCGCTTTCTTCAAAGTTTTTTGAATTTCTTCATTTCGCTTCGTTTCAGCGCGCTTGCGGGCCGTCGTTCGCGACAGCTTGGTTATATTATCACTCCCAGCCCAGAATGTCAACCCCCTTTTTCAGATTTTTTCATTTTTTCTTTTTTCGACCTTATTGGGGGCGCTTCAACTCTTCTCCTCAAAGGTCGCACCGCACTGACGACAGGTGACCCGAATATTCCCCTTCCCTCTTGGGACCCGGAGCTTGACACCGCAGGCGGGGCACTTGAAGATCTTAAACTGCCGCTTTTGCTCGGCCTTGTTCTGCCAGCTCTCCTTGCTGTTGCGGAAGGCGCCGGTCTTCTGGAGGAACTTCTGATTCTCCTCCTGCCGCTTGGTGATGTTGCGTGACAGGGCGCGATAGATGCAGACTCCCGCAGCCAGCACAAAGGCATAATACAGGAGCATCTGGAGTCCCCGCACCGGGACAAAGAGGGACGCCAGCCAGCAGGCAAAGCCCACGACCAAAACGGCGATATTCAATTGGTCGATCCCGTTTCTTCCCATAAACATGCGTTCCAGCATCATTCTCATATTGTTCGCCTCTTTAACCTTGGTTCTATGGCAGACGGGCGCTCAGCAACGGAAGGCCGTCTGGATGCTTCCGTATACAATGTAATCCATTCTCCTGGAAAGTCAATGGATTTTGCGGATTGTTTACAAAATCCTTACAGGCTGGTCACAAAAAAGCCGCTGCGCACGAGGCGCAGCGGCTTTTGGATGATTCGGATCCGCGAAGGATCAGAAGTACATGTACTTGTTGGCTTCTGCACGCAGCTCTGCGCGGAAGTCGGGGTGAGCAACAGCGATCAGGTTCTCAACGCGCTGCTTAACGGTACGTGCGCGCAGCTTTGCAACGCCGTACTCGGTGATGACCATGTCGGTCAGGTTACGGGAAACGGAGACAATGGAGCCGGGATCCAGGATGGGTGCGATACGGGACACGGTGCCCTTCTTCGCAGTGGAGATCTGGCACAGCATTGCACGGCCGCCCTTGGAGTGATAGGCACCATATGCGTAGTCGGTAGCGCCGCCGGTGCCGGACCACTGAACGTTAGCAATTGCCTCAGCTGCCACCTGGCCGGTCAGGTCGATCTGCAGAGCAGCGTTGATGGAGACCATGTTATCCTGCTGCGCGATGATCATGGGGTCGTTGGTGTAACGGCCACGACGCATCATGACACGGGGGTGGTTGTTCAGGTAGTTATAAGTGAAGTTATCCGCGATGATGAAGGTACCGACGGACCAACCTCTATCCAGGTTCTTATAACGGTTGGTGACAACGCCCTTCTGGATCATACGAGCCATGGAAGCGCCGATCTGCTCGGTGTGGATACCCAGGTCGTGACGGTTCATCAGCTCAAAGCCGATGGCGTTGGGGATGCCGCCGAAGCCCAGCTGGATGCAGTCGCCGTCGTGGACCATCTCTGCGGCCAGACCTGCGATGGTCTTCTCGTTCTCGCCGATGGGGGGATCCTGCAGCTCGTACAGGGACAGGTCGGACTCGATGATCACGTCTGCCATGGCCACGGGCAGTGCGCAGTCGCCGGGCAGGTGGGGGATGCCGGGGTTGACTTCGTAGATGATCTTATCTGCGGAGTAGAAGGACTCCATCTGCCACTGCAGGTCGCAGGAGCAGCAGCAGTAACCGTGCTCGTCCATGGTGGACACGCCGACAACGACAACGTTGGGGCGCTTGCAGCGGTGCAGCTCCTGGCCATAGTTGTGCAGGTTGACGGGGAAGTAGGTGGACATACCGGAGGGATGGATCTTGCGGAAGTTGCCGTCATAGAAGAAGGTCTGATGATGGAACTTGTTCTTCAGTTCAGGGTTGGTGTGGACCTGATACTCAGGGCCCCAACGATGCACGCAGGACCACAGCTCAACGGGGTTGTTCTCGTCGATGCGGTCAGCGATGCGGTGCAGGTTACGGTAGAACAGGCGAGGTTCACTGCCGTGGATGGAGTTGACGATGCAGTCGCCGGACTCGATCAGAGCCAGAGCGTCTTCAACGGTGCCCAGCTTGCTCTTATAGATCTCTTCATGCGTCATACCTGCGTACGCGTCGCTCAGATATTCTTCATGCTTCTTGTGCTTCTTCAGCATTACATCAGGGATATAGCGATCATAATTTTCATAATGCTCGAACATATTGGATGTATCCTCCTGTCTTTGATAAGTACTCCAGTCTGTGCTATGCACAACTTTACTTCTTTATGCTACCCCACCTCATATCAAAAGTCAATACAGTCGTTGTGCGGTACTTTGAACAAAATTGCTCCCGGTCTTTTGGGCGTTTTGTCCCTTTCCCTCTTTAAACCAGACAGTTCCCTCATTTTTGTTTGATTTTTTCGCCCAATCTGGTACAATAACCTCCAACGACCGGCCCCCACCGGTCAAACACCCAAGACACAACACGTATCAAAACTGATCAGGAGGCTTTCCCTATGTTACAACCCGGAATTTCCGCTGAGGTCACCTTCCCCGTGACCAACCACTTTACCGCCAGGACCGTGGGCAGCGGCGCCCTGGAGGTGCTGGCCACCCCCATTATGATCGCCAAGATGGAGCAGGCCGCCTGGACCGCCGTGGCACCTCACCTGGAGGACGGCGCCGGAACCGTGGGCACCCTTATGAACGTCCAGCACGTGAGCGCCACCCCCGTGGGCATGGAGGTCACCTGCAAGGCAGAGCTCACCGCTGTGGAGGGACGCAAGCTGGTCTACCGCGTCACCGCCTGGGACGCCAAGGGCCCCATCGGCGAGGGCGTCCATGAGCGCGCCATCATCCAGAACGACCGCTTCCTTTCCAAGGCGCAGAAGAAGCTGGACGGGGAGGCGTGATCCCTCTCACACGCTGATCTCTCTGCCAGCCCTGCCCCGCTGCATCCAGTGGGGCAGGGCCCTTTGTTCAACATGTGCGCTATTGATATGTCTTTATCACGGATCCTGCCACGTCCCGTTTGGAGAGGCGCTGGTCCATGGACTGCTTTTCGATATAGCGGTGGGCCTCCGCCTCCGTCATGCCAAGGCCCTCGATCAGCAGCCACTTGGCCCGGTTGACCAGCCGGATCTCCTCGATCTTTTCCTCCACCGCGGCCTGCTTTGCCTCCATCTGGCGCATCCGCTCCCGGGTGGCACAGAGGATGCGCAGATTCTGCGCCACCATCTGCATATTGGTGGGCTTGGACAGCGTGAGCACGCCGTAGCCCACGACCCTGGCATAGATATCGTCGAACTGATCGTTCCGGACCAGCAACAAGACCCCCGCGCCGCTTCCGGTGCAGATGTCCACAGCCAGACGCATCCCGAAATCATCCGGCAGCGGCGCGTTGATCAGCACGAGATCAAAGGCAGTTTCCACGAGCTTGCGCCGCGCTTCTCCCACGCTGTGCGCCGTCGCCACCGGCCAGTAATCCGTCACAGGGAGCAGCGGCTTGATCTTCGCGGTAAAGCTGTCCGAGGCTGTGACGAGCAGCACGCTGTATGTCCGTTCCTGAAAGACCATCTTCTCCCCTCCTTTCCCCCGATCCTGGCCGGCCTCTCAGCGATGACAATAGGCGCAGATCACGGTTTCCGGGAGATGCTCACGGACAAACGCGCTCGCCCCGGCCAGCGCGGCGGCTTCATACAGAGAGCCGGGCAGCTTCTTCAGCCCGGCCAGCACCTCGGCAGGCGCGGTATAGACATCGAAATCAGAGGCGGGCGCGAGCGGCAGGTCACGCGCGAGCCCATCCATTCCGGCGTAGATCAGAAGCGCGTAGGCAAGGTACGGATTGGCCGTCGGGTCAGCCGAGCGCAGTTCGGCCCGGCGGTACTCCCCCACCGCCGCCGGGATCCGGATCAGCTGGGAGCGGTTTTCCGCAGACCAGGTCACATAGCAGGGCGCTTTGTCATGGCCAAGGCGGCGATAGGACTCCTCGCAGGGGTTCATAAACAGCGTCATGTCCCGGATGTTCTCCAAGATCCCCGCGATGACACGGGGCAGCGGCCGGACACTCTCATCGCATTGGACCGAGACGTTGATGTGCATCCCGTTTCCGTCCCAGTCCGCCAGCGGCTTGGGGGAAAAGCTGGCGCAAAGCCCGTTCTGGGCCGCCACGGTGCGGACCACCGTGTGGAAGGTGATGGCGTTGTCGGCAGCCGTGAGGGGGTCCGAGTAGCGAAAGTCGATCTCATTCTGGCCTGGGCCGCTTTCGTGGTGAGAACTCTCCGGCCGGATGCCCATCTGCTCCAGCATCAGGCAGATCTCCCGGCGGATCGTCTCCCCCTTGTCGTCCGGCGCGATGTCCATGTAGCCCGCCCGGTCATAGGGGCGCTTGGTCGGTTCGCCGTATTCATCCTGGTGAAACAGGTAGAACTCGATCTCCGCGCCAAAGGCAAACCGAAGGCCCCGGGCAGCGGCCGCTGCCACCGCCTGCTTCAGGATCCGCCGGGTATCCCGCTCAAAGGGTCTGCCGTCCGGATAGGAGATGTCGCAGAACATCCGCACCACCTTGCCCTGCTCCGGCCGCCAGGGAAGCCGGATCAGGGTGGAGGGGTCCGGGTGGAGCAGAAGGTCGGAACGGACCTCGCCGCCGAAGCCATCCACCGCCGAGGCGTCAAAGGCGATCCCGTATGCAAAGGCGCGCTTGAGCTCACCGGGCAGGATGGCCACATTGTGCTGCTTTCCATAGACGTTGCAGAAGGCCAGGCGGATAAACTTGACGTCCTCCTCCTGAACAAACTGTATCACTTCTTCCGGCGTGTACTTCATGTTCTCACCCGCTTTCCTCGATTCAAACCGTATCTCTCAACCTATGATACCACGCGCCTCGTCGATTTTCTACCCCGAAGCTTCCCCTCTCCCCGCCGGTTTACAAACTCGAAATCTGCCCAAAAGCGCGATCCTGCAAAAAACGATTTTCAACAAATCGACAGTTGACTTTCCGGGCTGGCGGATGTATAGTTTCGGTGTTGAGAGACATTGGCGTCTCGGAGGCAGGACCTTCCGTGGACCCAATGTCTCTTTTTTATCGTTCCGAATTCGGGAAGCGTGTGGTGTCTTTGGCGTTTTTTCCAAGAAACCCTCCGACCGGGCCTCCCCGGCCGATCACGGGTTTTAACGAAACGTTCGGCCGCAAAGCAAAAGTAAGGAGATCGAGCTATGAAAACTTGTGCTATCGTTGGGATCAACTGGGGCGATGAGGGGAAGGGCCGCATGGTAGACCTGCTCACGCAGGACTATGACGTCGTGGTACGCTATCAGGGCGGCGGAAACGCGGGGCACACCGTCATCAACGACTACGGCACCTTCGCGCTGCACCTGCTTCCCTCCGGGATCTTCCGCCCCGGCGTCGTCAACATTTTGGGAAACGGCGTCGCGCTGGATCTGAAGAGCCTCTGCACGGAGCTGGAGGGCGTCGCCGCGAAGGGCGTATCCGTGACGCCGGACAACCTGAAGATCAGCGACCGGGCCTCGCTGCTGCTGCCCTGGCACATTCTGCTGGATGAGCTGGAAGAGGCCCGCCTGAAGGACAAGAAATACGGCTCCACCAAGCAGGGGATCGCCCCGTTCTATTCCGACAAATATCAGAAAAAGACGATCCAGGCCGGAGAACTCTTCTATCCGGACTACTTAACGCGCCATCTGGAGGAGCTGCTGGAATGGAAGAACCTGACCCTGACCGGGGTCTACGGCGCAAAGCCCTACACCATGGACCAGCTGCGCGAGTATCTGCTCACCTATGGAGAGAGGCTGAAGCCCTTCCTCTGCGATACGGGCGACTGGCTGCGCAAGGCCCAGCAGGACGGAAAGAGCATCCTGTTTGAGGCGCAGCTGGGGGCGCTGCGGGACCTGGACTACGGCATCTATCCCTACACCACCTCGTCCAACGCGGTGGCCGCCTACGCGCCGGTCGGGTCCGGCCTCCCCTCCGCCAGGCTGGACGAGGTCGTCGGCGTGGTGAAGGCCTACTCCACCTGCGTGGGCGAAGGGCCGTTTGTCTGCGAGTGGTTCGGCCCCGAGGCTGACCAGCTGCGAAAGGCCGGCTCTGAGTACGGCGCGAAAACCGGGCGGCCCCGCCGGGTCGGGCCCCTTGATCTCGTCGCCACCCGCTACGGCGTGCAGACCCAGGGCGCCACGACCATCGCGCTGACCAAGCTGGACGTTCTCAGCTATCTGGACAAGATCCCCGTCTGCACCAAATACGTGGTCAACGGGACGGAAACGGAAGACTTCCCCTTCCCCGCCGTCCTGGAAGCGGCAAAGCCGGTCACGGAATCTCTGGACGGCTGGGGCTGCGACATCTCCGGCGCGCGCAGATGGGAAGACCTCCCCAGGCAGGCGCAGGCCTATGTGGAGTACGTGGAGAAGGCCATCGGCTGCCACATCGGATACGTATCCGTCGGGCCGGAGCGGGATGCGTACCTCAAGCGCTGAGCCGGACGTGCGCTCGACGCGGTCACCGTGAAATACGATCAGAGAAAGGAAGCCCATCATGTACGAAAAATATGAATCGCCCCTCTCCTCCCGCTATGCCTCAGAGGAGATGCTGCATCTGTTCTCGCAGGAAAAGCGCATCCAGGTCTGGCGAAGGCTCTGGACCGCGCTGGCCCGGGCCGAGCACGACCTCGGCCTGCCCATCACGGCAGAGCAGGTGGCGGAGCTGGAAGCCCACATCGACGACATTGATTTCGCATGTGCCGCGCAGCGGGAGAAGGAAGTGCGGCATGACGTGATGGCGCACGTCTATGCCTACGGAAAAGCGGCGCCCAGCGCCGCAGGCGTGATCCATCTGGGGGCCACGAGCTGTTATGTCACGGACAACGGGGATCTGATCCTGTATCGGGACGGGCTGCGCTATCTCCGCGGAGAGCTGCTGGGCGTGCTGAAAAATCTGGCCTCCTTCGCGGAGACCTACAAGTCGCTGCCCACCCTCGGCTATACCCACTATCAACCGGCGCAGCTCGTCACCGTGGGCAAGCGGGCGACCCTCTGGATGCAGGACTTCCTCTCCGATCTGGAGGAGCTGGACCATGTGCTGGCGCAGATGAAATTCCTCGGCTGCCGCGGGACCACCGGGACCGAGGCCAGCTTCCTGGACCTGTTTGACGGGGACCCCGACAAGATCGACCAGATGAACCGTCAGCTCTGCGCGGAATTCGGCTTTGCGCAGTGCTTTGACGTCTGCGGCCAGACCTACCCCCGGAAGGTGGACAGCCGCATCCTCAACTGTCTGTCCTCCATGGCCCAGAGCGCCTATCGGATGGCAAACGACCTTCGCCTCTTGCAGCACGACCGGCAGCTGGAGGAGCCCTTTGAACAAAATCAGATCGGCTCCTCTGCCATGGCCTATAAGCGCAATCCCATGCGGAGCGAACGCATCTGCTCCCTGGCCCGCTACCTCATTCTGGACGCCGCAAACGCCCACATGACGGCGTCCGTTCAATGGATGGAGCGCACGCTGGATGACTCTGCCAACCGCCGCATCTCCATGCCGGAGGGTTTCCTCTGTGCCGACGCGATCCTGCGCCTTTGCAGAAATGTGACCAGCGGGCTTGTCGTCAACGAAAAGATCATCGATAAGACGGTGCGGGAATACCTGCCCTTCATCGCCACGGAAAACCTGATGATGGAAGCGGTCAAGCGGGGCGGAGACCGCCAGGCCCTGCATGAGGTGATCCGCCGCTGCTCCCACGCGGCTTCCGCACGGATGAAGGAGGGGGCGCCCTGCGACCTGCTGCAACGGCTGGCGGCAGAACCGGCCTTCTCCATGAACGAGGAGGACCTCTCTGCCCTGCTGAGGCCGGAGGACTACATTGGCCGCTGCCCGGAGCAGGTGGATACCTTCCTGCGCAAGGTCGCCCCTGTGCTCGAAGGCGCTTCCAGCGCCTCCGCCGACATCGCCTTGTAAGGAGGTACCCATGGAAGAGATCTTGATCCTGGATTTCGGCGGCCAGTATAATCAGTTGATCGCCCGGCGGGTCCGCGCGTGTCAGGTCTACTGCGAGGTCCACCCGTACACCATGCCGGTGGAGGAGATCCGCGCACGCGCCCCCATCGGGATCATCTTCACCGGAGGCCCGCGCAGCGTGTATGAGGCGGGAGCGCCCCAGGTGGACCCGGCGCTCTTCGGGCTGGGGATCCCCATCCTTGGGATCTGCTACGGCTGCCAGCTGCTGGCCCAGATGCTGGGCGGTCAGGTGACCCCCGCGCAGGAGGACGCCGCCCGAGAGTACGGAAAGACCGTGACCTGGTATGATCGGTCCAGCCCCATCTTCCACGGCCTCCCGGAGAAAAGCGTCGCCTGGATGAGCCACGGCGACTATATGGCGCGTGTCCCGGCCGGGTTTCGGCTGACGGCCCATTCCGCCGCCTGCGCCCATGTGGCGATCTCGGACGAGGCCCGGCGGTTTTATGGCGTTCAGTTCCACCCGGAGGTCAGCCATACGGAGTACGGCACGCAGATACTCCGCAACTTCCTGTATGCGGTATGCGGGGCCAGCGGCAGCTGGCGCATGGCGGACTACAAGGACACCGCCCTCTGCGCGATCCGAGCGCGGGTGGGACAGGGCAAGGTCCTTCTGGCCCTCAGCGGCGGCGTGGACAGCTCTGTGTGCGCGGCGCTGCTGTCTGAGGCGATCGGCAGCCAGCTGACCTGCGTCTTCGTGGACCACGGCCTGATGCGCCTGAACGAGGGCGACGAGATCGAGGCGGCCTTCGCGGGGCGGTCGATGCACTTTGTCCGCGTAAACGCGGAGGACCGGTTCCTGACAAAGCTGGCTGGCGTGTCCGACCCGGAGCGCAAGCGCAAGATCATCGGCGCGGAATTCATCCGCGTCTTTGAGGAGGAGGCAAAAAAGCTTGGCGCGGTGGACTACCTTGCGCAGGGCACCATCTACCCCGATGTGATCGAGTCCGGCGCGGGCACCGCCGCCGTCATCAAAAGCCACCACAATGTGGGCGGTCTGCCCGAGCACGTGGCCTTCAAGGAGATCCTGGAACCGCTGAGGCTGCTGTTTAAGGACGAGGTGCGCCAGCTGGGGCGGGCGCTGGGCCTGCCGGAGGCCCTGGTCAGCCGCCAGCCCTTCCCCGGCCCAGGCCTCGCCATCCGGATCATCGGAGAGGTCACGAAGGAAAAGGCCGACACCCTGCGGCAGGCCGACTTCATTTTCCGGGATGTCCTCGAAAAAACCGGGCAAAGCCCATGCCTGAGCCAATATTTCGCGGTCCTGACCAATACGCGCTCCGTCGGCGTCATGGGGGACGGCAGAACGTATGACCATACGCTGGCGCTCCGGGCCGTCACCACCGATGACTTCATGACGGCCGACTGGGCCAGGATCCCCTATGACGTCCTGGATCAGATCTCTGTGCGCATCGTCAACGAGGTGAACGGGATCAACCGCATCGTCTACGACATCACAAGTAAGCCCCCGGCCACCGTGGAGTGGGAGTGAGGGACGGATTCGGACTGAGATGATAAAAAGAGCTGCCTGATTTCAATGAAGTCAGGCAGCTCTTTCTTTTGAATAAGGCTAGGTATTACCGGATTTTTTCGAGCGTGAAATTATTCCCACTCAAGTCTTGGGCTTTGATTTAGGGTTATAAAATGCACTCTCGATACGCTTTTTGTCCACATAATCCACGT
>CAKTLJ010000040.1 GCA_934572535.1 uncultured Eubacteriales bacterium
CAGAGGCGCACAGGACCTGCGCGCGGCGGCCTGCCATCCCCTTCTGTCGGAAAAGGCGCAGCCTTTTTCGACAAGCTGAGCGGCGGGAGCAAGCCCCCGCCGTCCCCAGCGTCTGTTTCTCCTCACTCCACCCGCGGGAAGGTGAGGACGACCTTGAACAGGTCCCCGTCGATGTCCAGGTCGAAGGTCCCCTTTTGCAGCTCCGTCAGGCTCTTGGCGATGCACAGCCCCAGCCCGCTGCCCTCGGTGTGGCGGGCGTCGTCGCCCCGGACGAAGCGCTCCGTCAGCTCCTCGGCGGAGAGGTTGAGCGGCTCGGCCGAAATGTTGCGGAAGGTGATGCGCACCTGGTCCTCGCTGGCCTGGCAGGTCAGGTAGACCCGGGTGCCCGGCAGGGCGTACTTGCTGACGTTGTTCAGCAGGTTCTCCACCACCCGCCAGAGCAGGCGGCCGTCGGCGGAGATGGCCGGGTTGTCCTCGGCCGGGGCCAGCAGGAGCTGTAAGTCCCTGCGTTGCAGCTTCTCCTGGTACTCCCCGGCGCTCTGGCTGAGCAGAACGTTCACATCCGTCCGCTGGAAGTTCACCGGCAGGCTGCCCGTGGAGGCCTTCGCGGCCTCCACCAGGTCCTCGGTGAGCTTTTTCAGCTTGCCGGACTGGCGGTCCAGGACCTCCAGATAGGTCCTGGCCTCCTCGGTGGGCATCGCCTGCTTCTTGAGCAGGTCCACGTAGTTGACGATGGAGGTCAGCGGCGTCTTGATGTCGTGGGAGACGTTGGTGATGAGCTCGGTCTTCATCCGCTCCGACTTCATCTGGTCCTCCACGGCGGCCTGGATGGCGGCGCGGATGCTGTTCAGGTTCTCGCCGTGCGCCCGAAGGTCCCCGCGCAGGCCGTCCAGGGGGATCTGGTAGTCCAGGTCCCCGGCGGCCAGCCGCCGTCCGCCCCGCTGGAGCGTCCGCAGGGAGAGGACCACGCGGAGCAGCAGCGCGCCTTCCGCCAGCTTGAGCAGGACCCAGAGCAGCTCCACCCCGTTGCCGAAGACCAGGGCCGCGATGCACAGTCCCTCCAGCACGCAGGCGAGCAGGAAGCCCAGCGCGGTCTTCCAGACCAGGGGGAGGCTCGCCGCGAGGCGCTCGCCGTCCAGCCGCCGCAGGAGCAGCGTGTCCCAGAGGACCTTGGCCTTGATGCGGCGGACCAGGGAGAGCAGCAGCGCCAGGGAGAGGGTCTGGCACAGAAGGACCCACAGGACCCGGAGGGCGCTGACCATGCCCAGGCCGGGCGAGAACGTCTGCCAGGGCAGGCCCAGCCCGAAGAGGGCGAAGAGCAGCAGGAGAACGGGCAGCTCCAGGGGCACGTGGGTGTCTGCCCAGTGCAGCGCGATCTCGTCCGTGCCCTCCCGCCGACCGGCGGCCCAGACCAGGAAGCCCAGGGACAGAAGCCCCACGAGGCTCCCGACCACCAGCGCGGCCAGCATTTCGTCCTTCGCCGCCCAGAGGGTGGCCACCTGGCAGAGCCGGTCATAGACGACCTTGCTGCCCGCGCTGACGACCTCCGCGCGGAGGAAGCCGGTGATGAAGACCGTCTCCTCGCGGTAGCCCTCCTGATAGGTGGCGGTCAGGAGATAGCCCTCCGCTTCGTTTTCCCATTCAAAGTAGGCGTCGGGGTGCTCCGCCTGGATCGTCCTCTCGGCCTTCTCCCGCGCCGCTTCGCTGGGGTAGGTCTCCCGGACGGTCACTTCCTCTCCCTCGTAGACGATGGTAAAGGTCTCGCTGGTGCGGGCGCGGTAGTCGCCCAGCTCCCGGCTGGCCGCCAGGGTCTTGCCGCGCGCGTCCTTGATCGTGTAGAAGAAGTTGGACTCCGCCAGCGCGCCGTCGAGGTCCGGCGTACTGCCCGGCTGGTTCTGCTGCGCCTCGTAGAGGACATAGACCTCGTAGACCAGGTCGGCGAGCAGGGCCTGCTCGGCCTCCTTCCTCATCTTGTCGTAGCCGCCGGTCTCATAGCCGCCCTGGGCGGCGAGCTCCTGGACGGGGCCGACGCTGAGCGCCGCCGCGCTCAGGCAGACCACGCAGAGCACTCCGGCCACGACCTTGGCCCAGGTCTTGGTGCGTAAGCTTCTCATGGGGTTCCTCCTTCCATCTTGTAGCCCTGGCCCCATACTACTTTAATGTAGCGGGGGTCCGAGGGGTCGTATTCCAGCTTTTCCCGCAAATGTCGAATGTGGACGGCCACGGCGTTCTCCGCGCCGAAGGGGTCCACCCCCCAGACCTCCCGGTAGAGGCGCTTGGGGGAGAAGACCGTGCCGGGGTTCTGCATGAGCAGCTTCAGGATGTCATACTCCCGGGGGGTCAGGGCGACCGGGTCTCCGTCCAGGGAGACCTCCTTGGTCCGGTCGTCCAGGGCGATGCCGCCGAGCTGGAGGGCGGTGGGCTTCACCGCGCCGCCGCCGAGCTGGAGATACCGGCGCAGCTGGGACCTGACCCGGGCCAGGACCTCCACGGGGTTGAAGGGCTTGGTGATGTAGTCGTCGGCCCCCACGTTCAGGCCCAGGATCTTGTCCGCGTCCTCGCTCTTGGCGGTCAGGAGGATCACGGGGACGTTGGATCGCTCCCGCAGCCTGGTCATGGCGGTGATGCCGTCCAGGTTGGGCATCATGATGTCCAGCAGGACCAGATGGATGTCTTCCGTTTCCATCCGGGCCAGGGCCTCCTGGCCGTCGTAGGCCGGGAAGACCTGGTAGCCGCTGGTGGTCAGATAGATGGTCAGCGCGGACACGATGTCCCGCTCATCGTCGCAGACAAGGATGTTGTACATACCGCCACCTCCATAGCGCTCATTCTGGCTTCATCATACCCCACTTCCCTTTAAGAAACAATGACAGGAAAGGTTAAGATTTTCTTAAGCCCCCCGCCCTACAAGCCCCCCTTGTCAAAGGGGGGTGGCACAGCGCCAGCTGTGACGGGGGGATTCCCGTTGACGAACAACGTTGGAGCTAACCCGGAATCCCTCCACCGCCGTCCCGGCGGTCCCCCTCCCTTTGACAAGGGAGGTTTTGGGTAAGCCCCCCCGCGCGCCCAGCCGGTGGGCGCGACACGTACTGCCCCGGAAAGAAAACGAACGCCATTTGCCGCAGCAAATGGCGTTCGTTTTGTTCTGTCCTATGCTCACAGGCCGTAGTCGTTGGCCAGCTTTTGGAACTTGGGCAGGGCGCGGCGGATCTGCTCCGTGGGGACGCAGTAGGAGATGCGCACGTGGCCGGGGCAGCCGAAGCTGTCGCCGGGGACCAGCACCAGGTCATAGGCTCTGGCCCGCGCGCAGAAGGCCTTCGCGTCCGGCTCCGGGGTCCGGGGGAAGAGGTAGAAGGCCCCGTCGGGCTGGGCGCAGGTGTAGCCCATCTCCCGCAGGGCGTTGAGCAGGAGGTCCCGGTTCTCCCGATAAACAGAGAGGTCGGCGGTCTGCCCGGCGCAGCGGGCGGCCACCTGCTGGAAGAGGGCGGGGGCGCAGACGTAGCCCAGGGCGCGGCCCGCCCCGGCGATGGCGGCGCAGACCAGGTCGAAGTCCTCCACCGTCCGGGGGATCAGCACGTAGCCGATGCGCTGGCCGGGCAGGGACAGAGACTTACTATAGGAATAGCAGACCAGGGTGTTGGCGTAATAGGCGGGGACCCAGGGCAGCGGCTCGTCGGTGTAGCGGATCTCCCGGTATGGCTCGTCGGAGATGAGGTAGATGGTGTGGCCGAATTCCCTGGACTTCTCCTCCAGCATCCGGCCCAGCCGCTCCACGGTGGCGCGGGCGTAGACGACCCCGGTGGGGTTGTTGGGCGTGTTGATGAGGACGGCCTTGGTCTTGGGGGTCAGGGCCTGCTCGAAGGCGGCAAAGTCGATCTGGAAGTCCGCAAGGTCGGCGGGGACGGCGATCAGCTTGCCCCCAGCGCTCTCCGCGAAGACCTTGTACTCGGGGAAGTAGGGGGAGAAGGCGATGAACTCGTCCCCCGCGCAGCCCATGGCCGACAGGCAGCAGCACAGCGAGGCCGCCGCGCCCACGGTGAGGTAGAGGCAGTCCCGGTCATAGTCTGTGCCGAAGCGGCGGTTCAGCTCCTCGGCCAGGGCCTGGCGCACGTCGGGCGCGCCCGGGGCGGGGGTGTAGCCGTGCAGCGCCACCGGGTCGATCTCGTCCACCAGGCGGTGGATGGTCTCCGCCACGGAGGCAGGCGCGGGGACGCTGGGGTTGCCGATGGAAAAGTCGTCCACGTTCTCGGCCCCCACCACGGCGGCCCGGGCCTGGGCGAAGGCGAAGGCCTCGCGGATCTCGGAGCGGGCCGTGCCCAGGTCCACCATGCGTTGGGATAATCTTGCCATAATGGTACCCTCCAATCGTTGGGGTTTGGATCTTCCCGTCGATTATACCACAAAGCGGGGGACAGGACAACGGGGGGATTTTTTTCAGATATTTTAGCACTCGCACGAAAAGAGTGCTAAAGTTAACGGTTTGTACACACTTTTTGCACGGTTTATTCATATTCTTCCCGTATGATATGACCTGTAAAGAGGGGATGGCGCGAGGATGCGTAAGCACTCCGCCTCACCGACTGCGAATCCACCGTCTCAGACGGCAGACGATAGATCACTTCAAAACAAAGGAGATATGTATGATGTTTGGTATGATCCCTTTTTCCCGCAGAGATGACAATATGTTCGACTTCTTCGACAACTTCTTCAACGCCCCCAACGCGGGCAGCCCCACCTTCCGGACCGACATCCGGGACCAGGGCGACAAGTTCCTGCTGGAGGCAGAGCTGCCCGGCTTTGACAAGGCGGACATCCACCTGGAGCTGAAGGACAACATCCTGACCATCCAGGCCCAGCACAAGGACGAGGAAGAGAAGAAGGAAGAGGACGGCACCTATATCCGCCGGGAGCGGCGCGTGGGTTCCTTCACCCGGACCTTTGACGTGACCGGCATCGACGAGAGCGGCATCACCGCCGCCTACCACAACGGTGTTCTGGCCCTGACCCTGCCGAAGGCAGTTCCTCCGGTCCCCGCCAGCCGTCAGATCGCCATTGGCTGAACCGACCCCGTGGGTGCAAGCTTTGATCTCATGAAACCTCCTCGTTTGATTTGCTCTCTTCTCTAGGCAGTGCAGCGGCGCTGCCGCGACTCCTCTCATTTCTTACTTTTTGCACCCCTTCGGCGAGGGCACCGGAAGCGACCGGTGCCCTTTGCTGTAAGGGCAGACCGATCCGAAAGGAGCACTGATCTATGAACACAGAAAAACTCACCCAAAAGTCCGCCGAGGCCATTCGCGGCGCGCAGGCCCTGGCGATGGAATATGGAAACCCGCAGATCGAGCAGGTGCATCTGCTCGCCGCCCTGCTGGCCGATGAGGGGGGCCTGATCCCCCAGCTGCTCTCCGGCATGGGCGTCACCCTGCCCTCCCTCCAGGCCGCGGTGAAGGACCTGCTGGAGCGCCAGCCCCGCGTCTCCGCCGGGGGCCGGGAGGCCGGGAAGGTCTACATCTCCGTGGACACCGACAAGGCCCTGAACCGGGCCGAGAAGGCCGCCGCAGAGATGAAGGACGACTTCACCTCCGTGGAGCACCTCTTCCTGGGCCTGCTGGACACCGCCGGACGGGAGCTGAGCAAGCTCTTCTCCGACTACCGCATCACCCGGGAGGGCGCGCTCCAGGCCCTGAGCACGGTCCGGGGCAACCAGCGGGTGACCTCGGACAACCCCGAGGAGACCTACGACGCCCTGAAAAAGTACGGCTCCGACCTGGTGGAGCGGGCCAGGGCGAACAAGCTGGACCCGGTCATCGGCCGGGATGACGAGATCCGGAACGTCATCCGCATCCTCTCCCGCAAGTCCAAGAACAACCCCGTCCTCATCGGCGAGCCGGGCGTCGGCAAGACCGCCATCGCGGAGGGTTTGGCCCAGCGCATCGTGAAGGGCGACGTGCCCGCCTCCCTGCGCGACAAGACCATCTTCGCCCTGGACATGGGCGCGCTGGTGGCGGGCGCGAAGTACCGGGGCGAGTTTGAGGAGCGGCTGAAGGCCGTGCTCAACGAGGTCAAAAAGTCCGAAGGCAAGATCCTCCTCTTCATCGACGAGCTGCACACCATCGTGGGCGCGGGCAAGACCGAGGGCGCGATGGACGCGGGCAACCTCTTAAAGCCCATGCTGGCCCGGGGCGAGCTGCACTGCATCGGCGCGACGACCCTGAACGAGTACCGCCAGTACATCGAGAAGGACGCCGCCCTGGAGCGCCGCTTCCAGCCCGTCATGGTCAACGAGCCGACGGTGGAGGACACCATCGCCATCCTCCGCGGCCTGAAGGAGCGCTATGAGGTCTTCCACGGCGTGAAGATCCAGGACGGCGCGATCATCGCCGCCGCCACCCTCTCCAACCGCTACATCACCGACCGCTTCCTGCCCGACAAGGCCATCGACCTGATCGACGAGGCCTGCGCCCTCATCCGCACGGAGATCGACTCCATGCCCACCGAGCTGGACGTGATCCAGAGAAAGATCATCCAGCACGAGATCGAGGAGGCCGCCCTGAAGAAGGAGACCGACGCCCTCTCCCAGGAGCATCTGGCCGAGATCCAGAAGGAGCTCTCCGACATGCGGGAGGCGTTCAAGGCCAAGAAGGCCCAGTGGGACAACGAAAAGGACGCCATCGGCAAGGTCCAGCAGCTGCGGGCCGACCTGGAGGCCGCCAACGCCCAGCTGGAGCAGGCCCAGCGGGAGTACGACCTGAACAAGGCCGCCGAGCTTCAGTACGGCAAGATCCCCGCCCTGAAAAAGGCCCTGGAGGAGGAGGAGCGCATCGCCAACACCAGCAAGGCCCGCGCCCTGCTGCGGGACAAGGTCACCGAGGAGGAGATCGCCCGCATCATCGAGCGCTGGACGGGCATCCCCGTGGCCCGGCTGATGGAAGGCGAGCGGGGAAAGCTCCTCCACCTGGAGGACATCCTCCACAAGCGCGTGGTGGGCCAGGACGAGGCCGTCCGCCTGGTCTCCGAGGCCATCCTGAGAAGCCGCGCCGGGATCGCGGACCCGGACAAGCCCATCGGCTCCTTCCTCTTCCTCGGCCCCACCGGCGTGGGCAAGACCGAGCTGGCCAAGACCCTGGCCGAAGCCCTCTTCGACTCGGAAAAGAACCTGGTCCGCATCGACATGAGCGAGTACATGGAGAAGTTCTCCGTCTCCCGCCTGATCGGCGCGCCGCCCGGCTATGTGGGCTATGAGGAGGGCGGTCAGCTCACCGAGGCGGTCCGCAGAAAGCCCTACTCCGTGGTCCTCTTCGACGAGGTGGAGAAGGCCCATCCCGACGTGTTCAACATCCTCCTGCAAGTCCTGGACGACGGCCGCATCACCGACAGCCAGGGCCGGACGGTGGACTTCAAGAACACCATCCTCATCCTCACCTCCAACCTCGGCTCCCAGTACCTGCTGGACGGCATGGACGGGGAGGGCAACATCTCCGACGAGGCCAAGCTCCAGGTGGACCGGCTGCTGAAGCAGTCCTTCCGGCCGGAGTTCCTCAACCGCCTGGACGAGGTGGTGTGCTATAAGCCGCTGACCAAGGAGAACATCACCTCCATCGTGGACCTGCTCCTGTCCGGCCTGAACAAGCGGCTGGAGGACAAGCAGCTCAAGGTGGAGCTGACCCCCGCCGCGAAGGCCTACGTCATCGACAATGGCTATGACCCGCTCTACGGCGCGCGGCCCCTGCGCCGCTTCCTCCAGCACACGGTGGAGACCATCGTGGGCCGGAAGATGATCGCCGACGAGGTCCTGCCCGGCAGCACCTTGACGGTGGATCGCGTGGGCGACCAGCTGGTCGTTCGCTGAGACCACCCAGAAGCTTTCCTCGGTCAAAACGGTCCTCCCGGCGGGAGGGCCAGCCGCAGACCGATGCACGAAAGATGGTTCCGATCCTTCTGCTCCGCACATAGAGCGGACGCCCCCGGCCGTTTGGCCGGGGGCGTTTTGCGTGGGTGGGGGCTTCTGGCGGGGGGTGCAGTTACCCTCCAGGTGGGTGATGCCTCCGGCGGCCCCCATTTCTTTCAAGAAATGGGGGGAAAGAAGACCAGGGGTCCCCCCTGGACCCCGTGGGGGTGGGTCAAGACCTGCCGGGTGGTGGGGCTGGCTTACCTGGCCTGCGGCCCCGTGTCGGCAGGTGAGAGGCGGCGCGCCCACCGGCTGGGCGCGCGGGGGCGTGGGTGATGCCTCCGGCGGCCCCCATTTCTTTCAAGAAATGGGGGGAAAGAAGACCAGGGGGCACCCCTGGACCCC
>CAKTLJ010000041.1 GCA_934572535.1 uncultured Eubacteriales bacterium
GGTGCCGCGCCGGACGTTTCTATGGATGGAGGATGGAGAAGTTTGCTCAGTAGCCCCCGCCCCGGTAGGCCTTGCCGGTGAGCTGCTCCACGTCGATGCGCAGCACGGCGGTCTTGTCCAGGGCCTTGTCCACGAAGGCCAGGCCGGTCTCGATGGCCCCCTCGCAGAAGCGGTAGATGAAGGTCTCCATCACCTGGCGGCGCTCGGCCGCGTCCTCCACCTGGCTGATCTTGCCGGTGGCGATGACGCTTTCAAAGGCGGCGGTGACCTCCTGGGGCAGGATCTCCGCGCTGAGGATGGCGGAGAAGCACACCTTGCTGTCGCGCTCGATGGCGTCGATCTTGTAGCCCATCTTGGCGGAGTGGATGTAGATCTTCTCGTTCAGGTAGACGTAGTTGACGGGGACGGCGTAGGGATAGCCGTCGTCTCCGTTCACGGCCAGAATGCCGTGGTGGCCCTGTTCAAAGAGGGCCTTGGCCTCGCTGTCGGGCAGCTGGCGCTTGTGCTTGTGCATCTTGCGTTCCATAACAGTACCTCCTCGTTGTTCCGTGGTTTCTGAACTCAGGATACCAGAAGGGGGGAAAGAGGTTCTGTTGCAGTTGCATCATTCGCAAAAATAATTTACACTGGAGGAAACGGGAGGCGATGGATATGGACCTGAGAGAATTGGTGAGGACCTGCCCGCTGTTCCGGGCGATCGACCCGGAGGAGCTGGCCGCCCTGCTCAACTGCCTTTCCGCCCGGGAGGTGAGGCCCGGCCGGGGTGAGTTCATCCTGGCCGCCCCCGGCGCGGCCCCCCTCATGGGCGTGGTGCTGGAGGGGGAGGTGGAGATGATCAGCGAGGACTACTTTGGCAAAAAGTCGCTGCTGACGGTGCTGCCGGTGGGCAGCGTCTTTGGGGAGAGCTACTCCTGCCTGAAGGCGCGGAACCGGACCGTCGCCTACCAGGCCCGGGGGACGTGCCGGGTGCTCCTGCTGGATTACGACCGCATCCTCCACGCCTGCAAGCTGGTCTGCCGCTTTCACCACCGGATGATCGAGAACATGGTGGAGCTGATCGCGGAGAAGAACCTGGAGCTGATCGAAAAGCTGGAGGTCACCTCCCGGAGCAGCATTCGGGAAAAGCTGCTGACCTACCTCGCCCGCCAGGCCGAGCGGGCCGGGAGCCCGACCTTCACGATCCCCCTGGGCCGGACGGAGCTGGCCGAGTACCTCTGCGCCGACCGGTCGGCCATGACCCGGGAGCTGTCCCGGATGCGCGAGGAGGGCTTGCTCGACTTCCAGAAGCGGACCTTCACCCTCCTGCGCTGGCAGGCATAAAAAAACCGCCTCGGTGCACGCCGAGGGGGTTTAAGACGGTCAAAAAAGCCTCGCAGAGTTCGCGGCCCGCAGGCCGCGAAGAAGGCACGATCATGTTCTCCGGCGGCGTGTACGTCGGAGAACATACTGCTCAGGCCGCAAGTGTGGGTCCTGTGCGCCAGAGGCGCACAGGACCTGCGCGCGGCGGCCTGCCATCCCCTTCTGTCGGAAAAGGCGCAGCCTTTTTCGACAAGCTGAAACCGCCCCCGACCGGGGGCGGTTTTTTGGTGTCTTGGGTCACGCCTTTTCAAAGGTCACCCGATGCAGCTCGTTGAAGACCAGGGAGACCTCCGTCGGCGCGTCGTCGGCGGTCTGGGCGCGGAAGATCGTCACGGCGAAGTGGTTGCCGTGCTCGCGCAGGTTGCCGTCGTAGTTGGAGAAGTAGGCGGTGTAGACCTCCTGCGGCTCGGCCAGCAGGGCGCTGAGGAGGGTGGAGCCGCTGTTCTTCTCCAGCTGGGGCAGGCAGGCGGAGACCAGGCAGCCGCCGCTGCGGCCCAGGCTGCCGTCGGCCCGGAACCAGATGCGGCAGGAGGTGTCGGTGATGTTGTCCACCCGGGTGACGAGGATGGAGCCGAGGGAGGAGCGGTAGAGGGTCTCTCCCTCCAGGCGCTTGGGGTCGGTGAAGTCGAAGGTGAGGGTGTACGGCCCAGGCTCCATGGCATAGACGGCCTGGAAATCGTCGTCTTCGGCCAGGTGCTGGAAGCCCTCCCGGGTGGGGAAGTTCCACAGGCCCATGGAAAGGTACCAGCCGAAGCCGCAGAGGAA
The DNA here is from genome assembly GCA_934572535.1 of uncultured Eubacteriales bacterium. GTDB lineage: Bacteria > Bacillota > Clostridia > Oscillospirales > Oscillospiraceae > Evtepia. The sequence goes on from CAKTLJ010000041.1 coordinate 2,125, forward strand.
GAGCAGCAGCGCGCCGAAGAGGGCTGCCGCCCGGGTCATGGAGTCGTTGATGGGGATCACCATCCTTTGTCTCAGAGTAGCAGGGTGCCGAGCGTGGACAGCAGGGAGGCCAGGTCCAGCATGGCCAGGAGGATGCAGGCCACGCCGAGGGCGTAGCAGACGAAGAGGAGCAGCCCGGGCAGGTTCGGCTTGCGCTTGGAGAGCCGATGGCCGGCCAGCATCAGAAGAACGCCGGCGGCGACGTAGAGCAGCACGCCCAGCCCGCAGGAAAACAGGCCGGAGAGGCTGTATAGGGCGGTGGTTTCGGTCATGGCGGAGCGCTCCTCTCGGGTTTCGGGTGTAGTCGTAGTATGTGTCGATATGTTTGTAGTATAGCAGATAGGCGGGCTGGGGGCAAGAAAGAGCGCGAAAAAGAGAGTCTTATGTTTTTCTTACGCCTTGCGCAGCGGGGCAAAAAATCCCTCTACCCTTATATAACGAACGAGGAGCCCAAAATGTGACACATTTTTGAAAATTTTTTCAAAAAATTTCCCAGGCCCTTCGGGGCCTGGGAAGCTGGGGGTCGGGTTAGTTCGGGAGCGTATATTCCCAGGCCACGGCGTCGCTGCCGTCGGCCAGGTCGCTGGGCGCGGTCACGAGGATCGTCTGGTCATCCAGCCAGCGGCTGAGGAGGGCGGCGGGCGCGTCGCCCTCGGTCTCCGGCGGGGTCAGGTCCAGGAAGTCGCCCGTCTTCAGGTCGATGACCCGGACCTTCCAGGCGCCGTCGGCGTCGTCGCGGCACCAGGAGAGGAGGGCCTTGGAGCCGTCCGGGCTGAAAAACTGCTGGAAGGTGAGCGCGCTGCCATCTGAGAACGCATAGATGGGGGTCAGCGTCTCCGTGCCATCCCAGCGGGCGAGGGTTATGCCGTCGGGCAGGGCGGTGTCGTGGGTCTTGGCATAGAGGACCACGCCGTCCCGGGCGGCCACCAGACTGGTGGAGTCGAGTACCACGTCCAGCGCCGTGACCGCGCCGTCCAGGGTCACGGCGGCCAGCTCCAGGGTGTCGGGGGCCTCCGCGTCCACGCGGCTGCACAGGACGGTGTTCTCGTCCAGCCATCCGCAGGGGGTATAGCTGTGCGCCGGGTCGTCGATCTTGGCGGGATCGAAGCCATCGGGGGTGAAGGGCGTTTCATCGACCCCGGCGGCCTCCGCCACGGAGAAGGCGGTGACGTCCACAGAGGTCCAGGTCCCGTCGGTCTTGTCGGCCGCAGCGCCCTCGGCAGGCTCGTTGGTCTTGGTCGGCCCGGCCGTCTCGCCGCCGCAGGCGGACAGGACCAGCAGCGCCAGCAGCGCGGTCAGGAAACAGAGTCGCTTTTTCATGGTACATTCCTCCTTGTTACGAAAGTTTTGATTGGGGGTTCTAACGGTATTGTACCAAATAAGACGCCAAACTGCAAGGATGCCTGCGCGGCTGGCGTGCTTGGAAAACTTTATGACCCATTTCCGTCATCCTGCCGTCATCCGGTCAAGCGGTGGCGTAGGGGAGCAGCCGGATCACACAGTAGAAAACCGTAAGGTGAGCCGGATAGAAACCGTAGAAGAAGTATTTTAGACGCCGCGTGCCCCGCTCACCGCTGTAGAGCAGGATGATGAGATAGGCGATCAGGGTGCACACGGGGGGCTGGTTGCCGGTGCACACCATGTAGAGAACGATCCCGGCAAGGACCTGCTGCCAGCGGCTGCGCCGAAAAAAGTAGAAGCCCGCAATGAGCACGACGCCATAGCTTTCGTAATCGGAGTGGATGAGGGAGGCGGCCAGGGCCGGTCCGGCAATGCAGGGGATCAGGAGCAGCCTGCGCACCCACTTCTTCCGGGGGCTGATGGGCAGACTTTGGGCTTTTTCCATGAGCCAAAGAGCGCACAGCCCCAGAAGAAGGGTGAAAAACACGTTCTGATAGCCCCAATAAAAGACCCCGGAACCCTCTGGCGTGGGCAGCCAGGAGAAAAAGGCGGCGTCGAAGGGAAGCTCAGACAGCGCGGCAAAGACCGCCATCAGGACGAAGTATCGCTTCCGGTGCTGGGAGTGCAGAAAGCCTTCGGAGATCAAAAAGGCAAACAGGGGAAAGGCGATCGTACCAATGGCGTAGAGCTTGAAGCGGATGAAGTAGTCGATCTCTTGAAGGTGCGGGCCATTGAACCAGCCGTTGCACGTCATCCATTGCAGGACGATCTTGCTGAAATGGTCCACCACCATGGCGCACACGGCGATGGTCTTGAGCATGTTCCCGGATAAGACCTGGCAGCGGCGCAGAGAACGGAGGAGCCGCTGGGCTTTATGCGGTTTGATGGCGGGGTTGAGGTCTTTTTTCATGGTACTCTCCTTACCGGTAAATGGAGTCGATCATCCTCTTTAATTGCGCCGCGGTCAAGTCTCCCTGAATGGAGTTCTCGGTATTGCCGTTTTTCCATACGACAAGATGCTTTTCCATCGCGCGGTCTTGCGCCGACCTCATCTCCGCACCTCCTCGGTGGGGGGGCGTCGCTTCGGGTCCTTCGGGGCCCAGTGGGGCAGGGGCAGGCGCTGCATGGAGGAGAAGACGTACTCCTTCAGCTTGGGGTACTGCCCCTCCAGCCCGGCGATGAGGTCCTTGACCTCCTGGCGCTTCGTGTTGCCGTCGGCGGGGCAGGGGTTGTGGACCACGGGCATGTGGAGCCGCTGGGCGGCGTCGCGGACCATGGACTCGCTGACGTAGAGAAGGGGGCGGATCTGGGTCACGTCCGAGCGGTCCAGGTAGGTGACGGGGTGGAAGCAGGAGAGGCGCCCCTCGTAGAACAGGGAGAGGAAGAAGGTCTCCACCGCGTCGTCGTAGTGGTGGCCCAGGGCGACCTTGTGGACGCCGTGGGCCAGGATGCCCTCGTGGAGGGAGCCTTTCCGCATCTTGGCGCAGAGGGCGCAGGGGTTCTTTTCCTTCCGGGTCTCGAAGATGACCTTGTTGATCTGGGTGGGGAGGATGTGGTAGGGAACGCCCAGCGCCTCGCAGAACCGGGCCACCCCGGAGAAGTCCATGCCTTCGATCCCCATGTCCACGGTGAAGGCCTCCACGGTGAAGGGCTGCGGATAGAAGCGGGACAGCCGCGCCAGGGCGGCCAGCAGCACCAGGGAGTCCTTGCCCCCGGAGACGCCCACGGCCACCCGGTCTCCGGCCTGGATCATGTCGTAGTCCTCCACGCAGCGGCGGAGCAAGCTGAGGATCTTCTTCATGGAATGTGCCCTCCTGAAAAACAAAAAATGAAAATTGAAACCGAGATTTCGAGAGATAAAAAGAGAATGGCAAAGAAAAACGGAGATTTCAACGCGGTAAATTAAAATATTGAGAAAAAGCGTTGACAGGGACAAGGTCCTGTACTATAATAAGGTCCGCTGAAAAGACGGCTCTCGTTTGCGCGGCTTTCCTCTGCATTATAAGGGTTGATCGCCCGTTTTGTAAAGCCGACAAGATCCGTTCCCATTATAAGATATTTTGATTTGGAGGTTCGACCCTATGTCCACTTTCATGGCTAACAAGGGCAACATCGAGCGCAAGTGGTATATCCTTGACGCCGCTGGCAAGCCCCTTGGTAAGACCGCAGCTGTGGCAGCCACCCTGCTGCGCGGCAAGCATAAGCCCGAGTACACCCCCCATGCCGACTGCGGCGATTTCGTCATCGTCATCAACGCGGAGAAGGCCGTTCTGACCGGCAAGAAGCTGGAGCAGAAGTACTATCGCACCCACTCCGGCTATGTTGGCGGTCTGAAGGAGACCAAGTACAGCAAGCTGATGCAGGAGAAGCCCGAACTGGCGATGAAGGTCGCTGTCCGCGGCATGATGCCCCGCAACATCATCACCAAGGACTCCCTGACCCGCCTGAAGATTTTCCGTGGCTCCGAGCACATCCACGCAGCACAGAAGCCCGAACTGTGGGCCGCAGAATAAGGAGGAACTAGAACATGTATAAGAGCAAGAAGCCTTACCATTACGGCACCGGCCGCCGGAAGTCTTCCGTGGCCCGCGTCCATCTGTTCCCCAACGGCACCGGTTCCATCACCATCAACGGCCGTGACATCGACGATTACTTCGGCCTGGACACCCTGAAGCTGGTGGTCCGTCAGCCCCTGGAGGCCACCGAGCTGACCGGCAAGGTGGACATCGTTGCCACCGTGTCCGGCGGCGGCGTGACCGGCCAGGCCGGCGCTATGCGCCACGGCATCAGCCGCGCTCTGCTGGAGATGAACGCAGAGTATCGTCCCACCCTGAAGGCCGCCGGTTTCCTGACCCGCGACCCCAGAATGAAGGAGAGAAAGAAGTACGGTCTGAAGGCAGCCCGTCGCGCTCCCCAGTTCTCCAAGCGCTGATTGGTACGGTTCGTATCGCAAAGCACACAAAACCCCGGAAAACCATGGTTTTCCGGGGTTTTTCTATCCCAAAGCGGAACGATGGGGAGGAGAGCCGATGTCCTGCCCCTTGCTTATTCGACACGAACGGTAACATATTTTTGGTTGCGGCTTTTAGGCTTATCGGGGATCGTCATTTCTAATTGCCCGGAGCCTAAAAGTGGATGGATATACTTCAAAGTGAAGTTTCTTAGATCCTTGAATCCACAAAATGCTGCCAGTTCTTTCTTGGATTTTGGTTCGATGCAGAAAGCCAAAATCTGTGCAGATACTGCTGATCGTGCAGAATCTTGGTGGGCAACTTGGTGGGCAACTTGGTGGGCGCCACCCTCTAAGTTGTAGTTTACATTTTTCAAGAGGACCCTGAAATCTGTTGCTGTTGAAGTAAATTCAGGCTTATATGCCTCTGTGTATCCAGGCAGCTTTTCCGTCTCACTGACGATTTTGCGCAGACCACTTCCACGGCGTTCCATGTACTTCATACGGTGGAACAGGTCAGCGATCACAGGGTTTCGCCGCATGGAACGGATCCTATAAATATCGTATTCCTGAATGGAACCGCCGCCAAACATGCCGCCCGGAGATGTGATCTCGACCCGATCATCAAACATATCAATGTGGATTTCGCTGCCAAGCACAATGTAATCACGATGGATGAGCGCATTGACAAGCGCCTCTGTCACAGCGCGTTCAGCATAATCCGGCTTGTCTACACGATACTGTGCCTCTTTGACAAAACGGACTTTGGAATTATTGCGAATAA
>CAKTLJ010000042.1 GCA_934572535.1 uncultured Eubacteriales bacterium
TATGTTCTCCGACGTACACGCCGCCGGAGAACATAATAGTAGCTTCTTCGCGGCCTGCGGGCCGCGAACTCTGCGAGGCTTTTTTGACAGACGAAGCCCCCGCTGACAAGCAGCGGGGGCTGTTTTCGTAGGGGGATGTCAATGCGCGGTGGTCAGAAAGTCCTCAAAGGCGGCTTTCACGTCCTGGTTGTTGTCGCAGATGAGAAGGCCGGCGTATTGATCTTGTGTGAAGACCAGGGCCTTTTCCGCCCGGCTGACCTCGTCGGGGCTGTACTGGCGGAAGAGGGTCAGCCGCTGGTCGAGGTGCGCCCGGAGGGTGTCGGCGGCGGCGTCCGCGTCCGCCGGGTCCTTCACGGCGATGACGGCGATCTCGTCGGCCTTGCCCTCGGCGGAGTAGGAGAGGAGGAAGTCGTCCACCTTCTCATAGGGCAGGTCGGAGAGGTAGGTGAAGAGGTCCTTCGCGTCCCCCACCTTGCCGGTGATGGAGAGCATATCCGGCAGGGTGGTGTCGGCGGCGAGGAGGGCCGACTGCATGGCCTCCATGTCGGCGGTCTGGGCGGGGGCTGCGTCGTTCCCGGCGCAGCTGCACAGGGCCAGCGTCAGCAGCCCGGCCAGAAGAAGGGAGAGAAGACGGTTTGTTTTCATGGCTTAGCCCACCGCCTCTGCTTCCGTCACGCCCACCATGGCCGTCTCGTCGGCGTCCTCGATGGCGTCCTCGATGGTGGACCACTCCACGTCCGTGCCGAAGGCCTTGTCAATGGCCTCCTCGATCTTTGCCTGGTCCTCCTCGGAGATCTCCGGCGTGGGCTCCTCCTGCTCGAAGCCGTAGATGTTGATGGAGAGCACATACTCGCTGCCGGTCACATGGACCCAGCTCCAGGACATGTACAGGGCGCCGTAGTCGCCGGAGTCCACAAAGGACTGCACGCCGTAGAGCATGGCCTCCACGATCTGGGCGTGCTCCTCGTCGATGGCGGCGAAGCCCAGGGCCACCAGGCCTTCCTGGTTCTCCAGCGCCTGGCGCAGACGGGCGGGGATCTGGTAGATGTCGTCGATGTCTTCCTTGTTCTGAATGGCGTAGTTGTAGGTCAGGCCCTCGGCGGCAGGGAAGAATTCCCGGTCCCAATCGTGGCCCTGCGCGGCCATGTCATCGTTCATGTTGAAGTTGGCGTAGTTGCCGGAACCCTGGTCGGAGTAGACGTCCACGTGGTACCAGTCGTCGTCCAGCTTCACCAGGTCCCAGGAGTGGTAGAGGGAGGTGTTGTGGACCACCATGCACTCGATGTCCAGCATCTGCATGAACAGGCGGAAGGTGGTGGCGTAGCCCACGCAGACGGCGTTGTGGTATTTCAGCACGCCGTAGGGATTGTCGCAGTCGTCGCTGGTCTGGGGGATGACCTGGAGAACACCGGTGTCGTAGGAGAGCTCGGTGGTCATCCAGTCGTAGACCGCCTTTTCCTTTTCGTAGGGGGTCATGTCCTTGGTGATGATCTCATCCAGCACGGCGGAGGCCATTTTGAGGGTCTCCTTGTCCTTGTCGCTCAGACCGGCGTCGCTGCCGGAGAGGTAGGCGTCGGAGATGTTTTTGGTGGAGCGGATCCAGAATTCCCCGTTCATGATGGGCACGTCGTCCTCTTGGGTCTCGCCGCCGGAAAAGGCGACGGAGGACTTCAGGTCGCTGACCGCCAGGACGGTCACAAGGCTGGTGACGGCGCTGAAGAGCACGCCCACCACGAGGACGGCCGCCAGGATCACGGCGGCAAGCTTTTTCTTTTCTGTTGTCATGGGAGACCTCCCTTTCTTTGTCCAATGGAGTTTGTGGAAACTATAGTAAAGCGAGGGTGCAAAGTCAAGGGATTTAATGAAAACTTAATAGAGATTAAGAGAAGTTTTATCGTTCTGTTACCACTTTGATAGAGAATGGCGTCAGTCCTTGGCCTGGCTCAATGTGTTCAGGTCATAGGGGGTGGTCTGATAGACGTAGTAGTTCAGCCAGTTGGTGTAGATGAGCTGACCGGCGGAGCGCCACCGGACAACGGGGGGCTGGGCCGGGTCGTCGTTGGGGAAGTAGTGCTTGGGCACGTTGATGGGCAGCCCGCGGCCCACGTCCCGCTGGTATTCCAGGGCCAGGGTGTCGCGGTCGTACTCCAGGTGGCCCAGGAAGAAGAACTGGCGGCTGTCCTCGGTCTTCACCGCGAAGACGCCCACCTCCTCGGAGACGGCCAGCACCTCCAGGTCGGGGACCTTGCGGATGTCCTCCTCCAGCACCTCGGTGTGGCGGGAGTGGGGCGCGTAGAACCGGTCGTCAAAGCCGCGGAAGAGGGGGGAGGAGGGCTTCAATACCTGGTGGTCGAAGACGCCGAAGACTTTTTTGGGCAGGGAGTACTTGGGGACGCCGTAGTGGTAGTAGAGCCCGGCCTGGGCGCCCCAGCAGATGTGGAGGGTGGCGTGGGCGTGGGTCCTGGACCAGTCCATGATCTGGCACAGCTCGTCCCAGTAGTCCACGTCCTCAAAGTTCAGGTTCTCCACGGGTGCGCCGGTGATGACCATGCCGTCGTAATACTTGTCCTTGATCTCGTCAAAGGTGGTGTAGAAGGACTCCAGGTGGCTTCGGTCTACGTTCTGGGCCTCGTGGCTCACGGTCTGGAGCAGCTCCGCCTGGATCTGTAGGGGGGTGTTGGAAAACTTCCGCAGCAGCTGGGTCTCCGTAACGATCTTGGTGGGCATCAGGTTCAGGATCAGGATCTTCAGGGGACGGATGTCCTGGTGCATGGCCCGATACTCGGTCATAACGAAGATGTTTTCCCCCTCCAGGATCTCGCGGGCGGGGAGAGAGTTGGGTATTTTGATCGGCATAGACAGAGCCTCCTTTGGCATATCTGGAATGGACTTATTATACCGTATGGCGGCGGAGAACGCAATGGGGAAGTCCGTTCGGAGAAGCGGGGCGTGGATGTGGAAACCTGCGTATTAAATAAGGAGTTGTTGGGCCGGATATCCACCCAGGAGGAGAAAATGTGGAAAAAATCGAAAAAAGCGCAATTTAGGGGTTGACTTTTCCGGAAAGCAATGGTAAGATAACCAAGCTGTCGCGCGAGACGGCGGCGCAAACGAGAGAAGCTGCGGCGTAAACGAGTTTCAAAAAACTTTGAAAAAAGTGCTTGACAAGCTCGAAAGCCTGTGATAAGATATCACTCGTTCGCCCGACAAACGAAGCGGCGTGCACCTTGTAAATTAAACAACGTAAGACAAACACGAAGCACCAGAAACGGACATTAAGTTGTCCACAA